>CAYXBJ010000060.1:0-22909 GCA_964463175.1 uncultured bacterium
CCCGGGGGGCTCGCCTCACTGGGCCGGGATCGTGAGGAGCGGCACCGCCTTCTTGTCTCCGGTGTCGGCCAGCGCGAAGAGCAGCATCAGGAGGGTGAAGTTGCGCTTCGTCGCCAGGTCCCGGTCGTCGATCCAGAACCAGTGGTCCCGGTACGGGACGGAGAGGAAGGCCTGCGCCGACCGCTCCGTCGAGCTGTGGATGCGCATGTAGCGGAGAATCTCGGGACCGCCCGGGGCGTCGGTGAGGCCGGGCGTCGCCCGCCCCTCGGCGATGTGCGCGGCCGGCACGCTCACCTGGCCCCCGACCTCCATGAGGATCTGCACCAGGGAGCGGGTCTGCACCGCGATCTCCCGCCTCGACGCCGCCGTCGGGCCGAATACCAGCTCGAACTCCGTGGCCTCGGGATCGAGGCCGAGAAGCTGCCGCACCTCCTCGATCTCCTGGAGCTCCTGATCGGTCAGCTCCGTTCGCCGGAAGAACATGATGGTCCGCGTGGCGGGCGGCTTGCCCTCCGCGAAGCGAAATCCCACCGCGCTCGACGCCTGCAAGCTTCCCATCAGCCGCACGACACGCAGGAAGCGCGGATCCGCGGCGCGCGGCGACACCCCCGCGAACCGCTGGTTGCCGAGCCCGTTCAAGGTGTTCACCGTGGTGAACAGGAGCGCCTCTGCTGGCCAGCCCGCCAGGATCGCCGAGAACACCTGCTCGGGCCGGAGCGGGGTCACGATCCCGCGGATGTACTGGTCCCCGGTCAGAGGCACGAAGGTGATGGTGGGCCGGTCGGTGTAGCTCCCCTGCGCTCCGAAGTTCAGGAAGGAGCCGATGGTGGGCACGGTGGACGCCTCGACGGAGGCGGTCCCGCTGGCCGAAACCGTGGTCTGGAGCTGATACCCGCTCACGATCGACGCGACGTCCAGGAAGATCGGGGAGTCGAGATACCGGAGCTTCACGATGTTGAGGAGCGTCTGACGCTTCCACGAGTCCGACACGGCAGAGCTGTAGTCGAACCGGTCGCGCGCCAGGACCGCGGGCCCCACGCTCGCGCAGCCGCCCACGAGAAGCGCGAGGGCCACGGCCGCCGCCAGCTGATACCCGAGCGCGGATCTCGTCCGTACGTCGGCTGGTGCCATGCGGTCCCCCTCCGTCACCACGTGACGATGCCCCGCGAGTGCCATTGAGCGACGCGCCAGCCGGAGCGAGAAGTCGCGCGACGCGTCGTCCCAGGACCGGTGGTCACAGCACTCTCGAGCGCGGGAACCTCGTTTCCGGCACGAGTCCGGTGTGGACCGCGTCCCCGACGAAGTGGCGGAGTCGCGGGCCGACCCACACTTCGGTGGCGGATACGGACCAGCGAGAAATCCAGTCCCGTGGCGGGCACCTCGGCGATTGGCATCACCGAGTTGCGGCGGCGCGTCCGACGCGCACACGCCGGCGCCCGGCGCCGTGGGGCGGGGTCACGATCGCGCCGCTCACCAGGCGAACAGCGACCACAGGCCCGCGATGCACATGACGGTCAGCAGGAACCCCAGCATGAGCGCCAATGGCCACTTGGTCACCCCCAGGGGTTGTCCCCGCTGGAGCCTTCGCAACGTCAGCCAGTGAGACAATCCGGCGAGCGCCATGGCGCCGGTCCCCAGCACGATCAGCGCCACGCCGAACCGGATGGCGCCCTCGTGCAGCCGGATGTTCTCCGCGGTCGGCGCCTGTCCACGCAGAGAGCGGAAGAATCCGACCAGCGCAAAGCCAAAGCTCGCCATGGCCAGCGTCGTTCTCATCCAGGCGAGCGTCGTCCGATCCAGCGCCAGCTGGGTTCTGAAACGGGCCAGACCCGTCCGTTCTCCGGCCATGTTCACCCGTGGATCCGCGGGCGCCGCTCCCTCCTGGCTCATGCGAATCTCCCTGTCACACCGCGTTCTTGACCGTTGATTCGATCGGAATCGCAGCCAAGGGATCCGTCACGCGCTAGTCGATCCCCGCGGGTTGACGGACCTGGGCTCATTCTCGGCCCGTCCCACCGCAGGTGGAGCGTACCAGAGCTCCTTCGGAACGATCTTTGGCTCCGCCGGATCGCCTTCGTAGGCCGGCGTCATGATCTGCACGCCATATTCGTTGAACACGTCCAGGATGTTGCGGTGCATGTCCGAGTACAGTGCGGTCATCGCCTGCGCGTTGTCACAGTAGGCATTCAGCTCGTACGTCACGGCGAAGTCGGCCAGCGCTGTCTGCAGGACGAATGGCTCGGGGTCCTCGAGCAGCCCCGTCGTGCGGCTCGCGGCCATTCGCAGCATCGCTACGACCTGGCGCCACGGCGTTTCGTAGCCGATCCCCACGGTGGTGTGCAGGATCAGACCGCGGGCGCGCGCGAGCGAGCTGTAGTTGACGACCTCGTTGCCGAGGATCTTCGAGTTCGGGACGATGACCTCCTCGTTCTTGATCGTGTGCAGGTGAGTCACGAGCAACCGGACCTCCACCACGTCACCCGTCACGTTGTCGATTCTGACGCGGTCGCCCACCTTGAACATCCGGCGGTACGTCAGACTGTAGCCGGCGATGATGTTCGAGATGGTGGAGGACGATCCCACGGACAGGAGAATCCCGAAGAACAGCGACAGGCCCCGGAGCGCGGGCGATTCGGCGCCGGGGATGTACGGATAGGCGACGACCAGTGCGAACACCACGACCAGGAGCCGGACGAGCTTGTAGGTCGGCTGGGCCCAGTCCGGCTCGAACTTCGAGATTGTCAGCGTCCCGCGCTCGATGGCAGCAAAGAGCAGCCGCGCCACGCTCAGCACCCATCGCACGAGCACCACCAGGATCGCCAGAAAGACCAGATTGGGGAGGTAGTCGGTCATACCGCGGCCCATGGTGGCGAGCGGATCGAGCACGAGGTCGGCCAGCTGGGTGGACAGCCGTCGGGTCCAGGGGAAGAGTCCAAGGACGAAGTCGAGGTACGCGTAGAGCAGGGCCAGAACGAGGAGCCATCGCAGTGTCCGAAACGCGCCGGACAGGATCGTCCAGAGCCGCTCGGTTCGGATGACCTCGACGGACTGGATCGTCACCCCCTGGATTCGCGCCTTGTAGCGCGTCTCGATGACGCGCCGGATGCCGTGCAGCGCGCGGAGCACCAGCCAGAGCGTGAGGAGCGCAAGCGCGGTCGCCGCGGCTGCCTGCAGCGCACGTCTGAGCAGTACCTGCGGGCTTCGATCCCGGCGGTACTGCTCGATCGCGGTTCGAATGTTCATGGCGTGGCCGAGCGCGACCAGCGGGCGCTCCGAATGCTCGAGACCCTCGGCGCGCGCGTCGGCATCCACCACGCGCATGATCAGGAGCTCCCCGCTGACGATCCTCGTCGAGAGCGCGCCGTCCACCGTTTGAATGGACTCGGACCGCTCCGACGGATTCCGGGCAAGGGCCACGATCTTCTCGCGGATGGTGCGGGCACGCTCGGCGGCTGGAAACGATCGGGAGCCGACGACCCGGAAAAGGACGTGGCCGTCGAGCTCGACGGGCGCCGCTGGCGGCCTCGCCTCCGGCGACTCTTCCAGCGTTCCCGCCGGATCCTCGGCGGGATCCGCCGCGCGTGCTGGCGCGGCGGCCAGGAGTCCGCAGAGGGCGATCGCCAGTCCCGTTGCGATGATCGCCCTCATGGCTCCCTCCATGCGATTGGCGTGCTGTTCCACGGCTCTATTGGCTGGTCGGGTGGGGCGACGCTGCCTCCCACACGCTATACGGGAGACAGCGTCGCCCGAGCCGAGAGGGATCCCTCCTACTTCGATCCGAGGCTGTCGGTGAGAGCCTCCATGACCTGGTCGACGGTGAAGCTCGCCGCCTTCTGACGCGGCGGATACTCCTTGAACGTCTGCAGGAACTGACCCACGTACGTCTGCATCGGAACCAGCAGGTACACGTGATCGAAGTACCAGTCCCAGTACGTGTTCGAGGTGACGGTCGCGTGCTCGTAGGGGTCCGTGCGCAGGTTGAAGAGCCACGGCAGCCGCGTCTTGACGAACGGCTCGCTCCACACGAGCATGGTCCCTTCGGCCCGCTGTTGCGCGAACACGGCCTTCCAGTTGTCGTAGCGGAGCGCGACCAGATCCCCGTCGTCGGAGAAGTAGAAGAACTCCTTGCGCGCGCTGGCCGGCTGCTCGCCGGTCAGGTACGGCAGCTGGTTGTAGCCGTCCAGGTGCACCTTGAACGTCTTGTTGCCCGCCTGGTGGCCCTTCAGGAGCTCGTCCTTGATGTTGGGGTCGCCGGCCATGGCCAGGAACGTCGGCAGCCAGTCCATATGGCTGACGATCTCGTTGGAGACGGCGCCCGGCTTGATGTGTCCCGGCCACCGCACCATGGCGGGCACGCGGTACGCGCCTTCCCAGTTCGAGTTCTTCTCGTTGCGGAACGGAGTCATGCCGGCATCGGGCCAGCTGTTGCGATGCGGCCCGTTGTCGGTCGAGTACATGACGAACGTGTCGTTGGCGATGCCGAGGTCGTCGAGAAGCTTCAGGAGCTCGCCGACGCGCTTGTCATGGTCGATCATCGCGTCGTGGTACTCGGATTGCCACCGGCCGGATTGCCCGAGACTCGCCGGTTTGGCGTGCGTCCGGAAATGCATACCGGTGGTGTTGAACCAGACGAAGAATGGCTTGTTGGCCGAGTTCTGGCGCTTGATGAAATCGACGGCGCCCGCCAGGAACTCATCGTCCACCGTCTCCATCCGCTTCCGCGTCAGCGGGCCGGTGTTGTCGATGCGCTGCGTGCCGTCCGGATTCGCCCAGGTGTGGAGCACGCCGCGCGGGCCGTACTTCTGGCGGAAGCCGGGGAAGTCCTTCTCGGACGGGTAGTCGCGGAGTTCCGGCTCCTCCTCGGCGTTCAGGTGGTAGAGGTTGCCGAAGAACTCGTCGAAGCCATGCATCGTCGGCAGATGCTCGTCGCGATCGCCGAGATGATTCTTGCCGAACTGGCCCGTAGCGTAGCCGAGCGGCTTGAGCAGCTCGGCGATGGTCGGATCCTCCGCGCGCATGCCCTGCGCGGCCCCCGGGAGTCCGACCTTGGAGAGCCCGGACCGGAACACGCTCTGGCCCATGATGAACGCGGCCCGGCCCGCCGTGCAGCTCTGCTCGGCGTAGTAGTCGGTGAAGAGCATGCCCTCGTTGGCGATCCGGTCGATGTTCGGGGTCCGGTATCCCATCAATCCCTTGGTGAAGACGCTCAGGTTCGATTGCCCGATGTCGTCCCCCCAGATGATCAGGATGTTCGGCTTCTTGGTCGGCGTCTGCGCCTCAACGGGCGCGAGCCACGCCCACAGCCCGCCCGCGACGAGCAGGGCCGCTACGCGGGACCAGACACTTCGTGTTGGCATCTCTCGCTCCTCTCCGCCGAGCCGCTGGACCCGGCACTCGGGTGTGGTGGCCTGAACGCTCTCCCGAATCGCGCCGCCCGAATCGCGCCGGCGCGCCGCCTACCCTCGGATCGCGGCTGGCTCTGACGCGGGCACCCTGTCAATGGCACGGGGCGGCCTCAACCGTCAGGAGTGGGGCGGAGGGCGCTCAGGAGGTCGAACGGCTCCGGCTTCCTCTTGCCGGCCTGCAGCCGGCGCCCAGTCTCGTTCATGTCCCTGTCGGGATCCTTTTCCCGCGCTCCGCTACCGTTCCGACGGGCGCCCGCGGAGCCGCGAGGAGGTGTACCGCTCGTTGCGCAACGCTGCCTGGACGGCCGGCATGAGGTCGGTGGCGGCGGCGACCTTCAGGACGTGGCCCAGGGCGCCCGCGGCCCGCCCGCGCTCGACGAGGGCGGCGTCGTCATGGACCGTGACGAGCACGACCCGGATGTTGGGGTGCCGCCGCAGCAGCTCGGCCGTCGCGTCGATCCCACTGCGGTGCGGCATGACGATATCGGTGACGATCACGTCGGGGCGCGCCGTGTCGGCCGCCGCCACGAGCGCCGCGCCGTCCGCGACCGTGGCCACGACGTTGAGCTCCGGCTCGAGGAGCGCGCGCAGCTCCGCCGCCATCACCGGATTGTCTTCGGCGAGGAGTACCCGCGGCCGACCCATGCGCCGACTCTAGGCACCGGGCGGCCACCCGCGCTATTCGGAGAATTCCGGGGGACCCCCGAAGAAGTCCGGGGGAGGGGCGGGCTAGGCCTGGGGCGGCGTGGTGAGGCCGTGCTCGAGGGCGTGCCGGATGAGCTCGGCCGTGGTCTGGACCCCCAGGGCCTGCATCATCTGGTATTTGTGGCCCTCGACCGTACGGGTCGACAGTCCCAGCGCCGCGCCGATCTCCTTCATCGTCCGCCCGGCGGCGATCATCCGCAGCACCTCGCGCTGTCGCACCGTGAGCCGATCTGCCGGCACCCCTGGCCTCGCCAGGGCCGCCAGCACGTCCGGCGCGAGGCGCGGAGTCACGTAGATCCGCCCGCGCAGCACCTCACGAATCGCGGCAATGAGCTCCGTGCCGGCGGCGTCCTTCAGCACGAAGCCGGTCGCCCCCGCGCGGAGCGCCTCGCTGGCCAGGCGGACGTCCGCGTGCACGGTCAGGAAGATGACCTTGACGGCGAGGCCGTCCCCCCGGATCCGGCGCAGCGCATCGAGCCCGCTCATCCCCGGCATGGAGACGTCGGTGACGATCACGTCCGGACCGAGTCGCCGGGCCGCGTCGAGCAGGCTGGCGCCGTCGGTCACCGTGCCGACCAGGGTGAAGTCGTCGCGCAGCAGGCTCGCGAGACCCTCGGCGACGACGGGATGGTCGTCAGCGAGTAGGACCGTCGGGCGGGGCATCCGGGCTCTCGGGAAGCGGCACCAGGATCCGTATCTCCGTGCCCGCGTGCGGGTCGGTGCGGATCGTGACCTGCCCGCCCACGAGGCGAACGCGCTCGTGGAGGCTGATCAGACCGAGTCCGCCGCGGTTCCGGGCCTCCGTCGCGTCGAACCCGCACCCGTCGTCGGCGACGGCCAGCCGGACGCCGTCGTGGTCGCGGACCACACTGACTCGAACGTGGCGGGCCTTCGCGTGCTTGGCGACATTGCCGAGCGCCTCCTGCGTCGCGCGGTAGAGGCACAGCGCGCGATCGATCGGCACGACACCGAGGTCCCCGTCGGCCTGGAAGGTCATGGCCAGTCCGTACTCCTCCTCGAACTCTTCGCAGTGCCCCTGGAGCGCGGCCACCAGGCCGACATGCTGGAGCACCCCGGGGTGGAGCTCGTGGGAGAGCTGCCGGATCTCCTCGACCAGCCCGGCGGCTCGCTCCTGCAGCCGCGCCAGCGCGTCGGTCAGGTCGGCCGCGCGGGAGGGGGCGCGGCGCCCCAATGTCGTGAGGGCGATCGAGAGCGCGCTGAGCTTCTGATTGATCCCGTCGTGCAACTCCCGGGCAATCCGGCGGCGTTCCTCTTCCTGCGCAGTGATCAGCCGGCCGGCCAGGGTCTGGATCTGCTCCACGCTCTCGGCCAGACGTGCCTGGGCGCGGCGGCGCAGGGCACGTTGGACGAACAGCCCTCCGATCAGCGCGCTCTGGAGGAGCAGCGCACTGGCCGCGGCCACGACCCACCACCGGTACTGTTCCCACACGGAGGGCTGCCGGAAGCGAACGACGCTGCCGGCGGGCAACCGTCGCGCGTCGAGGCGCCACCGCTCGAGCTGGCGGGCGTCGACCATCGTGACGTTGGTGCCCGCCTCCGTCGGTGACGGCCGCTCGCCGGCGAGGACGCGGAGCGCCACGTCCCCGGCCGCCTGGCCGTGGGCCTCGTAGTTCACCACATACCCTCCGACGGCCCCGGTTCCTAGAGCGGCCTCCGTGAGGCCGTAGGTCGGCACGGTGGAAGCCGCGGCGATCCGCCTGATCGCGTCGGACGTGGCGAAGTCGTGGCCCGTCGCGTCGCGCAGGAAGGGGCCGACCAGGACAACGGTGTGCGCGGGGAGGGTCGCAACCGCCTGCTGGACGTCCTCCAAGGCGAGACCGGTGAGGTAACCGATCTCGACCGGGCCGGCCTGCGTAGCCAGCTGCTGGCGCGCTTGGTCTAGCCAGACCCGATCGGAGGGAGACGTTCCCCCGACCACGACGGCCCGTCGCGTGCCGGGCTGGAGGCGGCGCGCTAGATCGACTGTCTCCGTCCAGCCCATGTGGAGCCACGTGCCCGTGACGTCGGCCTCGAGCCGGAGGTCGGCGGCCGCCTTCGGGTCCACGGCCACGAACACCACAGGCGCGCTCGAGAAGAGGTCCCGTCGGTTGTGTAGCGCGACCCGGAGCGGACGACTGCCGCCCGCCATGATCAGGTCGATGGGGCGCGTGGCGTACTTCCGCCGGAGCAACGCGCGGAGCTCGGGCTGGGGGACGTCGCCGTCGAAGAGGTTGAGGTCCAGATACTCGGTGTAGAAGGAGATCGGGCCCCGCAATCGGGACTCGATCGTCGACCGGATCGCCGCGTCGACGGCCACGATGGCCGGGGTGAGCCGCGGCTCGCCGTAGAGAAGGAGTACCCGGTGGGCCTTCTCCGCGCCATCTGGCGCAGGGCGGGCGGCCGGGGGCGGCGGAGCCCCGGTCGAGGGGACCGGCTGACCCGCGGCGAGCCCGGCTCCGGCCACGAGCGTCCAGAGCGCCAGTCCCGCCACGGTGAGGCGGCTCGTGAGGCGGCGGCAGCGGGCGTTCGCCGGTTGCTCAGGTATCGAGCCTGTCATCGGGGCGAGCCTCCCAGGGCCAGACTGCCGCTCGACGGGGTGAACCCGCGAGCCACGTGCTTTCGCATTATAGGGCCGCCACTCAGCGGGCGAGGACCGAGCGCCTCGAGGGGCGGACTGCGGCTCCGCGCACGGCCGACAAGTAGCGGGGGCCCGAGCAGCCCCATGGCCTGGCGAGAGACGCATCGGTCGCTGTGCGGTAGAAAGCGAGCGCGAGCCAGCATCCATAGGGGGGTGTCGGGCAGATGCTCCGGAGCGCGCCGATGAGGCTGACCGCGCCCTCTCTAGCGCAGCATCGCCCGTATCCGCTCGATCGCGCCCGCGGAGGCCCGCACTCGGTAGTGCACGCCGTCCCCTTCGTAGGATTCCGAGATCACGCGGACCTTGTGGATTTCCCCGATCGCGCGGCCCGCCTCGTACGGGACGACGAGCTCGACCTCGGTCATGCTCGTCTCGAAGGCCCCGATGATCGCATCCCGCACCCGCCCGACATCCGCGGGGTTCTTGGACGAGACGAGCAGCGCGGCCGGGAACTCCCTCAAGAGCTCCTCTCGATCGGCCGGGGCGACCTGGTCGATCTTGTTGAGGACGAGGATCCACGGCACGTCGCCGGCGCCGATCTCGTCCAGCACCTCGCGGGTGACCCGCATCTGATCGCGGAAGACCGGGTCCGCCGCATCGACGATCTGCAGCAGCAGTGACGCTTCGAGCGCCTCGTCCAGCGTCGAGCGGAAGCTGGCGACGAGGTCGTGCGGGAGCTTCTTGATGAATCCCACCGTGTCCGACACCAAGATGCGCGGCCGAGTCTCGGGCGACAGCGCGCGGACCGTGGTGTCGAGGGTCGCGAACAGCTTGTCGGCGACGAGCGCGTGCGAGCCGGTGAGCGCGCGCATCAGAGACGACTTGCCCGCGTTGGTGTACCCGACCAGCGCGACGCGCGGCGCGTCCTGACGCCTCGCCCGTCGCGTCTTTGACTCGTCTTCGATGGCGGCCAGCTCCGTCTTGAGCTCGGAGATGCGATCCCGAATCTTGCGGCGATCGAGCTCCACGGAGGACTCGCCCGCGCCCCTCCCCCCGATGCCGCCGCGCTGGCGGTCGCCGCCGCCGGTCTCGCGCAGCCTGGGGGCCACATAGGTGAGCCGCGCAATCTCGACCTGCAGCCGTGCCGGTCGGCTCGACGCGTGCCGATGGAAGATCTCGATGATCACGCCCGTCCGGTCGAAGACCGTCTCGGCCGAGGTCGCGCCCTCGATGTTGCGGAGCTGACGAGGCGATAGCTCGTGGTCGACGACGACGACGGTGGCGCGCGGCTCCCCCGTGGGCACGAGCGGCGCGGTGGGGTGCCGCGTCTCGGTCCCGTCTTCCTCGTCGTCTTCTTCGGTTGCTTTCTTCTTGCCGGGGGGTCCCTTGGGGACGACACCCGTGCCGCCGGTCCAGGCGGCCAGCTCCACCAGCTTGCCTTCGCCGAGCAGCGTGGCCGCGCCGAGACCCTTGCGCTTCTGCGTCACCTCGCCGACGACCTCGAAGCCGAGCGTCTTGCACAGGCGCTTGAGCTCCATCAGCGACGACCGCTGCTCCGCGTCGGTGACGCCTGGGAGTTGCACGCCGACGAGCACGGCCTTGGGCCGCGGTGCTTCCGTGAGCGATGACATTGCTTGTGCTCCGAGATTTCCATGGTAGCGTGCGCCGCCTCCCGAAGGAGACTCCAAGCTGCTCGCGCTCGCCTTGGACGCCTGACCCCCAGCCCGAACGTGCCGCCCTACGACCTCGACCTGTTGTACCACGCCGGAAGGGCGCACGGCTTGGACGAGGGTCGGAGAGGTCCGTGATGCGCACGAGTCAGCCGCCGCGAGAAGGTCTGATCCAGTTCCCGCAGATCCTGCGGACGTGCGTGCCGATGCAAGCGCTTCTGGGCGGACTCGACAAGCTTCCGAGCGTGGAACGACACTGGCCGAGGCACGGAGGTGCCGGCCGGAGCGCTCGGCAAACCCCGAGGACTCCGGTCGCTCTCTGAATGCCCGCGACGAGGCGGAAGGGCCGGGCGGCGCGAGCGGTCAGGCGGCGCCGGAGGGGTCTGCGGACGCCATGGACGTCGGCTTCGTCGGCCTCGAGGGCTGGTCGGCGCGCGGCGGCGCGGGGTCCTCGCCGGTCGCGTGGACGTAGGCCCAGCCGAAGCGGCCCTTGACGCAGAGGTTGCCGCGCGTGACGTCGTGGTCGAACGGCGAGGTGACCTTGACGATGCGGTTGTCCTGGACGTGGAGCGTCAGGACGCAGCCGACCCCGCAGTACGGGCAGATCGTGTCCGTGCGCGTCTGAGCATCCTCGTCCCAGCGCGCCGCCTGGCGGAGGTCGAACTCGGCCCGCCCCACGAGCGCCCCGGTCGGGCACACGGCGATGCAGTTCCCGCAGTAGACGCAGGCCGAGTCGGGGAGCGGCGTCTCGTACTCGGTGGCGATCCGGGCGCCGAATCCCCGGCCGGCGACCGCGATCGCGAACGTGTTCTGCCACTCGAAGCCGCAGGCCTGGACGCACTTGTAGCAGAGGATGCACTTCGCGTAGTCGCGGACGTAGGCCTCGTTGTCGAGCTTGGGCGGAGCCGCCACGGTGCGCCCTCCGGCGAAGCGCTCCGGATGCCCGTCGTAGCGCCGGAGGTAGGCCTGGAGGCTGGGCGCCGTCGACACGTCGACCGAGGAGGCGAGGAACTCGAGGACGAGCTTCCGGGAGTGGCGTACCCGCTCGCTGTCGGTCCGGATGCGCATGCCCGCCTCGACGCGGCGCTGGCACGCGGGGGCGAGGACCCGCGCGCCCTCCAGCTCCACCACGCAGACGCGGCACGCGTTCTGGGGGATCAGGGTCTGGCCCCAGCAGAGCGTGGGAGTGTCGACGCCGAGCTGCTCGCAGGCGCCGAGGATGGTCGTCCCCGCGGGGACGCTCACCTCGCGCCCGTCGATCGTCAGCGAGACCGGGTCGCTCATGACGCGCGCAGCTGCTGGAGCCCGGACTGGACCATGCTGGCCGCGGTCTGGCCGAGCCCGCAGATGGAGGCGTCTTTCATGGCGAGGGCGACCTCGCCGAGCAGGCCCGAGACGTCCTCGCCGGCCGCGAGCCGGGCGAGAAGCTCGACCTGGCGCTGGGTGCCGATGCGGCACGGCACGCACTGGCCGCAGGACTCGTGGGCGAAGAACTCCGCGCCGCGGCGGATGACGTCCAGGATGTCAGCGGTCTCGTCCAGGACCACGATCGCGCCCGAGCCCACCGTGGCGCCGCGGGGGCGAAGCCCCTCGGCGGTCAGTGGTCGGTCGAGGTCCGCCGCATCCAGCATGGTCGCCGCCGCGCCGCCGCACTGGATCGCGCGCAGCCGGTGGCCGGCCCGAACCCCGCCGGCCAGCTCGATCACGGCGCGAAGCGTCGTCCCGGAGGGAACCTCGAAGACTCCGGGCCTCGCGACGTGGCCCGACACCGAGAAGAGCTTGGTGCCGGGCGAGTCCGGAGTCCCGAGAGCCCCGAAGGCGTCGGGGCCATCGGCCAGGATCCCGGGCACGCAGGCGAGCGTCTCGACGTTGTTGATCACGGTGGGCAGGCCGAAGAGGCCGTAGTGGACGGGGAAGGGGGGCTTCGAGCGCGGCTCGCCACGCTTCCCCTCGATCGAGTTGAGGAGCGCCGTCTCTTCGCCGCAGATGTAGGCGCCGGCGCCGCGCCGCAGCTCGAACGCGACGCGCGTGTCGCCGCCCAGCGCCTCGCCGAAGGCGTTGCGCCGCGCCACCTCCCGGATGGCGTGAGCCAGCCGCTCGTGTCCGTGTCGGTACTCGCCGCGGATGTAGATGAAGATGCGCTCAGCCCCGCACGCGTAGGCGGCCATCGCCGCGCCCTCCAGGACGGCGTAGGGATCCCACTCGAGGAGGATCCGGTCCTTGAACGTGCCGGTCTCCGACTCGTCCGCGTTGACCACCACGTAGTGGGGCCGGGCGGGATGCTGGGCGACGGCCTCCCACTTCGTCGCGGCCGGAAAGGCGGCGCCGCCGCGACCGGTCAGCCGGCTCGACTTGAGCGCGGCGACGATGCCGGCCGGCCCGAGCCGGCGCGCCGCGCGGAGACCGGCCAGGCCGCCGTGCGCCGCATACGCGTCGAGATCCCGCGCGTCCACGCCGGCAAGGACCCGCCGGAGGAGGGGCGCGGAGCCCGTCGCGGCGACATGAGGGCGCGGCGGCTCGCCGGCGGGCGGCGGGCCGCCCAGGCTGCGGCGCGCGGCGACGGCGCTCGCGAGCGCGTCGGCCACGGCCTGCGGATCCGAGGCCGGCACCGCGCGGCCGTCGACCAGCGCGGCAGGGGCGAAGTCGCAGAGACCGAGGCACGGACTCGGCTCCCACACCGCGCCGTTGCGGGGCGCGCCCGCCGCGCCGAGGCGAGCACCGAGCGCGGCGATGCACTCGGCCGCGCCGGCGAGGCGACACGGCACGTCGTCACAGACGTAGCCCACGGTCGGGGGCCGGGGCGTGGTGGAGAGCATCGCATAGAAGCTCGCCACGCCGAACGCGACGGCGGGCGCCACCTCGATCCGGCGGGTGACCTCGTCCAGGCCCGGGCGCGAGATCCAGCCGACGTGGTCGTTGAGCGCGTGAAGCGCGGGCAAGAGCTGGTCGGGTGGCGCGCCTTCCGGGATGTCGCGGAGCGCCGCCAGCTCGGCCGGGCTGGCCGGTCCTCCCCCCCGGTAGGCGTCCATCGGTGAGCGGGACTCAGCGGGCGGCGGCCGCCGCGACCTTCTCGACGCGCACCGCCGAGGCCTTGAATTCCGCGGTGCCCGAGAGGGGGTCCACCGCGTTGATCGTCAGGTGATTCGTCCCGATCTGTTCCGGGAAGTGGAACGTCATGAACGCGAGCCCGGCGCGCACACTGTCATCGGTGCGGACTCCCACCTCGACCTGTCCGCGCCGCGAGCGGACCCGGACGCGCTCGCCGTCGACCAGGCCCATCGCGGCCATGTCGTCGGCGCTCAGGAGCAGGGCCTCCTCCCTGCGGAGCGGGGTGGTGAAGCGGTTCGACTGCTCGCCCGTGTTGAAGGAGTCGAGCCGCCTCCCGGTCGTGAGCAGCAGCGGGTACTCGGTGTCGACCGCGTCGACCGGTGGATCGTGGACGACGGGCTTGAAGGGCGCGGCCTCGCCCTCGCACGGCGTTTTCCAGAGCCGCGCGTGGAGGAACTGCTCGCCGGGATGGTTTTCGTCCCAGCAGGGCCAGCGGAGCCCGCTGCCGGTGTCCAGGCGTTCGTAGGTCATCCCGCGGTGGATCGGGGACAGCGCGCGCAGCTCGTCCCAGATCTCGCGGGCCGTCTGGAGGCGCCACCAGGCCGCGCCGAGCCGGCGCGCGACGTCCTGCACCACCTCGAGGTCGTCCCGGGCCCCAGG
This sequence comes from uncultured bacterium, assembly GCA_964463175.1. GTDB lineage: Bacteria > Methylomirabilota > Methylomirabilia > Rokubacteriales > DASRDR01 > DASRDR01. Next base: position 14,067 of record CAYXBJ010000060.1, read on the forward strand.
CGGCGGCTCGAGCGCCTTCCGGACGCGCTGGACGCGGCGGTCGCTCGCCGTCACCGTCCCCTCGGTCTCGCACCAGCCGGCCGCCGCCGGCAGGACGACGTGCGCCAGCTGCGCCGTCCGCGTCAGGAACAGATCCTCGACGACGAGGAGGTCGAGCCGCCCGAGCGCCTTCTCGACGTGGTGCGTGTCCGCGTCCGAGATCGCCGGGTTCTCGCCGATGACGTAGAGGGCGTGGAGGGCGCCCTCGCCGGCGGCCTCGAGCATCTCCGTCACGTTCATGCCGTGCGACGACGAGAGGCGCACGCCCCAGCGCTCCTCGAAGGGGCGCCGCTTCGCCGGGTCGAACACGTCCTGGAACCCTGGCAGCTTGAGCGGCACCGCGCCCATGTCGCCGCCGCCCTGGACGTTGTTCTGGCCCCGCAGGGGATTGAGGCCCGAGCCCAGCCGGCCGACGTGGCCGGTGAGGAGCGCCAGGTTGATGAGCGCGTGGACGTTGTCGACGGCGTTGTGGTGCTCGGTGATCCCCAGCGTCCAGCAGATGATCGCGCGGTCGGCCGTCGCGTAGCGCCGGGCGATCCGCCGGATCTGCTCGGCGGGCACGCCGGTCTCGCGCTCCGCCCACTCCGGGGTGGTCGAGGCGACCGACGCCCGGAACTCCGCATAGCCGCGCGTGCTGTTCTGGACGAACCAGCGGTGCTCGAGGCCCTCCGCGATGACGACGTGCGCGATGGCGTTCGCGAGCGCGATGTCCGAGCCGACGCGGAGAGCGAGGTGCTCGTTGGCCCACCGGGCGCTCGCCGTCCGGCGGGGGTCGACGACCACCAGGTGGGCGCCGTTCCGCTGCCCCTTGAGCATGTGCTGGAACATGATCGGGTGCGTCTCGCGGGCGTTGGAGCCCCAGAGCACCAGCACGTCCGTCTGCTCCAGCTCCTCGTACGACGAGGTGCCGCCCCCGGCACCGAAGACGGCCGCCAGACCGGCGACCGAGGGGGCGTGTCAGGTTCGGTTGCAGCTGTCGATGTTGTTCGTGCCGATCACGCCGCGCATGAGCTTCTGCGCGGCGTAGTTCAGCTCGTTCGTGGTCTTCGAGCACGCGAACATGCCGATGGCGTCCGGCCCGTGCGCCGCCTTGGCGCGCGCCAGCCCGCGGACGACCGTGTCGAGGGCGACGTCCCAGGTGGTCGGGCGGAGGACACCGTCGACGCGGACGAGGGGCGTGGTGAGCCGGCCGCTGACACCCGGGGATTCGTACGCTGCCATGAGGCCTCCTTGACTGCCCGACTCCCGCTCGAGACTGGCATGGGCGCGGCGCAATCACGCGGCGCGTCCACGCCACCTACGCGGCTATTGTATCGGAAGCGCGCCGCGGTCAGCCACTCTCGGGGCCGACCGAGGATTCAGGCCGCGACCGCCGACTGAACGCCGCTACACCTCTCCGGTCGGAATCGGACGCGCCTACCGCGCCACCTCTACGCCCCGGAACGGGTTGAAGCCGAGCCCGAGCGGCACCATCTCGAGCCCCTTCACCTTCGGGCTGATCAGGTAGACGAAGCGGGTGTACATGATCGGGATGAGCGGCACGTCCTTGGTGATCAGCTCGTCGGCCTGCTTGATGAAGGCGATGCGGTGGGCGCGGTCAGGCGCGCCGTTGGCCTGCTCGATCAGCTTGTCGAAGGCGGCGCTCTCGTAGTTCACGCGATTCAGCGGCGACCGGCTGTAGAGCCAGAGCTCGTGGAAGTAGCCGGCGTCGAGCGTGCTCGCGCTCCATCCGGTCATGAACGACGCGAGCGCGTCGCGCCGGTTCATCGCGGCGGTGAAGCTCGCGAACTCCTGGAGCTGCACCTCGATGCTGACGCCGAGCGCGTCCTTCAGCATCGCGGCGATGGGCTCGGTCATCATCCGGTAGTCGGCGGTCACCGGGTTCACGGTCATCGTCAGGGGCGGCAGCCCCTTGCCGCCCGGGAAGCCCGCGTCGGTCAGGAGCTGCTTCGCGCGCGCCGGATCGTAGGGGAGCGCTTTCAGCTGCGCGTCGAACCCGGGGATGCCCGGCGGGAGCATGCCGGCGGCCGGGATGTAGAGGCCGTGGAAGACCTGATCGATCACCTTCTGCTTGTCGATCGCCTGGGCGAACGCCTGGCGCACGCGGACGTCCTTGAAGGGCGCGTAGACGCGCGGGTTGAGGGCGAGGAACTGCACCTGGGTGCGGTCCCACACCTTCATCTCCTTGCTCCACTTCGCATCGGCCTTGAGCCGCGGGTAGTCGCCGAGCGGGACGAGCACCACGTCCAGCTCGCCGTTCTGGTACATCGCGAGCTGCGTGGCCGCCTCCGCGACGATCGGCATCTCCAGGCGGTCGACCTTGGGCTTGCCGCCGAAGAACTGCGGGAACGCGTCGTACACGACCTTCGAGCGGTGGGCCCACTCCTTCAGCTTCCACGGGCCCGTCCCGATGGGCTGGGTCTCGGCCCAGTTCGGGCCGCCAGCCTCCACCGCCTCCTTGGCGATGATCGCCGTCGAGATGTGGGAGAGCCGGGTCGCCAGGTCGCCCTTCGGCGGGGACTGGAGCTTGATCTCCACCGTCAGCGGGTCGACCACGCGGATGCCGGACAGCTCCTTCTCCCCTTGCTTGTTCACGGCCTCGAAGCCCACGACGTCCGAGAGGAGCAGGAACGAGCTCGGCGAGCGGGAGTCCGGGGAGGCGAGCCGCGACAGCGAGTACTTCACGTCGTTCGCGTCGGCCTTCCGCCCGTTGTGGAAGACGAGGTTGTCGCGCAGCTTGAACGTCCAGGTCAGGCCGTCCTTGGACACCGTCCACTTCTCCGCAGCGTACGGCGCGATCTGGAGCTTCTCGTCGAGGATCGTCAGCGTCGTGTAGACCTGGCTGGCGACGGTGTAGGAGCCGAAGTCGGCCATTCGCTGGGGATCGATGTGCGGCGGCTCTCCGACCAGGGCCGAGCGGAACGAGGTCTGGGCCTGGACGGCGCCCGGCGACACGGCGGCCAGGAGCACGGCCGTGGTGGCCAGGACGGCGAAGAGAAACCCGTGGCGTGGCATCGTGAGCCCTCCGGTAGGGTGGCGATCGCTGCGCGCGTGAGTGGTCATGGCGGCTCGCGCCGCGACTGATCGGCGATCGCGCGGGCGCTCGAGCAGAATCGGTCAGGCGCGGAGCGGCGTCAAGACGCCCCGCGGACGGTCGGGTCCATCGCCTCCGCCAGGCCTTCGCCGACGAAGTTGAGCGCGAGGATCGTGACCGACAGGGTCACGCAGGGAACGATCGCGAGCGCCGGCGCGCTCTGCAGATACTGGAACGAGTCGGCGATCAGGACGCCCCAGGACGGCGTCGGCCGCTGCACGCCGAGGCCGAGGAAGGACAGCGTGGCCTCGGTGAGGATGATCGGCCCGATGTCGAGCGTCGCGCGGACGACGACCAGGTGCACGGTGTTGAGCGCGAGATGGCGAAGCAACACGCGCGTTGCGCTCGCGCCTCCCGCGCGCGCGGCCACGACGAACTCGCGCTCCTTGAGCGCCAGGATCTCGCCCCGCACCGTGCGCGCCATGGCCGGCCAGCCGGCGAGCGCGAGCGCGGCCACCACCGTCAGCGTGCCCGGGCCCAGCATGGCGGCGAGCAGCAGGGCGAGGAGGAGCGCGGGGAACGCCAGCATCATGTCGGTGAGCCGCATGAGCCACTCGTCGAGCAGGCCGCTCGCGTAGCCCGCGATCCCGCCGAGCATGCCGCCCAGGAGGATCTCGGCCAGGACCGTGACCACGCCGACCACGAGGGAGATGCGGCCCCCGTGGGCAAGGCGCGTCAGGAGATCGCGCCCGTACTGATCGGTCCCGAGCCAGTGGCGCGCCGTCGGGCCCTCGAACTGGTGGTCCAGGCTCTGCTGGTCGTAGCGATAGGGCGAGACCGCCGGGAGGATCAGACTCGCCGCGACGATCACGCCCAGGATCAGCGCCGCCGGCAGCATCGTCCGGTCGCGACGGAGGGCACGCCGGAGCCGCCCGCGACGCGCCCCGGAGCGGACGGCGGGAGCGAGCGTGGCGAGGGGGGCGGCGTCGGCGGTCACTGCGTGCCCCTCACGCCCGGGGGGCCGGTCGGACCTGCTCGGGGCGCTGGGGAAGCGCGCGATCCGTCACGGAGGCGGCGTGCGGCATCGACGGGTGGCAGCGTCGCGCCGCCCCCTCGATCATCGGTAGCGAATCCGCGGATCGACGAACGCGTAGCCGAGGTCGACCAGGAAGTTCATGCCGATGAAGATCGCCGCGTAGAGGAGCCCGACCGCCTGCACCATCGGATAGTCCCGGAGGAACAGCGCGCCGACCGCGGCCTGCCCGAGACCGGGGATGCGGAAGATCGTCTCCACGACGAAGGCGCCGGTGAGCGCGTAGCTGAACGCGAGCCCGGCGATGGTGATCACCGAGATGGCGGCGTTCGGCAGCACGTGGCGAGACAGCACGCGCCACGGGGACAGACCCTTGCTGTGGGCCGTGCGCACGAAGTCCTCCGGCAGGACGCGGAGCACGCCCGCCCGCGTGACGCGCGTGATGTAGGCGAGCGGCTGGACCAGCAGCACGAGGACCGGAAGGACGTAGTGGCGCGGCTCGCCCCAGCCGGACACCGGCACGGCGTGCCAGCCGAGGGCGAGCCAGCGGATCAGGAGCACCGCGACCACGAAGCTCGGGAGCGACATGCCGCCGAGGGCGACCAGGCGGGCCAGGACGTCGGCCAGCGACGCCCGGCGGACCGCCGAGAGGACGCCGAGCGGGACGCCGAGGAGGAGCGCGAGCCCGACGGCCACCGCGGCGAGCCGCGCCGTCGCGGGCAAGGCCTCGGCGACCATCCGGTTCACGGAGCGGCCGGGGTTCGCGTAGGACTGACCGAGGTCGCCTCGGATCGCGCGCCCCGCGAAGCTCACGTACTGGACCCACAGCGGGCGATCGAGACCGAGGTCCTTCCGCACCCGGGCCTCGGCCACCGGATCCCGCAGATCGCCCATCAGCAGCTGGACCGGGTCGCCCGGCGCGAGGCGGCCCACGACGAAGACGGCCACGCTGCTGGCGACGAGGACCGCCAGCGTGAAGCCCAGGCGGCGGGCGGCGAACCGGATCACGCCAGGGTCGCCGGCCCGCGCCGGGGCCCGTCGCTCAGATGCGCCCGAACGGCGAGATCAGAAGGGTCGGCCGGGCCCGGCCCTACTCCCACCACTTCTCGGGCGCTTCGGACAGCCGCTCGCAGCCAGTGGCGGTGACGACGTAGAGGTCCTCGACGCACGCGGTGCCGAAGTCCTTGCGCACGAACATCGGCTCGTAGGCGAACGTCATGTTCTTCTCGAGGATCGCGTTGCTGCCGGGGACGAAGCTCGGCGGGATGTGGGTCGTGGCCCCGATGCCGTGCCCGCGGAAGTAGAACCACTCCTCGTAGCCGAACTCCTTCGCCATCTCGATGGCCCGGGCCCCGACGTCGCCGATGCGCACGCCGGGCTTGATCATGGCGATCGTCGCGTGGATGATCTCGATCTGCGCGTTCAGGAACCGGCGCTGCTCGGGCGTCGGGGCGTCGCCCACGACCTTCCCGCGGGCGGTGTCGCTGCAGTAGCCCTTGAGCCGCGCGCCCATGTCGGTGAACGCGATCTCGCCGGCCTGGAGGCGCCGCTCGCCGGGGATCACGTGCTTGAACCCGCTCCGCGGCCCGCCGCACGCGGCGATCGGGAACGCGGTATCCTCCGCGCCGGCGAGAAACATCGCGTAGTTCGCCTCGGCGGCGAGCTCGTGCTCGCTGACGCCGGGCTTGGCGGCCTTCATGAGCGCGATCATGCCCTTGTCGCTCATGAGGGCGACTTCCTTCATCAGCGCCACCTCGGCGTCGCTCTTCCGCATCATTGCCTCGCCGATGATCGAGGCCGCCTCGACCGGCTTGACCTGCGGGAAGCGCGTCTTGAGGAACTCCCGCGCGTGGTAGGCGTACTCGCCCGAGATGCCGACCGTGCCCTGGGCGAGCCCGCGCTCGCTGAGGAAGTCCTCGAGATGGTCGTAGATCGTCGTCGTCTTGTAGTCGACGGTGCGCGGGTGGGGCGCGCAGCGGACGTCGTGGATCCAGGTGTCCTGGATCCCGGAGTGCATCGGCTCCCCGTGCATCACCGAGTTCGTCGTGAAGCCGACGGGCCCCGCGAGCGGGATGACGACGAGCGTGTCGCCCCCGTAGTAGTCCTCGAAGTTCGTGAGGTACCGGACCGGCGCGCGCTCGGCGCGGGTGCCGTGGACGACCAGGCCGTCGAGCCCGCGCTCCTTCATCATCCGGCGGACCTTGTCGATGCGCTGCTCGTACTCCTGCACCGGGAAGGGGAGATGGAGCCAGGGCTTCCGCTCCTCCCACGAATAGCCGACGCGGCCCCATCCGTACGGCCACTTCACCTCGCGCATGTCGTTCCTCTCTTTTCGGTGCGGGTGTTCGCGGAACCACTCACCGGAGTCTCCGCTCCCGGCTCCTGGTTCCGCGTCGCGTTGCGCAACGTGTCGGCTGGCAGCGCACGCGCTACCCGCAATCTAGCACCGCCCGACGGAGGGCGGCAACGCGCCCTCCGGCGGCTCGAGTCGGTGTTGCGCGTGGTCCCCGATTTGGAACGGGTGGCGTGGCGCGATCGCGGGGGCGCACTGTCTCCGCGTTGCGGATCTCGTGTCGATCGAACCTCCCGCGCGCGGCGCGCGCGTCGCGGGAGGCGTGCCGTCTCTCGCCTAGCGGCGGTTCCGGAGGGCCGTGCTCATCGCCGCGATGTGCTCGACCGACAGCCCGCAGCAGCCGCCCACGACCCGGACGCCTGCCTCGACCCACCCGACGCACGCCCGGGCGAAGTCGGCGGGGGCGATGATGTCCTCGAACTGCCAGTCGGGCATCTTGAAGTGGCCAGAGTCCGGATAGGCCATGAGCGGCCCCGACCAGTGCCGGCGCAGGATCTCGAGTGCCGGGGCGATCGTGTTGACGTTGGTGTGCATCAGCCCGGCCACCTCGCCGCCCTGGCGGAGGATCTGCGGCACCACTTCCTCGAACGGCCAGCTCTCGCGGACGTAGGAGACGATCCGGCCCGACTCCGAGCGCGCCGAGAACCCGATCCACACCGGCAGTCCGGTCGCCTTCGCGGCCTCGATCGCGAGCCGCGCACGCGCCGGATGCGACATCATCTCCATCAGGAGGAGATCGCAGCCGGCGGCCGCGAGCGTGTTGGCGAGCTCGTGGAAGCTCTCGCGGAGCGCCGCCTCGCTGGGCGCACGCGAGGGATCACCGAGATCCGCCCCCTGTGCCATGGGGACCATGTGGGAGATGGAGCCCGCCACTGCCACTGGCCGGCCGAGGGCCGCGCGCTCCCGCGCCTCGAGCGCGATCTCCACCGATCGGCGCGCCAGCGTCGCCGCGCGATCGGCGCGGCCCGAGAGGCCGAGCAGGACGCGGGAGGTCGAGAACGTGTTCGCGGTGATGACGTCGGCGCCCGCGCGGATGTAATCCTCGTGGATCGTCCGCAGGAGGTGCGGGTGGGACTCCGTTGCGAGCGCGCACCACGCATCGTCGTCCATCGGCGCGCCGCGCTTCTGGAGCTCGGTCCCGATGGCCCCGTCGAGGAAGAGGACCTTTCCCGCTGCGAGCCGCTCTCGAATCACCGCCATGCTCATCTCGATCCTCCGCTCGGGGTCGCGCGGTGCGAATGCCTCGGACGCGCCGGCGCGCCCGTCAGGATCGGCCGGCCGCCAGGCTCTCGCGAAGCGCCCGGTCCAGGATGGCGAGCCCCTCGTCGAGCTCGCCCTCGCTGACCGTGAGCGGCGGCGCGATGCGCCACACACTCGCCAGCCGGGGCAAGGACGTGATGTTCATCGAGAGCCCGAGCTCGAGGCAGCGCTGCGTGACGCGGGCGCCGAGCTCGGCGTCGGGCTGACGCGAGGCGCGGTCGCGGACCAGCTCCACGCCCCAGAGGAGTCCGCGGCCCCGGACGTCGCCGATGACGTCGTATCGGTCCTGGAGCGCGCGCAGGCCCGCCTCGAGCCGCTTGCCCATCACGCCCGCCCGCTCGGCGAGGTGCTCGCGCGCCAGCACCTCGAGCACGGCGAGGCCGACCGCGGCGGGGAGGGGATCCGAGACGTGCGAGGTGACGTGGACGAAGTGCGCGTCGTGACACGCGGCCTCGATCGCGTCGGTCGTCACCGTCGCCGCGAGCGGGAGCCCCCCGCCGAGCGTCTTCGAGAGCGCCAGGAGGTCGGGGACGGCCCCGTCCTGCTCGAAGGCGAAGTTGGCCCCGACCCGGCCGAACGCGGTCTGGGCCTCGTCGAGGACGAGCAGCATCCCCCGGGCCTCGCACAGCGCCTTGAGTCGCGGGAAGTAGCCGGGCGGCGGCACCACGACGCCGCCCGTGCTGAGGATCGGCTCGGCCACGCACGCGGCCAGGGCGCCGGCGGACTGCGCGTCGAGGAGGCTGAACCCTGTCTCGAGGCACGTGAGGTCGCAGGCGTCCCGGCAGTGCCGCACCGGACAGTGGTAGGCGTTCGGCGCGGGGATCGCGAAGTTTCCGGGGACTGGCGGGCCGAACCCCCGGCGTCCCACGGTGTACGTCGCGCCGACCGCGGTTCCGGTGAAGCCGTGGAAGGAGCCCGTCAGCGCGGCCACCTCCCATCGGCCCGTGGCGAGCTTTGCCATCCGGATCGCGACCTCGGTCGACTCGCTGCCGGTGTTGAGGAAGATGACCTTCGTGAGACTCGGCGGCAGGAGGCGCGTGAGCTGCCGGCCGAGCTCGACGACCTCGGGGGAGAGCAGCCCGCTGAAGAGATGGAACGCGCGGCCGGCGCTTCGCCGGACCGCG
>CAYXBJ010000061.1:0-12963 GCA_964463175.1 uncultured bacterium
ACTCGCCCGGCCCGAAGACCGCGACCTGCTCCGTGTGCCGGCCTCCCTCCTCGCGGACTTCGACGAGGCCGGCCACCACCACGTAGAGCGCGTCACCGCTCTCACCCTGCTTGATGATGAACTGGCCCGGCGCTCGGTGAATCTCCTCCACGTCGTTGAGCAGGCGGGCCTGGGCATCGCGGGGCAGCGCGGCGAACAGCGGGACGCTCTGGATGAGGGCAACGAGGTGTTCCATGTGCCTCGATTCGTCGAGCGGCCCCCCCGGGCCCGGCGGCGGGCTCGCCGCCGATCGCCCCGGAGCCGTGACGATAGCGCATCGCGGCGCTCAGCGCCACGGGGTGGGAAGCCCATGGCCGCGGCGGCATCGACGCGCCGCTCACGCTCGGCTCCGGAGGCGCAGGCGGTTCCCGGCCGTCCTGCTCCAGGGATGGGCGCGCCCGAAAGCGGGTTCGAGTCCTCGCCGACGTGATCCCGAGGCAGTCTGGCTGGACGTCCTTAGGAGGTGGTGTCGCGCTCCTCGTATCGGCATCCGTCGACGTCGTGATTCTTCTGGCCCCATCCTATCAATCGACCGGCTGGGTGTGGCTCACCATGGGCGCCCGCGTCCGACGGCTCACGAGCATGGCCTCGCACGCTGGCGCACCTGCGCGCATTATGCGCGCGCGCAGGCGACCAGTTCGGGAGGCTTTGCCAGAGGGTTCGCAGAATCGCTTGGGCGCCGAGACTCGCACCTGGGCCGCGCACGATGGTGGTCGGCGGTAGCTTACGGGCAGACTCACGGGTTCGAGTCCTCAACTAGACTGGACCGCTTTACCAGGGAGTTCCGCGGCGTACTGGCGGCGTGAAGCGTGCCGAGCAGAATCGTTTCCTGGTGTCCCCGAGGGGATACCGGCACGTGCGTAAGAGTCCCGATGAGCGACGCATAGTCGCCATCGCCCTCGAAATCAAAGCCTTGATCCCTCCCTTCCCGAACGGGGCGAACGAGATCGAGGGCACGAACGCAGCGAGGACGTCGCGAGCCTCCTCAGGATGCCGCCCCAGAGCCCCTAGCACGTCTGCTGCGCTCGCCTGTCCACGACTGGCCGGTTTTGGGTGTCCACCGAGGGTGAAACGTCCGGGGCATTCCAACGGACCGAGCGGTCGAACCAGTACGCCAACGACGATCACCTGTGGTTTGGTTACTGCTTCGATTCGGCCTCCGCCCGCTCCAGCCAGTACGTCATCCCCATCTCGCGGTACATCGTCGTCGCACTGGTGAGGTGCTCGCTCGCCTGCTCGAGCCTCCCTGTGCGCTGATGGAGCTTGCCGAGGCCGAGGTGGCAGTGGGCGACGAGTGGTCGCATCGCGAGTTCTGATCCGAGCGACAAGGCTCCACTAAGGAATAGCTCTGCCTCGCGCAGGCTAGGGGTTGTAAGACCAAGCAGCCAGCGCGCGGCCGCTTCATCGCCGCGCTGATGAAATGCCTGTGCTACGTCGAGCGCCGTCGTAGCCTGGAGACGGGCCTCATCGATGTTTCCCGAGAGTAGGCATGCCTCTCCGAGGAGACGGGCGAAAGCCGATGAGCGCATGTTTGGCGCCCGCGAGCCGACGCTCGCGCGAAGAAGCTTGAGGGCTTCGTCGAGCCGACCGGCGTGCGCATATGCGGCACCGAGGCGACTACCTGCCGCGGCGGTCATGGCGCCAACGCCCCCGTCCTGTGCCGCGGCAACTGAGCGCTCCAATAACCCAATGGCCCGCACCCAGTCGCCACGCTCGCGATAGGTCTCGCCGAGGCCAAACGTAGCCTGCACCATGCTAAGCGCGCTAGAGAGGCGCTCCGCCGCAGCCAGCATCTGCTCGCCCTCGCGGATCGCCTCATCAAAGCGTCCGAGAACCGCTAGCGATCGCACTATCAAACTTGCGTTGACGACGCGCCCGGCCTCCGTCGATCCGGATCTGAGCCTGCGTCCCGACACGAATGCCCGTGGGTCCGCCTCAACGGCACGAAGAGTATCGACGGCCTCCGTGTAGCGACCAACTCCGTGGAGCGCCAAACCGAGATTGTGTAAAACAGCTGTCGACTTTGGCAGGTTGCCGGCAGCCGTCAGCGTCCTTGCGCGCTCGTAGCAGGCGAATGCCTGTACGAAGTCACCGGCCAGACGGAAGTTTTCGCCCTTGAGGAGAACTATGCGTACGAGTTGCTCAGTCGTGCCAGAAGTTTCGGCGAAGCGATCTGCCTCTTGAAGGATCGTGGCACTCTGAGCGACACTCCCGCGGAGGTAGTAGTAATCAAATAATTCAAGTCGTAGCTCGATCGCATCGATATCGCGCGCCCGACAGGATGGCCGACGCTCCAACGCGCCAATCGCTTGCTGAGTGTGGACGATCGCCTCGCCGAGCGCCCAGCGGTCATGTGCTTTGTGTGCCGCGAGTCTCAGGTAGCTCACGGCCTTCTCCCAGAGCTCACCGCGGAGGGCATGGTCACCGAGGGTCTCGACACGCTCGGTCATGCGATCGGAGTCCAACCGTTCGAGTTCGTGGAGCACTTGCCCGTGCAGCACGCGGCGCCGCTCCGGGAGCAGGCTGTCATAGGCGACGACGTGGGTTAAGGCATGTCGAAACGTGTATTCGAGTTCGGGGAGCAGGCGCACCTCATAGAGGAACTCCGCCGCCTGGAGCCTCCGGAGCGATTGCTGTAGCTCGTCGGGGCTGGCGTCGGAAATCGCCTGCAGCAGGGCCAATGGAAAGTCCTTACCGATGACGGAAGCCGACTGGACAAGCCGTTTGTCCTCGAGGGAAAGCCGGTCGATTCGGGCAGCAAGGACGGCCTGGACCGTGCTGGGCACCCGGATCTCTGCCATCGGCTTACTCAGGCGGTAGCTCCCTCGCTCACCGACGATGACCTGAGTCTCCGCCAGGGTCCTGACGCTCTCCTCGAGGAAGAACGGGTTGCCCTCGGTACGCTCGATCAAGATGCGTCGGAACTCATGCAAGCTGGGGTCGCCGCCGAGTACGGTCTGCAGGAGCTCAGCAGCGCGTTCCGCACCGAGCGGATCGATGCGCAGCGACGTGTAGTACGTCTTCGGGGCCCAGCGGTGCTCGTATTCGAGGCGATAGCTGACGATGAGGAGCACCCTGGCGGTCGCCAGAACCTCCACCAACCTGTCCAGCAACGCCTGTGTCTCGGCGTCAATCCAGTGGAGGTCCTCGAACACCACGAGGACCGGTTGATTCCGGCTCTCGCGCACGAGGAGGTGCTTGATGGCCTCCAGGATGCGCTCCCGACGCTGCGATAGGTCAAGCGTCTGCCACTGATCGTCGTCGATGGGGACGTCGAGGAGCGTCAGCACTGCCGGGAGAAATGGTTCGAAGGCGCGATCCAGCGTGAGCAACGTGCCGGTCACTTTCTCCCGAATCTCAGCGTGTGTGTCGCGCTCGGTGATCTTGAAGTACGCCTTGAGGAGACCGATGACTGGCAGATAGCTGGTGGCCTTACCATAGGACACGGCCGCCGCCTCCAGAACGAGCCAGTCCTGCGCGCGATCGGAATGGGTGAACTCGTACACGAGACGGGACTTGCCCACGCCCGGCTCGCCCACGAGCGCCACGACCTGCCCCCGGCCGCTCCGCGCCCGGTCCAGCGCGGTGCCGATTTGCGTGATTTCGGCGTCGCGGCCGACGAACGGGCTCAGGCTGCGCCTGATCGCGGCCCTGAACCGCGAGCGCATCACGCTCGGGGCGCGTAGCTCGTAGGCACCGGCCAGTAGCGCCGGGGCCACTTCGATGAAGCCCTCGGCGAGCCGCAACGTCGGGGCCGTGATCAGGGTCGTGCCCGGCCGTGCTGCCTGCTGCGTCCGCGCCGCCTCGTGCGTCGTTTCCGGCAACGCTGCATAGTCGAGACGGACCTCGTTCCCGACCACGCGTAGCGCCACGTCGCCGGAGTGCACGCCGATCCTGACCTTGACGTCGGCGCCCAGGCGGGCGCACAAGTCCTTGGCCAGGTGACCGACCCGCTCATGCATCGAGAGCGCGGCGTAGCACGCGCGCACGGCGTGGTCCTCGTACGCCACCGGCGCACCGAACAGGGCCACGAGTCCGTCATCTCGAACCTGATTGACGCTGCCCTCCTGCCGGCGTATCGCGTCGATCATGGTGTCGAGGACTGGATCGAACAGGCGGCGCGTCGCCTCGGGATCAGCGCCGGCCATCCGATCCATCGCGTCCGTGAAATCGGCAAAGAGAACGCTGACCTGTCGGCGCTCCCGCTCTACCGTTTGTCCTCGCACGAGCACGCGTTCCGAAAGCGCTGGCGCCGGCGCTGTCCTTCGCCGCGCTCGTCCCATCCCGCCCTGCGTCAGCCCGAAGCGCTCGAGCTGATAGCGCAGCGTGGAGCGGGGCACGCCCAGCCGCTCAGCCGCCGCCGAGATGTTGCCGTGCGCCTCGTTCAGGGCCTGCTCCACCCTCGCCCGGGTGAAGGTATCAACGGACGCCTTCAAGGGAAGCGCGTCGGGAAGCTCGCGGTCAGTCGCGGCTGACGCGGTGGAGTTGGCCGGCAGGGCGAGGTCGGCCGCCGTGACGATTGCGCCCTCCGTGAGCAGCGCCGCGCGCTCCATCAGGTTCGCCAGCTCGCGCACGTTGCCGGGCCACCGGTAGGCGGCGATGGCCGCGCGAGCATCGTGGCCGAGTGTCTTCTTCAGCGCGTGGTCGGCACAGGCCCGGGCCAGGAAGGCCTCCGCCAGCTCGAGCACGTCGTCGCCCCGCTCGCGCAGCGGGGGCAGGGAAAACACCAGCACGGCCAGCCGGTGATAGAGGTCCTCGCGGAAACGGCGCTGGCTCACGGCCTCTCGGAGGTCGCTGTTCGTGGCCGCGATGATGGAGACGTCGACCGTGCGGGCGCGAGTCCCTCCCAAGGGCCGGACTTCACGCGCCTCCAGCACCGTCAGGAGCTTGGCCTGCAGGCCTTCGGGCATGATCCCGATCTCGTCCAGGAACAGCGTGCCGCCATGGGCCGCTGCCACCAAACCCGTCCGGGTCTGCCGAGCGTCCGTGAAGGCGCCGCGCTCGAATCCGAAGAGCTCCGCCTCGATCAAGGTGGCCGGGATTGCTGCACAGTTCAGGTCGACGAAAGGCCCGGCGGCGCGCGGGCCCGTCTCATGGATCGTTCGCGCAAGCAGCCCCTTGCCGGTCCCCGTCTCCCCTTGCAGGAGGATGGGCGGCACCCGCCGACCCGGCCCAAGACTCGGCAGCAGTCGGGTGACGCTCGCCAGAAGCTCCCGGACCGGGGCACTGTCCCCTAGGAATGGCCAGCCCTGATTCGCCATCGTGAGGTCACCCGCGCCTGGACAGTACCACGGACAGAGCTGGCGACTTTTCGCCGATTCGCCACCGACTCGCCGGTTCGGTCAGCCGTAAGTCCTTGATCATACGAACATTTGCGTTTGGTCCAGCGCTTGCCACCACAACGATGGGGTCGCGGATGCGAGGACAAGCCATGACGAGCATCGATAGCGGCACCGTCAGGCTGGGGCGTACTGGCACCGTGATCCCGCGACCCGTTCTCCAACGAGGATGGGGGCGTCCGGTATCCATCGAACCCTTGCGTGCCGCCATGCGAGGAGGCCTCCACGCGGCGACGACACTCGTGACGTGGGCGGGGCAGGTCGGACTCTTCTGGGCGATCTTCGCCGTCTCGAACGTCGTGGTCACGCGCCTTCATCTCCGCGTGCCCGCCAACATCGTCGGCATGCTGCTCCTCTTCGCGTTGTTGTGCGCTGGGATCGTGAAGGAACGGTGGGTCTACCCGGCGGCCGGCGTGCTGACCAGGCATCTGGCGTTCTTCTTCATCCCGATCGCCGTCGGCTTGATGGACTGCGGCGGCCTGCTCTGGCCGGTGGCTCACTGGCTGCTGCTCGCCATCGTCGTGAGTTCCGTGGCCGGCATGGCGGTGAGCGGCGGCCTGATCCAACTCCTCGGTCCCCACGATCGCGGGGAAATCCGGTGACGCACGACGGCACGGTGACCGCCTTTGTAATCGCGGTGACGCTCGTGGCGTACGTGGTGAGCCGCGAGATTTTCCTCCGGACGCGCGTGACGCTCCTGAACCCCGTCTTTATCAGTACCATCGTGATCATTCTGGTCCTGTTCGCCTTCGGCATCCAGGGTGATCAGTACCAGCCCGGACGCGAGCTCATGACGCTCCTGCTCGGTCCGGCTACGGTGGCCCTGGCCGTTCCGCTCTACCGCCACCGTCGCCTGCTTGTGACGTACTGGGCATCCATCGCTCTGGGGATCGTCTGCGGCTCGGTGGCCACGATTGCGACCGTCGTCCTGTCCGCCCGCTGGGCCTCGCTCGACCGCATGCTCGTGCTCGCGGTCGCGCCCAAGTCGGTGTCGACGCCCGTCGCGATCGATATCGCCCGCATCCTCGGCACGAACATGTCGATCACTGCCGTGCTCGTGGTGTCCACCGGGATGGTCGGTGCCATCGTCGGCCCGCGCGTCCTGACCGCGCTCCGTATCTCGAATCCCATCGCGCGGGGCGTCGCCATCGGCACCACATCGCATGCGACCGGCACCGCGGCCATCCTTCAGGAGGGTGAGACGCAGGGCGCGATGTCGGCCGTCGCCATGGCGCTGACCGCGATCTTCACGGCCTTTGTCGGTCCTTTCCTGATCCCCTGGTTACTCGTCGTTGGACAGTAGCGATCGTGTTGCTCAATGGCCCAATGCGAAAGGAGCAGTGACGCATGCGTCTGAATTCATACGCGCGCGTTGCCATGTGGTTTGGGCTGATCGTCGCGATGGGCACCGCCCTCGCGATGGTTGCGGCGCCGCGGACATCGCCAATGGTGGTCGTGCCGCGCGCCGCCGCCGAGGCTGTCGGGGCCGACACGCGGCCGGCCTGGCAGATGGCGCTCGACACCATGGACCGCGCGCTCGCGGCCGGCGACATCACCGGCGCCGAGATGGCCTGGCGCAACGCGTACGGCTTCGCCATCCGCAGCCGCCAGTGGGAGGCACTCCTCGCCGCGGGAGACGGCTCGCTTCGCATCGCCGACCACGTCTTGGTGAAGCTGCCCTACCGGGCTCGGGCGGCGGACGCGTGGCGGGCTGCGCTCTTCCGGGCCCGCGCACAACGTTCGCTGGACGGCGTCCTCCGGGTGGCTGACGCCTTCGCGCGGCTCGGCGAGGCAGAGGGCGTCACCCAAGCGCTACAGATCGCGGATGGCCTCGCCGCCACGGATTCCAGCGGCGAGGCACGACGCCGGGTGCTCGACGCGCGGCAACGCCTGACCTTTCCCGCCGGCACCAACGAGCTGGGTGACCCGATCCTCGCGCTGTTTCCCGATGCCGCGGCGGGGCCTTGATGTCCTCGCCGCGCGAACGGGGTGGCGCAGTTCGGTCAACGACATCACGCCGTAAGCGACACGAGACGGAGACTCCACAGTCGTGGACCGGCCGGGCCCATTCTGCACTCCGAAGCCGGCCGAACGGCGTTCAAGTCGTGGGTCGACGGCGACACCATCAACGTCGTCGGCGATCCCTTCACCATCGGATGAAACCTATTGGGGAATCCCACAGTCGGCTGCTTCGACGGAATCCTCACGACCGACTGACGACCGAGTTGGACTATGAGAGAACGTCCGCGCGGAACCTCGGGGACAGCTCTTCGGCCGGCACTCGTTTGCTTGAGTGATCCGTCTCCCGAGAGCGTCTCACCTCCGGGCCATTCCCCACTGAGCCGGGCGGCTCGTCCTATCCCGCCAGGCCCGCTTCAGCGTAACTACCACCCGCCCCGTCGGTCCGGAGGTGCAGTCGGTCTTGCGTGAGCGGCGGGCGAGGCAGATATCGACAGAGGTCCTCCAGCCGGCCCCGATCGTTGGTGGGCACCCGGACGTCGGCATGGAGATCAATCCCGTCCAGATGGGCCTAGCGCGGCCCGTGGCTTCGGCTGACAAGGTCGAGCGGCTCCCCGCCCAGGCGCCTGCTTGCTAGCGCACCAGAGTTCTCCGCGCCACAAGGTTCAGCAGGCGGGCGTCCACCGACGGTGCTCCATGTTGTACCAGCGGCAGAAGGCGCAGTAGCGGGCGCGCGTGTCCTGGATCGAGCCACAGCGTTCCGGAAACGCTGGTACTGCAGCATCTTGAACTGCCCCTCCGAAAACGGATTGTCGTTGGAAAGGTTCGGGCGCGCGTTGTTTCACGCCCAACACGGCCAAGCGCAGCGCCCCGGGTGCGCGAAACGGGAACAAAGCCTACATGCCCACAATCATTTGTTTATGACCGCCCTGATGGGCTGGTCCCATACCCCTTTAAGCACGCAAGATTTCGGCCGCTCCACCACCGAGGAATTTTGAACGCCGCCAGGTAGACCAGATCCGACAAGGCCCCCTGAGCCACAAGGAGCCGGCGGTGGCCATCGCCGAGCCACGCGTCGTCGGGTCGATGATGGCCCGGAACGGCGGGGAGTTCCTCAGGCTGAGGATCTACACGAGGGCAGGCACCCGCAGGCGCTGACCTCGGTTCGGCGACGCCCCCAAAGCCCTCGCCGATAGACTCGGGGCTACTAGGCTCCGGGTCCGGAATGGGCAGAAGGTGAGGAGGCCGCCGTTGCCGGAGGTCTCCCGTCACTCCCGACTGGTTGGCCGCCGAGCCCTGCACTCCTGCGTCGCCCGAACTCTCGGCACCCGCCCACGGCCGCGTTCCGCCACCTGCCTTGACACCGAAATCCCGTCGAGACTAGACTCCCGAACCAGCCTGAACAAACGTTTGGGCGGGTCCCGGTTGGGGACAGTTGAGGGACAACCCCAGCGACTCGAACAGGAGGGCACTCATGAGACGGACGCGAGTCAACCTCGTTCTGCTCGGTGTAGTGGCGTTAGTACTGGGGGTGGTGGGCGCCTCCCTCACATTTGGGCAGCCGGCCCAGGTCACGCTGACCTGGGCGAGCAACGGCGGGGCCTACGGGAAGGCCGAGGATGCCGCCTGGCTCACGCCGTATCAGAAGCAGTTCCCGAACGTGAAGATCGTCTACGATCCGACCGACGATGCTCAGAAACTCATCCAGATGGTGGACTCGGGTAACGTCAGCTGGGACGTCGTCACGCTCGGGAACGACTTCGGGTTGGGCTCCACTGAGAAGTATTTGGAGAAGATCGACTGTTCGGTGGTGCCCTGCTCGAACCTGCAACCCGATAAGTTTCCGACCGGCGGTTACCGGGCTGCGCAGAGCAGCTCGGGCACCGTCATGGCGTGGAACAAGCAAAAGCTCGGCGGCGCCCCGCCGCCGCAGAACTGGACCGAGTTTTTTGATGTGCAGAAATATCCGGGCAAGCGCGTGATGATGGGCGACTTGGCGTCGTCGCCGCTTGAGATCGCGCTCGTGGCGGACGGGGTGCCCCCGGACAAGCTCTATCCCCTCGACATCCCACGCGCCCTCAAGAAGTTCGACACCATCAAGAAGGTGACGAACTTCACGATCAACTATCAGGGGTGCGCCGAGGCGATCGCCACCGGCGACGCCGTCATGGGGCAGTGTTGGAGCGGTCGGATCTACAGCGCGATCAAGAACGGGGCGCCGGTCGGCACCACGTGGACAGGCCAGACCTCGGCGGCGGGGTATCTCGCGGTGCCCAAGGGCAGCAAGAACGTGCGCGAGGCGATGAAGCTCATCGCGTACGTCCTGACGTCCCAGAACTGCGCCCGGATCACCGATTTCATCCCGTACGGGTGCGTCATGCCGGACGCCTCGAAGTACTACAAGCCCGAAGTCATCCCGAACCTCGGTGTGGCGAACACCGACAAGAACACGATCTTCATCGACGACCGCTACTACGCGACGCATCGAGACGAATACAACGAGGCGTGGCAACGCTGGCTGACTAGCTGATCGTCGGATGCCGGATCCGACGGCCGTGCCGGGGACGGCCCCTGCTCGATCAGAGGTCGCGGTCGAGCGGGGCCTGGACGGGTGGGGGTGGCTCGTCCTGCCTGGAGTTCTGTTCCTCGGGCTTGTTTTCTTCGTGCCGGTCCTCGGCATGGTCAGTCGGAGCGTCACCGACCCGTCTCCTGCGAATTACGTCAAGATCTCCCGCGATCCGCTGGTCTGGCGATCCCTTGTTTATACCCTACGGATTGCTGTGACGGTGACTGTCATTTGCCTGGTCATCGGGTATGCCTGGGCCTACATCATGAATAAGGCCCACCCGACACTCCAGATTGTGATGGCCGCCCTGATCATGGTGCCGTTTTGGTCGAGCCTGCTCGTTCGGACCTACGCATGGACCGTCATCTTGCGGGAAAGCGGCATTGTGAATCAGTTGCTGGTGCGCTTGGGCGTGATCAGCGCGCCACTGGAGTTGATGGGGAACACACTGGGCACGCTCGTGGGGATGACACAGATCCTGCTGCCCTTCATGGTGCTGCCCCTGTACGCGGCGATGCGACAAATCGACGCCGAGCTCGTGCCTGCCGCCGAGAGTCTCGGCGCGAATCCGGCGGTGGCCTTCGTGCGCGTCTTCGTGCCCCTGAGCCTCCCAGGGGTGATGGCGGGATGTTTGCTCGTGTTCGTCATCTCGCTGGGCTTTTACATCACGCCGGCGATTCTTGGGAACACCCGGCAACCGATGTTCAGCCAGCTGATCGTGATGCAGAGCCAAGTCCTGTTTCACCCGGGTGTGGCCAGCGCACTGGCCGTCACCCTGCTGGTGCTCACCCTGATGCTGATCTGGATGGGTACCCGCGTGGTCCGGATCGAGCGAGTCCTGGGAATCGGCGACGGCGGCTGACCGGCATGCTCCTCGCCACGCTGAGATACGCGTTCATCACGGTGATTGGGCTCTTTCTCGTGGCCCCGACGATTGTCGTCTTCATCATCTCGTTCTCGTCGGCCACGATTCTGTTTTTCCCGCCTCCTGGCTACAGCCTCCGCTGGTACGTCAACTTCTTCCACGCGCCGCTATGGACGGCAGGGACCGTGACGAGCCTGGTCGTCGGAGCGGTGGCCATGGGCGCCGCCACCCTGCTCGGGACCCTGGTTGCCCTCGGGATGGTGCGGGGCCGCCTGCCGGGGCGCGCGGTGATCAATGCGCTGGTGCTGAGCCCGGTGATCTTTCCCTCGGTCATCGTGGCCCTGGCGGTGTACATCATCGCGCTCCGCGTCTACTTGGCGGGGACCATGCTGGCCCTTGTTCTGGCGCACACCGCCCTCGCCATCCCGTTCGTCGTGGTGAACGTGACGGCCAGCCTGCGGCTGATGGATCAGGGTCTGGAGCTGGCGGCTCGAAGCTGTGGGGCCGGCCCGATCCGGACGTTCCTCGAGATCACATTGCCACTGATCTGGCCTGGTGTGGCAGCCGGGGCCCTCTTTGCCTTCATTACATCGTGGGACGAGGTCGTGGTGTCCTTCTTTCTGGCGACGCCGCTTGTGCAGACCTTGCCCGTGGTGATCTGGCAACAGATCCGGCAGGACATCGACCCGACGGTGGCGGCCGCGGCCTCGATCGTGACCGCGCTCAGCTTTTGTCTGCTCGCGCTGTGGGTGCTCGTTCGCTGGTGGTCCGGTCGGTTGAGGACAGCGGGATAATGGCACGGCGCGCCGACGGACAGAGCCGGACGGCGAATGGCACTGAGATGGTGCTCCGGCTGTCCAGGATCCGGAAGCGGTACGGGACGGTGACGGCGCTCGACGACGTCTCCATCGACGTCCGGAAAGGAGAGTTTCTGACGCTCCTGGGGCCGTCCGGATCCGGCAAGACGACGACGTTAAAGATCGTGGCTGGCTTCATCAAGCCGGATGCCGGTGACGTGACACTTCAAGGACGCGATGTGACTGGAGTCCCCGCGCACAAGCGCGGTATCGGCCTCGTGTTCCAGCACTACGCGCTCTTTCCGCACATGACCGCGGCGGCCAACATCGCCTTTCCGCTCCGGGTCCGACGCATGGCCCGAAACGAGATCGCGGACCGCGTTCGCCGGGCGCTCGACCTGGTTCGGCTGTCCGGGCTCGGGGACCGGTACGCTCGGCAGCTGTCTGGTGGACAACAGCAACGGATCGCCTTGGCGCGAGCCATCGTGTTCGAGCCGGCCCTCCTACTCATGGATGAGCCACTGGGGGCCCTCGACCGGAAGCTTCGGGACGCGATGCAGCTCGAAATCAGTCGGATCAGCCGGGAGCTGGGCATCACGGTGATCTATGTGACACATGATCAGGAGGAGGCCCTCGCCCTGAGCGACCGCATTGCCATCTACAACGCGGGGCGGATTGAGCAGCTCGGGACGGGGGAAGAGCTGTACGAGACGCCGGCGACGCTGTTCGCCGCGAGCTTCATGGGGGAGTCCACCGTGTTTCGCGGCCACCTCGACGAGGTTCAGGGGCAGCCGATGTTGCTGAGCCGCGGGCGTCACATTCCGGTCTCGAAGAATGTGTGCGAGCGCGCCAACCTCCAGCGAGGCCAGGCGGCGGCCATGATTGTGCGGCCGGAGCGATTGCGCAGTGATGGAACGGCGGCCAGTTCAGGCCGCCCGTCGGTGAGTGGTGTGGTCCTCGAAGAGTTGTACTTGGGATCAATCCGAAAGTACGTCGTCGATCTCGAGGGGGATCAGCGGGCGATCGCCCGAGTTCCGCTCGGCAGCGAGCAGGCGTGGCCTTCGGTGGGCGGTCGAGTACATCTCACGTGGAATCTGGAGCATGGAGTCCTCGTGCCTGACGACGCGGCATGATCAGACCGGACACGGTCGCGGGGTCGCCCGTCGGCAGACCGAGGACCGGGAGCGAGGCATGGACCAGAAGATGACGGCGGAGAAGACGACAGCGGTCTCGCATGCCGGGACAGCCTTGGATCCGTCGCAGGGACCGGCGGCGTCGGCCATGCCCTGGCTGCGATCGTACCAGGATGTCGTGGACGTCTTCCGCTCGAAGGACTTCATCCAGGGCGGAGGCGGGCGCCGCGATAGCAAGCCCATCATTGGCGATGGCGTGCTGTCG
>CAYXBJ010000062.1:0-2555 GCA_964463175.1 uncultured bacterium
CCGTTCGCGCGGGCGGACGAGGAGCTCGAGCGCCTCCGGACCGAGAGCTCGATCATCGTGGTCGACATGCACGCCGAGGCAACGTCGGAGAAGCAGGCCATGGGCTGGTACCTGGACGGGCGCGTGTCCGTGGTGGTCGGAACCCACTCGCACGTCCAGACGGCGGACGAGCGCATCCTCCCGCAGGGGACGGCGTACCTCACCGACCTCGGTCTGACGGGGCCGATCGACTCGGTGATCGGCGTCGAGCCGGAGCTCGCCATCCAGCGGTTCCGCACGGGGATGCCGAACCGGTTCGAGCCGGCGAGGGGCCGGGCACGGTTCCAGGGCGCGCTCATCCGGATCGACCCGGAGTCGGGGCGCGCGCTCGCGATCGAGCGCATCCAGCGGGATCTTCCCGCCTGACCGGGGCCGCCGCCGTGGCGCAGATCCTCGACGGCAAGGTCGTGGCCGCGAAGGTCCAGGCGGCCGTGGCCGAGGGCGTGACCGCGCTCCGCGCGCGGGGGGTGCATCCGACCCTGGCGGTGGTCCTCGTGGGTGAGGATCCCGCCTCGAAGGTCTACGTGGGGGGCAAGCGCCGCGCCTGCCACGCAGTGGGCATCGAGGCGCGCGACCATCTCTTCCCGCAGGGGCTCCCCGAGGCCGACCTCCTCGCCCTGATCCGCGAGCTGAACGCCGACCGCTCGGTTCACGGCATCCTGGTCCAGCTGCCGCTGCCGTCGGGGATCGACGAGGACCGGGTGATCGCGGCGGTGGACCCGGCAAAGGACGTCGACGGCTTCCACCCGGAGAATCTCGGGCGCCTCCTCGCGGGCACGCCGGGGGTGGTGCCGTGCACGCCGGCGGGCGTGATCGAGATCCTCGACCACTACGGCGTCGATCTCAAGGGCGCGGAGGCCGTGGTGGTCGGACGCTCCCGGATCGTGGGAAAGCCGCTGGCCCAGCTCCTGCTCGGCCGGCACGCGACGGTGACGATGTGCCACACGCGGACCCGCGATCTCGCCGCTCACACGCAGCGGGCGGAGGTGCTCGCCGTCGCCGCCGGGCGTCCCCGCGTGGTGACCGGCGACATGGTCCGGTCGGACGCCGTGGTGGTGGACGTCGGCGTGAACCGGCTGCCGGACGGGAAGCTCGCCGGGGACGTGGACTTCGCCACCGTCAGCCCGCGCGTCCGGGCGATCACACCGGTGCCGGGCGGCGTGGGGCCGATGACCATCGCCATGCTGATGCGAAACACGCTCGACGCCGCCCGCCGCCAGACGGGGATCGCCTGACGATGGCCGTCCTGCCGCTGCCGCTCCCCGATCCCGGGCGCCGGGTGCTCACGGTCTCGGAGCTGACCCGCGCGGTCAAGGACACGCTCGAGGGCCGGTTCGGCGGGCTCTGGGTCGAGGGCGAGATCTCGAACCTTCGCGTCCACACCTCGGGGCACGTCTATTTCACGCTGAAGGACGAGGAGGCCCAGGTCCGCGCGGTGCTCTTCCGGAGCCGCGTGCGACGGGTCCGCTTCGAGCCCGCCGACGGCCTCCACGTGCTGGCCTTCGGCCGGCTCGACGTCTACGCGGTCCGGGGTGAGTACCAGCTCGTGTGCGAGGTGCTGGAGCCGAAGGGACTGGGCGCCCTCCAGCTCGCCTTCGAGCAGCTGAAGGCGCGGCTCGCCGCCGAGGGGCTGTTCGACGCCGCCCGGAAGCGCGCGCTGCCCACGCTCCCGCGCCGCGTCGGGCTCGTCACCTCGCCGACCGGCGCGGCGGTCCGCGACTTTCTCCGGGTCGTCACCCGGCGCTTCGCCGGCCTCCAGGTTCTGGTGTGCCCGGTCCGCGTCCAGGGGGACACCGCGGCCGGCGAGATCGCCGAGGCGCTCGCGACCCTCAACCGCCGGGGCGACCTCGACGTGATCGTCCTGGCCCGGGGCGGGGGATCGCTCGAGGACCTCTGGGCCTTCAACGAGGAAGTGGTCGCGCGGGCGATCGCCGCGTCGAAGATCCCGGTGATCTCCGCGGTCGGCCACGAGACCGACGTGACCATCGCCGACTTCGTGGCCGACCTCCGGGCGCCGACGCCGTCCGCCGCCGCCGAGCTGGTGGTGCGCGAGAAGACGGAGCTCGTGCGACAGCTCGCGACGCTCCGCGCCCGGCTCCGGCACGCGATCGGCCAGCGCGCCCGGCGCGTGGCCGACCGGCTCGCCGACTTTCGCCGGCGGCGCGTCCTCACCGACCCGGGCCGCCCGCTGCGGGACTGGGCGCGGCGCGTGGACGATCTCGGCACGCGCCTCGGCCGCGCCGTGACGCGCCACGACGCCCGCGCGCGCGAGCGGCTCGAGCGGGCCGCGCGGGCGCTCCGGCCCGCGCTGCTCCGGGCGCCCGTGCGACACCGCGGGCAGCTCGCCGGCCAGCTTGGCGGCCGGCTCGAGCGCGCGCTCCGCGGCGAGGTGGCCCGGCGGCGTCGCGCGATGGAGGCCCTGTCCGCGAGGCTCGACGGCCTGAGCCCGCTGGCCATTCTCGGGCGCGGCTATGCGATCGCCGCGCGCCCTTCGGGCGAGGTGCTGACCCGCGCGG
>CAYXBJ010000063.1:0-2120 GCA_964463175.1 uncultured bacterium
CCGCGTCGGGAACGACGTCTATGCGACCCACGACGGCACCGTGTACCGCAACACGGGCAGTGGCTGGCAGCAGAACAGCGGAGGCGGCTGGTCGAGTGTGAGCGACTCGGGCCGAGCCCAGTCAATGAATACCGAACAACAGGTCCGCTCAACCGGCCAGACCCGCGTCAACAACTTCAACGCCGCTGGTGGTGTCCGTGCTGGTGGCATGCGTGGAGGTGGCGGCGGGCGTCGGCGGTGACCGGCGTATGGGCAAAGGCGCGAGTCCGACGAGGCCAGTATCCCGTGCCGGGAAGCGTCGTAGTGTCGGGCCACCGAAAGGGTTCACCAATCAGCGCTGCCGCGGAGCTCTGCTCCCGGTCGGCTGTCTAGAGGAGGAACAACCATGTACTCGCGAAGGAACTCGACCCGAATGTCGAATCGGCTGAGCCGCGTCGTGGCTTCGACGCTGGCGGCCGCGCTCCTGCTCCTGGGTGTCGGATCCGCGCGAGCGGACGACGCCGACGAGGCCAAGCAGGTCGTCGAGAAGGCGAAGCTCACGGCGGAGCAGTTCCAGAAGGACGAGAAGATGGATGGGTTTCGGGACCTGGCCAAGAGGGCCCGGGGGATGCTGATCCTTCCCCAGATGCTTCGCGGTGCGTTCATCATCGGTGCGTCCGGCGGGACCGGTGTCCTCGTCGCGCGCGACGATGTGGGCAAGCCGTGGAATGGCCCTGCGTTTCACACTCTCGGCGGCGCGAGCTTCGGGTTCCAGGCGGGCGCCGACGCCGCCGAGGTCATCATCCTGGCGATGACGGAGCGCGGCGTGACGAAGCTCCTGAGCCCGCAGGTGAAGCTCGGGGCCGACATCAGCGTAGCGGCCGGGCCGGTCGGCGCCGGCGCGGCGGCGGCCACCGCGGGCTTGAGCGCCGACCTCGTGAGCTACTCGATCTCGAAGGGGCTCTACGGCGGGTTCTCGGTGGACGGCTCCGTGGTCGGCGTGCGGACGTCGCTGAACAACGCCTACTACGGCAAGGAGGTCACCCCGGCCGACATCCTGATCAAGGGCACGGTGCGGAATCCGCACGCGGATCCGCTGCTCGA
Source organism: uncultured bacterium (assembly GCA_964463175.1). GTDB lineage: Bacteria > Methylomirabilota > Methylomirabilia > Rokubacteriales > DASRDR01 > DASRDR01. The sequence continues at coordinate 1,084 of CAYXBJ010000063.1, forward strand.
GATGGTTAAGCAACTCGGGGGTGGCAACTAGCCGGTCCACCCGGAGGCGCGCCGGGGCAGGGATCTGCCCTGTTCCGGCGCATCACCGCCGCCGCCAGGCCACAGCATCGGTCAGCGAACGGGGAGGGAGCGAGCCATGGGTCTATTCGACCAGCTGCTCGGGGGATTGATCGGACAGCTCGGTGGGGGCCAGCAGAAGAATGCGCTGCTCGATCTCGCGGCGAGCGTGATCCGGAACCAGCCCGGCGGCCTGACCGGGCTGATCCAGCGGTTCACCCAGGCCGGCCTCGGGGACCAGGTCAAGTCCTGGGTGGGCACCGGCGCGAACCTTCCGGTCTCGGCCGACCAGCTCACCGCGGCGCTCGGCCAGGACAACATCGAGGCGATGAGCCAGCGGCTCGGCGTGTCGGCGCAGGCGGTCACTGCGGGGCTGGCCGCCCTCTTGCCGCATCTGGTCGACCAGCTCACCCCGCAGGGCGAGGTCCAGCACGACCAGGACCTCGGCGGAAACCTGGCCGGGCTCGTCGGCAAGCTCAAGGGCTGACAGGAGTCGCGCAGTCTCCGGCTCGGTCGCGGGGACATGGAGGGCACGAGACGATGACGCGAAGGATGCGGGGGCTGGGGGTCCTGGGTCTGCTTGTTGTGGTCGCGATGGCGGGGGCGGCCAGGGCCCAGACGGATCCCCTGCCGTCCTGGAACGAGGGGGCGAGCAAGCAGGCGATCGTGACGTTCGTCCAGGCGGTGACCGATCGCGCCAACCCGCAGTACGTCGCTCCCGAGGCGCGCATCGCGGTCTTCGACAACGACGGGACGCTGTGGAGCGAGCAGCCGATGTACTTCCAGGGATTCTTCGCCTTCGATCGCGTGAAGGCGCTCGCTCCGAAGCACCCGGAGTGGACGACGAAACAGCCCTTCAAAGGCATCCTCGAGAATGACATGAAGGCGGTCGCCGCGACGGGCGAGAAAGGCCTGTTCGAGGTGATCGCCGCGACTCACGCCGGCATGACGACCGACGAGTTCGCCGCGACCGTGAAGGA
>CAYXBJ010000064.1:0-40746 GCA_964463175.1 uncultured bacterium
AGAGTGGGCTCGGGGACGGCGGCGACGGGGCGATCTGTGGCGCCGGTGCCGCCGGGACCGGCGGCGCCGCCGCGGGCGGGGGCTCGAGGCTGATGCGCTCGAGATGGTGGATCCCGCCTGGATCGATTTGGATCCCGCGCACTCCGGGTCGCGCTACCACCCACTGGAGGCGGACATAGAGCGGAATGTACGGCAGCTCTTCGGCGAGCAAGCTCTGCAGGCGCTGGTAGAGCCGGAAGCGCTCGGGCCGAAAGCCCAGCTGGCTCGCGCGGACGAGCATGCCGTCGACCAGAGGGCTCCGCAGGAAGGCGACGTTGGTCGCGGTGCCGGGCGTCGCGGCGTCGGTCCCGAGGAGCCGCCGGAGGAAGACGTCGGGATCGTTCACCTCGAGGGTCTCCTCGTGAAGCGTCAGCTCCGCGGCGCCCTGTCGCGCCGCGCTGTCGGCCGACTCCGGCGCCTCCAGCTGCACCCGCACCTTGAATCCGGCGGCGCCCAGCGAGACCCGGATCGCCTCGGCGATCCCGGCGCCCTCGGGACCCGAGGCCTGTTCCGACGCGAGCAGCGTCAGCGTCGGGTCGGTCGGCGCGACCTGCGCGAGCAGCCGCCGCGCCTTCGCGGCGTCGAAGAGCAGCGGCCCCGCGTCCCGCACCGCCCACGCGCCGGGCGGCAGCCAGGCGGCGTGCGGAGCCGCCCACCGGCCGAGCGCCGGATTGAGAAGCCCGGGATCGAGGGCGAGCGCCACCGCCTGGCGGACCGTTTTCTTGCTGGTGAGTCCGCGGTCCGTGCGCAGCGCCAGCAGGCCAACCCGCCACGTCGGGCCCGACACGACCTGGAGGCCCACCGCGGCCCACGCCGGAGGTGCCCCGACCAGCGCCACGTGGAGCGGACCCGGGCCCAGGCCCGCGAGCGCTGCCGCGTCGTCGCTGACCTCGTGGAGGACGAGCCGGGCGCTCTGTGGTGGCTCCCCGCGCCAGGTTGGCGCAGCCTCGAGGGTCAGCCGGTCCGCCGTGAGCTCGACCGCCCGGTACGGTCCGCTTCCGACCCGCGGCCCGGCGGGCCGCGGAACCGCGATCGCGAGCGCCGGGTGGGCGAGGAGCGCGAGCAGCGGCGCGTACGGCTGCGCGAGCACGATCTGGATCGATCCGCCCTCGGCACGCCGCACCTCGCGGACCATCCGCCCGGCACCCCGGAACGGTCGGACCCAGGCGGGGGCGGTGTCGGGCGGCTCGTCGGCCGAGATCCGCTCGGTCAGGGCCGCGACGACCTCGTCCAGCCCGAGCGGCGCGCCGTCGTGGAGCTGGACGTCCGGGCGCAGGCGGAACGTCCAGACGAGCCCATCACGGGACACCGTCCACGTCGACGCGAGCGCGGGCTCGATGTCGCCGCGCTCCCCGAACGCGACGAGGCCCTGATAGACGAGCCGCATCGCCATGAGCTGGGGCGGCGCGGTCGCGTCAGCGGGGTCGAGACTCGTCGGGACGCGCGGGACGCCGACGTGGAGCTCGCCGGCCGGCGCGGCCACGGCGACGTGCGTGACCGCGAGCAACGCGATCGCGGCGAGGGACGCCCCGCGCACTGCGCTCCGGCCGCGCCGCCGTCGTCGAGCGGCCCCGGGAGGCATAGGCGTCCATTATAGAGAGGTCTGGGCCTGCTCGTTCCGCTCCCCCCGAGGGCCCCCGGATGCGATTCGACGTCCCCGCTGGCACCGCCGTTGCACATTTTTCGCGCGAAGGGAGGCGCCGTGCCGGTAACCACGCGTCAGATCTGGCGTCGGAATGGCCCCACAACTTGACTTTTTTTTCCAGCGCCGCCTATAGTTGCTCAAGCTGGCGAGGGTTAGCATCGCCCACGCCGGGCCTGGCCGACGCGGCGCGGTCGCAGTGCTCGCCGAGAGGGACGGGAGGCCATGAAAGAGTTCGAGAAGAAGGCGAATCCCCCCCGTGAACCCGAGGGCGTCAAGGGGCTGTCAAAATTCCTCCCCATGACCGAATCGGCCTACCGTCGTCGCCTGACCGAGTACGAGATCCAGATCCAGGATCTCCAGGCCCACGCCCGGGCCATGGAAACGGAGGTCGTGCACCTCCGGAAGAAGCTCGAGGAGATCCCGAAGGACTTCGTCGTACTCGAGAACAAGCTGCGCGAGGCCAACCGGCAGCTGGTCCAGGCGTTCAATCAGAACGAGAAGCTCGTGAACACCCTCTACGAGGCGCGCGAGCAGATCTCCTCCCTGAAGGAAGAGGTCGACAAGCTCTGCGCGCCGCCGTCCAGCTACGGCGTGTTCCTCTCGCTGAACGACGACGGCACCGTGAATATCCTGTCGAGCGGCCGCAAGGTGAAGGTCAACCTCCACCCGTCCATCGGCAAGGACACGATCAAGCCCGGCCAGGAGCTCGTCCTCAACGAGGGGCTGAACGTCATCGAGACGGCCGGCTACGAGATCCAGGGTGAGGTCGTGATCATGAAGGAGACCCTCGACGAAGCCCGCGCGGTGGTCACGGTGCGGGCCGACGAGGAGAAGGTCGCGGTCATCGCCGACCCGCTGCGGCCCGTGAAGCTCAAGATCGGCGATCATCTGCTGATGGACTCGAAGTCGGGCTATCTCCTGGAGAAGCTCCCGAAGAGCGAGGTCGAGGATCTCGCCCTGGAAGAGGTGCCGGACATCCAGTACGAGGACATCGGCGGGCTGACGACGCAGATCGAGGCGATCCGCGACGCGGTCGAGCTCCCGTACCTCTACGCCGACTACTACCGCGAGCACAAGCTCGCCCCGCCCAAGGGCGTGCTCCTCTACGGCCCGCCGGGCTGCGGCAAGACCATGATCGCCAAGGCAGTCGCGAACAATCTGGCGGAGAAGGTCTCGGAGAAGCGCGGCGAGAAGATCAAGGGCTTCTTCATGAACATCAAGGGGCCCGAGCTCCTCAACAAGTACGTCGGGGAGACCGAGCGGAAGATCCGCGAGATCTTCGTCAAAGCCAAGGAGAAGGCGGCCGAGGACGTGCCGGTCGTCGTCTTCTTCGACGAGATGGACGCGCTCTTCCGCACGCGCGGCTCGGGGATCTCCTCCGACGTCGAGACCACGATCGTGCCGCAGCTCCTGGCCGAGATCGACGGCGTCGAGGGGCTGAAGAACGTCATCGTGATCGGCGCCTCGAATCGGCAGGACCTGATCGACCCGGCCATTCTCCGGCCCGGACGGCTCGACGTGAAGATCAAGATCGACCGGCCGGACCGCCAGGCGGCCGCCGACATCATGGCGAAGTACCTCACGCCGGACATCCCGATGCACGAGCAGGAGATCGCGCCTCACGGCGGCGACATCCCGGCGGCGATCGCTCGGCTCATCGAGTCGGCAGTGGACGCCATGTACACCATCACCGACGAGAACCGGTTCCTCGAGGTCACCTACGCGAACGGGGACAAGGAGATCCTGTACTTCAAGGACTTCGCCTCGGGCGCGATGATGGAATCGGTCGTGCGCCGCGCCAAGAAGCTCGCGCTCAAGCGCTACATCGCGAACTCGGAGAAGGGCATCAAGCTCGACGACCTGCACGCGGCCGTGCGCGAGGAGTTCAAGGAGAACGAGGACCTGCCCAACACGACCAACCCCGACGACTGGGCCAAGATCGCGGGGAAGAAGGGCGAGCGGATCGTCTACGTCAAGCCGCTCACGGGCGAGAGCAAGGACAAGCAGCGGCCCGTGGAGCGCCAGACCACCGGCCAGTATCTGTAAGCGGCGGGGGTGAGGGGGCGAGTGGCGCTCCCTCACCCCCTTTCTGTCGGTCCCGGCCTCCACCCGAGCGTGAACTGCACCGGGCAGCACGGGTGAGGCGGACCGGCGCGAGGACGGCATGGCCCTCCCGAAGGTGATGGGGATCGAGACCGAGTACGGGATCACCGTCCGCAACCAGGCGGACTTCAACCCGATCCTGTCCTCGCTCCTCCTCATCAATTCCTACGAGACCTACCGGACCGCGCGCATCCGCTGGGACTACGAGGCCGAGAGCCCGCTCCGCGACGCCCGGGGCTTCGAGTACGCCGACGAGAAGGAGCTCCCCTCCAAGGAGGAATCGCGCCTCATCAACCTGATCCTCCCCAACGGGGCGCGCTTCTACGTCGACCACGCCCACCCGGAGTACTCCACGCCGGAGTGCACCAATCCGCGAGACCTGGTGATCTGGGACCGGGCGGGCGAGCGGATCGTCGACCTCGCGCGGCGGCGCGCGGAGGCGGCGTCCCCGCCCGAGCAGCGCATCCTGATCTACAAGAACAACACCGATTCCAAGGGCAACAGCTACGGCACCCACGAGAACTACCTTCTGGACCGCCGCTGCCCCTTCACGCGGATCGTCCAGTACATGATGCCGTTCCTGGTCACCCGCCAGCTCTACACGGGAGCGGGCAAGATCGGTTCGGAGAACAACCTCGAGTACACCGAGTACCAGGTCTCCCAGCGGGCGGACTTCCTGGAGACCGAGGTCGGCCTCGAGACGATGCACTCGCGCCCCATCATCAACACGCGGGACGAGCCGCACGCCGATCCCGAGAAGTACCGCCGGCTCCACGTGATCGTCGGCGACGCCAACATGTCGGAGGTCTCCAACTACCTCAAGGTCGGGACCACCGCGATCGTCCTGTCCATGATCGAGGACGACTTCATCGACCGGGACTTCGCGCTCGACAATCCCGTCCAGGCCTTCCGACAGGTTTCGCGCGATCTCACGTGCCGGTCGACGCTCCGTCTCCGGGACGGGCGGACCGCGACGGCCGTCGACCTCCAGCGGGAATTCCTGGAGCTGGCGCACCGCTACTACCGGGACCGGGAGCTGGACCCCGTCACGAAGGACGTCCTCGTGCGATGGGAACACGTGCTGGACGGGCTCGCGGAGGATCCGATGTCGCTCAGCCGCGAGCTCGACTGGGTGATCAAGCTCGATCTGATCGAGAACTACCGGGCGAAGCACGGCGTGGGCTGGACGGACTCCCGGGTCGCGATGATCGATCTCCAGTACCACGACATCCGGCCGGGCAAGGGGCTCTACTACCGCCTGGAGCAGTCCGACGCCGTCGAGCGCATCGCGAGCGACGAGGAAATCGCCCGGGCGGTCAACGACCCGCCGCGCGACACCCGCGCGTACTTCCGGGGCATGTGTCTCCAGCGCTACTCGGAGGACATCGTCTCGGCGTCGTGGGACTCGGTGCTCTTCGATCTGAAGGAAGGGCCGCTCAAGAAGGTCTTCATGCTGGAGCCGCTGCGGGGCACCGAGGCTCTCGTCCGGCGCCTCTTTGACCAGTCACCCACCGCCAAGGACCTCCTCAAGAACATCTCGAAGCCGACCATCGTCTAGCGCCCCGACCCGGGGCTGCCGGAAGGCGGGGCTGTCGGCGAAGCGCGGTTGTATAATCCCCCCACGGACATGCCCATGCACGAGCCCTGGCAGGGTGTCTTCGGGCAGTATGTCGGCACCAGCTTCGTGGACCTCCTGCGTCAGCAGGCTCCCGATCTCCTCGTCTCGCGCTCGCGCGCCGGGGACGCGGCGTCCGTGCCGGCGGAGTCCCACGGCGTGCTGGGCGTCCCCAGCGGCACCACGATCCTCGCGCTGCGCTACGGCGACGGCGTGATCATCGCTGGCGACCGGCAGGCCACCGAGGGCTACCAGGTGGCGCATCGGCGGATCGAGAAGGTCTACAAGACCGACGAGCACTCGGCGGTCGCGATTGCCGGCGCGGCCGGGCCGGCCATCGAGATGGCGCGCCTGTTCCAGACCGAGCTCGAGCACTACGAGAAGGTCGAGGGCGACGGCCTGTCGCTCGAGGGCAAGGCGAACAAGCTGGGCCAGATGATCCGGATGAACCTCCCGATGGCGATGCAGGGGCTCGTGGTCGTGCCGATCTTCGCGGGCTTCGACATGCGCCGCGGCGAGGGCCGGATCTTCAACTACGACGTCACCGGCGGCCGGTACGAGGAGACGGACTACGCGGCGACCGGCTCGGGCGGCAAGGACGCGCGCACCACGCTCAAGAAGCTCTTCCGGACGGGGGCGTCGCGGGCGGACGGGCTCCGCTGGGCCGTCGAGGCCCTCGTCGACGCGGCGGAAGAGGACGTGGGGACCGGCGGGCCGGACTTCGTGCACGGGATCTTCCCGACGGTGAAGGTGGTCACCCGCTCGGGCTTCGAGGACGTCGCCGAGGCCGAGGTCCGCGCCCAGTGCGAAGCCGTGCTGGCGGCGCGGCGCCAGGGACGCTGACCGATGCCCCTCCCCTACTACGTCTCGCCCGAGCAGATGATGAAGGACAAGGCGGAGTATGCCCGGAAGGGCATCGCTCGCGGCCGGTCCCTCGTCGCGCTCGAGTACCAGGAGGGGGTCCTCCTGGTCGCCGAGAACCCCTCCACCCTGCTCCACAAGATCTCGGAGATCTACGATCGGATCGCGTTCGCCGGGGTGGGCAAGTACAACGAGTTCGAGAACCTCCGGATCGCCGGGGTGCGGCACGCCGACCTCAAGGGCTACTCCTACTGCCGCGAGGACGTGACCGCGAAGGCGCTCGCCAACGCCTACTCCCAGGCGCTGGGGAACATCTTCACCGAGGGGCTCAAGCCGTTCGAGGTCGAGGTGCTCGTCGTGGAGGTCGCCGATGGCGACAAGGGCAAGAACGAGATGTACCACGTCCTCTACGACGGCACCATCGAGGACGAGCGAAACTACGCGGCGATGGGCGGCCAGGCGGAGGAGATCCGCCGCTTCCTGAAGGAGCACTACCGGGAGAGCGCTCCCCTCGCTGAGGCGGTGCGGCTCGGGATCCGCGCGCTGACGGTCACGCAGAACAAGACGCTGACGGACCGCGACCTCGAGGTCGCCGTGCTCGACCAGAAGCGGGAGCGCCGGAAATTCCGGCGCGTCGCCAACGGCGAGCTGCGGGCGATCCTCGGTCGTCCCGATTCGTCGGAGGGCGGCCGGCCCATGGGGACCCCATGAAGCGACGCATCTTCGGGCTCGAAAACGAGTACGGGTTGACCTGCACGCTGAACGGTCAGCGCCGGCTCTCCCCGGACAACGTCGCCCGCTATCTCTTCGAGAAGGTCATCCCGGGCGCGCGCAACGCCAACGTGTTCCTGGAGAACGGCGCGCGGCTGTACCTCGACACCGGCTTCCACCCCGAGTACGCCACGCCGGAGTGCGACGACGTGATGGACCTGGTCGTGTACGACAAGGCCGGGGAGCGCATCGTCGAGGATCTCCTGCACCAGGCCGAGAAACGGCTCCGCGAGGACGGGATCTCCGGGAACATTCTCCTCTTCAAGAACAACACCGACTCGGCTGGCAACTCGTACGGCTGCCACGAGAACTATCTCGTGTCCCGCGACGTGTCGTTCCAGCGGCTCGCCGAGGCGCTGATCCCGTTCTTCGTGACGCGCCAGATCTTCGCGGGCGCCGGGAAGGTCCTCCAGACCCCGCGGGGCTTCCACTACTGCCTGTCGCAGCGCGCCCAGCACATCTGCCAGGAGATCTCCGGCGCCACGACCTCGTCCCGCTCCATCATCAACACGCGCGACGAGCCGCACGCCGACGCCGAGAAGTACCGCCGGCTCCACGTGATCGTCGGCGACTCGAACATGTCGGAGATCGCGACCTATCTCAAGGTCGGCACCACCGCGGTGGTTCTCGACATGATCGAGGACGGTTACTTCGACCGGGACTACAGCCTCCAGTCGCCGGTCCAGGCGATCCGCGACATCTCCCACGACCCGGGGCTCCGGGAGACGGTGAAGCTCAAGGACGGGCGCGCCATGTCGGCGCTCGAGATCCAGAAGGAATACCTCGAGGCGTGCCTCGCGTACGCGCAGCACGTCGACGCCGATCCGATCACGCGGGACATCCTCGACCGCTGGGCGGACATGCTCACCCGCCTCGAGGCGGATCCGAATCAGTGCGACCGCGAGGTCGACTGGGTCATCAAGCGCCAGGTGATCGAGGACTACATGAGCCGCCACCGCCTGTCGTGGCGGGATCCGCGGGTGTCGCTCATCGACCTCCAGTACCACGACATCCGGCCCTTCAAGGGCGTCTACTACCTCCTCGCCCGGAACGACCGCGTGGACCGGCTGGTGCGCGACGAGCAGGTGGAGACGGCCAAGCACACGCCGCCCCAGACGACCCGCGCCCGGCTCCGCGGTGAGTTCATCCGCCGGGCGAACCTGAAGGGCAAGGACTACCGGGTGGACTGGGTGTACCTGAAGCTCAACGACCCGGAGCGGGAGACGATCCTCTGCAAGGACCCGTTCCAGGCCCACGACGAGCGGGTGGAGCGCCTGATCCGGTCGTTCTGAACAGTCGGGTCGGCCCGGCGGGTGCTTCGCCCGCCGATGATCCGCCGGCGCGGACGGCGGCCTAGGCCGACTCGCGAGACTCGAAGGCAAACCGGCCGGTTCATTCCCGTCCCGGCCGATGTCGTCGCCGGGGCTCCGTGGGCCGGCAGACCTTCAGGACGGCTGGGTTTGAGGTGACTCCCTAGAGGGTGCGCGGGCACCGCCCGCGGCGATCGAGCTGCCCGGCGGACGCAGGCAGCCCTCAGCACTCAGTCCGGCATCCCTTCCATGTCGACCGGCGCGTAGTAGCGGCGACCGCCGAGCGCGTCGACGCGCGCCCAGAACTCTGGACCCGACGCCAGGCCGCGCGCGTCGACCGCCGCCGTCTGGCGCCAGATGTTCCAGGAGTCCGGGTGGAGGCGCCGCGCCTCCTCGAAGTGCTTCTCCGCGGCGACCGCCTCGCCACGCCGCCTGAGGAGCTGCCCGAGCCGGAAGTGCGCGTGCGCCTCGGCGACGCGCTCGTCGGGCAGCGTCAGGTGGGCCGTCGCCCGCCCGGCGTCGAACACGTGGGCGCTCGATTCACCAAGGATCACCCAGTCGCGCACCGCGTCGACATACGTGCGCTTCGCCCGGCTCGTGATGTCGGCCACCTCGTCCGGAACCTTCCGGGTCGTGCGGTCCATGGCCCGGAAGCCCTCGTAGGCGCCGGCGCTCTCGGTCGGCCGCACGATGCGCCCGGTCTCGTCGATCCAGACCGCTTGCGGCACGTTGACCATGTTGTAGAGCTCCGCCACCCGGTGATCGTGGTCGATCAGGCACGGATACCCGGGCTTCGCCGCCTCGATCCACGGCCGCGCCGCTTCCGTGGTGGCGTCCATGGCCACGGCCACGACGGTGAAGGGGTGATCCCTGAGGTCGGAGTAGAGCGCCTGCCAGACCGGCAGGTCGTTGCGGCAGCCTCACCACGAGGCCCACGTCACCAGCAGGACCTTGCTCCCGCGATGGTCCGACAGACGGTGCCGGCGCCCGTCGAGGTCCGGCAGCGCGAAGGCCGGCGCCATGAGCGAGAGCAGCGCGTCGGCGCGCTCGCCGGCCGCGGTGCCGAGGACCCACGCGCGCCCGGTGTCGTCGCGAACCACGGGGTGGCCCATGTATCGCCAGAGGCCGGCGAGGTCGATGGCGTCGCCGTCGACCAGCGCGGCCTCGCGCCCGAAGGGCATCGGAACGCAGGCGTTGTCCCGGCAGAAGCCATCCGGCGTGAGCGTCCAGCCCGTCGCCCGCTCGACGTCCGCGCTCGATAGCCAGAGCGCGTCGCCGACAACCCGAGCGGAAGCGATCTCCATCGCTCGCTCTCCATGGATGACCGTGACCATCGCTCCTCCGTTCGCTCGTCGACCCGTCCTGTCCAACAGCAGCCCGGGCTCGCCGACACCGTCCCGATCGTGTCACGCGGGTCGGCGGGCGTCAAAGCGAGACGCACGCTCCGTGCCGGCCGCCGCGACGACCACGGCAGGTAGGCGCGCCATCCGCGATGGCCGAGCGCTATAATTCGACGTCGTGACCGCCATCGCGCCGCCCGACTCCGGCCGTCCCGTGTTCTACGGTTGGGTCGTGCTGGCCGCCTCGGTTGGCCTGATCGCGGTCGGCACCGGGACGATCTTCTCGCTGGCCGTGTTCCTCCGGCCGCTCGAGGAGGAGTTTGGCTGGACCCGCTCGCTCATCTCCGGCATAGCCTTCGTCAACTGGGTCATCTTCGGCCTGGGCTCGTTCGCGTGGGGCGCCCTCTCCGACAGGGTCGGCGCGCGACGCGTGGTCGGCGCCGGCGTCGTCATCCTGGGCGCGGCGCTCGTCCTGTCGAGTCAGGTCCGCACGGCGGGCGAGCTCTACGTGGCGTTCGGAGTTCTCGGGGCGATCGGCGCCAGCGCCTTCTACGTGCCGCTCGCCGCGACGGCCACGCGATGGTTCGCGGCGCGCCGGGGCCTGGCGATGGGAATCATCTCCGGCGGCATGGGGCTCGGTATCTTCCTCGTCCCCCCCACCGCCCGCGGGCTCATCACCACGGTCGGGTGGCGTGCCACCTTCGCCCTGTTCGGCGGGCTGGCCTGGGTCGTCGGCATCGTGGGGCTGCGGTACCTGGTGAACCGGCCCGAGGAGCGGGGGCTGCAGAGCTACGGCGCCGCGGCGACCTCGGACGGAGCCCGCGCGACGACATCGGCAAGGGGCATGAGCCCGGTGGAGGCGCTCCGGCAGCCGGTCTTCTGGGGCGTCGCGCTGGTCCACTTCGGCTGCTGCGCGGCGCATTCCGGGCCGATCTTCCACATGGTGGCCCACGCCATGGACCTCGGCGTCACCAAGATGGCCGCGGCGTCGATGCTGGGTCTGTCCGGGGCCACGAGCATCGCCGGCCGCCTCTCGAGCGGCATTCTGGCCGATCGCTTCGGCGCCAAGCCCGCGCTGGTGGGCATGCTCGGGCTGCAGGCCGCAGTCCTCTCCACCTACCTGTACGCCGACGGCGCCGTGTCCCTCTTCGCCGTCGCCCTCGCGTTCGGCGTCGCGTACGGCGGGGCCATGCCGCTCTATGCCCTGGTGGCCCGCGAGTTCTTCGGCGAGCGCGTCGTCGGGACCACCTTCGGCGGGATCTTCCTGATCTCCTGCATCGGCATGGGGCTCGGCGCCTACGGCGGCGGCATCCTGTACGACCATCTCGGTACGTACTGGACACTCCATCTCGGCAGCACCCTCGTGGGGGCCGCCGCAGTGGCAGTGGCCTTGGCGCTCCGAGCGCCGAGCCGGGTCGCCGCCCTCGTCCCGGGCGTCTGATCGGCCCTTGACGCACTGCTCCGTCGCCGGGCCCGCGGCGATCGGCGCGTTTGATCGGGTCTAACCTCCCACCACGCCGCGCCCACCGTTGACAGGCTCCGGTCCGCGTGTGGTAGAGTCTGCCCACCTAGAGTCGGCTGATCGGACACCTCAAACCCTCAGTGAACAAGCCTCAGGGTAGTTGCCCGTCAAGGTGCCGAGGAACCCGCGACGCGGGCGCCGGCTGCTGCAGTTCCTGAGATCGCGACGATGAGCCCCACGGAGCAGGAGACGCACGAGCGAGCATCGGAGCGACACCGGATCAGTGCGCCGACCAGTCTCGGGGATGGCGACCTCGCTCGTGGCGGTAAACGGTTGATGACCGACGGAGACCTCGGAAAGCTTCACAGCTGACGGGCGCGGGTCGGAATCCCGCGCTCGCGCGCAAGGAGGCGCTGATGGCGGGCACGATGGATCGCCGGTCGTTCCTGAAGATCACGGGCACCACCGCCGGGCTGGCCGGCATTCTCGCCTCCGGCCGGGCGCCCGCATTCGCCCAGGGCCAGAAGCTCCACATGGTGCGCTGGGTGGACTTCGTGCCGGCGGCCGACGACATGCTGAAGAAGCAGGCGGTCGAGGCCGGGAAGCTCATGGGCGCCGAGATCACGATCGAGACCATCAACGCCAACGACATCCAGGCGCGCATCACCGCCGCCATCTCGTCGGGCACCGGCGCCGACATCTTCCTGCTCCAGCACAACCTGGCGCACCTCTACGAGAAGAGCCTGATCGACGTCGGCGACGTCGTGGACGGCATGGGCAAGGAGCAGGGCGGCTTCTACCCGGCCGCGGAGCCGCTCGCCAAGGTCAACGGCGTCTGGCGTGCCGCGCCCCACGTCGTCGTCGGCGGGATGATCGCCTACCGGAAGTCCCTGTTCGAGGAAGTTGGCGCCAAGGAGTTCCCCAAGACCTGGGAGAGCTACCTGGAGGTCGGCAAGAAGCTGAAGGCCAAGGGCTTCCCGATCGGCCAGACCGCCGGTCACACCTTCGGGGACGCGCCGTCCTTCTGGTACCCGATGATGTGGGCGTTCGGCGGCAAGGAAGTCGACGCCAGCGGCAAGGTCGCCATCAACTCCAAGGAGATGATCGAGGGCGTGAAGTTCTCCGCCGGCTGGTACAAGGACGCGGTGGACGAGGGCGGGCTCGCGTGGGACGACTCCAACAACAATCGCGCGTTCCTGTCCGGCACGATCAGCGCCACCCTGAACGGCGCGTCGATCTACATCGAGACGCTGAAGAACAAGGAGAAGTACAAGACCGAGACCGGCGCCCAGATGTACACCGACATCCAGCACGCCGCGCTTCCGGCCGGTCCGGCGGGGGCCTACGCCTACCACACCCCGTTCAGCCACGGGGTGATGAGCTACTCGAAGAACCAGAAGCTCGCCAAGGACTTCCTGAAGTGGTGGTACGCGAAGCCGCAGTTCGAGGCCTGGTTCACCGTGCAGAAGGGTTACGCCCAGGGTCTGACGAAGATGTGGGAGTCGCACCCCATGTGGAAGGAAGACCCGGTCATGACGCCTTATCGCGACGCCGCCAGCAAGCTCCGGCTCTTCGGCTACGCCGGGCCGTCGAATGCGAAGGCGTCGGAGGTCTACTCGAAGTACATCATCACCGACATGCACGCCAAGGCCATCCAGGGCATGTCGGCCGAAGAGTCCGTCAAGTGGGCCGAGAGCGAGCTGAAGAAGATCTACGTCGGATAAGCTCCCAGCGTGACTGAGCCGGGCGTGAAGCCGATTGCCGGCGGGCGGGGCGAGGCGGGCCAGGTTGCGGCCCGCCTCGCGGTCGCCCCCGCGCTGTCGCGTACGCGGCCGACGACCCGGCTGCTCGAGAACGAGCGCGTGCTCGGGTGGGTGTTGCTGCTGCCCACCATCGTCCTCCTGACCCTGTTCATCGCGTATCCGTTCGTCAAGGGCGTCTGGCTCTCGCTGACCAGCGCCACCGTCGGCGTGCCGGGCGTCTTCGTGGGGCTCAAGAACTTCGCCAAGGTCTGGGACGACTCGATCTTCCAGCGCGCCGCGTACAACACCTTCGTCTACACGGCGATCGCGACCGTCGGGAAGCTCGCCCTCGGCATGTGGCTCGCGCTGCTGCTGAACCGGCAATTCAAGGGGAAGCGCCTAGTCCGCGCGTCGATGCTGCTCCCCTTCATCGTCCCGACGGTCCTGTCGACGTTCGCCTGGAAGTGGATGTTCGATCCCACGTTCAGCGTGCTGAACTGGTCCCTGTACCACCTCGGGATCATCCAGACGCGCATCGGATGGCTGACCGATCCGGCGATCGCCCTCGGGTCGGTCATCGTCGTGAACATCTGGCGCGGGATGCCCTTCTACGCGATCAGCCTGCTGGCCGGTCTGCAGACGGTGAACCCGGAGTTGCACGAGGCGGCGGCGATCGACGGGGCGAACTCCTGGCAGCGGTTCTGGCGCATCACGTGGCCGCTCCTGCTCCCGGTGACGATGGTCGTCACGCTCTTCTCGGTGATTCAGACCTTCGCCGATTTCCAGCTCGTGTACGTGCTGACCGGCGGGGGGCCGGCCAACGCCACCCACGTCTTCGGCACCTACGCGTATCAGGTCGCGATCACCACGGGGCTCCTCGGCGAGGGCGCCGCGGCGTCCCTCGCCATGTTCCCCGCGCTCTTCGTCATCGTGGTTCTTCAGCTCTGGTACATCCGCCGCGTGGAGGGCGCCTGATGGCCGGCCGCGCCGGCTCCGGCGCGGGCATGGTCGAAGGGGCTCTGTGGAAGAAGTGGATCTTCTTCTACATTCCCCTCGCGGTGTTCGTGGTCGGCACCCTGTTCCCGTTCTACTGGATGCTGGTCACCGCCTTCCGCCCGGACGCCGAGCTCTACCGGCCGTGGAGGGCCGTCAACAACACTCCGTTTTGGACGCTCCATCCCACGTACGAGCACTTCGTGTACCTGTTCCGGGAGACGATGTTCGGGACGTGGCTCTACAACACGATGTTCATCGCCCTCATCTCCACTCTCATCTCGATCTTCTGCGGGCTCCTGGCCGGTTACGCGCTGGCGAGGCTCCGCTTCCCCTTGGCCGGCGCGCTCGGCACCGGGATCTTCGTGACCTACCTGGTCCCGGCGACGCTCCTGTTCATCCCGCTGGCTTCCATCGTGCGCAACTTCCGGCTGGGTGACACGCCCTGGTCGCTGATCCTCACCTATCCGACCTTTCTGATCCCGTTCGTGACCTGGCTCCTCATGGGCTACTTCAAGACCATCCCTCGCGAGCTCGAGGAGTGCGCGCGGATCGACGGGGCGAGCCGCATCCGGGCGATGGTCCAGATCGTCTTCCCCATCGCGACGCCGGGCATTCTTTCCGCCGGGATCTTCGCCTTCACCCTGTCGTGGAACGAGTTCACCTACGCCCTGGTGTTCCTGCAGTCCCCCCAACAGAAGACCGTGCCGGTGGGCGTGGTGTCCGAGCTCATCCGCGGCGACGTGTTCTTCTGGGGCCCGCTGATGGCGGGCGCGCTTCTCGGATCGATTCCGGTGGCCCTCATGTACTCGTTCTTCGTCGAGCACTACGTGGCAGGCCTGACCGGGGCTGTCAAGGGCTAGGGGCGTCGCGTCTCCGTGGCCAACGGACAGGAGATCGCCACCTCTTCAATCGCCGTAGACGTCGCCACACCCGGCGTCCGCCGCGGATGGGGAAGCGAGTCGGTACAGGGCTTCATCTGGATCGCGCCGGCCTTCCTCTACCTCGCCTTCTTCATCGCGTACCCGTTCTTCATGTCGATCTACCTCTCGATGTCCGACGCCCGGGTCGGATCCCCCCACTACCACTTCGTCGGCGCCACGAACTACGTGCGGCTCTTCCAGGATCCGGTCTTCTGGCAGACCGTCCGGAACTCGTTCGTCTTCACCATCGGCTCGGAGGTCATCCGCCTCATCATCGGGCTCCCGCTCGCGTTCGCCCTGAATCGGTCCTTCAAGGGCAAACGCTTGGTCCAGGGAGTCATCCTCATTCCCTTCGTGATCCCGATCGCGCTGTCGGCCCTCGCCTGGAAGTGGATGTTCGACTCGCTCTACAGCGTCATCAACTGGATGCTCATGCACGCGGGTCTGATCGACTACCCGTGGCAGTGGCTGGGCGAGCCCGGCCTCGCGATGTGCGCGGTCATAATCCTGAACGTCTGGCGCGGGTTCCCGTTCTCGGCGGTGATCCTGCTGGCCGGTCTCACCGCGGTGCCCCAGGAGGTCATCGAGGCCGCCAAGATCGACGGCGCGGGACCGCTCCGCCGGTTCCACTACGTCGTCGTCCCGATCATCCGGCCGATCCTCTTCGTCGGTCTCCTCTACTCGATCGTGTTCTCGTTCACCGACTTCTCTTCCGTCTGGCTTCTCACGCAGGGCGGCCCGTACAACACCACCCACGTGTTCGGCACGTACGCGTACAACATCGGCATCAACGCCGGCGACATCGGAATGGGTGCGGCGATCACGCTGTTCATCTTTCCGCTCTTGGCGATCATCGTCATCCTGATGCTGAGGCTACTCCGGCGGGAATAAGCATGGCACAAGGGCGCCCTGGCCTGGCCTGGCGGAAGTTCGTTCGAAATTACGGCCCCTATCTGCCCCTGTCGCCCTATCTCTTCGTGGTCCTGTTCCCTTTCTACTGGATGATCATCACCACCTTCAAGCGCGACAACGATCTGTACAATCTGACGACCGCTCCCTTCTGGTTCAAGGAGCCTCCCACTCTCTCCCACATCGAGCTTCTACTGCAGCACACACTGTTCCTGACCTGGCTGAAGAACAGCCTTCTCGTGGGCGTCTGCGTCGTGGCGATCACGCTCGCGCTGGGGCTCCCCGCTGCCTATGCCCTCGCGCGCATGCGGTTCCCGGGTAGCCAGTCGCTCTCGACCGGGATGTTCCTTTCATACCTGATTCCGCCGACACTCCTGTTCCTTCCGCTCTCCCAGCTCGTACGCGGCCTCGGGTTCACCGACTCGATCTGGTCCCTCGTTGTCGTCTATCCGTCCTTCACGGTACCGTTCTGCACCTGGCTCCTCATGGGGTTCGTCCGTACCGTGCCTCGCGAGATCGAGGAGAGCGCACAGATCGATGGCTGTAGCCGCTTCCGTGCCTTCCGGCTGATCATCTTACCGGTGATCCTACCCGGCATCATCACGGCCGGCATCTTCGCGTTCACCTTGACCTATCAAGAGTTCATTTATGCATTAACGTTGATCTCCGCCTCGGCAAACAAGACCATTTCCTACGGGGTTACCACCGATCTCATCCGTGGGGACGTCTTCTACTGGGGATCGCTCATGGCGGGCGCACTGATCGGTGCCATTCCCGTCGCGATTGTCTACGCGTTCAGCCTCGACCACTTCATCCACGGCCTCACGGCCGGCGCACTGAAGTGAAGCCAGTAACAACCGCATCTCAAGGAGGAGAGCATGGCTAAGCTGACTCGACGCCAATTCCTCGGGGCCGCGGCCGGCACGACAGTGGCCGCCGGCGCGTTCCCTCATGTCTGGGTCCGCCCGGCGTGGGCCCAGTCGAAGGAGATTCGGATCCTGGCGTGGAGCCACTTCGTTCCCGCCTACGACACCTGGCTCGACAAGTGGACGGACGAGTGGAGCGCCAAGAACGGGATCAAGGCGGTGGTCGACCACGTGCCGCACCTCCAGATCCCGGCCAAAATCGCGGCTGAGGTGGCCACCCAGTCGGGGCATGACATCGTCCAGCTGGTCGGGTCCGGTGCCGAGAAGTGGGCCTCGGCGCTCATCTCCGTGCAGGACCTGGCCGACAAGCTCGGCAAGAAGTACGGCGGCTGGACGCCGCTCGCCGAGAACTACTCGCAGGCGAAGGATGGCCAGTTTCACAGCCTGCCCGACTTCTTCATCGACTTTCCGGGGCTCTACCGGAAGGATCTGTGGACCGAGGTCGGCATGCCGAACGGGCCGGACAGCTGGGAGGACCTGCACCAGGGCGGGATGAAGCTGAAGGCCAAGGGCTTCCCGGTCGGCATCGGCCTCGCGCACCATGACGACTCGCGGGCGTCCTGGCGGGCCATCATGTGGTCGTACGGCGCGTCCGAGGTGGCCAAGGACAGCAAGACGATCACCTACGACTCGAAGGAGATGCGCGAGGCGCTCAAGTTCATGCGCGCGCTCTACAAAGACGCGATGACCCCGGAGGTTCTCGCCTGGGATGACGCGTCAAACAACCGGCTGCTGGCCTCCGGGCGAGGCTGCTGGATCCACAATCCGATCAGCGCGTACCGGACCATCGAAGGTCAGAACCAGGACCTCGCCTCGAAGATTTACATCTCCCTGTCGCCCAAGGGGCCGGTGACGCGGCGTTCCTTCGCGAACTGCCGTGCCTACGGCATCACGCGGTTCTCGAAGAACCAGGACGCGGCGAAGGCGTACCTGGAGGCCCTGACCGACAACTATCGGGAGGGCGCCAAGGCGTCGACGGGCTACAACATGCCGATGCTGAAGACCTTCGCCAAGCCGCCGCTCCCGATCATCAGCGAGGAGCCGAAGCTGAAGCCGCTCGAGCAGGACGCCGACTACCACTTCACCATCGGCTACCCGGGGACGTTCACGCCGGCGGCCGACGAGGTGTACCAACAGTTCATCATGGTCGACGCCCTCGCCCAGTACTGCACGGACAAGCTCGACCTCGAGGCCGCCGTCAAGTGGGCCGAGGAAAAGATCAAGGCGGTGTACGCGAAGTACGTCTAGCCACCCCGCACCCCTCGTGCGGCATCGGGAGCCGGCGACCGGTCTCGGTCGACCGGGGCCGGGACGCCGGCTCCCCCGCTGGGTGTTGCCTCTGACCGTGTTCGGCCTGCTCGCGATCGCGAGCGCGCAAGGTCCGAGCCCTCTCCCGGAGCCGGTCGGGCTCGAAGTGGTGGCCACCGGCATCCCGCGTCCGGCCCAGATCGTGGTGGACGGCTCCACGCTCGTCGCGCTGGGACCGGGCTGGCGCGGCGACGTCGCGGGCGAGCTCTACCGCGTCGAGCTGGATCAGACGCTCCCCGTCGATCTGACGCTCCGCGACTCGCGCCGGCTGGCTTTCAGCGACGGGCGGACCGCGACCCTCGGCAGCGTCGCGCTCGATCCGGCGACGCATGAGCTGTTCCTGGGCGAGGAGAACGGTACCCGTATCTACCGCCTCGGGCCGGGCGCCGAGATGGCGCGTTACGCGGTGGGTCTCCACCGCGTGCCTGCCGGCGGTGCGCTGGCGGTCGACGCGGAGGGGCGTCTCCTGGTCGTCGACTACGTGGATCGGAGGCTGGCTCCGGGCGAGGACCCCCCGCCGCGCGGCCTCGAGCCCCTCCGCGACGAGGACTATCGGGGGCCGCTCGTGTTCCGCCTCGCCCGCGACCCGACCGTCGCGCTTCCCCGGCGGCTCGATCGCGCCATTCCGATCTTCCCGCGGCTCGGGGCGGCGCCCGTGCGGGGGCTCCTCGGGTACTTCGTCGCGGTGGCGCCGCTGCCCGCGGGCGAGGTCGCTCTGCTCGAGCCCACCGGCGCTCTGTTCCGGCTGCGCCCGGATGGCGCGGTGACCCCCCTGGCCCGGCTGGCTCGCGGCCAGGGAGAGTTCAACCGCATCACCATGGTGGCCGCTCAGGACGGCTCCCTGTTCGTCAGCGGCGGCTTCCACGTCGCCCGCGTGTTCCGCGTGTCCCCGTCGGGCGTCGTCGAGACCCTGGTCGAGGGCCTCCGGGATCCCGAGGGCCTGGCGCTCGACGGGCGGGGCAACCTCTACATCGCCGAGGCCTCCCGGCACCGGATCGTCCGGATCCCGGGCGCGGCGACCCCGTGACCCGGGCTCCCCGGTAGGCGCCGGGCTTCTCCGCGCTCCGGGCGCAGCCGGAGGCCCCCGGCGGGCCTTGACAGGCGCCTCGCGGGTGGCGAATCTAGCGGCACCACGTCACGGTTGACGGCGATCGATTCCTGGGCGTCGCCGCCCTAACCACGGAACATCACCCTCCAGGACCCAAGGGAGCGTCCGCATGGCACAGGTCATCCTCAAGGACCTCGCGAAGAAGTTCGACGAGGTCGTGGCGGTCCGCGACGTCAATCTCCAGATCAAGGACAAGGAGTTCATCGTCCTCGTCGGGCCGTCCGGCTGCGGCAAGTCCACGACCCTCCGGATGATCGCGGGGCTCGAGGAGATCTCCTCGGGCGAGATCTACATCGGGGACCGGCTGGTCAACGATCTCCCCCCGAAGGATCGCGACATCGCGATGGTGTTCCAGAACTACGCGCTGTATCCCCACATGACCGTTTACGACAACATGGCCTTCGGGCTCAAGATGCGGAAGTTTCCCAAGCCGGAGATCGAGACGCGCGTGCGCGAGGCCGCCCAGATGCTCGGCATCCAAGAGCTGCTGAACCGCAAGCCCCGTCAGCTTTCCGGCGGCCAGCGGCAGCGTGTCGCGGTCGGGCGCGCCATCGTCCGGCACCCGCAGGTCTTCCTCTTCGACGAGCCCCTGTCGAACCTGGACGCCAAGCTCCGGGTCCAGATGCGCGTCGAGCTCAAGCGTCTACACGACCGGCTCGAGACGACGGCCATCTACGTCACGCACGACCAGGTCGAGGCGATGACCCTCGGGGACCGCGTGGTCGTAATGAAGGACGGCCTGGTCCAGCAGGTGGGCGAGCCGCTCACCATCTACGCGAAGCCGCGGAACCGGTTCGTCGCCGGCTTCATCGGCTCGCCGGCGATGAACTTCATCGACTGCACGGTGACCGGCTCCGACGGCAACCTGGCCGTCGACGCGCCCGGGGGATTCCTCATCACCGTGCCTCCGGCCAGCCGGGTGGCGCTCGAGCGCTACCGCGGCCAGGCGGTCACGCTCGGGATCCGGCCCGAGGACATCCGGCAGAGCGGCGCCGGCGATCCCAAGGACTCCCAGGTGGAGGCGGTCGTCGAGGTGGTCGAGCCCCTCGGCAACGAGATCCTGATCGACGTCAAGGTCGGCCCGAACCCGATGGTCGCCCGCGTCCCGCCGACCTCGCGCCTTCGCATGCACGAGCGGGTCCGGCTGTCACTGGACCCGGAGCGCCTCCACTTCTTCGACGCGAAGACCGAGCAGGCAATCGACTAGCGAACGGAGCGGGTACGCGACACCGCCCGCAGTTCCCGCGGCGGGGAGCCCCGAGGCTCCCCGCCGTTTTCGTCTGGCGCGCGATCGTTCCGGAGCCGTGCGGCATCTCCGCGTCATACCGCTGATCGCGGGCCTCGTCGCCCGCCCCGCGGTCGGCCGGCGGGAGGCGTCGGCGTGACGAGACGCCGGGGGCTCGCCGGGGCATGCGTCGGGGGCGCGCTGCTGGCGGCGCTACTGACGGTCGGCGTCGCGCTGGTCCGCGCGCCCCTGCCCCCGTCGCCCCGCGGGCCGGAGCCCGGTCGGCACCTCTTCCAGGAGCACTGCGCGAGCTGCCACGGCGCGAGCGGGCGCGGGGACTCGTGGCGGGCCCGGTTGCTCTTCCTGCGGCCCGGCGACCTGTCTCGCCCGGCGATGGTGACGCTGACCGATCAGTACCTTGCCGAGTTGATCCGCCACGGCGGGTCGACCTTCGGCAAGCCGGGCATGCCGTCCTTTGGCTTCGTGCTCAGCGACGCGCAGATCGAGGCCGTCATCCAGTACGTGAGGAGCCTGCCGCGCGCGCCGCGCGATGTCGGGCGGGGGACGCCTCCGGCCCCGCAGGCCGGCGGCTAGCGAGCTACTTCGGAGTGGGAGCGACCCGCTCGTAGCCGCGGGTCCGCATGCACTCTTCGAAGACGGCGGGGTCGTAGGGTTCGACCCGCGTCGACTGGGGATCTATGGGCGTGCTGACGGTCGTGCTCATCCGCTGGGCCGATGGGACGGTGCTCTCGAGGCTCGCCCGCGACGTGCAGTCGGTCTCGTCGTGCTGCTGGTCCGCCGTGCTCACACCGGGCTTTTCCCACTTGACCGTCGCCGCAGCGCACCCCGCGCCCGCGATCGCCACCAGCATGAGGACCGCCATCCGTCGCATGGCCAGACCGTATCACGAATGGCCCCCGGTCTGTAAAGCCTGCCTCTAGGGAAGCCAGCGGGGGACGCCGCCCCCACCCGGCGGCGTCCCGGACCGCCATGGGAGCTAGGAGGGCGGGCGCGCGGGGACGCGCTGGTACCCGCGCGTGCGCATGCACTCGTCGTAGGCGCCCGTGTCGACGTCCCGGACCGTGACGAGTTCCGGGGACTCGACGGTGCCACCGCCGGGTCGCGACGTGATGCGTTGACCCAGGACGGAGCGATCGCGGTTCGCCTGGGAGGCGCACTCCGCCTCGTCTCGCTGCCGCTCGGCGTCGGTTCCGCCGGGCCGTTCCCAGCGGGCGCCGGTCGCGCACGCGCCGATTCCGAGCGCCAGGGCTGCCAGCACGAGGGCGCGTCGCATAGCCCGATCGTACCCCGGAGCGATGACGCGTGGTAGGCTAGGGCCGCTCGTCGACCACTTCGCGGCCGGCCCGACGTCGGGCCGACGCTCCGGAGGCTCTCCCGGAATGCGCACCGGCTCCTCGCAGATCCCCAGGCATCCCGGACGCCGGCGGCCATGAGTCCGTCCCCTCGGCGCGGCGCGCCCCTCGCGGGGCCCGCGGGTCGCGCGCGGACGCGCCTGGTGGTCGGCATCTCCGGCGCGAGCGGCTCGATCTACGGGATCCGTCTCCTGGAAGTGCTCCGGGACGTTCCGGGGCTGGAGACGCACCTGATCATCAGCCGGGCCGCCAAGCGGACCCTCGTGGACGAAACCGAGTATTCGGTGCGCGACGTCGAGACGCTGGCCACGCGCGTCTACGACGACCGGGATATCGGCGCCGCCCTCGCCAGCGGCTCCTTCCGCACGGCCGGCATGGTCGTCGCCCCGTGCAGCATCAAGACGCTCTCGGCCCTGGCCAACTCCTACGCCGACACCCTGATCGCGCGGGCCGGCGACGTCACGCTCAAGGAGGGCCGCCCCCTCGTCGTGGTGGTGCGCGAAACCCCACTGCACGTCGGCCATCTGCGCCAGATGCTGGCCCTCGCCGAGATGGGAGCCGTCATCCTGCCGCCGGTTCCCGCGTTCTACCACCGCCCCAAGACGATCCGCGATCTGGTCGACCACACGGTCGGCCGCGTGCTCGACCGACTCGGCGTCCCGCACGGGCTCGTGACGGAGTGGACGGGCACGGGCCTGCCGGACGCGGACTCGCCCCGCTCCTGCTGAGTCCGGCGACCCGCGCGCCGTGACGGAGCGATCGAGCGATCCCGCCCACGAGCCGTTCTCGGCCCACCTGCGCCGGGTGGCCGATCCGGTCTGGCGAGCTCAGCACGCGCATCCCTTCGTCCAGGGCATCGGGGACGGCTCCCTCGACCTCGGGCGCTTCCGCCACTGGGTGCGGCAGGACTACCGCTTCCTGGTCGAGTATTGCCGCCTCTTCGGCCTCGCCGCGGCGCGCTCACCCGATCTCGACACGCTCGTCCGCTTCGCGGATCTCCTGCAGGCCACCGCGCGGACGGAGATGGATCTCCACCGGGCGTACGCCGCGGAGCTCGGCATCGCGCCCACCGCGCTCGAGGCGGAGCCGATGGCCCCGACCACGCGCGCATACACCGACTTCCTGATACGGGTCGCGGCGACGGGGGACTTCGCGGAGCTCGCCGCCGCGCTCCTGCCCTGCATGTGGGGCTTCGCGGAGATCGGAGAGACCCTCGCCGCCCGGGGGCTGCCGGCCGAGCCGCGCTACGCGAAGTGGATCCGGATGTACGCGGACCCGGAGTTCGCCGCGCTGGCCCGATGGTGCCGGGAGCTGGTAGACCGTCTCGCCGCCGGGGCCGACGACTCGGTCCGGGGGCGCATGGCGGACGCGTTCCTCACGTCGAGCCGCTACGAGTACCTGTTCTGGGAGATGGCCTGGCGCCTCGAGACCTGGCCCGTTTGAGCTCGCACACCGTCATGGAGGACTGACCGATGGATTTCGGCATCCGGGGAAAGATCGCGCTGGTCACCGCCGCGTCGAAGGGCCTGGGACGCGGGTCCGCCGAGGCCCTTTCCGACGAGGGCTGCCGCGTCGCCATCTGCGCCAGGACGCGCGCCGACGTGGACCGGGCCGCCCGGGAGATCTCCGCCCGCTCGGGCCACGAGGTCGTGCCCTTCGTGGCGGACATGACCAGGGCGGATGACATCGATGCCCTGCTCGCGGGCGTGCGCGCCCAGCTCGGCGACCCCGACATCGTGGTCGGCAACGCCGGCGGCCCGCCGGCGGGCACCTTCGCCTCCACGAAGCTCGACCAGTTCATCCCGGCGGTCGAGCTGACGATGATGAGCTCGATCCGCCTCACCTACGGGGCGGTGCCGGCGATGGTCAAGAAGAAGTGGGGCCGGATCATCTACATCACCTCGGTCTCGGTCAAGCAGCCCATCCCCTACATCCTCTTGTCCAACACCGCGCGCGCGGGGCTGACTGGCTTCATGAAGACCGTGGCGCGGGAGATCGCGCAGACGGGGGTGACGATCAACGCGGTCCTGCCCGGATCCCACGCCACGGACCGCGTGGAGCAAACCGCGCGGAGTCGAGCCACGGCGGAGGGCATCACCTTCGAGGCCGCGATGGACACGCATCGCGCCGGCAATCCCATGCGGGCGATCGGCGACCCCGGGGACTTCGGGGCCGTCGTGGCGTTCCTCTGCTCGCAGCAGGCCCGGTTCATCACCGGGGAGAGCGTGCTGGTCGACGGCGGATCGTACGCCGGGCTCGTCTAGGCCGGATCGACGCGATCGGGATCCAGCCGTGGAGCGGACGGTCTGCGATCCGCCGTCCCCTTCCCGCCAATCACACGCCGGCGGGGCGGGCTCATCGGGGCCACGGTGGACGCGGTCCGGAGCGGCCCTGACCGGCAGACGCCGCTAGTCGGTCGCCATCCCCGCGCCCTGGAGCGCGGGGCGGGCCGCGAAGCGCATGCGCTTCAGGAGCCGGTTCGTCACCGGCTTCACCGACGGGTGCATGCCACCGTGCTGCTGGGCGGCCGCCCGCCAGGCGGCGGCGCGGCGGGCGCGGACGGCCTCGTCGGCGAGCTCACGGCAGTCCAGGCGGTCCCGGTTCAGATCGACGACGATGGTGTCGCCGTTCTCGACGAGCGCGATCGGGCCGCCGAGGTAGGCCTCGGGCGCCACGTGCCCGATCACCAGGCCCACGGACCCGCCCGAGAAGCGGGCGTCGGTCATAAGCGCGATCGTGATCCCCTTGCGGCGGCAGAGGGTGGTGATGCGCGACGTCGGGTCCAGGAGTTCCGGCATGCCGGGCGCGCCGCGCGGCCCCTCGTAGCGGATGACGACCATGTCGTGGTCGGCGAACACGTCCGGCGTGTCCTCGAGGGCGGCAATGAGCTCACGCTCGCTGTTGAAGACGCGGGCGTGACCGGTGAAGATGCCGTCCTTGATCCCGCCCTCGACGCCGGCGACCTTCAGGATGGCCCCACCCTCCGGGGCCAGGTTCCCGCGCAAGAGGCGGAGCCCGCCGGTCTTCTTGAACGGGGTCGCGATCGCATGGATGACGTCGCCGTCGGGCGCCGGCGGGGCCAGGCGCCGCACCTGCTCCGCGAGGGTCTCGCCGGTGCACGTGAGGCAGCTGCCGTCGAGGTAGTCGGCGTCCAGGAGCTGCCTCACGATCACCTGAAGCCCGCCCTTGGCTCCGATGTCGACCATCGAGTATTTCCCGAACGGCCGGGCGTTGATGAGGACGGGGACGCGGTGGGACAGCGCGTTGAACTCGTCCTGGCTCATCACGTCCTTCCAGAGGTCGAGCCCGGCGGCGCGCGCGATCTCGACGCTGTGGAGGGCGACGTTGGTCGAGCCGCCCATGGCGATCGCGACCGTCAGCGCGTTCCGCAGCGCCTTGGGCGTCACGATGGCGCGCGGCGTGATCCGCTTCCGCGCCAGGGTGACGAGGCAGTCCACCAGCTCCTCTGGGAACTCGCGCACTCGGCGCGGGTCGTCGGAAGGCGGCGCCACCATGTGGAGCGGCTCCATGCCGACCACGGCGATGAAGGTCTGCATGGTGTTGTACGTGAACATGCCGCCGCAGCTGCCCTGGCCCGGGCACGCGTGGAGCGCGATCTGCGTGCGGCGGGCGGGATCGGGGTCCCCCGCCGTCTGGAACGCGGTCACGAGGTCGATGCGCTCGCCGCTCACCGGATCGGCGCCGGGCTTGATCGAGCCGTCGGAGAGGAAGACCGCCGGCACGTTCCGTTCGAGGACGGCCGCGAGCGTGCCCACTGGCGGCTTGTCGCACGCCACGACCGCGATGAGCCCCTGCACGTCGTTCGCGTGCAGGTGCGCGTCGATCGCGTCGGTCGCGAGCTCGCGACCGATCAGGGAGTAGCGCATGCGCTCGGTGCCGTTCAGCTGCCCGTCCGACACGCCGAGCGTGTAGGCGGGCGGGATGAGCCGCACCGGCAGGTCGTCTTTCCTGATGCGCGCGGCGAGCGCCGCCTGGATGGCCTGGACCTTCTCGGTCACGCCGAGGTAGCACTGGCTGTCACCGAGGTTTCCGGTGACCGCCCAGACCGGCTCGTGGATCTTCTGGGGATCCTGTCCGAGAAATCGCGCGGTGCCTACGCGCTGGACGTCCCGACCCGGGTTCCCGGAAACGAAGCGATCTGACATCGAGCTCTCCTTCGTGGAGCTAGGCCTCGCCGCGGAGCGCGCGGTGGAGCTGGTCCAGGTGGTTGGCGTCGTGCCAGACCATCAGGTTGACGATATCCTCGACGGTCATGCGGCCGTACGTCGGATGAAGGCCCGCGCGCGACCACTGGGCATCCGACAGCCCGCGCAGGTGGGCGAGGGACTCTTCGCGCCGCTGGCGGAAGGCACGGCCGGCCTCTGCGGCGTCGTTCCGGATGTACTGGCGATCGTGGGCCCAGCGCTCGGGATCGGCCGGCACCAGCGGCGGCTCGTGGGCCGCGGCCAGCGTCTGGAAGCGCAGCATGAAGAACTCCTCGGTGTCCCGCAGATGGCAGACGACTTCTTTCGGTGCCCAGTTCTTCTCGTCCGGGCGACGGCAAAGCGCGCTCTCCGAGCGATCGGCGATGGCCGCGTCCAGCTCGTGCCCGGCGTGCCCGAGTCGGTCCAGCCGCTCCGCTCGCGCCATCTTGGCGACCTCTTCCCTGGTCAGCATGCCTCTCCTCTCCTTCCGTCGATGGACCCCGCCAGCGAGTCGAGGGCGAGATCACACCCGCGGGTGGAGCGCTTCCGCTCCGAGGCCGGCGGGCCCCGTACCGAGGATACACGACGCCGTCACGCGGGTCAGCGGCGCGGGATGGGCGCGCCGGAATGCTCGGCGAGCGGACGGGGCGGGCCAGCGAGACACGGGGCCCGACCTCGTTGGCTCGGGACGACCGAGACGCCTCACGCCGGTCCCCCGAGTGGCCACGACTCCCTGGCCAACCGGCCAGCCGTGCATCGTGAGCCGCTTGACGCCCCGCGGGCTGATCGGGCATCGTCAATACGTCGTCGCAGCGGCGGGCGGCAAGTCGGCTGTCCCCAAAACGGAGGAGCGTTCATGCGTGTGCCCCTGAATGTCTGGGACTTCCTCGAGCGCGCGGCCTACGTGCACGGCCAGCGCGTGGCGATCGTCGATGAGCCGAACGTCATCGGCTCCCTGGGCTCGATCACCTATGCCCAGCTCGAAGCGCGAGCTCGCGGCATGGCCCTCGCGCTCGACCGGATGGGCGTGGGTGACGGGGAGCGCGTCGCGATCGTCAGTCCCAACGCCGCCCGGATCCAGGTTGCCTTCTTCGGGCTGAGCGGCTTCAACCGCGTCGTCGTGCCCGCGAACTTCCGGCTGACCGCGGAGGAGATCCGGTACATCGTCGACCATTCCGGGGCGACCGTGCTCCTCGTCGATCCCGAGCTGGACCAGTCGCTCGCCTCCGTGAAGGCCCGGCACCGGATCGTGATGGACGGGGTCCACGACGCCGAGCTGTTCGCCGAGGCGCCGCCTGGGAAGATGCCGCGCCGGCGCGAGATCGACGAGAACGAGACCGCGAGCATCAACTACACGTCGGGCACGACCGCGCGACCGAAGGGCGTGCAGGTGACCCACCGCAACATCTGGATCAACGCGGCGACGTTCGGCTGGCACACCGGGGTCTCCGAGCGCGAGGTGTACCTCCACACCCTGCCGATGTTCCACTGCAACGGCTGGGGCATGGGGTACTCCGTGACTGGCATGGGCGGCCGCCACATCGTGCTGCGACGGGTCGACGGCGAGGAGATCCTGAAGCGGGTCGAGACCCACGGCGTCAGCCTGATGTGCGGGGCGCCCGCGGTGGTCGCGGCGATCCTCGGCGCGGCCGAGAAGCGGCGGGCGGCGGGGCGGCCGATCCCGGGCCGTGGCACCGTGCGGATGGTGGTGGCCGGCGCGCCGCCGCCGTCCAAGGTGATCGCCCGCATGCAGGACGAGCTGGGCTGGGAGTTCATCCAGATCTACGGGCTGACCGAGACGTCCCCGCTGCTGACGATCAACCGGGCGGGCCCGGAGCTGGACGGGCTGGGGAACGAGGAGAAGGCGCGGCTCCTCGCGCGCACCGGCCCGCCCGCGCTGGGCGTCCAGATCCGCGTGGACGATCACGGCGAGGTGCTGGCGCGCTCCAACCACGTCTTCGAGGGCTACTGGGAGCAGCCGGTGGAGACCGCCAAGGCGATCGTGGACGGCTGGTTCCACACCGGCGACGGCGGCTACATGGACGGGTCGTACCTCGTGATCAGCGACCGGAAGAAGGACGTCATCATCACCGGCGGCGAGAACGTCTCGTCGATCGAGGTCGAGGACTGCCTCTTCCAGAACCCGTGCGTGGCCGAGGCCGCCGTGATCGGGGTACCCGATGAGAAGTGGGGGGAGACGATCAAGGCGCTGGTCGTCCTGAAGCCCGGCACGTCGGCGACGGAGAAGGAGCTCATCGAGTTCTGCCGGGCGAAGATGGCCCACTTCAAGTGCCCGACGTCGATCGAGATCCGGAGCGAGCTGGCGCGGACCGCCACCGGCAAGCTCCAGAAGTTCAAGCTCCGCGAGCCGTACTGGAAGGGGCACGAGCGCCACGTGAACTGAAGCCGCGCCCGCTTCGGCACGACTGAACGGTCCGGAGGCAGCGGCGCTCCCCGGTCCGCGCCCGCCCTAGCGCTCTTTGCGAAGCCGCGTGAGCAGGAACTCCCGCAACCGCGCCTTCATCTCCTTCGGCATCTCGACGCGACCGCAGTCCGCGGCCAGGGATCGGGTCTTCCGGTAAGTCGCCAGGTACGCGCGGCAGGCCCGGCACGCGCGCAGGTGCTCCTCGAGCTCCTGGAGCAGCTCGGGGGACATCGCCCCTTCCAGGTAGTCGGCGAGGACTGCGATCCCTTCCCGGCAGGTCACGGCCACCCTCCCAGATGCCGGGTGAGCTGCTCGCGCAGCGCCATGCGCGCGCGATGCAGTCGCGACTTCACGGATGCCAGCGAGTCGTCCACGATCTGAGCGACCTCCTCGTTGGACAGCTCCTCGACGTCGCGCAGGATCAGCACGGCGCGGTAGTGATCGGGCAGCGAGTCGATCGCCTGCTCGAGGATCTTCCGCACCTCGGCCGACTCGAGCCGCTCCGCGGGCATGCCCGACCAGTCGGCGAGCACGTAGGACCGGTCCCCCTCGCGGTGCCCGTCCTCCTTGAACGTCGGCAGGTGCTCTTCCAGGGACACCTCGAGCTCCCGCCGCTTTCCGCGCCGCTTGTTGAGCGCGGCGTTCGTCGTCACGCGGTACATCCAGGTCGTCAAGGCCGCATGCCCCTCGAAGCTGGCGCCCTTCGTGACCAGGGTCAGGAAGACGTCCTGGACGATCTCCTCGGCATCCGCATGGTTCCGGGCGATCCCGTAGGCCAGCCGATAGATCCGCGGGGAGTGCCGGCTCATCAGCGCCTCGAGCGCGCTGGAGTCCCCGGACACGGTCCGGTCCAGCAGCGTCCGATCGTCCGGCTCGACCACGCCCAGAGTCTAGCACCTGGTCCCATCAGCGCTTGGACACGCCCAGCGGGCCGATCGGTGCGCTCGAATCTGCTCGCCGAGTCGGCGTGTCCGACGCCCCATGACCGTTACCGAAGGAGGAACGTCAATGACACGGTACGCACGCATCGGAGGCATCGTGGGGCTGGTCGCGGTCGGGGCCGTCGCCTGGGCCCTGTTCCGGCCCGAACTGCTCTGGATCAACGCGCGAGTGAACGAAGGCGCCCCGGAGGCGATGTCGAGCGCCTCGGCCACCAGTCCGGCCCCCGCCGCCGGCTTGCTGGCCGAAGGCCACTTCCACGGCGTCGCCCACAAAAGCGCGGGGACCGCGGCGATCCACCAGCTCGCCGACGGCCGCCGCGTCCTGCGCTTCACGAGCTTCGAGACATCCAACGGACCGGATGTCCACGTGTATCTGGTGGCCGCGGACGACGCCGCGGACAGCGCGACCGTCACCCGCGCCGGCTTCGTCGAGGTCGGCGCGCTCAAGGGCAACATCGGGGACCAGAACTACGAGCTGCCGGCCGGGGTCGACCTCACCCGGTACCGCGCCGTCACGATCTGGTGCAAGCGCTTCAGCGTGAACTTCGCCACCGCGCCCCTGATGCCAGCGGCAGGGGCCATCTCGTCCACCACCCACACCCAGGAAGGGAGCCGGTCATGAAAGCACTCCTGTCGTTCCTCGTCTCCGCCCTTTTCGTCACCGGTGGGCTCGTCGCGCCGATTCCGGCCAGCGCGGGCACCGGTGGCTATGCGTACACCCTCAACAACGATGGCGACCGGAACGGCGTCGTCGTCCTCACGCGCAACGACGATGGCACCCTTACCGAGATGGCCGGCTCGCCGGTCCTCACGGGCGGCCGGGGCCTCCTGGTGCCGGCCGGCGGCGACTTCGACGCCCAGGGATCCCTCCGCGTCCACGGTAAGTACCTCCTGGCGGTCAACCCCGGCAGCAACAGCGTGGCCGTGCTCGCGATCGAGGGCGCCCAGCTGACGCCGGTCGCCGGCTCGCCCTTCGCCTCCGGCGGAGTGACGCCGCTCAGCGTGACCGCGCACGGCGATCTGGTGTACGTGGCCAACCAGGCGGTCCCGTTCGTGAACCCGGACGCCAAGCCCAACATCACCGGCTTCCGCATGGACGCGGGTGGCCGGCTCACGCCGATTCCGGGCTCGACGGTGGAGTTCCCCGCCGGCCAGGGTCCGGCGCAGGTCGAGTTCAGCCCGAGCGGCTCCGTGCTGGCGGTGACCGCCGGCTTCCAGACCGACGGGCACATCCACACCTTCGCGGTGCTGCCGGACGGCCGGCTGAAGGAAGGCCCGGGCTCCCCATTCGTCACCCGCGAGGTCAGCGGCACCGTCGGCTACTCGTGGAGCGCGGACGGGCGCCATCTCCTCGTCTCCAACTTCCGGGGTAGCGCGATGACGGTCTTCGCGGTGGACGCCGGGACCGCGGCCATCGAGCCGAAGGGGCCCGCCTATCCGAACGGGGGCGGCGCGGCCTGCTGGACGGCGCTCTCGCCGGACGGCCAGACGCTCTACACCGGCAACTTCGTCGGCAACAGCATCAGCGCGTACGCGGTCACGCCCGAGGGCGCGCTGTCGCTGCTCGGCACCGTCGCGCGCCGCGAGACGATGATGCCCGACACCAAGGACATCGAGGTCTCGCCCGACGGGAAGTATCTCTACGCGATCGGTCCGATGGCCAAGCACGTGGCCGTCTTCGAGATCGGAATGGACCGGCTGCCGCACGAGCTGCCCACCGGCCAGTCGCCGTACCGGGTGACGTCCGGGCAGTGGACCACCGGACTGGTCGTGAAGTAGCGGCGCGGCGACCAACCGGACGAACCGCGGGGCGCCGGCGACGTGCCGGCGCCCCGTCACGTTTCTGGCCAGACGTCAGGCGCTGCCGAGCGGCCGCCCGAGGTCCCGTCGCCTAGCGGGGCACGACGTGGAACGGCAGGATCTTGCCGGCGGCCGTCGAGACCGGAGGCCGGCGGGCAACGCGGACCGTCTGCGCGGTCCGCCACATCTGGACACCGGCCCGCGACGCCCCGGGCTGCCCCGCGAGCGCGTCCAAGAAGGCCGCGCGGACCTGCTCGAGGTCGACTGGTCCGACGCGCGGGCTCACGGTCAACGTGAGCCGCAGGATCCCGCCCGCATCCTCCTCCTCGACGACCTGGTAGTCCGAACCGACGCCGCCGAACCGCGCGGGCAGCACGTCCTCCAGCACCCCGAGCAGGTCGAGCTGGATGAAGGTCATGCCCTCGCCGCTCAGCTTCTCGAAGCTGCGGATCGACTCGAGATGCGTCAGGAGGCCGGCGGCCCCGAGACGGCAGTTGCAGGCCCGGCGCTCGACCCGGGCGGAGTCGCCGCTCTCCACGTTGATCAGGACCTTGGGCGCCGTGGGCAGGAGGGTCGTGAACAGGAGCGCCTCGACGGTCGAGCCTTCCATCCCCAACCGCCGGGTCCGCGGAATCATCGCGTACCCGTTGTCGTAGAAGTGGAGATCGTCCGACGCGCGCGGCGTGGCGCATGCGAAGCCGATGATCCCGGCCTCGGTGAACGCGTAGCGGACCAGCGCGCGGGCGCCGCTGGCCGCGACCGCCGCCCGCTTCGCCTCGGTGAACGGCTCGCCCAGCGTGATGAACGTCACGCCCGCGAGGTCGAGACCCGCCTCGCGCGCGCTCCGCGCCACGCGAACCGCGGAGCTCGCGTACGTCGTGAGGCAGACCGGCCGCCCGGCCCGCACCGCGTCGGCGAGCCACCTCGCCATCAGCTCCGGTCGGTCGAGAGGGAGATGCCGAGGGCGAGGAAGCGGGTACCGGACCATCCGGCTCAGGGCGCTCACATAGAGGGCCGTGACCCGCGCGCCGCGCGACAGCGGCGCGAGCGGATGGAACCACGCGAGCGGCGGCCGGCCGAGCTTCGCGCAGAGGAGGACCAGGGGGAGCCCGGAGACGAGCCACACCGCCTGGTCGGCCCCCCCTAGATCGTGGGCGTCGAGCGCGAGCGCCGTGGCCCGAGCCAGCTCACCGATGAACGGCAAGCTGGTCCGGACCCGCGTGCTCGGGCCGCGAGTGCCCCCGCTCTGTGCCGTCACGCCGGATAACTGACCCGGGGCGTCGAAGTCGCTCTCGCAAAAGCGAAAGCGCTGGCCGCTCCGCTCCACGTCGCGCCGCCCCTTGAACTCGTCGAAGGTGAGGTACACGCCCCCATCCCTCAGACGCTCGAGCGCGCCTTCGACCCCCTCCCGCGTGACGAGCTGGACGAGATCGCCCGGCTCACAGCCCGCGAGCCGGAACAGCGGCCGATAAGGGCTCGCCGGGTTCTGATGCACGGCGCGCTCGACCAGACCCAGGAATGCCTGCTCACGAACGGCGAGGCCGCTCCGGACCCACGTCTCCGCATCCCGAGGCGAGGTGGGACGCCTCAGGAAGCCGGGCAGCTCGCGAGCGAGATGGAAGAGGTTGCGGAGGTGACGGGCCCGAGCCAGCCACCGCGCGGCGGTGGCCCCGCCCACGCGAGGGTCAGTACCCGACCGGTGGCCGGTTCCGGCGCCTGTCGATCACCCGCCGGACCGCGAGCGCGTCGGGTGGGAATGTGACCGACGCACGGCCGCTACGGGTTCTTCTTCTGGCTTGGGCCGTACGTCTGAGAGGGGATCGTGCCATGGATTGCCAGACGCGGCGTCGTCCACGGCCGCTTCGGCGGCGCCGGGGGTATGGGGCGGCCATCGGGTCCAGCAAGCGACGCGGGCATCGACGCCTCCTCGGGATGCGGCTTCAGACAAGGTCAGGGTATTCGCTCGGCGATGCGTGTGGCAAGCAGTATCTGACCGCGGCGCCACGACCCAGCCGATCGGGCGCGCGACTCCCGACCGGTCAGGCGATGATGCCCGGATCGACCCGCAGGATCGCGTAGCCGCCCACCGCGCCGGCCCCGAATCCCGGCGCGAAGACGCGCATCGGTCGGTCCAGCACGCCCTCGCGGGCCGCGTCGTGGAGCGCGATCGGGATGCTGGCCGACGATGTGTTGCCGACCCGCTCGATGTCGAAGTAGAGGCGTTCCGGCGCCACCCCCGCCGCCCGCGCGATCGCGACGACCATCGTCTTGTTGGCCTGGTGAGGCACGATCAGGTCGACCGCGTCGAGGAGTGATCCCGCGCCCCCGTCGGGATGCGGGAGGGCGCGGAGCTCGGCGATCATCTGCTCGAGGTAGCGCTTGACCAGGGCCCGGACCTCGGGCCCGAACACGGTGATGTTGTTGTCGAAGTCGGGATTCGGCCAGATGATCGAGTCGACCTCGGCCATGGGGCCGCTCGCGTAGGTCTGGAAGAGCTCGACGTCGGGCGGCGCGCCGTGGGGCGCGGGTCCGACGACCAGCGCGGCGGCGCCGTCCCCGAAGATCATCCGCGACGTCCGCACGGTGCCGATCTTGTCGGAGAACTTCTCGCCGCACACCACGAGGACCGGCCGCTCGACCTCCTGGAGGAGCCGCACCGCCTCGCCGAGTCCGTACGGCAGCCCCGCGCACGCCGCCACCATGTCGACCGACGCGTGCGTCTGCAGCATGCCGAGCTGGCCGGAGAGCCAGGTCGCGAGCGACGGCATCATCTTCGTGCTCGTGCACGAGCAGAAGAGGACCGCCCCGATCTCCTCCGGGCGACGCCGGGCCTTCGCGAGCGCGCTCTCGGCGGCGATGAGCGCCATGTGGTCGAGATCGAGCTCTGAGTAGAGACGCTGCTCGATCCCGGTCTTCTCCCGGATCTCGGCGGCGGTCATCGGCGACCAGCACCAGGCGGCGTTCCGGATCAGGTCGTCGTTGGTGCACGCACGCTCGCCCCGGTACACGGCAAGCGATTCGAGCCGCGGCATCACCCGGAACCGGGCGCGCACGTCGACCGGCGGCATGGGCGCGACCGGCGGGCGGGCTTCGGCCGGCGGCGGCTTCCGCGGCCGCGTCCGCCGGGATCCCTTGGCGCGCCGGATGAATTGCAGCACCTCGTCGCTCCGGGGCTGGAAGACGACCACGAAGTCGTCCGCCTGGAGCTGGCCGACCTCGATCAGCCGGGTCTTGGCGCGGTCCCACGGGTACTGGTTGTGGAGCACCATGGTCTGCCGGAGGAGCGCCTCGAGCTCGGGCACGGGGTGGGCGCATTCGATGAGGTCGTCGTGCCCGTACCGCGGATAGTCCGGATGGTACGACAGGAGGTGGTACGTGAGGTTCTTCGGGTTGGCCAGGATCTCCGCCACCGTCGGCTTGAGCGCCGGCAGCTCCGCGCCCGCCCCTTTCTTGTGGCGGAAAATGTCGAGCAGTGTCGTGAAGATCTTGGTTTCGGTCCCCTCGTCCCAGGTCGGCGCGAGCGCCCGGTAGCCCGTCTCGATCACCGTCACGAGCTCGGCGCCGTCCCACGGACGGAACACCGGGAGGAACACGTCGTCCCGGGACCGCGGCACGTCCCGCCAGCGGGTGGGCTGCTTCCGGTACATGGTCATCGCGTACCGGTTCACCCAGAAGAGGTCGAGCGCCAGGTCGCGCAGGAGCTCGTACCGGCTCGTGTAGCCGCGCCCTTCGATCCGGGCGACGATGTCCGTCTCCGAAGGGGCCTTCTCCTCGAAGTCGCGCCGGATGGCCGCCGCGAACTGGTCGAGCGACTGGAAGACGGAGAAGTCGAGCTCCGGGAAGAAATTGAACGGAAAGACGATGCGGCCGTAGCGGTTCAGGACGAAGGGCTTCATCACTCGCTCCCACCCAGGCGCGGGCGCGCCCGGAACCGGGCCCCGCGGGGACCCACGCGCTCCACGATACGGGCGCCGGGCGAGCGGGGCAAGACCCGCAGACCGGGAGGCGGCCGCGCTACGCGGACCCGGGCTCTCCGGCAGGGTCGACGGCGTCGATCCACGCACGCACGGCGGCCGGGCTCGCGTCGGCGAGCTCTCGCGGCGTGAGCGCGTCGACGAGGGCGTCCGGCCACTTGACGCCCGCCCCCGTCAGGACACAGACGACGTCCTCGTCCGACGCGAGCTCGCCCTTCGATGCGAGCGCGAGCGCCGCCGCGACCGAAGCGGCCGAGGACGGCTCGACGGCGATCCCCTGCCCCGCGAGCCTGCGCATCGCGTCCACGATCGCGGCGTCCGGCACCGCCACCGCGTCGCCGCCGGACTCGGCGAGCGCCCGGAGGGACGCGGGTCCGCCGGTCTCGTCCGCGATCGACACCGCGATCGTCTGCGGATCCGCGTAGAACGGCACCTCCGTGGCGCCCGCGCGCCAGCCGCGCACGATGGGATCGCAGCCCGCCGCCTGGACCGCCACCATCCGCGGCAGCGGGCCGGCCGCGCCGAGCATCCCGAGCTCGCGGAATCCCTTCCACGGGCCGTAGATCGCGTCGCCGCCGGACGTCGGCACCAGCATGCGGGCGGGAAAGCGCTCCCCAAGCTGGAAGTAGACCTCGTGGGCAATGGTCTTGTAGCCCTCGACGCCGTAGGGCGTGCCGACGGGCTCGGGCGTCATCCCGGACGACGGGTACCAGCCGCGCTCCCGGACCAGCCAGTCCATGTGCGAGCCCCGGTCGGCGAGCACGACAACCCGGGCGCCGAACAGCTGCATCAGCCGCCGCTGAACGACCGGCGCGCGGGGGTCGCAGAACACCAGCGCGTCCATGCCGGCGCGCGCGGCGTACGCCGCCAGCGCCGTCCCGTGGTTGCCCGTGGTCGAGGCGACGGCCCTCCGGAAGCCCAGGGCGCGAGCCATCGTGAGCGACACGGCGTGGAGGCGGTCCTTGAACGAGCCCGTCGGGTTCCGCGTCTCGTCCTTCACCCAAATCCGATGGCCCTCGGCCGCCTGGAGGCGGACCAGCGGCGTGGCGCCCTCCGCCAGGGTCAGGAGCGACGCCTCCCGAGGCGGCGGCAGGACCTCCCGGAACCGCCAGAGCCCGCCGGCCCGCGCGCGCCAAGCCTTGAGCGTTCCGGCAGCCGCCAGCGTCGGGTAGTCGTAGACGACTTCGAGAGCTGCCCGCGGCGCGGCCCGGCACGCAAGACAGCCCTCGAAGGCCGGGCCCAGCGCCGTCGTCGCCCCGCACCGGACACAGACCAGATGCGGCATCACGATCCGGACCCGAGCCGGGGCGGGACGAGCAGCTCGAGCGTCCATCCATCCGTGAGACGCCGCAGCCCCAGCGCCGTCGCGGGGGCGAACGTGATCCGCTCCACGGCCGCGCCCCCGACGAGCGCGGCCGTCAGCCGGGCCAGGTGCGGGAGGTGACCCACCAGCATAAGAGGCGCCGCGACGAGGTCCAGCTCGGCGGCCGCGACGGCGGGATCGTCCTCGGGCGCGAGGCCGGTCGTGGCATGGACGCCCTGGGGCGGCGCGAGGGCCCCGCCCAGGATCTCCGCCGTCTCCCGCGCGCGCGCGAGCCCCGAGTGACGGATCTCGGCGACCGCGACCCCGCGGGCCGCGAGCGCCTCTGCCGTCGCCAGGACCTCGGCCCGGCCCGCCGGCGTGAGGGGGCGCACCCGGTCATCGGGCCCGGCCGCCGCCGTCCCGTGGCGCACGAGATAGCACGTCATCGATCGCCCCGGGTCAGGACCGCTCTCCCAGCGCCAGCTGCTCCGGGAGGCCGATCAGGTCCAGGAACTCCTGGAACGACACGACACGGTCGGGGTCCCGCCACATCGCGTCGCCGTCACGGAGCTCGGCGAGGAGACGCTGCATCGCCCGGGTCGCGGCGAACAGGAGATCCACGGGCAGGATGACGATCCCGTAGCCGAGCGCGCGCAGCCGGGAGAACGGAAGAAGCGGCGACCGGCCGCTCGGCGCGTAGTTGAAGAGGAGCGGCCGGTCGAGCCGGCGCGGCAACGCCTCGATGTCCGCCTCGGACGTCGGCGCCTCGACGAACAGCACGTCCGCCCCGGCGCGCGCCGCCGCCTCGGCCCGGTCGACCGCGTCGTCGAAGCCCGAGACCGCGATCGCGTCGGTACGGGCGATCACCAGGAAGTCCGGATCGGTCCGGGCGGCGACCGCCGCCCGGATGCGCGCGGAGAACTCCTCCACTGGCACGACCTGCTTGCCGGCAAGGTGTCCGCAGCGCTTGGGAGCCACCTGG
Source organism: uncultured bacterium (assembly GCA_964463175.1). GTDB lineage: Bacteria > Methylomirabilota > Methylomirabilia > Rokubacteriales > DASRDR01 > DASRDR01. The sequence goes on from CAYXBJ010000064.1 coordinate 37,284, forward strand.
TCCTCGATGTGGAGCGCCGCGACGCCGGCCGCCTCGTACTGCTGGACGGTGCGTCGCACCTGGAGCGTGCTGCCGTAGCCGGTGTCGGCATCGGCGATCAGCGGGATCGAGACCGCGGCAGCCAGGTTCCTCGCCTGGTCGACCATCTCCGCGAGCCCCGCGAAGCCCAGGTCGGGCAGCCCGAGCCGGGACGCCGAGACGCCGAACCCCGTCATGTAGACGGCGGGAAAGCCCGCCTGCTCGACCAGTCGCGCGGAGAGCGCGTCGAAGGCCCCGGGCACCACGAGCCCGTGCCGGCGCTCGATCAGAGCCCGGAGCGCCTGCCGGCGGCCGCTCACGCGCTGCCCGCGAGCGTCCGGAACTCCGCGAACAGAGACTCCGGATCGAGAGGTCGGGAAATCAGCCCCTGCGCGTGCTGCTCCTCGCAGAATCGCGCGATCATGCCGCGGTTCTCCGGGCCGAGGCCGTTCGGCGCGAAGTCTCGCCCCATGAGGCGCGCCTGGGCTTCCAGATCGTCGAGGAGCCAGGGGCTCGACTCGTGGAGCTTCCAGCGGTTCTCGGCGGAGCGGGCCCGCGCGGCCTCGAAGGCCCGGTACACGAGGCGCACGGCCTCGGGATGCCGATCGACGACGTCGCGCTTGAGCACGATCAGGTGGTGCGCGGGAAAGATCCGCGTGCGCCGGTAGTGCGCCTGCTCGGCCGCGCGGTAGTCCTCGAAGAGGCGTCGCATGGGACCGCCGGGCTCGTAGAAGCCCTCGGGGGTCCACGCCCAGATCAGGACATCCAGCTCGCCGTCGAGGAGAAGGTCCCGGAGCGGACGCCGCGCGAGCTCCACGCCGGTCGGCAAGTCGTCCGCCGGCGGCGCCGCGTCCTGCGCGTGCACGCGTCCGACGAGCCAGCGGACGCGCTCCAGGGCGACCCCCTCCTCGCGCATGAGGGCGCGGCTCCACGTGTTGCCGCTGTTGGGCCAGCCGTCCATCGCGACGCTCCGGCCCGCGAGCTCCGCCAGGGTCCGAAGACCGCTGTCGCGGCGGATGTAGAAGTTCCGGTGGCGGAACTCGCGCATGACGAAGAGCGGCAGCCCCACCAGCGAGCGGTCGCCTGCGGCGAACCGCTGGACGTGCCGGCTGAACGAGGCCTCCCCGCCCCCGATGGCGGGATCGCTCGCGACCCGCTGGAGCGCGTCGAACGACCGGCGGAGCGTGAGGTGGAGTCCGTCCGTCGCCACGTCGCCGGTCGCGAGCGGTGTCACGAAGTCGTAGTCGCGCGTGGCGAGCGTGAGCGCGAGCGTCGTCACGGTCGAAACCCTCCCGCGCATCTATACCACGGACCGCCGGGGCCGGCGGCAGGGCGGACGGCGGCGCCGGCCGTCAGGCGGACGGGCGACGGAACGGCAGGACCAGCTGCGCCCAGTAGCCCTCGGGCACCGGATCGTCGCGAATCCCGTAGGTCACGGGCCAGCCGGAGCCTGGCAGGTAGAACGTCCCGAACAGGGCGTCGATGAACGGCAGGTGGACGGCGAAGTTGACGTCGATGCGATCGGCACTGTGGTGCCAGTGATGAAACTGCGGCGTGGCCAGGAGGTAGCGCACGACGCCGAATCGCCAGCTCACGTTCGCGTGGATGAGCACGGCCTGGAACGACACGAACAGGAGGTAGGCGTAGACGGGAACGTGCGCGAAGCCCAGCACGTAGATGGGCACGAAGGTCAGGCCCCGGGTGACGACGATGTCCACGAGATGGAGCCGCGAGCCGGCCAGCCAGTCCATGTAGCGGCTCGAGTGGTGGATCTGGTGGAACCGCCACAGCCACGGAATCTCGTGAAAGAGGCGGTGCACCGTGTACTGCGTGAGGTCGGCGACGAGGAGGACGCCGAGGAACTGGAGCCAGTACGGTCGGCCGATGATGGCCGCCTGGAGCTCCGGCGCGGTCGCCCAGCGGAAGAGCAGCGCCGCCGGCGCCATCGTGAGGAACACCGTCGCCTGCACGAGCAGATGGCTCACGCCGAAGTGCCAGAGATCGGTGCGCCAGCCGGGCCGGAAGATCGACTGCTCGCGCAGGCGGCCGAAGAGGAGCTCGAGCGGCACGAAGATCGCGGAGAGGAGGAACAGATCGAGGAGGAACCAGTCGAGGCCCAGATGGTTCGATCGCGCGACGGGACCCACCACCGCGACCTGGGAGCCGCCCAGCACGGTGCCGAGGGTCGCGAGGCTCGCCCCGGTGAGGCCGAGGGTCTTGCGTCGCTTGAGGAGCACGCTCAGGACGCCGAGCACGAACGCCACCCCGAGCGTCCACTTGATGAGCCCGCGCACCAGGTCCATCGGATAGACGTCGCGCAAGGCCGGCGTGGTGAGAACCGCGGGGAACCAGAGGCAGAGGACGGCGCCGAGCGCGAGCGCTCCCAGCACCGTCGACAGGACGCCCGACGCCCAGCCGATCACACCGGCCCGGCTCGCCATGCTCCGATGCTAGCAGGCGACGCGGCTGGGACCGGCAGGTCGTGTTGAGACGGCGAGCGGGCGACCCGGTGAGCCGGGCCCCGCCGGTCAGAAGGGGCCGATGTTCTCCGGCGTGTTGACCCCGCCCAGCTCGGCCTGGGCCGAGCGCCCGGGCGTCAGCATGCCGCCGTCGACCTCGAAGTTCTGGCCGGTCACGAATCCCGCGTCGTCGGCGGCCAGGAATACGGCGGCCCAGGCGATGTCGGCAGGACGGCCCTCGCGCCCGATCGGGATGGCCGCGATCCGCCGCGCCTGCTCCTCCTTCGAGAGCCCGTCCCAGTAATCCACCGCGATCATCCCCGGACGGAGCGCGTTCACGCGGATGCCCCAGGGGGCGAGGTCGACGGCGACGGCCCGCGTGAAGGTGTCGATGGCGCCCTTCACCGAGTCGTACGCGATCAGGTTCCGGTGGACGCGGTTCGCCCCGTTGCTGCTGATGTTGATGATGCTGCCGCGGATCTGCCGGCGCGCCATGATCCGCGCCGCCTGGTGCGTGCAGTAGAAGAGGATGCCCATGTTCGCGCGCACGTAGGCGTCCCACCCGGCGCTGCTCATCGTGAGGAACGCGCCGCTCTCCCCCTTGTCGACGAACATCTGGGCGTTGTTGACCAGGATGTCGAGCGTGCCGAACTCGCGCAGCGTTTCGTCGAACAGCCGGGTGACCTCGGACTCGACGCTGACGTTGGCGACGACCTCGAGGCAGGTTCCGCCGGCCTGGCGGATCTCCCTGGCCGTCCGGGCCACCACGTCCGCGTCCCGGTCGTTGACGACGACGCGCGCGCCCTCCTGGGCGAAGCGGCTGGCGATGCCCCGGCCGATGCCTCGCCCGGAGCCGGTGATGACGGCAACCTTGTTGCGCAACAGCATGCGAGGCTCCCTCCGGCAGGAAAGTGGGTGCAGCGGGCGCCATTCTAACACTCCGCATCGCGGGCGATGACCGTCAACGGACCGATGGGCGCGCGCCT
>CAYXBJ010000065.1:0-38439 GCA_964463175.1 uncultured bacterium
GACCACCTCGGACTACGACCGCGAGAAGCTCCAGGAGCGGCTGGCCAAGCTCGCCGGCGGCGTGGCGGTGATCAAGGTCGGCGCCGCGACCGAGACGGAGATGAAGGAGAAGAAGGCCCGGGTCGAGGACGCGCTCAACGCGACCCGCGCGGCCGTCGAGGAGGGCGTGGTGCCGGGCGGCGGTGTGGCGCTGCTCCGGGCGGCGAAGGGCCTCGACAACCTCAAGCTCGCGGGCGACGAGGCGACCGGCGTCCAGATCGTGCGCCGCGCGCTGGAGGAGCCCATCCGCCAGATCGTGGCCAATGCGGGGCTCGAGGGCTCGGTGGTGGTGGAGAAGGTGAAGGCGGCCACCGCCGTGACGCAGGGCTTCGACGCGGAGAAGAACGAATACGTCGACATGATGCATGCGGGGATCCTGGACCCGACCAAGGTGGAGCGGATCGCGCTTCAGAACGCGACGTCGATCGCGTCGCTGCTCCTCACCACCGAGGCGCTGATCACGGACATCCCTGAGGACGACAAGAAGGCGGCCGCGCCGCCGATGCCGCACGGCGGCGACTTCTAAGTCAGACCTGGCGGTGGGGAGGGCCCGGCCCTTCCGACCCGCGTCACTCCGATCCGTCGGCCTCCGGGGTTCCGCTCCGGAGGCCGACGTGTTCGGGGCCGCTCACGGCGGACGGCGCGGGATCCTCTACCGCGTGGCGGTCGCTTGCACCCCCCGTGAGGCCGCTGGTATCCTAAAGCGCTTTCGAGCCGGCTCCGGACATTGCTGTCGGGGCCTCGGAGGAGGTGATGCGGTGTGCGGACATACGACGTGCTGCTGATCGCGGATGCGCGGCAGACGGACGAGGAGACCGCCCAGCTCAGTGGGCGGCTGCAGGAGTCGCTGGTCGGCCTGGGTGGTGAGGTGGTGAGCGTGGATGACTGGGGCCGGCGCCGGCTGGTGTTCGAGCTCCGCAAGCAGCGGGAGGGACACTATCTCCTGCTCCAGGTGCGGGCAACGCCGGCGGTGATGCGGGAGTACGGGCGGCAACTCACCCTGAACGAGTCGGTGCTGCGCTTCCTGACGACGCGCGTGGTCGAGGGACGCCGGAAGCTGGCGCCCAGCGGGGTGTCTCCGGCGGCAGTGCCAGGGCCGGTCACCCCGGCCACGAGCGAGGTCGGCTGATGGCGAGCCTGAACAAGGTCCTCCTGATCGGGAACCTCACCCGGGCGCCGGAGCTCAGGTATACCCCGAGCGGCACGGCGGTCTCCGATCTGCGCCTGGCGGTCAACCGTGCCTACACGACCCAGGGCGGTGACAAGCGTGAGGAGACATGCTTCCTCACGGTGGTCGTGTGGGGGAAGCAGGCGGAAACCGCGGCGCAGTACCTCGACAAGGGCAGCCCGGTTCTCGTCGAGGGGCGGCTCCAGACCCGGGACTGGGAGACGAAGGACGGGCAGAAGCGGAACGTCGTGGAAGTGGTCGCCGAGCGTCTGCAGTTCCTCGGGCGCGGGCGGGCCGGCGGCGCGAGTGGGCCGGCGGCGGAAGGCGAGCCGGTCGAGGAGCCCGCAAGCGGCGCGGACGACGTTCCCTTCTGAGGTATCCCGCGGAGCCTGACGCTCCGCACGCAGACGGTAGTCGAACAGCGAGGAGGCCAACAGGTGGTCAAGCCCGTGAAGCGGCGTCGGTTCGGCCGACGCAAGGTGTGCAAGTTCTGCGTCGACAAGGTTCTGGCCGTCGACTACCGTGACGTCAAGCGCCTGCGGACCTTCATGACGGAGCGCGGCAAGATCATCCCGCGCCGGATCTCCGGCAACTGCGCGCGGCACCAGCGTCAGCTCACCGGCGCGCTCAAGCGCCTCCGCACGGTCGCTCTCATCCCGTACGTCGCCGAGTAGGGGCTCGCGGGTGGGCTCGGGCCCGGAGGCGCGACGGGCGGTCCTGCTGGGAACGGGCTTGGGCCTTGGCCTGGCAGGGCTCGACGTCGTCTCCGCGTGGGGCTGGCCCGGCGGGCTGCTCGCGATCGCCGTTGGCTTGATCCCCGTGGCCGTCGCCATGACCCTCGGCGGCCCCCTCGCGGCCGCGCTGGCGGGGGGCGTCGCGATGGCGGCCCTTGGGATCCTCGATGGCGGCCCGGCGATGCTCGTGGTCGGGCTGAAGTATGTCCTGCCCGGCGCGGTCCTGGGGGTCGGACTCGCCCGCCGTCTGCCGGTCGCGGTGACGACGCTCCAGACCGCCGTCGCGAATCTCCTGGGTGTCGCGATCCTGCTCTGGGTCCTGAGCCCGGCGGGCGTGGGCCCCGTGGCCTACCTCGAGCGGCAGGTCGCCGCCCAGGTGACCGAGCTCGAGCAGTGGCCCACGCGGCTCGGGGCCACCGGCCAGGACGCGAGCTGGGCGACGGAGGCCGCGCGGTTCGTCGTCGCCACCCTCCGGGTGGCCGCGCCCGGGATGCTGGGGCTCGGGATCTTCGCCGGGGCCGTGGCCAACTACGTGATCGCCCGCTTCTGTCTGCGCCGCCGGTTCGGGTTCCGTCCCTTCGCCCAGGAGGCGGTTCCGGACCATCTGGTTTGGGGCGCGATCGGCGCCGGCGTCTTGCTCGCGTCTCGTCACCAGCGGCTCGAGGCAACGGGACTGAACGTGCTCCTCGTGCTGATGCCGCTCTACGTGATCCAGGGACTGGCCGTGTTCCGCCACTTCTTCCAGCGCATCGGGCTCCCCCGCCTCCTGCAGGTGGTGAGCTTCGGGCTGCTCGCGATGCAGCCCATCCTGCTGGTGGCGGTGTCGTGCGTCGGCCTGTCCGATCTCTGGATCGACTTTCGCAAGATCCGCCAGGCGCCGACCGCCGCCGCCGGGTAACCGGCCGGCATTCGGTCGAGCACGCTCTAGGAGAGCATAGCGATGAAGGTCATCCTGATGACGGACGTGCCCGCGCTCGGACACCGCGGTGAGACGCGAGACGTCGCCAACGGCTACGCGCGGAACTTCCTGCTGCCCCGGAAGCTGGCCGTCCTCGCGACGCCGGCCAACCTGAAGAACGTCGATCACCTCAAGCGCCAGCGGCAGAAGGAAGAGGATCGGGCGCTCGAGGCGGCGCGGGCCACCGCGGCTAAGATCGGGGGCCTGACGCTTGCCGTGACCGCGCGCGCGTCGGAGGACGGTCGCCTGTACGGCTCGGTGTCCGCGCAGGACGTCCTCGACTTCCTCGAGCGGCATCAGGTGTCGGTCGAGAAGCGCCGGGTCCAGCTCGAGGAGGCCATCAAGGCGATCGGCGACTACCAGGTGCCGATCCGGCTCCACGGCGACGTGACGGCGACGCTGACGGTGTCCGTCGCCGCCGAGTAGCCGCAGCGCGCGCGGTCGCCCCGTCATGGCGACGACGATCGAGCTGCCGGGTAAGGTTCCGCCGCAGAGCCTCGAGGCCGAGCGGGCGGTCTTGGGTGCGATCCTCCTCGAGCCCGCGCTCCTGCCCCGGGCCGTCGAGCTCCTGATCCCCGACGAGTTCTACAAGGAAGCCCACCGGCGGATCTTCGCGGCGATGATCCAGCTCTTCGAGCGCGGCGAGTCGCCGGACGCCATCCTGGTGGCCGAGGCCCTCCGGCGCGAGGGCGTGTTCGAGGAGGTCGGCGGCCACACCGTGCTGGCGACCCTCCAGGAAGAGGGCACTGTCGCCACACAGTTCCAAGCCTACGCGGCGGTTGTCCGCGAGAAGGCGCTCCTCCGCGAGATGATCCGGGTCGCCCGGGAGATCGTGCAAGAGGGGTACGAGGAGACCGACGACGTGCAGGCCCTCCTCGACCGCGCGGAGCAGATGCTTTTCCGCATCTCCCAGCGGCGCTTCCAGCGGAGCGCGTTCCCGGTGCGCGAGATCCTCGACGACGCGATCAAGCACATCGAGACCCTCTACCATCGCAAGGCGGACATTACCGGGCTCGCCACGGGATTCACCGAACTGGACAAGATGACGTCGGGACTCCAGCGATCGGACTTCGTGATCATCGCGGGGCGTCCGTCCACCGGCAAGACGGCCTTCGCGCTGAATCTTGCTGCTCACGCGGCGGTGGAGATGCGGCGGCCCGCGTTGATCTTCAGCCTCGAGATGTCCAAGGAGCAGCTGGTGCAGCGCCTGATCTGCGCCGAGGCCCGGGTCGACTCGCGCAACGTGCGCTCGGGATTCATGCAGCAGGGGGAGTGGGGCCGCATCGTCAACGCGGCGGGCCGCCTCCACGAGGCGCCGCTGTTCATCGACGACACCGCGAACCTGTCGGTGCTGGAGGCCCGGGCCAAGGCCCGCCGGATCCAGGCCGAGCATCAGCTGGAGCTGGTGGTCATCGACTACCTCCAGCTCATGCAGGGCCGGTGGCGGGCCGAGAACCGCCAGCAGGAGATCTCGGAGATCTCGCGCTCGCTCAAGGCGCTCGCCAAGGAGCTCAACGTGCCGGTGGTGGCGCTCTCCCAGCTTTCCCGCGCGGTGGAGGCGCGGGGCGAGGCGCTCCCTCGGCTCTCGGACCTCCGCGAGTCCGGGGCTCTCGAGCAGGATGCGGATCTGATCATGTTCCTCGCCCGCAAGGAGAGCGCGCCGGACGCCGAGCCGGGGACGACCGACGTCGTGATCGGAAAGCACCGGAACGGGCCCACCGGCCGCCTGGAGCTCGTCTTCCACGCGGAGTACACACGGTTCGACAACCTCGCCTCGCTGGCCCGGCGCGAGCGGTTCTGATCCGCCCGCGTGACCGGGGACCGATGGGGACGGGAAGGGCGCGGGTTTGTCCCGGCACGCCTGACCCCGGGCCCGTCCCGTCGATGAAGCGCGCCGTCTCCGGCCGCCTCGCACAGTAGAATCCCTGCAATGTCCGTCCAGAACGTCAAGCGGATCCTACTCGGCACGCCCATCGCGACCGCGCACGCGGCGCACGAGCGGCTGGGGCCCCTGACCGGGCTCGCCATCTTCGCGTCGGACGCCCTGTCGTCCGTCGCTTACGCCACCGAGGAGATCCTGCTGATCCTCACCCTCGCGGGAGCCACCGCGCTCGGGCTCGCGTTCCCCATCGCGGTGGCGATCGGACTCCTGATCGCGATCGTCGTGAGCTCGTACCGGCAAACGATTCTCGCGTACCCGAAGGGCGGCGGATCCTACATCGTGACCCGCGAGAACCTCGGCCGGTACCCGAGCCTCATTGCCGGCGCCGCGCTCCTGGTCGACTATGTCCTCACCGTCGCGGTGAGCGTGGCTGCTGGCATCGCGGCGATCACCTCGGCGATCCGGCCCCTCTACCCCTATCGCGTGTCGCTGTGCGTGCTCGGCGTGGCCGTGATCGCGGTCGGGAACCTGCGCGGGGTGCGCGAGTCGGGCCGGCTCTTCGCCCTGCCGACCTATCTGTTTCTCGGTGCCTACTTCGTGCTGATCGGCTGGGGCGGCTTTCAGTGGCTCCGCGGCGTGACGGGGCCCGCGGCGCCGCCGGCGGCCGTGGGCGGCGGCGAGATGCTCACCGCCTTCCTGGTGCTCCGCGCGTTCTCGTCGGGGTGCGCCGCGATGACCGGGATCGAGGCGGTGTCCGACGGCGTGCCGGCGTTCCGCGCGCCCGAGGCGCAGACTGCCCGTCGCGTGCTCCTGGCTCTCGGCGGCATCCTCATCGTCCTGTTCCTCGGCATCTCCGCCCTCGCGCACGCCTTCGGTGTCGTGCCGGTGGAGGGGGAGACCGTCAACTCCCAGCTCGCCCGGATCGTCTTCGGCGCGTCGCCCCTCTACTACTTCATCCAGGCCGTGACGATGCTGATCCTCGTCCTGGCGGCCAACACGAGCTTTGCGGACTTCCCGCGGCTCGCGTCGTTTCTGGCCCGCGACCGGTTCATCCCGCGTCAGTTCGCGAACCGGGGCGACCGGCTCGCGTTCTCGAACGGGATCATCATCCTCGCGCTCCTGTCGATCGGGCTGCTGGTCGCCTTCCAGGGGAACACCCACGCGCTGATCCCGCTCTACGCCCTGGGCGTCTTCGTCTCCTTCACGCTCTCGCAGGCGAGCATGGTGCGCTACTGGTTCCGGCATCGGCTGCCGGGCTGGCCCGTCCGCGCCCTGCTCAACGGGACCGGCGCGCTCGCCACCGGTGTGGTCGCGGTCATCATCGGCTTGACCAAGTTCATGCACGGCGCCTGGATCGTCGTCGTCCTGATCCCGTGCATGATCGCCCTGTTCGTCACGGTTCGCCGGCACTACGACGACGTCGCTCTGCAGCTGTCGGTGGAGGGCGTGTCGCCGAGCCCGCCGCCGTCGGGGCACACCGTGCTCGTGCTGGTCGGTGACGTACACCGGGGCATGCTCCCCGCCCTGGAGTACGCGCAGGCGCTGTCGCCCGACGCGCGCGGCATCTACGTCGAAGTGGACCCGGAGCAAACGCGCCGGTTCGAGGAGCGGTGGGCGAAGTACGCCGGCAGCATGCCGCTGGTGGTGCTGCGATCACCGTACCGCTCGGTGACCGGGCCGGTCCAGGAGTACCTGGACCTCCTGCAGCGGCAATCGCCGAACGAGATGGTCACCATCGTGCTGCCGGAATTCGTGCCCGCGCGCTGGTGGCAGCACCTGCTCCACAACCAGACGGCGCTGCTCATCAAGGGAGCGCTGCTCTTCCGCAAGGGCGTGGTCGTCACCAACGTGCCGTACCACCTGCGATAGTCGCGACCCGTCCGCGCGCCGCCGCCCGCGCGGAGTGTCACCTCCCGCGCGCTGTGCTACAGTGTGCTTCCGGCGGGCGACGTCGCCCGATCTCCGGCGGCACTGCTTCCTGGACAAGACAATGCGATCTCCTCACACCCACGAACGGGCCCTCCTCGCGTTCCGGCCCCGCGCTCCGCTCGACGCGCGACAGACCCTCGCGCGGTACGGGCGCTGGGGACCCGATCCGGCGAGCCCGTACCGTGAGGGCGCGCTCCACCGCGTGGCAAGGGTCGGAGGCCGGCTGGTGGCGTTCCGGCTCGCCGTCGGCGGCCCGACCATCCGGCCACGGGCGACGATCGCCTTCGCGGGGCCGGACACGACCGCGGTGCGGACCGCGCTCCGCCGGGAGGCCGCGCTACTGCTCGGCGAGCCCTGGGACCTCGCGGGCTTCTACGACGCGGTGGCCGGGGATCCGGTCCTGGGCCCTCTCGTGCGCCCCGGCGGCGGGCTGTTCGGGCTCCGCCCGACTCTGACCGCCGACCCGTTCGAGATGCTGGTCGGAGCGATCAGCGCGCAGCAGGTGAACCTCGCCTTCGCCTTCGCGACCCGCGTGCGCCTCGTCCGCCGGTACGGGACGCCGGTCGCGTTCGACGGTCTCACGGTGTACGCGTTCCCGACGCCGGCCGCGCTGGCCGACGCGCCGCCGGCCGAGCTCCGGGCGATGCAGTTCTCGCAACGCAAGGCGGAGTACATCGTCGGGCTCGCGCGGGAGCTGGCCACCGGGGCCCTCGATCCCGGCGCGATCACCCGCGCGCCGGACGAGGCGATCGTGACGCGACTCACGGCGGTCCGCGGGCTGGGACGCTGGTCCGCCGAGTGGTTCCTGGCGCGGGGTCTCGGCCGGCCGGACGTGTGCCCTGCGGACGACCTCGGCGTGAGGCGAGCGGTCGAGGCCCTCTGCTTCAAAGGGCGCGAGCGCGATGCGGCCGCGGTTCGCCGCCGCACGCGGGCGTGGCGCCCGCACCGCAGCCTGGCCACTCACTACCTCCTCGCCGCCCACGCCGAGCAGCGCCGAGTGGCGAGCTCGACGCGGGCCGCGCGCGGCGCCTGAAGAGAGTCCCGTGGCGCGCTCGCTGCTCCCTCTGGTTGGCGCCGACCCGAATCGTCCCGGGGCGGTCACTCTGGTCGGCCGCTACGCCCTCGGCGTGACGTGGCAGGACGGGCACGGAAGCATCTATCCATTTGCGATGCTGCGAGCCGCCTGCCCGTGCGGGGGCTGCCCGCCGGCCGCGGAGGCCCGGCCGACCGAGATTCGTCGAGAGGCGGCCGATCTCCGGGTCGTCTGGCAGGACGGCCACGAGTCGGTGCTCCCGTACGCGGGGCTCCGCGGCCACTGCCCCTGCGCCCAGTGCACCACGACATCGCGCCGGACCGGCCCGTGACGGCCTCCGCGTCCCCGCGCCGCGGGCTCGTTGTTTCGGGCGTGATGCTCGGGCTGTTCCTCGGCGCCATGGAGTCGACCGCGGTCGCGACCGCCATGCCCACGGTGATCGCGAGCCTGGGCGGCCTCGCCATCTACTCATGGGTGTTCTCGGGGTACATCCTCGCCGCGACGATCTCGATGCCGCTGTGGGGACGGCTGGCCGATCTCTACGGGCGGCGCTCCGTGTACCTCACCGGGCTGACCATCTTCCTGGTCGGCTCGGTGCTCTCCGGCATCTCGTCGTCCATGACCCTGCTGATCATCTGCCGGACTCTCCAGGGGCTCGGCGGCGGCGCCCTGATCCCGCTCGGCATGACGATCATCGCCGATCTCTACGGCCTCGAGCAGCGCGCGCGGATGCAGGGCTACTTCTCGGCGACCTGGGGTCTCGCGTCGATCATCGGCCCCCTCATCGGCGGCTTCCTGACCGACCGCCTGTCCTGGCGGTGGGTGTTCTTCATCAACGTGCCGTTCGGCCTCCTGACGGGCATCGTCCTCGGGGTGGCGCTGGCCGGGACGGATCGGCCGCGGGGGGCGGTGCGGATCGATTTCCGCGGGGCGGCCCTCCTGACCGCCGGTCTCGGGGGGATCCTGGCGGCGCTCGTCGAGGGCGGGCGGGCCGGCCGATTCGGGCCGGGTCACTACCTCCTCGCCGTGATCTCGGTCGGCCTCCTCGTCGAGTTCGTGCGCTGGGAGCGCCGGGCGCCGGAGCCGCTCTTGCCGCTGCGCCTGTTCTCGAACCGCATGTTCCGCGCGGCGGCGGTGTCAGGCTTCCTGGCGGGCATGGCGATGTTCGGGACCATCTCGTTCATCCCGCTGTTCGTCCAGGGCGTGCTTGGCGGCAGCGCGACCGAGGCCGGGACCGCGCTGACCCCGTTCGTGCTCGGGTGGGTGACCTTCTCGGTGATCTCCGCCCGGCTGCTCCTCCGCGTCGGCTATCGCTGGCCGGTCGTCTGCGGCATGATGTGTCTCGCGATCGCGTTCCTCCTGATGAGCCACATGGGTCTCGGGACGAGCCGCGCCATCACCGCGCGGAACATGCTGCTCGCGGGCATGGGGATGGGCCTCATCATGGTGCCGCTCCTGCTGGCGGTGCAGAACGCGGTGCCCCGGGCCGACCTGGGCGCCGCCACGTCCGCCACGACCTTCTTCCGTTCGATCGGCGGCGCCGTGGGCGTGGCGGTCATGGGCGCCGTGCTGTCCGCCGAGCTCGGCCGGCAGTTGACGTCCGTCCTGGGCGGGCTCGAGGGCGCGGCGCGCACCCAGCTCGAGGGACTGATCGCGCACCCCGATGCGCTGATCGAGCCGACGCTCCGGAGCGCCTTGCCGCCGGTCGTCCTCGGCGCGTTCAGCCAGGGGCTTGCGAACGCGCTCCACTGGGTGTTCCTCGTCGGCCTGGGCATCGCGTCGCTGGCGTTCCTGTCGGCGTTCCTGGTCCCGGCGGGGCGGGCCCAGGACCTGGCGCTGGCCGAGAAGCACCCGGCCCGCCGGGCGTCCTGATCCCGGGCCTCGCGGAGGCGAGCGGGTGGGGCAGCCGGTGCGGGCCGAGACGCTGAGGATCGCGCGGGAGACTCGCATCCCCGCCCGGACCGGGGCGGGCCTCCGCGTGGCGGCCGGGGAGTACGTCCAGATCGTGGACGTGGATGGCCGTGGCTGCGCGGACTTCTTCGCGCTCGCGACCTCGAATCCCGCCGAGTATCTGTCTGCTTCCCACACGCGCGTTCAGATCGACCGGCTCTTCCCGCAGGTGGGCCAGTCGTTCTTTTCGAGCCTCCGCCGGCCCATGCTGCAGTTCGAGGAAGACCGGACGCCGGGCATCCACGACATGCTCTTCGCGGCATGCGATCCCGCCCGGTACGCCCAGTACCATGTCCCCGGTCACGCCTCGTGCGCCGAGAACTTCCAGCGCGCGCTCCGAGAGCTCGGCGCGAGCTGCCCCCTGATCCCCCAGCCCGTGAACTTCTTCATGAACGTGGCCGTGCGGCCCGACGGCCGCGTGACGTTCGGCCCGCCCCAGACGGAGGCGGGCGACTGGGTCCTTCTCCGGGCCTTCATGGATTGCCTCGTCGTAATCTCGGCGTGCCCCCAAGAGTGGAACCCCGCGACGAACTACCACCCGTCCGACCTCCTGGCGCGGATTCTGACGCGCTGACGCCGCCGCCGGGCGGCTTCGTGAGCCCGGTGACGGCCGAGGAGGTCCGGCGCGAAAAGGCGCGCGCGCGGGAGATCCGGGCGAGCGCGTGGTGGAAGCGCCGGGTCGGCCGGGAGCGGTGCTTCTACTGCGGGCGTCCCACGCCGGCGCGGGAGCTCACGATGGACCACCGGGTGCCGCTGGTCCGCGGCGGCCGATCGGTGCGCTCGAACCTCGTCCCGGCCTGCCGGTCGTGCAACGCGGCGAAGAAGTATCTCCTTCCGGTGGAGTGGGCGGCGTTCCTCGCTCGCCTGGCGGACGAGGCAGACAGAATCCCGTAGACATTCTTTCGGGGCCGAGCGTAGGATGTCCGCGAGTCGATCGGGGTTACACAGCCCCCTCGCGCTCCGATCTCGGCGGAAGAGCCGGGCGGAACGGATCGAGCCGCGGGCCGGCAGTCGGCGGCCGGTTCTCGGTGGCGGGTGCGTGGGCCCGCGTGGTGGGTGCGCCGAGAAAGGAGGTGGTCCAGCCGTGAGTGGCAGTCAACCGGTGAGTTGTGAGGTGGTGACCTCCTAGGTCTTGCGCACCCGTTAAGTAGCGAGGGTGGCTCGCCTGGAGGATCCAGGCACCACCGGCCCCGAGGGTCCCGCGATACTCATCCGCGGGGCGGCCTGCGCCGGACGCGGCGGCGGGCCGCAGATGCCCTCGGGGCTCCTATTTTCGGAAGCCGACGGCCGTCAGTTGAGCAGCCCGAGGAGCCGATGGAGTTCGGCGCGGGCCGGCCGATACTGCGGCTCGATGACGAGCGCCTGCCGCAGCTCGGCGATGGCGGCATCCAGCTGTCCTTGCTTGACGTGGACCCGCGCGAGGTTCACGTGCGGGTAGTGCCGCGGTTCGTACCGGGGCGCTTCCATCGCCCGCCGAAGCCAGGGTGGCGCTTCCGCGTGGCGGCCCAGGGCGATGAGGTAGGAGCCGATGTCGTTGTAGGGGTTGCCGAACGCGGGATCGATCGCGATCACCCGGTGGCACTCGCGGATCGCACCTTCGTAGTCCCCCTTGGAGGACAGCGTCCAGCCGAGAAAGGTATGCGCCTCGGCGGTGGGCACGCAGGCAAGCGACTTCTGGTAGAGGGCGATCGCCGTGTCCAGGTCGCCGCGCATCTGCGCCGCGTAGGCGGCCTGGAAGTACGCCTCGGCTTGCCGACCCGCATCGGGCTCCACGTGGCGTCGAGGAGGGCGATTCGCCCGCCGCGCCGAGCATGGACGGCCGCGGAACCGAGTGTCAAGCGGGGAGGCCGGATCATCCGGGCATGCTGGCCTCGTATCCGACAATTGATGCTCGAGCCGGTCCCCCCGGGTCCGGATGCGCCAGAGCCATGCGTAAACGGCTACCAAAACAGTCGAAAAAGGGGGCGTGGCGAGGCTTGTTCCCGCTCGATGCCTTGTGTTATCGTCAACCGTAGATTGGAGTCGTCTCGGGGAGGCGTGGATTAGATGCTGTTTACTCTAGTTGCTGGTTTCTTCTCTAACGACATGGCTATTGACCTGGGCACGGCCAATACCCTCGTCTACGTGAAGAGCGAGGGCATCGTGCTCAACGAGCCCTCGATCGTCGCCATCCACCAGGCCGACAACACGGTCCTCGCCGTGGGGAAAGAGGCCAAGGCGATGCTCGGGCGCACGCCCGGGAACATCGTGGCCATCCGTCCCCTGAAGGACGGCGTGATCGCGGACTTCGACGTGACGGAGAAGATGCTCGGGTACTTCATCCGTCGCGTGCATCGGCGCCGCGCGCTCGTCCGGCCGCGCATCGTGATCGGCGTGCCGTCGGGCATCACGCAAGTGGAGAAGCGCGCGGTCCGTGATTCTGCGATGCAGGCGGGCGCCCGCGAGGTGTACTTGATCGAGGAGCCCATGGCCGCGGCGATCGGCGCCGGGATGCCGATCACCGAGCCCGGCGGCAACATGGTCGTCGACATCGGCGGCGGGACCACCGAGGTGGCCGTCATCTCACTGTCGGGCATCGTGTACTCGCGCTCGGTGCGGATTGCGGGCGACGAGATGGACGAGTCGATCGTCCAGTACATCCGGAAGAACTACAATCTCCTCGTGGGCGAGCGCCGCGCGGAGGAGATCAAGATCCGTCTCGGCTCGGCGTATCCGATGGGCGGAGAGCGTCGCACGATGGAGGTCAAGGGCCGCGACCTGA
Source organism: uncultured bacterium (assembly GCA_964463175.1). Classification (GTDB taxonomy): domain Bacteria; phylum Methylomirabilota; class Methylomirabilia; order Rokubacteriales; family DASRDR01; genus DASRDR01. The sequence continues at coordinate 12,455 of CAYXBJ010000065.1, forward strand.
TCGACGGCATCCCCAAGACCATCGTGATCGGCGACGACGAGATCCGCGAGGCGCTGCGGGAGCCGATCATGACGATCGTCGACGCCGTGCGGACGGCTCTCGAGCGGACGCCGCCCGAGCTGGCGGCCGACATCGTGGACAAGGGCATCGTGCTGACCGGTGGCGGGGCGCTCCTGAAGGGCCTGGATCTGCTGCTCCGCCAGGAGACGAATCTGCCGATCACGGTGGCCGAGGATCCGCTCTCGTGCGTGGCGCTCGGCACGGGCAAGGTGCTCGACGAGCTCGACCTCCTGAAGAAGGTCGCCATCCCGACCTGATCGCTCCGGAGGGCCCGGCGTGCTCGACCTGCTGGTCCGCTACCGGAAGTACTCGGTGCTGGGGCTCGTCGTAATGGCTGCCGTCGCGCTGCTCACCGTCCAGGAGACCCGCCCCGGCGAAGGACTCTGGCTTGCCGAGGGCATCGCCACCGTTGCCGCGCCGGTCCAGATGGCCTTCGCGCGGGTCCACCGCGGCGCCGCCGCGCTCTGGGCCGGCTACCTCGACTGGAAGCACCTGCGCGCGGAGGTGGCGCGTCTGCGGGCGGAGACCGTCGCGCTGCGGCTCCGGCAGCTGCGCCAGGAGGCGCTCGAAGCCGAGAACCAGCGACTCCGAACCCTGGCCACACTCCGGGAACGGCTGCCGGAGCGGACGCTCGGCGCCGAGGTCGTGGCGCGCGACTGGAACGGCTTCACCCGGGGCCTCACGATCGACCGGGGTCGCGTCGACGGGGCGGAGCGCCTCTCGGCCGTCATCGTGACGAGCGGCGTGGTCGGGCGCATCGCGGTGCTGCGCCGGCAGTCTGCCATCGTGCAGGTCCTCACCGATCCCGCGTCGAGCATCGGCGGTGTCGTGCTGCGAACCCGGGGACAGGGGCTGGTGGAGGGCGTTGCGGGTGGGCGACTCCGGATCAAGCTGGCGGTCAGCGAGGAACCGCTTCAGCCGGGCGACCTCGTGGTGACCTCGGGGATCGGGGAGCTGTTCCCGAAGGGCTTGCCGCTCGGGCGCGTGCTCCGCGTGTACTCCCCGACCGGGCTCTTCCGCACGGCGGAGCTCGAGCCGGCGGTCGACCTCACCAGCGTCGAGGAAGTTCTGGTCCTCCCGCGCGGGGCGGGCGGCGACGTCGCCCCGGCGTTCCCGGAGTCCTGATCGTGCGCTTGCCCCTCTACGTGCTCGCGGTCAGCGGGGGGGCGCTCGTCCAGTTCACCGTCGTCCCGGTCTTCGGCATCGGCGGCATCGTCCCCGATGTGCCGATCGTGCTGACCGTGTTGCTGGCGCTCCGGTATGGACCTGAGGCGGGCTGTCTGACCGGCTTCGCCCTCGGCCTCGCGCAGGACGCGGTCGCCGGCGGACCGCTCGGCCTGCATGCCCTGTCCAAGGCGCTCCTCGGCTTCATCGCAGGCGATCTCCCGCGCTGGGTCCTGATCGCACGCCCGATCGTGCCGGTGGGGCTGGCCGTCCTGGCCACGATCGTGGACGGCCTCCTGCGCTTCGGTCTTCTCCAGCTCTTCCACTATCCCGCGCCGCTCGGCGAGATCTTCACGCGCGTCATCGTGCCGCAGGCCGGTTACAACGGGATCCTGGCCGCGGCCGCGCTCGCGTGGCCCGCCGGCCGGCTGCTGCCACGCGGATGATCCGGCCCCGCTCCGGTCCCGTTGCGTCGCGCGTGCGGCTCCGAGTCCTGGCCGCGGTCCTCGGCGTGGGCTTCCTCGTCGTCGGCGGTCAGCTGGCGAACCTCCAGATCCTGAGCGGCGAGCGGCTCGCGGAGCTGTCCGACCGGAACCGGATCCGGCTCCGCCCCATCGCGGCGCCGCGTGGCATCCTGTTCGACCGAACCGGGCTGCCCCTGGTCGACAACCGGCCGGCCTTCAGCCTGGTGGTGGTGCCGCGTGACGTGCCGGACATGGGGGCGCTCGTGGCGCGGTTGGCGACCCTCCTGACGGTGCCCGAGGGCGAGCTCCAAGAGCGCCTGGGCCGCGTGTCGGCGGACTCGCCGTGGCCGATCCGGCTGTCGCGGGGGCTCACGCTCGAAGAGGTCGCCCGCATCGAGGAGTGGCGGCTTGAGCTGCCCGGGGTCACGGTCGAGGTGGAGCCGCAGCGCGCGTATCCGGGCGTCCGGTTCGCCGCCCATCTGCTCGGCTACGTGCGCGAGGCCTCGGATCAGGACGTCGGACGGAACGGCGCGCGCCGGGGCGACCTGATCGGGCAGACCGGGCTCGAGCGGCTCCAGGATGAGCACCTCCGGGGCCGGGACGGCGGCGAAGAGGTCGAGGTCGACGCCTTCGGGCGGATGATCCGGGTCCTCGATCGCCGCGAGCCGGTGCCCGGCGCCCACATGTGGACGACGATCGACCGGCGGATCCAGCAGGCCGCGGAGGACGCGCTCGGCGCGCGCCCGGGGGCGGTCGTGGTCATGGATCCGCGCAACGGCGATGTGCTCGCCCTCGCGTCCCACCCGGCGTTCCCGGTGGAGCGATTCTCCCGGCCGCTGGACCGCGACACGTGGCTCTCGCTGGTGGAGGACCCGACGCGGCCTCTCCTGAACCGCGCCGTGCAGGGGCTCTACCCGCCGGGCTCGCTGTTCAAGATCGTCGTCGGCGCGGCAGCGCTGCAGGCCCAGGTCATCACGCCCTTCGACCGGCTGTCGTGCCCGCGGCAATGGCAGTTCGGCGGGCGGCCCTATCACAACTGGGAAGACGTGGATCGTGGCGCGCTGACGCTTCACGAGGCGCTGCAGTTCTCCTGCAACACGTTCTTCTACCAGCTCGGCCTCAAGCTCGGGCCCGAGAAGATCGTCGAGATGGCCGATCAGTTCGGGCTCGGCCACGTGACGGACAGCGGGCTCACCGGCGAGCGAGCGGGGCTCGTGCCGTCGCCGGCGTGGAAGCGGGAGACGCTCAAGGACAAGTGGCACCCGGGTGATACGGTGAGCCTGGCGATCGGCCAGGGGTTGATCACGGTGACGCCGCTCCAGATGGCGCGCCTCATGTCGGCGGTCGCGAACGGCGGCACCCTGTGGAAGCCCCGCCTCGTCAACCGGGTGGCGACACCGGACGGACGGCTCATCCGCGAGGAGGCGCCGGCGATCCAGGGCCGGGTCGAGCTCGCGCCGGTGATCTTCGACTTCCTGCACGACGCGCTGGCGGCCGTCGTCGCGGAGGGCACGGGCAAGCAGGCCCGGATCCCGGGGGTGACGGTGGCCGGGAAGACCGGCACCGCCCAGACGCACGAGTTCCGCAGCGACGCCGACCGCAAGCGCCGGGATCATGACCACGCGTGGTTCGCCGGCTTCGCGCCTCTCGAGGAGCCGCAGGTGGTGGTGGTCGTGTTCGTGGAGCACGGCGGACTCGGCGGCCAGGTGGCCGCCCCAATCGCGCGCGACATCCTGAAGGCGATCTTCCTCGAGAAGGTGGCCCAGGCGAGTCTGCCGCGGTGAGCGCCACGCGGTGGACCGGCGGGCTTCCGCTGCGGCCCTCCGGCCGGGCGCCCGGCGCCGGGCGGGCCTGATCGTGCTGCGCGTCGACCGGCGGCTCCTCCTCCAGTTCGACTGGCAGCTCTTCGGTCTGGCGGTCTTCCTGATCGCCGCGGGCCTGGTCACCGTGTCGACGCTCGTGCCCCGTCTGGGCGCGCGTCAGCTGATCGCGCTGGTCATCGCGTCGGTGGTGGCGATGGTCGTGCTCGCGGTTGACTACCGCACGCTGGCGCGCTGGGCCTGCTGGGCGTACGGTCTCGGCCTGATGACCCTGCTCGGCGTGCTGCTGGCGGGACGCTCCGCGCTCGGCGCGCGCCGCTGGATCCAGGTGGGCCCGGTCGGACTCCAGCCGTCGGAGCTCTTCAAGCTCGCCTTCATCGGAACGCTCGCGGTCTACCTGGCGTCGCGGGAGTCCACGCGGCCGGGCTGGGACCGCGTCCTCATCCCGCTGGCGCTGACGCTACCCGCGGTCGGCCTGATCGTGAAGCAGCCGGACCTCGGAACCGCGCTCACGCTCTTGCCAGTCGCGGCCGCCCTCATCATCGCGGGCGGGGCCCGATGGCGTCACCTCGGACTCCTCGCGGGCTGCGGCTTCGCCGTGCTGCCCGTGTTCTGGTTCATGCTCCGTGACTATCAGCGCGAGCGGATTCTCGTGTACATCGACCCGTCGCGGGATCCGCTCGGCAGCGCGTGGAACGTGATTCAAGCCAAGATCACCATCGGCTCCGGTCAGCTGGCGGGGAAGGGGCTCTTCGGAGGCACCCAGAGCCGCCTGGCCTTCCTGCCGGAGCGCCACACCGACTTCGTGTTCGCCGCCTTCGCCGAATCGTGGGGGTTCCTCGGGGCTGCCCTGCTGCTGTTCGTGTACGTCCTGCTCGTGCTCCGCGGCTTCGAGGTCGCGGCCACCGCGCGGGACACGCTTGGCAGCTTGCTCGCCACCGGGGCCACCGTGCTCCTCGCCACCCAGGCATTGATCAATCTGGGCATGGTAACGGGGCTTCTTCCGGTGGTGGGCATTCCCCTCCCCTTCGTCAGCTACGGCGGCTCAGCCCTCCTGACGGCGGTCGGCGCCGTCGCCCTGATTGCCAACGTGCGGATGCGTCGCTTCGCCTGAGCCATGACTCTCCGACTCCGACCGACCCGTTCCTGGGGCTCCGGGCGCGATGGCCCTCAGCGGCCCGTCGCGCGCCGGGGTCTGGGCCGGCCGGGGAGACGGGATGGCCCGGGTGGATCCGGCGGCTCCGCGGGAGCCACCGACTCATGTCACGCCAGATTGTCGTCAATGCCGGGATCAGCGAGACGCGCGTCGCCGTCCTCGACGGCGGCGTGCTCACCGAGCTCTTCGTCGAGCGCCGTCACCATCGCTCGATCGTCGGGAACGTCTATAAGGGCGTCGTAACGAACGTCCTGCCGGGCATGCAGGCCGCGTTCGTGGACATCGGCCTGGCCAAGGACGCCTTCCTCTACGCGGGCGATTTCATCGCCAACCTCGGCGAGTACGAGCGGATGATGCTGGCCGAGGAAGAGGAAGCCGACATCGAGCTCGACGGCGACGAGCCCGGCGCCGTCGGCGAGGGCGCGGCGCGCCCGGCCGAGGCGCCGCCCGAGCGCGAGCGCCGCGCGATCACGCCCATCGAGGACGTGCTGCGCAAGGGCCAGGAGATCCTGGTCCAGGTGTCCAAGGAGCCGCTGGGCACCAAGGGCGCGCGGATCACGTCGTTCATCAGCCTGCCGGGGCGGTACCTCGTGTACATGCCCCAGGTGAACCACCTCGGCGTCTCGCGGCGGATCCACGACGCGGACGAGCGTGACCGCCTCCGCCAGCTCGTTCGCGGCCTGCGCCCGGCGGGCGGCGGGGGCTTCATCGTTCGCACCGTGGGCGAGGGCCGGGGCGAGGCGGAGTTCAACGCCGACATCCAGTTCCTGGTCCGGCTCTGGCAGCAGGTCCAGGCGCGATTCGCGCAGGCCCCGGCCCGCTCGGCCCTCCACGAGGAGGGCGATCTCGTGTTCCGGGTCGTCCGGGACCTCTTCGCCGCCGACATCGAGGAGATCCTGATCGACGGCGAGGAGGAGTACCGCCGGGCGCTGGAGTATGCCGAGGTGCTCGTGCCCGCCCTCGCTCACCGCATCCATCTTCACTCCGAGCGGGAGTCCATCTTCGAGGCGCGCGGGATCGAGAAGGAGATCGACAAGGCGATCCGGCGGCGCGTGTGGCTCAAGTCCGGCGGCTACCTGGTGATCGACCACACCGAGGCGCTGGTGTCGATCGACGTGAACACCGGGAAATACGTCGGCAAGCGCGACCTGGAGGAGACGATCCTCAAGATCAACCTCGAGGCCGTGGGCGAGATCGTGCGCCAGATCCGCCTGCGGGACTTGGGCGGGATCATCATCATCGACTTCATCGACATGGACCGGGAGGACCACCGGGGCCAGGTGTTCCGCGCGCTCAAGCGCGCCCTGGGGGACGACAAGTCCCGCACGAACGTGCTGGAGATCTCCGAGCTCGGTCTCGTGGAGATGACGCGGAAGCGGGTGCGGCAGAGCCTGCACTCCCTGCTGATGCAGTCCTGTCCGACCTGCAAGGGCGCCGGCGTGGTGAAGTCGGCGCCCGCGCTCACCGCCGAGATCTACCGGAAGATCCAGGTGGCAGTGCGGGACATCTCGGGCCAGGAGGTCCTGATCCGCGTGAATCCGGACCTCGCCGGCTACCTCCAGGAAGAGGAATCAGAGGGGATCGAGGTCCTCCAGCGGCGGATCCAGCGGAAGGTCACCGTCCAGGGCGTTCAGGGACTCCACAAGGACGAGTACGAGATCATCACCCGCTGACGCCGTCCGCCGCCGTCGACGGCCGCGGACGTGACGACGCCGCCGGCGAGAGCCGGCGGCGTCGGTCTGCGGGCAACGGGGCGGTTAGGTGTTGCCCTTGCCGTTGCCCTTACCGTTGGCTTTGCCGTTCCCCTTGCCCTTGCCGTGCCCGCCGGCGAGGGCCACCGTGTCGGAAATCTGCTGCTCGGTGCAGGACTGGTTCCCCAACACGCTCGGAGGAACCCCGAACTGATGGGCGATCTGCCCCCAGCCGTGTCCTCCCGGCGCCTGGCGGGCTTGGATCACCGCAACGGGACTGACGCCGGCCGCCGAGGCGATGCTGATGGCGTGGCACAACTGAGCGTTGTTATCCATGAGGTCGTTCAGGTTCGCGGCCACGGCATGCACCGAGGTGACTGTGAACAAGGGGGCACCGGAGTCGGTAGCCACGTTCACGGTGCCCGCGATCGTCCCGATGTCGCCTGCGCCGACGGTGACCGAGCTGGTCGATGTGGCGTCCTGTGTTATCGGCGTGTTGGTGGCATCGACCACTTGGATGGTGTACGTGCCGGGCGCCACGTTGTTGAATTGGAACTCGCCGTTCGCGTTCGTGGTCGTATGATCGACGATCACCAAGCTGGAGTTGAGCAGATTGACCGTGGCGCCCGCGAGTGGATCCCCCACCGCAGCCTCGGCGAGTCCGACCCCGAACGCGGCGCGGAGGACGACTACCACGGGTGACTCATTGAGCGCGGTGCGCTGACCCTTGAGGATCTGGCCCTGGATGACGGCCCCCGAGCCACCTGCCGAGCCGCCTGAGTTGAAGCTCGATGGGCCGGTGCTCGAGCTGCTGCCCCCGCCGCAGCCGTAGACCACTACTGCCACGACAGCCAGAATCGCCAGGAGTGGCACGGCTCCTGCTCTTGCTCGCATCTCATCCTCCGTTCGTCGACCGCCATGGGTCGACCCGGGATTCACCTGTGCAAGGCGGTTGCCCTCCGATCCCGGACGATCCCGCTCCGGCGGGCGTTTGCCGCTGAGCTCTGTCCTGGCGCGCATTTAGCGACGGCTGTTCGTCCGACGGCCATCGACCGAGCCCACACGTGTTGCGCTCGCGCCAGGGAGGAAATGCCCGGGGCACTCGGTCAAAACCACCAGGCGAGGCTTGCTATACTGACCCGGCTCGAATGACCACGCCGCTCCCCCTCGGCAAGCTGCGTCCGGCCCTCCTCGGCGAGCTCCTGGCCCGACATGCGGGGTCGGACCCGCGCGTGGTCGTCGGCCCGCGGGTCGGGGAGGACGCGGCAGTGCTCGACATGGGCGATCGGTACCTGGTGGCGACGACGGACCCGATCACGTTCGTGACGGAGGACCTCGGCTGGTACGCGCTGGTCGTCAACGCCAACGATCTGGCCGTGCGTGGCGCGGCTCCGCGCTGGTTCCTCGCGGTGTGCCTCCTGCCCGCGGGGCGCACCGTCGAGGCCGACGTCACCACGCTGTTCGCGCAGCTCGGCAGCGCGTGCCGGACGCTCGACGTGACGCTCGTCGGGGGGCACACCGAGGTGACCCCAGGGCTCGACCGGCCAATTGTGGTCGGGACCATGCTCGGCGAGGTCGACAAGGCACGCCTGGTCACGACCGGCGGCGCTCGCCCCGGCGATGCGCTGGTGCTGACGAAGGGCGTGCCGGTCGAGGGGATCTCGATCATCGCGCGGGCGCGGGATGCGGAGCTGCGTGCCCGCGGCTACGACGACGCGTGGCTGGCGCGGGCTCGCAGCATGGTGACGCGGCTGTCCGTGCTGCCTGAAGCGCGCCTGGCCGCGGATCTCGTCCGGGTTCACGCGATGCACGATCCGACCGAGGGTGGCGTGGCGACCGCGCTGTGGGAGATCGCCGATGCGGCGGGCGTGGGACTCGCCGTGGAGGCCGAGCGGATCCCCGTGCTGGCGGAGGGGGCGGCCCTCTGCCGGGAGTACGGGCTGGATCCGCTCGGCACCATCGCCTCGGGCGCGCTGCTCCTCGCGCTGGCCCCCGCCGACGCGGGGATCGTCCTCCACGGCTTGGCCCGGGAAGGGATCGACGCCGCTTTCATCGGGCGGGTCGTGCCTCGCGAGGCGGGCGTCGTGCTGACCCGCGGCGGCCAGCCGGGGCCGCTCCCGCGGTTCGACCAGGACGAAATCACGCGTCTGTTCGTCTAACCGGACCGAGCCGCTGCCTGCGGGCGGCGGCGATCTCGCGATAGGGTATGAGGGGAGGAGAGAGCCGGTCATGAGCCTGCCTGTCCGTGACGTGATGGCGACAGACCTGGTGACGGTGCGACCCCACGAGACCGCCCGGCACGCGTATCGGCTGATGCGGGATCATCGCTTCCGGCATCTCCCAGTGGTCGAGGACGGGCGGCTGGTCGGCATCCTGTCGGACCGCGACCTGCGGCCGGTTCTCCTGTCCCCGGGGCTGGCCCGGGCGCGGGTCCGCGAGCTCATGAGCGAGGACCTCACGACCGTCGGACCCGATGCGCCGGTCGAGGAGGCGGCCAGCCTGCTCGTCGTCAAGAAGATCGGGTGCCTTCCGGTCGTGGCCCAGGGACGGCTCATGGGCATCGTGACGGAGACCGATCTCCTCGCAGTGCTCGTCGAGCTGCTCGGGCTATTGACCCAGTCGACGCGCCTCGACGTCGGCGTGGCCGGCGGCCCGGCGGCGTACGAGCGCATCGTCGAGATCATCCGCGCCCACAACGGCCGCATCATCAGCGTCGGTGCGGTGCCCGGCTCCGGGGGCAAGACCGTGTTCAGCGTGCGGCTCGAGCCGTGCGACCCGCACCCGATCGTAGAAGCTCTGCGGACCGGGGGGTTCGAGGTGCTCTCGCACCGGCGCGGCGGAGCGGTATGAGCCGGCTTCGCCGAGGCCTGCTCTTCGTGCCGGGGACCCGCCCGGAGCGCGTGGCCAAGGCCGCGGCCATGGCCGCAGACGGCGTGATCCTCGACCTGGAGGATGCCGTCGCCCCGGCCCAGAAAGCGCAGGCGCGCGAATGGGTCGTGGCGGCCCTCCGCCGCGTCGACTTCGGAGGCCGCGAGCGGATCGTCCGGGTGAACGCGCCGGGCACGCCGGAGCACGCGGCGGATCTGGCCGCCGTGGTTGCGGCGGGGCCCGACGCGCTGCTCCTGCCCAAGCTCACGGACGCCGAGGGTCTGGCGCGGCTCGATACGGAGGTCACGCGCCTGGAGCTCGCGAGTGGCCGCTCGCCGGGCGCGATTCGCTTTCATCTGCTGATCGAAACCGTCGCGGCCGTGGTCGGGCTCGAGGCGCTGGCGCGCGCCGTCGCGCGCGCGGCGGCGCTGTTCTACGGCGCGGGCGATCTGGCGCGGGAGACCCGCGCGCGCCTGGTCCCCGATCGCCGGACGGAGCTCTACACCATGAGTCGGGTCGTGCTCGTCGCGCGGGCCACGGGGCTCGACGCCATCGATTCTCCGTGCTTCGACCTCGGGCAGCCGGACCGACTCGAGACGCATACGCGAATCGGCGCCGATCTCGGCTTCGACGGCAAGGCCCTGATCCACCCGAATCAGATCGAGGTCGCGAACCGCTGCTTCACGCCGACCGTCGAGGCGGTCGCCGAGGCGCGCCGGGTGCTCGCCGCCTACGAGGAAGCGGAGGGCGCCGGGCGCGGCGCGCTCGCCGTCGGCGGCCAGTTCGTGGACGCGGTCCACGTGCTCATGGCGCGGGAGACGCTGGCGCGAGCTCAGCTGGCCGGAGTGCTCGCATGAGCGCCGCGTGCCGGGTCCAGAGCCAGGGGCGCCGTCGGCGCCGATGGGTGCTCGGGCTCACGCTGGCCGCGACGCTCCTCGCGGCCCTGGGCGACGTCGGCGCGGAGAGCTGGGGCGGGATCACGCCCGGCGAGACCACGCGTGTGGGCGTGGAGCGTCTCTACGGGCGGCCGAGCCGGGAGCGGTCCATGGTCGACGAGGGCCGGACCGTGACCGAGTGGACGTACGCGGAGGACCGGGCCCCCCGCGGTCTCGTGCGGATGGTCGTCAACTATGGCCTCCTGTCGGGCGACCGCTTTGTCCCCGACGCGGTGCGCTCGGTGACCCTGTACCCGAAACCGCAGGTCTTCACGCTGCGCGCGGTCTCGGCCGGCTGGGGGGAGCCCGATGCGATCGGGACGGAGGAAGCGTCGGGGCGTCCCTCCTTCCACTACCGCACCCGCGGGCTGCTGGTCGTCTTCGACAAGACGGGGTCCTGGGCCGAGCTGCTCCTGTTCGGACCCCGCCTGTCCGCCGGCGGCTCGTGAGCCGGATCCTCGCGCGCCGGCGCTTGCCGCCACGTCGACGATAGCCGCCGGTCCTGCGCCCGGGCCGGCGTTGTGGACCCCCGGACCCGGTGTTAGGCTTGGTGGGCCATGCCGCCGGCCCTGGATCCCGTCGAGACCCTCTGCGCGCTCGACCTGGGAGGCCGCGGCATCGGGCGTCTCGTCATCGCGGGGGCCATGGCGGCGGCCGCGCAGAGCTTGGCGCGGGCCCGGCGAGTCGTGCTGGTGACGGGGTTCGTTGCCCGCCCGGCCTGGGCGGCCGAGACGGACGGGCCCTCCGGCACCGTGGTCCTCGGACGGGCGCTCCGCCGGCTCGGCGCCCGCGTCGCGTATCTCGCCGATCCGCCCGTGGCCCCATTGCTGGAAGGGTGTCTCCGGGCCCTCGGCGAGCCCCGTGATCTCATCGCGGTGCCGGCCGAGCCGGCGGCGGCGCTTCGCGCGGCGCAGGAGACGGTGCGCGCATTCGGTCCCACGCATCTCGTCGCGGTCGAGCGGCCGGGACGGGCGATCGACGGCGGGTACTACAACGCCCGGGGCCGGTCGATCACGGCCGTCAACGCGCCGCTCGACGCCCTGTTCCTCCGCCGGCGACCCGGGGCGGTCACGATCGGGGTCGGCGACGGCGGCAACGAGATCGGAATGGGCCGGGTGCGAGCGCGGGTCGTGCGCGACGTGCCGAACGGCGCCAAGATCGCCTCTGTGGTGCGCACGGACTACCTCGTCGTGGCCGGGACGTCGAACTGGGGCGCCTGGGGCGTGACGGCGCACCTCGCGCTCGCGACCGGACGGAGCCTGCTCCACACGCCCGCGGAAGAGGCCAGACTGACCCGCGCGATGGTCCGGGCGGGTGCCGTCGACGGACTGACGGGAATCGCGCAGCCCTCGGTGGACAACCTGCCGCTGGGCCTGCACCAGGCGTTGCTCGAGACGCTCAGAGGATTGGTCGGACACCTGAAGACGCGACGCGGCCCCGTGGCTGCGGCGAGGGAAGAGGAGACTGCGTGATGCGGGACACCATCGCCGAGCGGTACCGGAAGGCCCTCCCTGGTTCGTGGGCGCGTTGGGAGCGCGCGCGGCGGATCATCCCGGGCGGCATCACCCACGATAGCCGGCACCTCACGCCCTTCCCGCTCTATGTCGAGCGCGCCGCCGGACCGCGCAAGTGGGACGTCGACGGCCGCGAGTACATCGACTACTGGATGGGACACGGCGCCCTGTTCCTGGGGCACTCGCATCCGGCCCTCGTCGAGGCGGTCCAGAAGCAGATCGCGAAGGGCACGCATTACGGCGCCTGCCACGAGCTCGAGGTCGAGTGGGCCGAGTGGATCACGCGCCTGATCCCCTCCGCGGAGATGGTCCGCTTCACCATGTCGGGCACCGAGGCGACCCATCTCGCGCTCCGGCTGGCGCGCGCCTACACCGGGCGACCGAAGGTCGTGAAGTTCACCGGGCACTTCCACGGCTGGCACGACGGGGTTTCCGCGGGGGTGAACCCGCCGTTCGACGTGCCGATGTCGGCCGGCATCCCGGGCGCCGTGCTGGGGGAGATCCTGCTTGCCCCGCCCAACGACATCGGAGCGGTCGAGCAGCTCCTCACCAGCCGAAGCGACATCGGCGCCGTCATCCTCGAGCCCAGCGGCGGCCAGGCCGGCGTCTACCCGATCGACCCCGGGTTCCTCAAGGACCTGCGGCAGCTCACGCAGGATCGTCGCACGGTGCTGATCTTCGACGAGGTGATCACCGGATTCCGGTACGCGCCGGGCGGCGCCCAGGAGTACTACGGGGTGACCCCGGACATGACCACGCTGGCCAAGATCGTGGCCGGTGGGCTTCCGGGTGCGGCGGTCTGCGGGCGCCGCGACATCCTGAACATGATGACCTTCGGGGACGACGCGCAATGGAACCGGTCCAAGCGGGTGGCCCAGAACGGGACGTACAACTCGAACCCGATCGTGGCCGCCGCGGGCATCGCGATGCTGTCGCAGATCTCGGATGGCAAGTACCACGAGAAGGCGAACGCCCTCGGCAGCGAGCTCCGCGCGGCCTTGAACGACGTGTTCCGGAAGGCCGGCGCGCCGATGGTCGCGTACGGGGACGTCTCCATCTGTCACATCTCGCTTGACGGGCCGCCGCCCGTGCCGGGCAAGACCGCCCCGAAGGCGAAGGACCCCGGGCTCGTGCACAAATGGCGCTGTGCCCTGATCCTGCACGGCGTCGACATGTCGGGGAACCACGGCTGGGTGTCCGCGAGCCACACCGACCGCGAGATCGAGGAGACGGTGCAGGCCGTCTCGCGCGTGGTGGCCGATCTCCAGGCGGAAGGGGCCGTCTAGCCCTCCCCGCACACCCTAGGCATGGGCCGACTCGGGCTCTCCGGAGCCCGCCGCGCGGCGCGCCATGGCCGGTGGTGGGTGGCGCTCCTCGTGGTGCTGGGCGGGGCGGGTGCCAGCGCGCTCACCCTCTGGGGTCCGGCGGCCCGGTCGGCCGCCGGACAGCCCCCGGCCGCTGCTCACCCGGGCAGGGCAGTGTACGAGCGCCACTGCGCCACGTGCCACGGTGCGACCGGGGCGGCTGACGGCCCGGGCGCCGCGGCGCTCGCGATCAAGCCGCCTCCGCTGACGAATGGGCGGCTCCTGAACCCGCTCTCCGACGACTTCCTAGCGACCGTGGTCCGGGATGGCGCCGGGGCGGTCGGCCTGGCCCCGCAAATGCCGGGCTTCGGGCGACTCCTGACCGAGCGCGAGATCCGGGACGTCGTCGCCTACGTCCGCACGCTGGCCGAGCCGCCGTACCAGCCGCGCCCCGTGGGCGGCGTACCGGTGATCGCTCCGGCCCCCGTCCAGCCGATCGAGTTCAGTCACGCGATCCACGCCGGCTCGTACGGGATTGACTGCCAGTACTGTCACGCCGACGCCCGGCGCAGTGTCTTCGCCGGCCTGCCGTCGGTGGCGCGCTGCATGGGTTGCCACAAGATCGTGGCGGCCCAGGGCAACCCCGAGGTGCAGAAGCTTCACGAGCACTGGAACCAACACGAGGCGATCCCCTGGGTACGGATCCACAAGCTCGCCGGGTTCGTCTACTTCCCGCACAAGCGCCACGTGCAGGTGGGGCTCGCGTGCCAGACGTGCCATGGGCCCGTCGAGACGATGCAGCGCGTGGCCCAGGTCGCGCCGCTGACGATGGGCTGGTGCGTCGGCTGCCACGCCGAGCGACGGGGCCCCCTGGACTGCGTGGTCTGCCATCACTAGAACACCAGGACATTGCGGGGCCCGGAAGCATCAGGACATGGCCGGAAGAGGGCATTGGCGTCGCATACTGTCGTGAAGATGGAGCGGGAGCTCCCGGGTCTCTAGCCGCGTAGGCTGGTTTTGCCGAGGTGCACCGGCCCCGGCGATCATCACCTGTATATGCCTGGAGAAGTCAGGTTGGCATCGCTCCTGCCAATGCGCGGCACCCCGCCTGACGTGGATCGTCAGCCCGGAGAGCGCTGAGGCCCTCCTCCGAGACCCCGACGGATCCGCCCGAGGGGCTGCCTCTCTCAAGTCCGCGAAAGTGTGGGTGTCCGTAGGTCGGACCATGGCGGAATCGCGTGGCACGGCCATTGCTCAACGCTACTCCGGCGAGGTGAAGTCATGCTGAATGATCGTTCGGGACGTCGGATCTGGGGAGGGTGGGACGCGCTCCGTCGCGAGGCGGGGGTCACCCTCACGGAGCTGGTGGTGGTGGTGTCCGTCGTCATCATCTTCGCGGGCTTGAGCCTGCCCATGCTCGGATCCATCATCCCGGAGCTGAAGACGCGAGGCGCGGCGGAGCAGGTCGTGGAGACCCTCCGTAACGCGCGGCAAAACGCAATTGGCACCACCGCGACGTACCGGGTGATTTTCCTGAGCACCCAGATTCAGACCATCTGTACCGACAACACGCCGGCCGGGAACACGTGCCCGACGAACCGGCCGCCCGATCTGACGGAGGCGGTGGTCGGTGGTGCGACGGTGGCGGCGACCCCCGGGGAGATGCGGTTCGACCCGAAGGGGACGGCGTCCACCGGGGCTGGCAACGTCATCGTCACCTATCCGAGCGGCACGTCCTGGCGAGTCGAGGTGAACACGCCGGGGCGCGTCCGGGCCTGCACGGGGGTGACGACGTGTCCATGACGCTTCGTCGGCAGTCGGGACTCTCGCTCGTCGAGCTGATGGTGGCGCTCTTGCTGCTGGGCGTCGCGCTCATGGGTTTGGCGGCGGCGTTCGCGCCGGGCCGCATGGCGATCCAGCAGGGCGACCAGGCGACGACCGCGACCTTCCTCGCCCGCCAGATGATCGAGGACATGCGCGACAAGGCCTACGATCAGGACAGCGACGAGCTGGTCAACGGAGCTGACTATCCGGCGAGTACCGGCTACGGTGCCATCACGAACTACCCGAACTATCGCCGGACGATCACCTTCGCCAACGATTCGCCCCAGACCGACACGAAGACGGCGACCGTGGTGATCTTCTACAAGAACAGCTCCGGGACCGAGCAATCGGTGACGCTCTCGATGATCTTCACGAAGGGCAGCTAGAGGTCGGACGATGCGCAGACACGGCAGGGGGCAGTCGGGAACGACGATCGTCGAGATCGCGGTGGGCCTGGCGGTGGGCGCGGTCCTCGTGGCGGGCATTCTCACGCTCGTCGAGCAGGCCCAGAAGGCCTACATGCACAGCTCCGAGGTGACCGACCTCCAGCAGAACGTGCGCGTCGCCATGGACCGCGTCGTGCGCATCATCCAGGCCGCCGGTCTGAACCCGAAGAACAAGCCGTACGGCGGGGCCTCGAACAACGACCCGGCGTTCGTCGCGTTCCGCGAGGCCGGCCGGAACTGCATCCGTCTGTACGCCGACGTCGACGGGGATGGTGTGGTCCAGACCACGGCGTTCGACGAGAACGTGTTCTTCTTCTGGCCGGGCACCGCGGGCACCGCTCTGAGTGAGGTGCGCGGCACTAGGGGCGGGGACCCCGATAGCGGCGCGGCGTGGGTCACGACCACCGCGGCCTCTGACGAGCTCGCCCGCGACCTGATCCCGAATCCGAGCGGCGTCGACATGTTCCAGTACTTCACGGGGCCCAACGACCCACTCGGGGCCCCCGACACGCAGCTCACGCCGCCGGCCTCGTCCCCGACCGCATGCGTGTCCATTCCCCCCGCGAACCGCACCCGGATTTCGCGGGTGGTGATCACGATCACGGGGCGCGCGACGATTGGCGGCGACACCGTGACCAAGACCCTGACGTCCGAAGCGCGTGCGCGCAACGTGCCCTGAAGGAGGAACCTGCGATGCGTAGGTTCATGACTCGACTTGCGGCTCAGACCCGGAACGACCAGGGCGTCGCCCTGTTCGCGGCCATTGCCGGCATGGTGCTCCTCAGCACGATGATCGCGGCGCTCGTGATTCTCGCCCGGAACGAGAATCTCATCGCCCAGCTGAACAAGGACGAGGCTCAGGCGGCGTACTCCGCCGAGGCGGGTGCCAACTGGGGGCGCAAGGTCCTTCTCCAGCGCTTGGCCGTAGACCTCCCGAACAACGTGGCCACCACGGGACGCACGGCGATGAAGACGTACCTGGCACCGATGAACGGGTGCTACAACTGCGGCGCGCAGTTCATCCTGGACTACGCGACCCCGTCCAGCGGACCGGCGTTCGCGGCGTGCGGCGGCGCCTGCCCGGAGCCGAGCTACAGCGCGGTCGGCAGCATTCCCGATGCCCAGCAGGTCGTCCTGTCGATCACCTGCCCGGGCACGGCAGGCTGTCCCGCGAACATGGCGTTCTCCACCAAGGTGATCGTCGGCACCCACCCGACGAAGCCGCCCGTGATCACCGGCGGCGGCAACGCGGCCCTGTTCACCTACGTGTGGCGGGTCGAGTCGACGGGCACCGCCGGTCGCGCGCGCCAGCAGTGGGTCATCCACGACTCCTCGGTGCCCACGCAGCAGGACGGCGCCTTCAACATCTCGCTGAACGCGGAGTTCGTGAAGTACGCGCACTTCATCGACCAGTTCCAGGACGCCGGTAGCGGCGATCCGTGGGTCAGCTGGCGCCACGTGTACACGGGGCCGGTGCACACCAATACCCGCTTCAGCATCCTCGGGGACACCAGCGTCACCGGGCACGAGGGGCCGATCTTCCGGAGCGAAGCGACCCAGACGCTGACCACGACGCGCTTCAACAACAACGGCTCGAACACGAACCTGAGCCGGGACAGCTCGGCGGCGGACTGGCCGCTCCTCGGCCCGGACCCGGGCATCTCGTGCAAGGTGGTCGACTGCTCGGGCTTCACGCGTGGGTTTGACTACAATCCGACGACCACCGGGGCATGCCCCGGACCGGGTTGCGATCCGATCCCGTTCCCCGCGACGGGCACGCTCGGCAGCACGGACGACGCGCGCAAGGCGGAGATCTGCGTGGCGCTCGGCTACACGGGCACGACGAACGGCCGCCCCGCGTGTCCCAACACCGCCACGGCCGGGCAGATGCCGAATCCGACGACCGCGTCGACCGGAACCCCGGCCGGGAACCATTCGGATGCCAACTGCGCCAACGTCCCGGTTGTCGTGGACAATAACTGCACTGCCCAGGCATCCACCGGGGCGGTGGCCCTCCTCGGAGGCATCTACGTCAACGGGGGCCTGCTCCCGACCGCCAGCGGGGTTCCGTACGTTACCGACATCCAACTGGCGCACACCAACGAAGGGCAGACGTTCGTCGTCTACTATTACTCGGGCGCTGGGACGAACCCCAACAAGCGTGTCATCATCGAGGAGAAGCGGTCGACAAATCAGACGATCGTGACACGTCAATGCCTCAAGACCACGTTCACCGACGCGGGTGCCTGCAACAACTCGGGCACGCAGTGGTGGCTGGATACGAGCGCGACAGCCCACTATGTCAGCGCCGCGACAAACATCAACCAGCAGCTGTTCACTGGAGTCTTCTCTCGAAACGTCGGCGACGGTCGCATCCCGACCGTGCTCGTCCCGGTGGACGACGCCGTGCTCTACGTGGCCAATGCCGACATCGGCCAGGTCTCGACATCGAACGGCCTCCGGCGCGGAACGTTCTCCTCGGCGGGGGCGAACTGCCAGCCGCAGACTTCCGTCCTTAGCGGTACGGCGGGCGGGACGAAGGACTGCCATACCACGGGGTGGGCCGACCCGAGTTACGCAATCTACCAGAACACCGGGACGGCCGCCGACGGCGAGCGCCTCACGGTGGCGGCCGACGGCAACATCTGGATCACCGGCAACCTGAACTACCGCGTCGATTCGCGCGGCGCCGACGGCTTCTACAGTGACCCGATCCCCGGCGACGCGAGCGGGACGAGCGCGGACGACCAGATGGACACCCAGAGCGTGCTGGGCGTCGTGTCCTGGGCGACGCCGACGACCTGGGTGGCGGCGGCGCGCGCGGGCGGCATCCGGCTCTCGAGTGCCCTGAACGGGGACCTCCAGATCGACGGGATGCTGTTCGTCGCGAACCTGTCCAGCCAGGCCGAGCCGAGCGGGCAGTTCAGCTTCGACGATCCGAACGGGTCCTATCGCGGGATCTCCAACGTGCTGGGCGGCGTCGTCCAGAAGACGATGGGAACCTTCGGGCAGCCGTCCTCGAATACGGGGTACGCGCGAAACTGGGTGTACGACGAGCGCTTCCGCTACAAGGCGCTGTCGCCGCCGGCGTTCCCGGGCTTCCCGAACTTCACCGCGGCCACGTCACTCGGCATCGACAGCTACAGCTGGCGGCTCGGCATCTTCCAGTAGAGTAGGCGAAGGCCCACAGCGTGGTGCGCTGGATCAACGTCGCGCTCGCCATCGTCCTGGCGACGATGCTGCTGATCCAGTTCACCCGCTCCCGGGATCGCGCGCCGGTTGCCGAGACGATCAGCGAGGCGTCGTCGCGCGTGGTCAAGGAGCGTCCGAGCCGGCGCTCCCACCGCATCGAGATGCGCGAGGCCGTCCAGGAAGCCCAGCGCCGGCAGCTGGAGCGGCTCCGCGGGACGCCCGGCCCGCTCATGCTGGACTCGACGGGCCAGCCCATCCGGGACTGACGGGCGGCCGCCGGGCCGCCGTCCGACGGCAGTCGGACCCCTGACGCGGCGGCGCTCGCCCGCGCCCTACGTTCTCCGATCGAGGACGATTTCCCCGGCGATCGCCGTCAGCACCGGCTCGATCGTCGCGATGTCCATCTCGGGACAGGTGAAGACGTCCGCCGAGCACACGAGCAGATCGGCCCACTTCCCGGGCTCGAGCGTGCCCAGCTCCGACTCGCGGTGCGCCGCGTACGCGTTCCAGGCGGTGAAGGCCCGCACCGCCTCCCCGCGCGTCATCCGCTGCTCGGGCTGCCAGCCGGGATCCGGCCCGCTGAGCGGGCGGCGCGTGACCGCGGCGTGGATGCCATGGAACGGATTCGGCAGCTCGACGGGGAAATCCGACCCGCCCGCGATGACGGTCCCGGTGCGGAGGAGCGAGCGCCAGGCGTAGGCGCCGGGTAGCCGATCTCCGCCGAGCGGCGCATCGGCCCAGGGCATGTCCGAGGTGCAGTGCGTGGGCTGCATGCTCGGGAGGACGCCGAGCGGTCGAAAGCGGGGGATGTCCGCCTCCGCCAGGATCTGGGCGTGTTCCACGCGATGCCGCGGGTCCCTCCCCGGCACCGCCGGGAGTCGCCCGCCGGCGGAGCTGGGGCGTCCCAGGATGACCGCCTCGAGCGCGTCGAGGACGAGGGTGTTGGCGCGGTCCCCGATCGCGTGGACGCACACCTGGAAGCCGCGCGCGGCGGCGGCGCGGGCGCGCCCCTCGAGCTCGTCGGGCGACAGCAGGAGAAGGCCCCGGTTCGCCGGGTCATCGCAGTAGGGCGCGTGCATCGCGGCGCCCCGGGAGCCGAGCGCGCCGTCGGCCATCAGCTTCACCGCCCCCACGATCAGCCGCCCGTCGCCGAACACGGCGGGGCCTGCCTCGAGCGCCTGCTGCCACGCCGCCGGATCGGCGCCCCGGAGCGCGACGTGGTTCCGGAAGGGGAACAACCCCGCCGAGACGAGTCGCTGATAGGCGGCGAGGGCGTCCAGGTCGGCGCCCATTTCGTGGACGCCGGTGAGCCCGACGGCGAGGCAGTCGGCGATCGCGCCTCGGATCGCCGCCTCCATCTGGGCGGCGCCGGGACGTGGCTCGACCTGCCGGATGAGCTCCTGCGCGGTATCGACCAGGACGCCGGTCGGCTCGCCGCTCGCGTCGCGCTCGAGGCGGCCACCCGGCGGATCCGCCGTGTGCCGATCGATGCCGGCCGCCCGGAGCGCCGCGGAATTGGCCCAGATGGCATGCCCGTCGATCCGGACCAGCGTCACCGGATGCTGAGGCGCCGCCCGGTCGAGAGACGCGCGGGTCGGGAATGCCGCGCCGGGCCAACGATTCTGATCCCACCCGCGCCCCGCGATCCACTCGCCCGTCGCCGCGGTCCTCGCGCGCGCGGCGACTCGCTCGGCGCAGGCCGCCTCGGAGAGGAGCCCGGCCACATCCAGCGCCAGGCGGAGCCGGGCGAGGTGCATGAGGTGACCGTGGGCGTCGACGAGCCCCGGCAGCACGGCCCGCCCGCCGAGATCGATCTCGGGCTCTCCGGCCGGGGCGCTCACGTCCCGCCGCCGGCCGGCGAACGCGACGCGACCCTCCCGGACCACCAGCGTGTCGACGACGCGGTCCCGCGCATCGAGGGTGTAGATGCGGCCGTTGGAGAAGATCATCGCCCGCCCCTACGCGGCCTCGGCGGGTGACGCCGCGGGCCGGCCGCGGTGCGCGGCGAGGAGCGGCCGTACCGATAGCCAGATGAACAGGAGGATGCCGAGGAGCCGCCCCGCGCCGCTCAGGCCGAAGATGACGCGGAATCCGAACTCATCGGCGAGCCAGCCGCCGAGCAGCGGCCCCACGACGGCGCTCGCGAAGACGACCGTTTGGTATAGCGCCACCGCCTGGGACCGGCGCGAGGACGGAGTGAGCTCGAGCAGGAGCGCGAAGTTGGCCAGGTTGTAGCCGGCCCAGACGAGGCCGGAGTAGGCCTCGAAGATGCCGACCTGCCAGGGCGCGGTGATCCAGATCCAGGCGGTGGGGATCACGGGAATGAGGAGGCCGGCGACGGCCTGGGTCTTCAGCGCGCCGAAGCGATCCATCACCCGACCGAAGAGCCCGCAGCCGACGAGGCCGAAGAGCGTGTTGACTCCCGCGAGGAGCCCGACGGTCCCGGCGCCCGCGCCGAGGTGGCGGACCAGATAGACGTTGAAGAACGGCGCCGCCACCTGGAGGGCGAGGTTCCAGACGAAGCCGCTGACGACGAGTCCCGCGAATGCGCGATTGCCAGCGAGCATCGTCCAGAGCCCGGGCCCGGCCTCCCGGACCACCCGCGCCTGCGTCACCCGGTGCGGTTCCGGAATCCTCAGGAAACACGCGGTGCCGGCCAGGCCGGCGACGAAGGCCAGCGCCAGCACCCCCTGGTAGCCGAGGTACGGCTGGCCGAGCCAGCCGTTACCGACCTTGATGAGCCAGCCGGCGAGCGGCGCGACCAGGAGGGCGGCCAGCATGATCATGAGGTTGCGGTTGCCGAAGTACTGGGCCCGCAATCGGAGCGGCACGAGATCGCCTATCAGCACGGTCCACGCCGGGTTCCCGAAGTTCGACATGAAGGAGCGCAGCCCGTTGAGCGCGATGATCAGCCAGATGGCCGTCGCCGGGACGTGCGTCAACCACGGCACGAGCGCGAGGGCGAGGAGCGCGACCCGCGCGAAGCCGCCGACCGTCCACGTCACGAGCGGCTTCCGATGGCGCGCGGCGTCGGCGGCACGGGCGCCCGGGAACAGCGACACGGCGCCGAGGAGGTTCTGGACGGCCGTGAGGAGGCCGATCTGGCTCGTGCTCGCCCCGTAAGCGAGGGCGTAGAGGAGGATGAATCCCAGGTAAAGGTTCTCGCTGACCGTGGTGAACAGGCCGTCCAGCCACGACCACCGGATTCCCGCCAGACGTCGCGGGGTCAGCGCGTCGTCGCCGTCGAGGGTCTCGCGGTCCGCTTGCTTGAGCGCCTCCCAGTTGAGCCGGTGGGGTCGGAGGTGATCCACTCGACTGACGCGTCGCTGCACGATGTGCTGGTGCCAGCGGCTGGGCGCGAGCGGCGTCTCGCGGGGCACGATGAAGCGATCGAGCCAGGCCAGCCGCGAGCGGCCGAGCGCGTGATGGTTCACCGCGCCATGGTGACCGCTCGACTGAAACGGCGCAAGAGCTAGACTGGCGCCGTGGCGCGCCGGACGCGATCGGCCGGACGGAGGCGAGCGTGGTCCCGGCTCGCGCTCTTCGTCTTGCTGGCCGCGGGCGCGTGGCTGGCCTACGAGGCCTGGACGTGGCCTCAGGTCGGCGCCCTCGCGACACGTCCGCCCCGCACGACGGCGTTCATCGAGCGCCATCGTGCCGCGGAGCGCGCCGCCGGACGTGACGGCCGGGCGCAGTGGGTCTGGGTGCCCTACAGTGCCATCTCACTGTCGGTGAAGCGCGCGGTGATCGTCGGGGAGGACATCAACTTCTTCGGACACGGGGGCGTGGACCTCGGCGAGGTCCAAGACGCTCTCGAGCGGGCTGTCGAACAGGGGAGGGCGCCCCGTGGCGCCTCGACCATCACGCAGCAGCTCGCGAAGAACCTGTGGCTGACGCCCTCCCGGAATCCGCTCCGCAAGCTGCGCGAGCTGATCCTGACCTGGCAGCTCGAGCGCACGCTCCCCAAGCGACGGATCCTGGAGCTCTACCTGAACGTCGTCGAGTTCGGGCCCGGCGTCTACGGCGTGGAGGCGGCGGCGCGCCGATATTTCGGGACGGCTGCCGCGGACCTCGGCCCGATGGAGGCGGCGCAACTCGCCGCGACTCTCCCGAACCCGCACGCATGGCATCCGGGCTCGCCGAACCGCGCCTACCAGGCGCACGTGGCGCGGATCCTCCACCGGATGGAGCGCGCGGAGTGGCTCGAGCGGCTCCTCTGAGGAGCGTCAGCGGGTGAGGCCGAGGATGGGACGGGTGGATCCCCCGAGCGCGCGCACCACGGCGGCCAGCACCTCGTCCGGCGTGTCCGGCCAGACCGGGCCGCCCGGGCCCACGATGAGTCCGCGCTCGCCGACGCCGGCGAGCGCAGCGCGGGCGGCGGCGACGGCGCGGGGGGGCGGCTCGTCGCGGAGCGCCGGGGCCTCGAGGCCGGCCATGACCGCGCCGGTCACCCGCGCGTGACCGTCGGGCAGCGACGGCTGACCGTTCCCCGGAAGCCAGCTCACCACGTCGACAGGCCAGGTGGCGACTCGCGCGAAGGGGACCGGTCCCGTGACGTGCACCATCCGGAGGCTCGCGCGCTCGCCGAGACTCTCCAGCACGGCGCGATCATGGGATTCGAGGAGGTCGGCGTAGGCCGCCGGCCCGAGCGCGGGCTCGTCGGGGACGTGCACGGTGTAGAGCACCCCGGCGAGCCCCTCGCCGAGGCAGAGCTCGGCGAATCGGAGCTGGGTCTCGGCGAGGGCCCGGAGGGCGTCGCCGACGAGCCCTGGCCACTCGCGGAGATGGGCGCCCAGCCGGCCTCCCCCCAGGCGGGCGGCGATCGTCGACGGTGCGGGGAGGACCACGACGACCGGCGCGTCGCCGATCCGGCGGTCGAATCCCACCCGCACCAGCGCCTCCACGACGTCGCTGTATCCCGGCGCGGATGCCGGATCGAGCGGGCGGATGGCGCGCCAGTCCTCGGGGTGGCCGACCGCGCAGCGGGCGCAGGCGCGGCTTCCGTCGGCCCCGGGCGCCTCCGCTTCCTGGCATCCCCAGGCCTGGGCGGCGTAGCCGGCCGGCGGCGCGACCGCCAGGACGTCGGAGCCGTAGCGATCGTGGAAGCGCAGGGTCGCTTGCGCCAGGCCGGCCGGCGAGCGATCGGCGGTCGGGAAGTAGCGCCAGAAGGCGTATGGTGGCCGGTCCACGGGCGCCCGGCGGACCGTCGCCCGCAGGCGGTCGAGCCGGCTCATAGGCTCCATCGCCGGGGATGCTAGCACGGGTCGACCTGGACGCAGACTTGACGTATGATTTTTTGCCGGAGGTTCGGTCCCATCTTACCCACATCACGTCGTCCGAGGGACGGGAGGGTTCGCTGACATGAGACGGTTCAGTGCGCGGTGGGCAGTGCCGGTGCTCGCGGGAGTGGCCTTGCTGGTGGCAGGCTGCGATTCTCCCCCGGACGCCGAGAAGAAGGCCGCCGATTCGGCGATTGCCGCGGCGAAGTCGGCCGGGGCCGACAAGTACGCCGCCCCCGCTTACAAGGCGGTGACCGACCTCCAGAAGCAGGCCGAAGGCTTCATGGGCGACAAGAAGTACAAGGAGGCGAAGGCGGCGTACGAGCGCGCGAAGGGTCTCGCCGACGACGCCGGGAAGGCCGCGGTGGCCGGCAAGGCCGCGATGCAGGCTGAGGTCGAGAAGGGGATCGCCGCCGCCGAGGCCGCGTGGGCGGGGCTCGAGAAGCAGGCGCAGGCCTCCCTCAAGAAGATGAAGCCCGACATGAAGAAGGCCTGGGAAGATGACTCCAAGGCCGCGAAGGACGGGCTGAAGGCGGCGAAGGATGCGCTGGCCACGTCGCCGGCCGATGCGAAGGACAAGCTCGCGGGCGTGCTGGGCACCATCGAGAAGTGGTCGAAGGACCTGGCCGCGATGATGCCGCAGCCGAAGATGCCGCAGGTCAAGGCCCCCGCAAAGAAGCCCTAGTACCGCTCGACGTCGCGGCCGGCCGAGCTTCGTTCTGGAGCCCGGCCGGCCGCGGCGGCTACACCGCCGCGCGCCGGCTCAGTCCACCTCCCGCTCGACGACCAGCGTCACCTCGTCTTCGATCGCGCGTCCCCGGTTGCCGGGCCGCACCGTCCAGCCGGGATGAGCGCGGATCGCGCGCACCACCGCGTCGACGACGCGCGGCGCGATGCGGTCCTGGAACTCCCGCAGCCACGCGTAGCCGTCGAGCTCCCCGTCGTACCCTTCCTCGAAGGCGCAGCGCAGATCGAGCCGCACGGTGAAGTCTCGCTCCTCAACGAAGCGCATCGGGGCTCCTTGTACCGGATGCCGGCGCGAGTCCCGGCCGGCGCACGAGCTTCGTGACCTGGTTCACTCCCACCTCGGCGAGGTAGAGGTTCCCGCGCGAGTCGCCCCAGACGCCATGGGCGCCCACGTTGACCGGCCGTCCGCGCGCCAGCAGCCGGCCGTCCGGCGAATACATGCTGAGACGGGGGATCTGGTCGGTGACGTAGACGGTGCCGCCCGCGTCGACGTAGATGTCCATGGGGTGGTAGAGGTCGCGCCATTCCCCGTAGTAGTCGCCCTCCGGGCTGAAGAGCTGCACCCGATTGTTTTCCCGGTCCGCGACGAGGACGCGGTCCTGGGCGTCCACCCAGATGCCGTGGGGTGTCGTGAACTGGCCGTGACCGGTGCCCGGCGCGCCCCACGAGTCGAGGTGCCGACCCTCGGCGGAGAACCGGTGCACCGACGAATTGCCGTATCCATCCGCGACGTAGATCTCCCCGCTGGGCGCCACGGCGACGTCCGCGGGGTGATTGAACGGCGCCTGGAGCGACGGGCGCCCGCGGTGGCCCAGCACGAGCTGGACGCGGCCGTCCGGGGTGAGCTTCAGCACCTCATGCTCGTCCCGGTTGCAGAGATAGACGTGGTCGTCCGGCCCGATGAAGATCCCGTGGGCGTCGCGCAGGCGCTGGCTGCCCCACCCGGCGAGGAAGTGCCCGTCGCCGTCGAAGACGAGGACCGGCGGATCCTCCCGCTGGTAGAAGTAGACGCGGTCCTTCGAGTCCACGGCGACGTGGCTCACGAGCCCGAGGCGCCACCCCGGCGGCAGCGTGCCCCATGGGCGGACGACGTCGTACACGAACTCCCCGGTCCCCACGACGAGACCCGACCCATGATCGCTCGACACGTCCGTGCCTCCCCGAGCCGCGCCCGGTCTGCGACCTTCGCGGCCCGAGTATAGGCCACCCCGGGGCGCGGCTTCCGGCTCCGTTGGGGCCGCGGGCGCGGCCGGCGGTAGGCCCGGACCCGCCTCCTGGCTCCCTTCGAACTTAGGGTTGACAGCCCGATGTAATTAGGGATGTTTAACAGCCGATCGGGCTAGGCGCCGGCAGCGCGGACCGTCGCCGCGCGGAGCGCCGGATCGGCGCTCAGCGCGAGCCGCGCGCCCGGCGCTGCATGGCGTCGAGATAGGCGTCGAGCTCGGCCTGGGTCGCGAAGACCTGGTCGGCCGGCAGGGCCTTGACGATCTCGAACACCTTGAGCACGGCGGGTTGCGCGTT
>CAYXBJ010000066.1:0-69414 GCA_964463175.1 uncultured bacterium
CACCGGCGCCCGCATGAGCGCCACGTCCCCGCCGAATTCCTCCCCGGCCTTCAGGGGCAGCGCGGAATCGCGATCGGGCGACAGTCCCTGGGCTCGGAGGTAGTGCAGCGTGTCCCCGTCCCGGCGCAGGATGCTCACCGCATCCGCCCTCATGGCCTCGGACACCCGCTCCACCACGAGGTCCAGCACTCGGTCGAGATCGAGCGTCGCCGTCACCGATCGCCCGATCTCCGCCAGCGCCTCCGCTCGCGCCCGATGTCGCTCCGCTTCGGAGAGCAGCGCCTGGGTCTGGCTGAAGAGCCTGGCGTTCTGAATGGCGGTGCCCACCTCGAGGCCGATGCTGGCCAGCAGGTGCAGCGAGGCGAACGTGAAGTCGAGGTGCCGCTGGGCCATCAGGACGATGGCTCCCAGCCCCTGTCCCTTCGACAGGATCGGGATCAGCAGGACGCCGCCGACCGTCGTTCCCTCCGGCACCCGGTCGCGATACGGGGCGAGATCGGTCGCATCGCCCAGGAGGAGCGGCTGCCGGGCGCGCAGCGCCTGGCCGCTGTGTCCCTCGTCGTTGCGCAGCGGGATCGGGTTCGCCGCATAGCTCGGTCGGAGTCCGCGATGCGCCACGAGGATCAGGTGCTCTCTGGACTCGTCGAGCAGCCGGATCCCGCCCGCCGTGAAGTCGAAGAGGGCCATCAGCCGGTCGAGGATGGCTTCCAGGCTCTCCCTCAGGTCCAACGACGTGTGAGCCGCCTGGATGACGGCGTTCAGGACCTCGAGCTCCTGCCGACGTCGCTGCGCCTCCTCGGTGCGAGCGCCGAGCTCGGCGTCGCGACGAGCGAGAGACTCGGCCATGAGGTTGAACGACCGGCCGAGCTCTCCGACCTCGTCAGTGCCTTCCGCCGGCATCCGGAGTCCGAAGTCGCCGGCGGCCAGCTGGGCGGTGGCCGCCTGGAGTCGCCGGACCCGGCGGCTGGCGCCGCGCGCCACCAGGACGATCGCCAGCACGAGGACCACCCCGCCCGCAGTGCCGTAGGCCAGGGTCGTCCGCGTGAGCGCGCGCACCGGCCCTTCGGTCTCTGCCAGGGGCGCGAGGAATCCGATCGACCAGCCGTGGGCACCCACCGCCGCCCGGACGAGCAGGCCACGGCCCCCGTCCTTCAGGTCGACGACCTGCGGATCGCCCGGGAGCCTTCGAAGGGTGTCCTGAAGCTCTCTTGCCCCTTCCCATCGGGCAACGAGGCTCTCCTTGGCGCCGGGCGGCCCGATGATGGTGCCGCTCCCGTCGGCCAGAAAGCTCGTCCCCGTGCGGCCCGTCAGGGCGCCGGCCAGGGTCGCGGTGAAGTACGACAGGGGCAAGTCGACGACCATGACCCCCCGGAACTCCTTCCACTCGTTGTACACGGGAAGGGCCAGCCGCAGCACGCTCACCTGCAGCGTCTCCGACATCTCGACCGACGTCGCGAGGCCCCCATCTGGCGGCAGCTCCTTGGCTCGCAGGAAGAAGGGGGCTCGCGCGTAACTGGCGCCGCTTCGCCGGGCCCCTTCGGTGCTGGCGCTGACCAGCTCTTTCCCGTTCTGGTCCACGTAGCGCGCCTCGGCGACAACCTCGTCGCGCCGGCTCAGGAACTGAGCGAAGTGCTCGGCGAGCTTCTTCAACGCGACGTCGGCTTCCTGTACCAGCTTGTAGTCGAGCTGGGTGTGGTAGTCGCGCAGCGCGGGCGAGCTCGCGAGGTCGTAGAGGTCCAGCTCGCGCTCCCGGAGGAAGGGGCGCAGGCGAAGTGCCACCTGGCGGAGCCGCACCTGCAGCTCCTCGCGGACCTGGAGCTCCATGGCGGTCTTGGTGCTCGAGTACCAGGCGTACGCCAGAGCGCCGAGAGGAACCAGGACGAGCGGAATCACCACCAGCGTCAGCCGGGTGGCGATGCCGAACCGCACCCGCCGCCAACCGCTCCAGGACGTGGCGGATCGGACCGGCGCGCTCGCCGGAACGACCTCGGAGCCGATCCCGGTCGTCATCGCTTCAGCCCGACCCCCCCGAGACGCAGGATCGTGTCCGCGGACGGGACGAAGTCCATCACCTGATCACGGATTCCGTAGAGATCCACGACCTGATACAGGGGAATCGTGAGGGCCTGATCGTGCGCGATCGACTGGACCTCGCGAAGGAGCGACGCCCGGACGGTGGAATCCTGCTCGCTGTCGGACCGGTTCAGAAGGTCGAGCGCGCGAGGGTGCGACGCGCGAGCCATCGGGTGTGACGGATCCAGGAGTACGCGGAGCTGGAACGCGGCGTCGAACATGATGCTCGTGGGGTCCACGATCAGAAAGTCGTGCTGGGTCCGCTCCCGAATCCACCGGGAGATCTGGGCCGCACGGCTATCCACGGTGAAGTCGAGCGTCACCCCGAGGCGAGTCCACTGCTGCGCCAGCGCCGTTGCCAGCGTCTGAGTGTCGTGGGTCGCGAGGCCCTGGAGACGAAATCCCTCCGAGAGGCCAGCCTGGGCGAGGAGACTCCGCGCCCGGGCCGGATCGAAGGGGTACGCCCTCAAACCCGAATTGAAGCCGAAGTCTTCGGGCAGCGTGACGGTGGCGATGGCGTGACCGTTCCCGCGGGCGATGTATCGCACCAGGCCCTCGACGTCGGTTCCGTGGAGCAAGGCCCGGCGGACCTCGGCTCGGGCCAGAGGGCCCCTCCGAGTGTCCACGAGAACGTCCATGAACCGGATCGAGGTGCGCTTCACCAGGCGAACACCGGGCGCGTGCAGCAGGGACTCGACCTGCTGCGGCGCGAGGTTCGTCACGATGTCCACGCTCCCCGCCAACAGCTGGCGAAGGCGGTCCTCCGGCTCCGGGATGAACTGGAAGACGATGGTCGGCACCTTGGGCGCGCCGCCGTAGTAGTCGGGGAACGCGGTGAGCACCGCCTGCGTCGAATCCAGCTGCGAGAGACGGAACGGACCCAGCCCGATCGGATCCTTGAAGAACTCGGCCTCCGGGCGGCCGCGCAGATGATCCGGCACGAGCATGCTGAACTGCGACAGTCGCGCCGGGAGAAGCGCATATGGCCGCTTGGTGACGACACGCACCGTGAGCGGGTCGACCGCCACGACGGTGTCGATGTCCCCGAACTCGGTGCGCCGGGGCGAGTTGATCTGGGGATCCAGAATCCGCTCGAGCGAGTAGACAACGTCCGCGGCGGTCAGCTCGGCACCGTCGTGGAAACGGACGCCCGGGCGCAGGCGGAACTCCCATGTAAGGCGGTCGATCGGCCCCCACCGCTCGAGTACCGGGGTTCGGATCTTCCCGTCGGGATCTCGATCGAACAGAGGCTCGAAGATTAGCCGGAAGAAGCTCTGCGCCTGGGTGCCGTAGACCTTGAACGGGTCCAGCGTGGTCGGCGGCGCCGTCGCATCAGCGACGACCAATTCGACGCGCGGGCTGCCGGGCGCGGCACTCCCGACCGACATTGGCAGCAGGAGCAGCGATAGCAGCACGGGGATCGCCCTTCGACGAACCGTCGGTGCCATAGACGAATTTCGCTCCTTGCCAGAGAGGCCCTCGTGATTCAATTGGTCCACGCCGGCAGGGAAATTTTGCAACTCCCATGCCATGGCCCCTACATCGTCGTGGACCTGCGGAGCCGGGCCTCTATGTCGAGACGGCAGGCAATTCGGGATGGATATGGCCGCCAATTGGCCCCCTGACGCGCCCCCAGGCGTCGCCGCGCCATGGCGGGCGGGGCTGGTGTCACGTCCCGTGGCATGCCTTCTGGCGGCGACCTTCTGTCACTTTGCGTCGCTCTACTACCTCCTGCCGACCCTGCCGCTCTACGTGCAGCGCCTCGGCGGGTCGACCTACGAGGTCGGGCTCATCGTCGGGGCCTTCGCGCTGGCCTCCCTCCTGACTCGCCCCTTCATCGGAATCTGGATGGATCGACGCGGCCGCCGGATCTTCCTCATCATCGGCGCCGCGATCTACGTGGTTTCGGCGCTGGGATACCTGGCGATCCACTCCGTCGTCGGGCTGCTGCTGTGGCGCGTGGTCCACGCGATGGGACTCGCGACGTTCAGCACGGCGGCGGCCTCGTTGGCGGGTGATCACGCCCCTCTGCGGCGCCGCGGCACCGTCATGGGTGCCTTCGGTCTCGCCCAGGCGGCCGCATTGACGGTGGGACCAGCCATCGGACACGCGATACTGACCGCGACCGGCTACGTGGGCCTCTTCCTCTCGGCGGCCGGCACGGCTTCGGTGGCGCTGGCCTTCGCGCTCGCTCTTCCCAGCGAGCCCGCTTCGGCTCGACAGCCTGCGGCCGACTCCTTCCTCCGTGGCGGCCGGGCTCTTTTCGACCTTCCCACCTTCCCGGTCGCCGCCCAGTTCGCCGCCAGCATCGCCTACGGCACCATCGTGTCGTTCATCGCGCTGGTCGCCGCGGAGCGCGGGCTCGCCGTCATCGGCACGTTCTTCGCGCTTCTCGCGGTGAGCAGCCTGAGCGTCCGGTTGGTCGCCGGCCGCGCGTATGACACGTGGGGAGCGGCGCCGGTCCTGGCTCCCACCCTGGTGGTCCTCGCTGCAGGCGTCGCCCTGCTGGCGACCGCGGGCCACGCCGGACTGTTCCTGCTAGCGGCGGTGCTCGCCGGCCTCGGAATCGGTGGAACGCAGACGACGCTCCTGACCTACGTGGTGGACAGCTCCTCGCCCGGCGAGCGGTCCAGGAACGTGGCGACGTTTCTGGCGTGCTGGGAGCTGGGAGTCGCGGGCGGAGCGATCCTCTTGGGCCGCGTGGCGGACGCGTTCGGCTTCTTCGTGATGTTCATGAGCGTAACGACGCTCCCGCTTCTCGGCATTTGGAGTCTGTCGTGGATCAGGAACAGGGCCGGAGGCTACGTCGACGACACTGCGTGAATGATCGCCCCAGCGACTGACGCGGAGCCGCATGTCACCGGGCAAGACCCGGCAAGGGCCCCGATCACACGCCCAGAGCGTCTCCGAGCGTGTTGATTCGGCTCCCGAACGGGGCGACCTCATCCGGATCGATCTCGACGTCCAGCAGCGTGGGTCGATGGCTTTCCAGTATCCGGCCAATCAGGGCCTTGTTGATCTCACCCGGCTCGCGAATCCGGAACGCTTGGGCCCCCAAGCCTTCCGCGACCTTGGCGCAATCGACACGCGGATAGCGGGTGGCCACGTCAGGCTGTTTCAGCAGCCTGAGCGCGTGGTGGGCCATGCCGTATCCCGCATCGTTCAGCACGACCCAGATCACCTGCTTCCCGTAGTGGACGGCAGTCGAGACTTCCATCCCGTTCATGAGGAACCCGCCGTCGCCGATGATCGCCACGACCACCCGGTCCGGCGCGGCGAACTTGCCGCCCACGGCTGCCGCCACCCCGAATCCCATGGAGGCCATGCCCGTCGCGCAGAAGAATGTCCGCGGGTAGAAGCTCTGCCAGTAGTGGATCGCCCACGCGCGGTTCGCTCCCCCGTCGACGAACACCAGGGCATCCCGCGGCAACGCCTCCTGGAGGTCCCGCATCAGCCGCTGAGGCTTGATCGGCGCCGAATTGGAATCCATGGCCGCCGCATTGAGAAACCGCGGGCGGTCGGGAGGCGGCTCGATCTTGCCATTGCCCTTGCGGAAGTGGAGGTATCGCTGCCGCTGCCGACGGATCTCGTAGCAGAGCTCGGTGAGCCCCGCCTTGGCATCCCCGATCACGGGCACGGTGACCTGGTAATTCTTCCCGATCTCGTACGGATCGATGTCGACTTGGATGAGCGCTTCGCTCGGCTGGAGGCGACGGTCCCAGCCGAGAGTGCCCCACTCGTTGAGGCTCGTCCCGACGGCCAAGAGCACGTCCACGCCGCTTTCCAGGAGGTACCACTGCGCCAGCGGTGACCCCGAGTAGCCGAACGGTCCGAGCGACAACTGGTGGTCTTCCGGAAACACGCCCTTCCCCTTCGGCGTCGTCGCGACGGGAATCTCGAGCAACTCGGCCAAGGTCTTGATCTCGTCCGCGGCGTCCGACAGGATCGCGCCGTGCCCAGCCAGGATGGCCGGACGACGCGCGCGAAGGAGGTAGAGGGCTGTCTGCTTGATGGCCGCGCGGTCGTAGTTCTGGGTGCGGTGAATTTTCACGGTCGGCACCGACAGCGTCGAGAGCTTTTGCTCCTGCACGTCCGCGGGAAGGCTCAAGTGCACGGGCCCGGGCCGCCCTCCCAATGCCGTTCGCAGGGCCTTGTGCCAGACGTCAGGCAGGCGGTCCGCGCGAAACGCCAGCGTGCTGTACCGGGTCACCCGCTTGAAGACATCGACGATATCCACGCCTTCACTGCTGGACTCCTGGAAGGCGCCCTTGCCGAAAGACTTCGTGGCCACTTGGCCCGTGAGCACGATCATCGGGATCGAGTCGGCATAAGCGGACGCGACACCCGTCAGGAGGTTCGTCGCCCCCGGGCCGGATGTCGCCACGCAAGCCCCGATCCCGCCGCTCACCCGCGCGTAGCCGTCCGCCATGAAGGCCGCTCCGGCCTCGTGCTTCGCCATGACGATCTGAGTCCGCCGGCCGACGGTGGCCGTGAAGATGGGCACGACGGCTCCTCCGATGACGCCAAAGAGGTGTCGCACGCCCGCGTCGGCGAGCGCTTCGATCAGATACTCGGCGGCCTTGCATTCGCCGGCTGGAGCATGCGACCGTCCGTCCCCGTTGATCTTGGAGCCGGCTGCTGTCAGTCTCGTCGTCGGGTCGGCCACCGCGGCTCCTCGTGGTGAGAGGCATCGCAGGTCACTCAGCGGGTACGACCAGCCGATTGCGCCCGCCTGATGCTACCTCTTGCCCGCCTCGGAAGTCACGATTTCATAATGCGCTCTTTCGACAGAGGCCCGTATCCGCCTGGATACGCGAGCGCCGAGTTGGCCACGCTCGGGGATGGTGACGCGGGCGGCCTCGTCACGTGCAGCACGGGCTAGCGGCGCGCGGCCGTCGGCCGGCGTCGGGAACCGCGCACCGGAGCCCGGCGAGCATCGTCCGGCAGTCCGCCGCGGCGGTGCCCGTCGCCGACCTCATCCGATTCGCCGCGAGCCCCCCGGACCTCGCGGGCGACGCCCAACGAACAGTGGTAGGCAACGCGCTACGAGCGTCCCGGGCGGCTCTCCCGACAGTCACCGGGAGCCTGGGGCGGACGAGGCTGGCGAGCAGTCCGCTGCGAACCGTCTCCGGTCCTGGTACCGTCTTATGGGTAGCAACATCAGGCCAAGGAGGGGCTCGCCTGTGCCGGAAAGGTCAGTCACCGTCTACAGTTCCCCGACCTGACGCCCCTGCAAGCAAACGAAAGAGTTTCTTTCGTCCAAGGGCGTGCCGTTCAAGGAAGTGAACGTGGCCGAGGATCTCGAGGGCCGCGAAGAGCTGCTGCGGCGAACCGGTCAGCTGGCGGTGCCAGTCACGGTGATCGACGACGAGGTCGTCGTGGGATTCAATCGCCCCCGGCTCGCGGAGTTGCTGGGACTCTCGGCGACGTAGAAGGTTCGGGGCTCCCCCGGAGCCCCGGCTGCCCGCTGTCTGGGCGATATCCTGGTCGCCGGCGCGGAGCCCGGCGACTGGCCATCGTGAAGGCTCCGGGTCCCCCTCTGGCGGGCTGCCCGCGGCCGCCCGGCCAGGACCGGACTTCCCTCCGCTACTGCGGGAACTCGCGCACCGGAACGTCTCCGCAATCGAGCCGGCGCCGGCTCACGCCCACGTAGATGCGCCCGAGATCGTGCCGCTCGGCTCGATGCGTGTAGCGAAACGGCGCCAGAAACCCGTTGAACAGGCGGAAGAGGACATACGGCGTGTCGGCCAGGTAGTCGCAGGCATCCTTGAGAAAGCGCCGGCTGTTGATCCAGGGCTCGTTGTACTCGAACGAGAAGATCTCGATGGCCTGCCGCGCCAGCAGCCGTCGGGCTCCCTCGAGGACGTGCAGGTCGTATCCCTCGACATCGATCTTCACCAGGTGAATCTTCGTGTACCCGCGCTCGTCGGCGAAGTCGTCCAGCGTGACCGTCTCGACCCAGTAGGTCTCGCCCACCATCTGCCGGCCGCCGAGCAGGGTGCTCGAGCCGTCGGCCGAATCGTGGAACTCCATGACCGCTCGCTCGTTCGAGACGGCCATGGGCAACAGCTCGAGCCTCGACTCCGTGCCCAGGCTCGTGGCGCATTCTCTTTGCATCGATCGCGCGGGCTCGAATCCGACCACGCGCGCACGCGGCCGTTGCCGCAGCGCCTCGCGGGTGAACTCGCCGACGTTCAGCCCGACGTCCAGGACCAGGGGGGCCGGCGGAAGGAGCGACAGCAGCCAGTACTCGCCGTTGCACTCCGGCAACAGGGACCGATTCATCACGACGTATTCCCACCGGCGGGAGAACGCCGTGTAGGCCCTGACGAACGGCAGCCCGAGGCGCGACCAGAAAACACGCTGGAGGGCCCGGTGCCGCGCTTCCCGGCTCATGGGCGTCGCGTGCCCGGTCGGCGGGGTGACAACGACCTCACCAGCCGCTCCGATGCACGACCTTCACCACGGTCCGGGCGAGAATTCGAGTGTCGAGCCACATTGACCACGAGTCAATGTACTGGCAGTCCAGCCGGACGATCTCTTCGAAGTCCCGGATCTCCTGGTTTCCGGCGAGCTGCCACAGCCCGGTGATGCCGGGCTTCATCGAAAGGCGCCGGCGGTGGTGGGGACGATATCGCTCCACCTCGTCCAGCGTCGGGGGCCGGGTGCCCACGAGGCTCATCTCACCCCGGAGCACGTTCCAGAACTGGGGCAGCTCGTCCAGGTGGCGAGCCCGGAGCCACTTGCCGAGCGGCGTGATCCGAGGATCGTCGCGAAGCTTGAACAGCGCGCCCTGCATCTCGTTGGCGGCCATGAGCTCGGCGTGGCGCGCCTCCGCATCGACGTACATCGTCCGGAACTTGTAAAGCGCGAAGAGCCGGCCGTGGCGACCCACCCGGACCTGAGAGAAGAGGACCGGGCCGGGCGAATCCCGCCGGATCCTGGGCCCGTACCAGAGATAGGCGACCGCGAACAGCACCAGGCCCACGAGGGCACCGGCGACGTCGATGGCCCGCTTCACCGCCAGGCGCCACGGCGAGACCCGCACCGAGTCCAGCGAGAGGATCGCGACGCCGTCCACCCACGCGAAGTCCTGGCGCGTCCACCCTCGCTGGGGAAGGTCGAGGACCAGCCGTGACGTCACCCCCATCTCCTGGCAGAGGTCCAGGTACTCCTCCACCAAGGGAAATTCCCGGGGGCCGATCGCGAACACCACCTCGTCGGTCGGCTGGCTGCGGAAGATCTCGGGCAAGTCCTTGATGCTCCCGACGACCTGCACTCCCTCGACCTCATCCTCGGGCTCCGCAGCGCCCGGGCTCGACGACCCGTCGTCGACCACGCCGACCACCCGAATGCCCCAGTACGGATGGTCGCGCAGAAAGCGGATGTAGCTGGCGGCTCGATCGACGGCCCCGACCACCAGGGCCGCCTGCCGGTTGCGGCCCGCCCGGCGCTGGTGGCGCAGAATGCTCACGACCGCCAGCTTCTCGGTGACGATCGCGACGAAGCTGATGGCGAGGAAGACCTGCGTGAACAGGCGACTGACCTCCCACCGGCGCGCCACGAACAGCACGCTGAGCAAGAGGAGCGCGCCGACCGCGTGGGCCCTGGCGAGGCTGCCGAAGATGTCCAGGCGCTCCCGGTAGCGGAACGAGCGGTAGAAGCCGAACACGTGGAAGCAGGAGAGCCAGATCACGACCACCACCGCCAACAGCCACAGGTATCCCTCTATCGGCCGGATCTGACCGAACTCGGGCGCCGGGAGTCGGTTCCGCACGATGTAGGCGAGCAGGAACGAGCCGACCACCACGACCAGGTCGGTCGCGATGGCCGCCCGGCGGAGGAGCGTGGAATACTCACCGAGCATGCGATCCGATCCGCGAATGCTCCACGGGCTCGTCTCGAAGCCCCGGGGTCGGCGGTGACATGTGCCGGCCGGCCACCCGGAGGAGCTCGCGCTCCATCTCGGGCAGGATCGCCTCCGGATTCCAGTGAGCCCGCGCGTAGAGTCTCCCCTGCACGCCCATCTCCCGGCGGCGGCCGCGGCCGTCCCTCAGCTCCAGGATGGCGTCCAGGAGCGCGCCGGGGTCCTCGGGGGGGATGACGACGCCCGCGCCGGCGTCGGTCACGACCCGCGCGACCTCGCTGCTCGCATTCAGCGACGCCACCACCGGTCGGCCGGCGGCCATCATGGTGCGCACCTTCGAGGGGAAGAGGATATCCGCGACGACCCGCTGCTGCGTCACGAGCGTGACGTCGGAGGTCGACAGCAGCTCGTAGAACATGGGGGTCGGAAGAATCGGAACGAAGCGAACGTTGTCGAGCTTCTGCTTTCGCGCCCGATCCTCGAGCGATCCCCGCACCGCGCCGTCGCCGACCAGGAGATAGAGCAAGTCCCGATGATCCCGTGACCGCTCGGCTGCGCCCAGCACGACGTCGAGCCCCTGCTTGACTCCCATGTTCCCGGCATGGACGACCAGGAAGGCGCCGTCGAGGCCCAGCCGCTCGCGGGCGACCGTCCCGCCACCCTCCAGGGGCAAGTCGAACAGGTCAGGCTCGGTCCAGTCCGGAAAGACCGTGACCTGCTCGGGGGCAATGCCCTTGGTGAGGATTCGGGCCCGCATCGCAGGCGTCAACGTCGCGACGAGCCCAGCCCGCCGATAGGCGAGGCGCTCGAGCCCATAGAGCACGCGCGTCACGCGCCCGTTGGACAGCATCCCCAGATCGACGGCGGCATCGGGCTGGAGATCGGACACGTGGAAGACGTACGGAACCCCCCAGAAGCGGCTCAGCAGCACCGAGCTCAGCGCCAGCGCGAGCGGTGGCGATTCCGTGATGAGGATGTCCGGCCGCCGGCCACCCAGCGCCCGGATGCAGGAGGAGGCCACGAACGACGCCTCGTGGACGATCCGGCGGAGGGTCGTCACGCGCCGGGGAACGTAGAGATACGAGCGGAGGATCCGGACGCCGTTCCGCGTCTCGCGAGCAAACAAGCGCCCGCGGTATCGATCATCCACCCGCCACTGGGGGTAGTACGGAAATCCCGTGCACATCGTCACATCGTGCCCGCGCGCGGCCAGATACTCGCAGCGCCCGGTGTTGAACACGGCGATGCCCGTCTCCTCCGGCCAGTAATTGATGCCCAGCATCAGGATGCGCATCATGGCAACCTCAGCCGTCGCTCCGCCGTGCGCCCAAGGCGAGCTTGTTGCCCCACTGGCCGAAGAGGAGATTGACGCCCCAGAAGCCCGCGCGAAACAGCCCGAAGCACGGGGCGGGGTCGAACCAGCGGAACCACCCGAACGGCTTGTGGGGGTAGTACATGAGCGTCCGCCGCCAGGTCACCTGCCGGAAGCCCGCCGCGCGCAGACTCTCCGCGACGTCGCTCGCGACGAGTCGCTGGACGTGATTCCCGGCTTCCTCGACCTCCTCGGCCAGACCGAGGCGCACCGCCAGCCGGGTCAGCGACGCGCGCGCCGGCTCGAGGATCAGCACGCCCTCGCGCG
The DNA here is from genome assembly GCA_964463175.1 of uncultured bacterium. Taxonomy (GTDB): domain Bacteria; phylum Methylomirabilota; class Methylomirabilia; order Rokubacteriales; family DASRDR01; genus DASRDR01. The sequence goes on from CAYXBJ010000066.1 coordinate 11,580, forward strand.
CGACGCGGGCCATCTCGCGGATCGCCTGAGCGGGCTCCTCGAGATGATGCAGCCCGTCGTGCACGGCCACCACGTCGAAGGACCGGTCCCGGAACGGAAGCTCCTCGGCCGCGGCCGCCCGGAATTCGGCCCGAAAGCCGTAGCGCCGAGCGCGGTCACGCGCGCGCGCCAGCGCCTGCGTCGACACGTCCGTTCCCGTGACGCGCGCCCCGAAGCGGGCCAGATCCTCCGTCATCAGCCCGGAGCCGCAGCACACCTCCAGAACGGAGCACCCGCGCAGATCCAGGCCGAGCACCGCCCGGCCCGTCCGGAACTTGTGCCCGATGAGGAACTCGTAGAGACGCCCGCAGCCGTGCGGCCGTCGGGTCTCGAACTCGGGATCCACGGCCTCGTCGTGGTAGTGCTGCTGGTGCGCCAGGTGATCGGTCGACGCGCTCATCGCCCGGCTCCCATCGACCGGGCGTGGCCGGCCACCCGCCATTCACCCCTGCCGCTCCGCGTCACTTCAGCACCGTGACCCTTTCCGGCTCGTGGAGCCGCATGGGCTCCCCGACCTCGTTGAACGTGTTGCCGCTGACCACCGCCCCGTCCACGTTGGCGTCGAGCTCGATCCCCACCGGTGAGTGGGCGATGCGGTTCCGATCGACGACCACGTCGCGGGCGAGGATCGACCGCGCGCGCCGGCGCTCCCCCCCGTAGCCCCACATGACCAGGATCCGGTGCCCGTACGACAGCTGGTTGCCGCGCAGAACCACGGCGCGCAGGTACTCGAACGCCTGCCCGAGGCTGGTCAAGCGGCCGGCCATGGTCACACCGAGGTATCCGTACTCCGCGGTACCTTCGGGCGTCGGGCCCGCCGGCCCCACCCCGGCATGGAACGTGACCGCCGACTCCAAGGAGTTGTCGAGCCACTGGATGAACCAGCCGCCGAGCCCCCACATCCCCTGGCTTCGCTTCGCCACGTTCCCGTCGAAGGTGCAGTCGTAGAGCGGGCCCCAGAACTGGAGGAGCACGCTGACGTCCTCTGCCGAGTTCCGGTAGAAGATGCAGTGGCCCATCACGCGGTGCAGCAGCACGACGCTGCTTCGGTCCGGCTCCACGTCCCAGTCCCGGCTCACGCGAACGGACTGGGCGTCGTTGTCCTCCACCGCGCGGTACTGGCCGGTCCCCCGCCCGCTCACGATGAGCGCGTCGAACGAGCGATACGCGCCGGGCGCGAGGCCGCCCTTGTCGAGCTGAAGGGCGCGTCCGGAAGCCGAGGTCACGTTCCCGATCCACGGCTCGATCCGGGCGCCCGGACCGTAGATCCACCCGGTCAGGCGATTGACGTCGAACGTGAGGGCCTCGCGCTCACCGCGCCCCAGGTTCTGCACCGTGTTGCCGGCGCCGTAGATGTGGCGGAGCGGGAGCCGGCCTGGACGCCAGCTCGAGGCGCCCTCGATGTGGTTCTGCTCGAAGACGATGTGCTGGCCGCCCACATCGGTCCACGAGATCCCCATCGGATTGAAGAAGCGATTTCCGGTGAATCGTCCGTTCCGGATGTCGAGGAAGCGCTGGCTTCCGACGAACTCCGAGTCGGACACCTCGAGGGTGTCGACGGCCGCGATGGCCACACCGAGGTCCCGATCCGGCGAGTCCGTGATCCCCCAGCGCGCGAAAGGCCACTGCGGATCGGTCTCGGCATGGGCACTCGGACGCCCGGCGTACGGCAGGTACTGGATCCGAACCTGCCGCAGGAAAACGTCCCGCGCCTGGTCGGGCGCCGCTCCGGACGGTGGCGCGGGTCCGACCGACGCCGGCCGGGGATACCCGTCGCGCAAGAGCACGTCGAAGGAGTCATGCCGCAGCGCCGCGCGCGCGTTGCGCACCATGAGCGAGAGCCCTTCGAGCCCGTATTCACCGGTGCCGGCAAGGGCGGCTGGGATGAAGTCGGCCGCGGAGCGAGGCACGACCTGCGGCCACTTGAGCCAGGTCACGTCCTTGCCGTCTCCACGGATCACCACGCGCCTCGGCAAGCGCACGGTCCCCGACAGGCGATACGTACCCGCCGGACAGTAGACGACGCCGCCACCGTTCCGCTCGACCGCCTCCAGGGCTCGACGGAAGGCCTCGCTGTCGTCGGTCACGTTGTCGCCGCGGGCGCCGAACTCCCGGACGTCCAGGACCTTGTCAGGCCACGCCGAGGCCGGCCGAATCCGGATCACCGCCCCGCCGCCCCATCCGAGCGGCCCGCCGAACCCCCGGTGCATCCACAGGGCGTACTCCCCGGCGGGCACGTCGCGCGGCACGAGCGCCCGCACGCTGTACTTCTCCGAAGCCTGGACCGCGAGGGCGGCCATTCGGCCGTCCGCGCCGCGCAGAACGACGCGCATCCCGCCGGGGCCGCCTGGGTCGAAATTGCGGCCGACGATCTGGATCGTCGATCCGGGCGCCGCCTCGTTCTCCCGCAGGCCCGGCAGGAGGCGTGTCGCCTGCACCCACTCGATCTGGGGCAGCCCGATGAGCCTCGGTCCGGCCCCCGCATCCAGCGCCAGCACACCCGGCTGAAGCGACGAGGGAAGGACGAGCTTGAGCGAGTTGCTCGACGGCTGCAGGCTCGGCACTCGGAGCCCCGGGGCTCCGATCCGCAGAGATCCCGCGAGCGGCGTTCCGGGCTCGCCGTCCGGGAGCCGCGAGACCCGGATCTCTCGAACGCCGGCGAGATCGTCGCCGTACACGAGCGCGACGTCCCCCGGGCCGACTGGCTCCGACACCCAGCGGATCACCGGCTCGGCGGCCGCGGCGCGGGGAAGCAGGCTGACCGCCAGGAGAGCGATCCCCACGCCCATCGGCCATCGCCGCCCCCAACGCCGCCGACGACACGTCTCGCGGCCCATGCGCGCGATCACCCCTGGGGATTCGGCGCCCGCTCGGGGCGGCCCGTCTTGCGCGCGACCACGAAGACCGACTTCCACAGGGGCCACACGTACCCGAGCACCTGGGAGGGCCCGGGCATGAAGCCGGCGTGCCGAAGAGAGCGATCGAGCGATTGGCGGGTGAAGAACCGGATGGGGCTGCGGTCCGGATCGTAGTGCCCCTCGAATCCGGTGAGCGCGATGAAGAGGTTCTTGACGAGCCCGTGATAGGGCGTGGTGAGCATGAGCAAACCGCTGGGCTTCAGCACGCGACTCAGCTCGACGAGTGCCCCGTGAACGTCGAAGAGATGATCGAGAACCTCCGTCAGCCACACCGCGTCGAAGGCGCCGTCGTCGAAGGGCAGCGGCTCCTCCAGGGACGCGATGCGGACGTCCGCTTCGGGGCAGCGCCGTCGGGCCTGGGCGGCGGCGGCCTCCGCCAGCTCGACCCCGGTGACCCGGACCCCTAGCCGGCGGAGAAACGCGAGGAACGCGCCGTCGCCGCACCCGGCGTCCAGCACGTGACAACCTCCGTTGCGGTTGCCGAGGATGAGCGGTCTCAGGTTGGCCTCGAGGCGAACCATGCGCTCGGCCGTCGTCGGATCGCTCTGGGGTGGCGCGTAGTCCTGCTGCCAGTAGACCTCGTAGAACTGCTTCGCTGTCACGTGCGGGCCTCCCTCGGCGACGACATCTCCAGACGGTGGCGCTTCCGCGCCTCGACAATCCCCCGGTAGACCTCGATCATCCGCATGCCGGCCGCCGACCAGGTGAATCGCTCGTCCACCAGGCGTCGGGCCTGCTCCCCCATCGCGAGACGCGCCGGTGGATCGTCGAGCAGCGACGCCATCGCGCGCGCCACCTCGCCCACATCGCAGCGGACGACGAGCCCGGCTTGGGCGTCGACGACCTCGCGCCAGATGTTGACCCGGTTGGAGATGACGATCGGCAAACCCGACGCCATCGCCTCGACCACGGCGACGCCGAAGTTCTCCGTGTAGGACGGCAAGGCGAACACGTCGGCGGCCCGCAGCGCGGCGAGCTTCCGCGGGCCCAGCAGCATGCCCGTGAAGGTCGCGCGGTCGGCGATCCGCTCCGCCTCGAGCCATCTCCGCACGGCGCTTCCGTACCCGTCGTTGTCCGGGCCCGCGAGCACCAGGTGGACGTCGTCACGGTGTCGCGCTACCTGGCCGAAGGCGGCGACGAGAAGATCGAGCCCCTTCTTCTCGGTCAGCCGGCCCAGGAACAGCACGATCCGCCGGCCGCGGGTCTCCGGCCACTCGTCGCGGAACGCGTCTCCGGTCTGCTCGCTCGCCCGGTAGCGCTCGGCGTCCACGCCGGGCGACACCACCACACCCGGGGCAGTGAGACCGAGCGGCCGCGTGAGCTCCTGTTCCTCGCGGGTCGTGAAGTGGAGCGCGGCCGCCCGGTTGAGGTTGCGCCACTCGAACAGACGCTCGTACACCCACTTCCGACCGCGGTGGTGGCGAAAGTGGTAGGGGTCCAGCGTCCCGTGCGGCCGGACCAGGTACGGAACGCCCGCGCGCCGGCAATAGTGGGCCGCGACCGTCGACGGGAAGAAGTAGAGCGAGTGGATGTGCACCACGTCCTGCTCGGGGATCGTTCGCCGCAGCGCGTGGGCCAGCGGCGGCGACAGCGCGTACCGGCGAGGCGTCCGCACCGGGAAGTACCGGACCTCGACCCCGTTCACCCAGACCGGCACGTGGCACGGCACGTCTTGCGCGCCGGGGCCATCGAGGTTCGTGGTGTAGATGGACACGCGCTCTCCCGACTTCGCCAGCTCCTGACACAGCTCGAGGCACACCTGGCTCGGGCCGCCATAGCGCGGCGCCAGGCTCGCAATGACGTGGAGGATTCGGAGCGGCCTCATCCGGCCGCGACCTCCTGATACACGGCGGCCAGCGCCCGGCCGTGGCCGTTCACCGCGAAACGACGGCCCTCCTCGCGGCCCGCCTCGGCCATCCGGCGGCGGCGACACGGGTCCTCGCCGATCTCGGCGATGCCCGCGGTCATGCCCGCGGTGTCCGTCGGGGCGAACAGCGCCGCGGCGCGCCCCGCGACCTCCGGGATGGCGCCGGCGTCCGACGCCACCACCGGCAGGCCCGCGGCCATCGCCTCGGCGACCGGCCGGCAGAAGCCCTCGTGGAAGGACGGATAGAGCAGCACGGTCGCGGCGTGGTAGATGGCCACCAGCTCGGCGAGAGGCACCCGGCCCACCTGTCGGAGATCCCGCCCGTCGAGCCCCGCGCTCCCCAAAAGCCCGAGATCGGCGCGGCTCAGCGCCGGACCGACCCTCACCAGCTTGACGGGCCTCCGCGTCCGGTCGCGGAGGCCGGCCAGCACCCGGCAGACGGCCGGCAGGTTCTTCCGCGGGTCGTTGCTTCCGACGTGGAGGACGACCAGATCGTCGGGCTGAAGCTCGAGGCGCGCGCGCGTTCGCTCCAGCTCGCTCGCGGAGACGGGTGTCCAGAACGCCTCGGCCACGCTCTCGTAGACCACCCGGAGACGCGCCGCGGGGATGCCGAGGTACCTCTGGCACTCGCTCGCGGTGTGGCGGGACACCGTGATGATCATCCGCGCACGCCGAAGGGCTCGCAGCCGGAGCGCCGTGGGCATCATGCGCGCTCTGGTCGGCGCCCCGGAAAAGCGCAGCTGTCCCGTCGCGATGGCGAAAGGATAGAGATCGTGACAGGTGACCACCGTAGAGGTCCGGGGCAATCGCCACAGGAGCTGGGCGTTGCCGTGATCGACGATGTGGTGCACGTGCGCCCGCTGCGCCGCCGCCCACGCGGGATAGGCCACATAGCGAATCCAGTGGCTCCGAGCCCAGCCGACGCGTCCGGTCGAGGCGAAGGGCGGCCGCAGCAGCTCCGCATGGAGCCCGGGCACGTCCGCCAGCGACTCCAAGAGCGTCGACGCGTAGACCTGCATGCTGATCCCGGCGTGAAACGGAAGCGTCGGAAGGAGCCCGACACGGAGGTTCTGCGACACCGGGCGCGCGTCTCGCATCAGAGCCCCTCGGGAGCGCAGCCGGACGCACCGAGGCAGGCGGCGACGATGCCGTCCGCGCATCGTTCGATGCTGTACTCGTCGACGAGCGCGCGGCTCCGGCGCCCGAACTCCCGGCGCACCTCCGGCCGAGCCGCGAGCGCCTCGATGGCGCCGGCCAGCGCGCTGCGGTCCTGATGGGGCACGACGAACCCGTTCCAGCCGGGACGGACGAGGTCCCGGGCGCAGCCGACCTTGTCGGACACCACGAGCGGCAAACCGAAGTTCATGGCCTCGTTGACGACGAGCCCCCACGTCTCGTGCCGCACGGACGGCAAGACGAGCATGTCGGCCGCGGTGTACGCGGCGGGAAGCTCGGACTGGTTCAGGAATCCCGCGATCCGCACCCCCGGGATCCCCCGACGCCGTACGAGTGCCTCGATCTCGGGCCGTTGCGCGCCGTCGCCCACCAGGAGAAGCCAGCATGGTCGCTGCCGACGAACACGCTCGTAGGCCTCGAGCAGCGCGATCGGCTGCTTCTTCTCGATCAGCTTCCCGCAGAACAGCACGACCGGCGCGTCGTCGGTGATGCCGAAGCTCGCGCGAATCCCAGACCGGTCCGGCGCGAGGCTGGCGGCTCGCTCGCGGAACATCCGGTTGTCGACACAGTGCGGCGCCCACACGAGACGGCGAGCCGGGATCCCGTAGTGAGCGAAGTATCGACGGCTCTCCGCGCCGACGTAGAGCCCGGTCATCTGGCTGAACAGCGCGCGCAGCGCCACCGCCTTGACCGCCCGCTTCCACCAGACCCGCGGGTGGAGCAGCGTCTGATCCTCACGGATCATCAGGCGAGCCCCGACCAGGCGGGCCCCCACCGCGGAGAGGACGCTGGTCGGATGGTTGTAGCCGTGGAGCCAGACGACGTCGTAGCCGCCCCGGACGATCGTCCGGACCACGTCCCAGTTGGGGCCGCGCCGCCAGCCGCCGTCGAGTCCGGCGCGTGCCGCGCTCGGGCACACCTTCGCCCGGTAGCCGGTGAGCAGCGGCACGTCCCACTGGACGGAGCGCCCGAAGCCCGGGTCGTAGAACTCTCGGAGCGTCGCCGCCGAGTAGTAGTAGACCGTCAGGTCGATCTGCGGCCGACCGGCGAGCTCCCGGTAGAGGGGGACGTAGTACTGGGTCGGATGCGACACGAGATGGGCAACGCGCACGGGCTTCACCCGGCTCACCGCGCGCCCCGGCGTCACCACCTTCAGATTGACGGCCGACGTCGCCACGCCGCCGTTCAAGTGGCCCACATCGGTCTCCTCACCACACGTCGAAGCCGGGCGACCGTCGCCAGGCGCTCCAGCCGGCGGCCCGCGAGGTAGTCCACCACCAGCAGCACCGCGATGACCCGCCCGATGCCGAACACGTCCGTCACGTTCTCCTCGACCTGCACCGCCAGCGACACCGCCAGGGCGTAGACCCACAGACCGAGCAGGGCGCAGCGGGGACGCGTGCGCGCCCATTCGCCCACGGCGAGCACCGCGCCCAGGAGCGCCATGTAGAGCACGGCGCCCACGACGCCCCCGTCCGCGTAACCGTGCGTGAACACCGTGCTCGCCATGTCGACCAGCGGAAGGCCGAAGTGCTCCTCGATCAGCTCCTCCACCTGCCACGTCTCGGTGGCCATGAACTGCTCCTTGCCGGGCCACAACATGCGCGGAATGCTCGCGACGACCGCCGCCTGGATGACGGCGCCGCCCATGGCCGGAGTGCCCTCCTCGTGCGACTCCGCGATGTCGATCAGCAAATCGCTCGTCCGCGAGCGGCCGCGGACGTTCTCGAGATACTCGCTATCCTTCTCGAAAGACCGGCCGAGATCGAACGTGCGAATCGCCTCCGGCACGACGTCGTAGAGCAGCGTGTCGGCGCGGCCGGCGAGGTCTCCGCCGTAGAGGCCCGCCTGCTGCGCCACCGCTCGGAGGTGGAACATGAACGGCCACATGACGACCGTGGCGAAGACGGCGACGGCGGCCCAGGTGAGGAACTGACGCGCGCGAAGCCGTCGGCCGCTCCACGTGCTCACGATCAGCAGCGCGATCATGACCTCGAGAAGCAGTCGCCGAGCCCACAGGACCGCGTAGACGAGCTCGCCGGCCAGCACGAGCAGGCCCACCGCGCGGCGAAGCGGCCGGTCCTGGACCACGAGCACCGCGCCCAGGAAGAGGATGACGGGGCGGATGACCAGGCCCAGGTGGATCGCGATCGATGCGCCCGTCCCCACCTCGGTCATGACGTCGCCCGCGTGCGACAGCACCAGGCCCTTCGACGCGCTGTAGATGCGGAGGGCCCAGACCGCCGCCACCGCCAGGAACACCACCGAGAGCCGCGTCGTCTGGACGCGCGCGCACAGGTCGGATTCGCCGATCGCCCGGGACGCGCTGCGCAGCAAGCGAAAGCCGACCCAGCTCCCGGTCAGCCCGAGAGCCAGCCAGAGCAGCACCTGGAACGCGAGCCTCATCCGGGCCCTCGATCCCAGACCCGGGTCCTCCCCCAGGATTCCGCCGGCGGTGAAGAACAGCGTAGTGAACAGGACCAGGACGGTCCATAGCTCGATGCGCGGCGGTCGGCGGGCGAAGCAGGCGGCGCCCCATGCCACCACGGCCCCGAGGAACACGATCGAGAGGACGCGATAGGCCCCGAGAGATTCTCCTCCGGTCACCTCGTTCGCCATGACGAGGATCGACGCGGCCGCCACGAGGAAGCCGAGCAGGGCCGCCTCGAGCCCCAGCGGGGTCAGCTTCGCAGGGCCTCGCACAGCATCTTCTCCATCACACGCTCGTTGAGGTGTCCGTTCGCGACACAGCGCCGCCGTCCGTTATGCGCGATCGCGGCGCCGCGGATGTCCCCGGCGATCAGCTCCCGGCAGCGCTCCGCGCACTCCCGGGCGTCACTCCAGAAGACGGCCTCCTCCCCTTCCCGGTAGAGCGCGCGATGCTCGCTGGTGCGCTCGGCGCACAGGACGCCGCCCGCGAACGGGATCTCCATGGTCCGGTTGGTGTGCAGATCCCGGTTCCCCTTGGACAGGAGCCCGAGGCACGCCTTCGCCCCCCGGATGGCCTTCACGTAGTCGTCCCCGTAGATCGACGGTCCTCGCCAGGCCTGGCGAACCTCCGTCCACTCGGCCGCCTTCTGCCACCCATCTCCGTAGATGGACAGCGGCACGCCGTCTCGGATGAGATCCCGCATCAGGACGCCCCGCTCCGGCATCCAGGTGCCGACGAAGACCACGTCGCGCGACCACCGCTTCCGGTCCACGCGGGTCAGGGCTCGGGGCGCGTGGGCCTCCTCGTCGGCGCTCCGGTAGACGCGCAGGACCCGGCGGGCGCCGCGCACGTACGCTTCGGCGACGTTGACTTCACGCACGACCACGACGAGGTCGTACTCCGGCACCGCCTTCAGGTAGAGTCGCCAGCGCGGTCCGTCGCGCCGACCGTACGGATCGTCGGCGTTGTAGTTGACGACGATGCGGCAGCGGCGCTTGAGCTCGCGCACCAGCTCGGGACCCACCAGCTCCCCGCTGTCCACGAGGGCAAGCGCCCATTCCCGTCGGCCCAGCTTGTCGAGCACCTGCCGTCGGAGCGCGTCTTCGAGGAAGAGCCCGCCCGTCCACCACGTCCAGCGCGCGAGCCACGACGATCGCGCAATGTAGGCGCGCGGGTCGACGACGTCGACCCGGTGGCCCAGCCGCTGCAGAGCGCGGGCACGGTGCCGGGACGTACCGCTGTCGGGCCCCACGTAGAGGATGTCCATTCAGCTCGCCAGGAGGCGCTGATACATCCGTTCCACGGCCAGGCCGTACGCGTGCCAGCCTCCGATGGAGGTGACTCGTTGGACGGCGGCCTCTCCCATCCGCTGGCGCTCGACCGGGTGGTCGATCATCCATTCGAGTCGCTCCCGGATCGCGCAGGTGTCTCGGATCGGGACGATGAACCCTTCCTGGCCGTCGGTGAGCACGTCCTCGACCCCCGTGTTGGAGGTCGCGATGACCGGGATCCCGCAGGCCATCCCCTGGACCTGGACTCGGCCCAGGCCTTCCTCGATCGACGGCAGCACGAGCACGCTTCCCTGGCTGTAGATCTCGGCGAGCCGCGGCGGGGGGACGAACCCCTTGTGAATGAACAGGTCCCCGTTGCGGGCGAGGAGGTCTCTGGCGTCGGGCGACGGCGCGCCGACCAGCCACAGCTCGGCGAGGTTGCGCCGCACGAGCGGCCGCATCGCCTCCAGCAGGTACCCGATGCCCTTGCGGATCGAGACGGTGCCGACGAACAGCACCCGGAATCGATCGTCGTGGCGCGGCCGCGGCGAGTAGAGGGCCAGGTTCGCGCCATACGGGCAAAGATGGAGCTTGTGGGCCGGCACGCCGTGCGCCAGGAACGTTCGCAGGACGAATCCCGACGGCACGGCGATCGCATCCGCCGACTCGTACTCGGCCAGCTCCCGATCGACGAGCCAGTCCGGGAAGCCGCTCAGCTTCACGCGGGACCACCGCGCGAACTCCTCTTCGAGGATGGTCTTCTGGAAGAGGATGTGCGAGGAGCCGCGGCTGCACACGTAGCGTCCCCCGCCACGCTTGACCGCGCGCCCCGCCTCGAGGCCCCAGCTCGACAGCGCGTCCACGATCTCGACCCCGTCCAGCTGGCGCGCGGCCCAGGTCACGAACTCCGTCCGCGCCCGACGCCCCATCCACATGAACCAGCTCTCCGGCAGATCGATGCCGAGGCGGCCGAGGCGGCGCAGCGCCTGGGCCAGCGTCGCCCAGCCGAGCTTGACGTGGACGTCGCGGGCGACCCGCGGATCGATCATCCAGGCCGGTGTCGCCGTGCAGAGCGCGACGTCCCATCCCCGCTGGGTCAGCTCCTTGCCGTGATCGAACATCCAGAACGGCGTGCTCGCCACGAGCCCCACCCGCCGCCTGGGCGGCGTCGCTCGCGCTCCGACCGGCACCTCCGCCTCCAACACCGTGGGCGGGCTCTCGCTCCGGACCATCATTCCCAGCGCTCCCTCAGGCTCGCGGCGCCGACTCCGAAGAGCGGCACCCGGCCCAGCAATGCGCGTCCCTCCCGCGCGAGGAGGGCGCGCTCGCGACCCGTGAGTCCGATCGCCCATGTCGAGACCGCGCTGGCGATCAGAGCCGCCGCGCCAACCTCGCACCACCGAAGAACCGACGGGCCGATCGCCGCCTGGGCGGCGAGCCGCGCGGCGACGAATGCGGCGGCCACCACCGCGCCCTGCGCCAGCCACTGGTGGACGGCGAAGCGCCGGTAGCTCTCTCGGATGAGCCGACAGGCTTCCCGCGGCACGAACACGTAGCAGGACAGCGCCTCTCCGACGATGAGTCCGATCGGCACGGCGGCGAGCCCGTACCGTCCGATGAGGGCGGCCGCGACGACGAGGCCAACGACGGCCGACGACAGCGACGCGAAGGCCACGATCCGCGGGCGGTTGAACGCCAGCGGCAAGACGCTGCTGGCCACCCACGGCGCCTGGAGAACGAGCTGGACCAGCAGCAGTCGGAGCAGCAGCTCGTCGCCCGCCAGCTTGCCGCCCGTCCAACGCGACAGGACATCCATGCCCACGTGCCAGAGGGCCGCGGCGAAGGCGATCGACAGCGCGCTGCTCCCCGCCACGAGGAGACGGTGGATCACCCGGAGCCGGTGGTAGTCGCCGGTCGCCTCCATCGCCGTCAAGTGTGGCCAGAGGGCGTTGTTGAAGGTGAACACCGCCTGGCGCATGACGCTCGTGAGGGTCCGCGAGGTCACGAACACCGCCACGGCGGCGCCGCCCAGGTGGGTGACGACGAGCAGCACGGTCCCCTGGAGGGAGAGCGCGGTCGTGAGCAGCATGAGCGCGAACAGGAGGCTCGGCGCCAGCAGCTCGCGGAACGAGGACAGGCGGGCCGCCGACCAGCGAGGCATGAGAGCCGGCCATCGACGCCAGCCGTGCCAGAGAACGAACAGGGCGACCGCCAGGAGCGGGATCAGCTGAACGCCGGCGAGCGCGGGCATGCCGCCGCCCAGCCCCAGCACCACCGGCACGAAGGCCAGAGTCGCGAGGGTCTGAGCATTCCCGAGCCAGACGGACCAGGCGAGGCGGCCCGTCGTCCGATAGATCGCCGAGAGGAATCCAACCGGCATGGCCAGCAGGATTTGCATGCCGAGCAGCCACACGACCCATGCCGCATCGCGCGGCGATATGCTCCGCAGTCCGAGCCGCTCGGCCACCGGCAGCCGCCACGCCGCAACGGCGATCACGATCCCGCCGAGGGTGGCCAGGCCGAGATAGAACGCCAGCGCTGAGGCCTGGTATCGCGCATATGCCGCGAGGTCACCGCGCGCGTATTCCTGGGTCAGCCGATTGGCGCCTGCCGTGTTGACCCCGAGGTCGAACGTCGCGAGGTACGCGGTGAGCGAGAACAGCGCCAGCCACTCCCCGTACTGGGCCGCCGACCAGTAGTAGAGGTACAGGGGCACGAGGATGAGATGGCCGAGGGTGCGGATCCCCTGTCCGCACAGGAGGGCGGCGAGGCCCGTGACCATCCGTCCCCTGAGGGAAACGCGAGGCGTGGCCGGCAGGACGTCGGCGGGGGTGGACATCGGTCAGCGATCCGTCCGGACGGTGTCGAGCGGCCTGTCGGCCGCCGCGGGCATGGCTGGGCCGGCCTCTGACTGGGCCCGCTCCGACGAAGCGCGAGCGGGCTCACGGAGGGCCGCGGCCCGGTGATCTCGGTCCGAATCGGCAGGACCGACGGAGGGCTCCGGCGCCGGCCGGCTCGCCTTTGGCTCGACCTCCGGGGCCGGCGCCCGGAGAGCCCGGCCCGGCGGCGTCGACCGCGTTTCACGCGGCTCTTCCTTGCGAAGGGTGCCGCCAGGCGCGATCTCGGCCGGAGGCGGCGCCAGGAACCGCGAGCGCCACGTTTCGAGAAGGCGCGGGGACGGGGGAACGGGGACCGGCTCGAGGGGGTCCGTGTTGGGCGCGAACCCCGTCCAGACCCAGACGCCCGCGACGAGGGCAATCAGGACCAGGACCGCGAGCCACCAGCCGAGGTAGCGTCGACGCTCGTCGTCGATCCCCGATCCCGCGGCCACCATCGGCGGATGCACGCGAGGATGGCGCCAGGCCAAATCGGCATCGTATTGCCGACGGCGCTCGGGGTCCCGCAGCGTCTCGTAGGCTTCGATGAGGCGGCGGGCCTGCGCATCGAGCCATGGATTCTGGCCGCCGAAGTGGTCGGGATGGTAGCGGCGAATGGCGGCCGTCCAGTGCTCGCGAATCTCAGCCGCGGTGGCTCTCGGCGAGACGCCCAGGATCTCGTAGAACGTGCCGGACACCGGCAGGAGAAGGCAAGCGAGCATGAACTGCGCGCGCCGAGCGATCTCGTCGACTGACACTCCCTGCTCCTCGCTGGCTTCGCGCATGATCCCGGCGTGCGGCGACTTGTTGCCTCGCGCCAGATCGGCCAGCAGCTGCCGAAGGGATCCGTCATCGCGCGACAGCTCGCTCAGGGAAGGCAGAACGGGATGGCTCGCGAGGGCGCGAGCGACCTGGCGCACGCGGGCGTGCCGGAGCGCCTCCGCGGAGGACGTCTCTTCCGGGCGGCGCTGGAATTCCGTGTTACTCGTCGTCGTCGCCACGTTGGACGGCCGCCCCGTAGTAGTTCCAGCGGCGGTAGCGTTGTCTGGACGTTCGCGCGTCCGCCTTGTTGACGACCACTCCGAGCACGTTGGCCTGCACGAGCAAGAGCCGCTGCACGGCCGCCTGAGCCAGCGCCCGCTCGGACCGGCCGTGCCGGAGCACCAGCACGACGCCGTCCAGCCGCGGCGCCAGGTTCAGGGCGTCGCTGAGCCCCGACAGGGGCGGCGTGTCGATGACGACGTGCGTGAACTGCTCGCTGAGCACCTCGAGCGCCTGGTGGAGGCGGGGTGACGCCAGCAGCTCGGCGGGGTTGTCGGGCATGCGGCCGGCAGGAATGACGTAGAGATTGTCGATGTCCGTGGCGGACAGGACCGCGGGCAGCTCGGCCTGCCCCGTGAGAAACGCCGACAGTCCGGGCCGGCGAGGGACGCCCAGGAGCTGGTGGAGCTCGGGGTGCCGCAGGTTGGCGTCGATCAGAAGCACGCCCCTGGTGCCGAGCTGGGCGAGCGCGATCGCCAGATTCGTGGCCAGAGCGGTCTTGCCGTCGCCGGCATCCGGCGACGTCACCATCACGGTCCGGATCGGGCGCTCACCCACCGCGTAGAGCAAGCTGGTCCGCAAGTCCCGGAACGCCTCGGCCGACATGGAGTACGTCGCCTCGTGGGCGACGAGGGCGAAGGGCGGGCGTCGCGCCGGCCACAAGAGCCGGCGGCCCTCGCGACGAGAGCGCTCGGGAACGAGACCCAGGCGGGGGACGCCCAGGAGCCGGTCCACGTCGTCGATGTTCCGTAATCTTGGGTCGGACAGCTCGCGGACGTACGCGGCGCCGACGGCCGTGAGCAATCCCACGAGTCCGCCAAGCGCCAAGAGCAGGCTCTTCCGGGGCCACGAGGGCCACAGGGGCACGTCGGCTCGGTCCACGATCGAGATCGGCGATGACAGGAGATCGCTCGAGATCTGCGTCTCCTTGAGGCGCGTCAGGAGGGACGTGTAGAGCTCGCGGTTGGCGTCGACGTCCCGACGGAGGATGTTGTACTGCACCATCTGGTCGCCGAGCTGCATGGCGCGGGCGCGCTGCACGTCCATCGACTGCTCGAGCTGCCGTTCGTTCTGGAGCGAGGCATGATAGTCGGCCTCCAGCCCCTTCGTGACCCGCAGCACCTCCCCGTGGATCTGGGCGCGCAGCTCGTTGATGCTCTGATCCAGCCGCCGGACGCGAGGATACTCGGGGCGGAAGGTCTGGCCGAGCTCGCGACGCTGCGCCTCGAGCGTCGCCAGATCGCCCTTCAGCTTCACGACGACCGGGTTCTGCAGCACCGCGGGCAGCGCATCCACGTCTGACTGGCGGGCCTCCTCGGCCAGCGCCTCCTTGGCGATTCGATCGTTCCGGGCCTTGACGAGACTGTCGGACAGGATGCTCAGCTCGTGGGTGACGAGGTCCTCCCGCTCCGGAAGCTTGTCCGTGCCCGAAGTCACGAAATTGATGCCGTTCGCCTTCACGAACGCGCTGAGCTTCGCCTCGCTCTTCTCCAGCCGGTCCCGCGCGTCACCGATCTGCCGCCCGAGGAACCCGCTCGCGTAGCGACCAGCGTCGGCCCGGAACTCCAGTGTTTGGGTCACGAAGGCCTCGGCGAGCGTGTTGACCACCCGTGCCGCCAAAGGCGCGTAGTGGCTGTCGAAGGACACCCGGATCAGTCGCGAGTTCCGTACGGGGTCGACCGACAGCCGTCCGAGGAACACCTTCGTGGTGGGCGATTCCATGATGAGGTCCCCGAGCGCTTCCGGAGACGTACGGACCACCGGCGGGAGCCACGGAGCCAGGCGCTCCCGCCCCCAGGCCCGGACGCGCCCGACCACGCTGGCATTCCCATCGGGCTCCTGAAAGTCTGGATGCTTGTCGAGAGCCAGCAGTTCAATCACCCGGTTGGCGAGCGATCGGCTCTGCAGCAGTCGCTGCTGAGTCTGATAGAGGTCAGGAAACGCATCGGCACTCTTGACGACGTCGTCAAACTTGACGACGACGTGTGGCTGTGGCTCTTCCTTCTCGATACGGAGCGTCGCAGTCGCGGTGTAGACCGGCCGGATGGTGAACGCCCAGATGCTGGTGGCGAGCATCGTCACCGCGAACACGAGGACGATCGTCCCCTTGCGACCCCGCACCACCCGCCAGAGCCCCCGAAGACCGTGCTCCTCGGGGTGCGGGGTCGGCTCCCACGTGTCCAAGCCCGTGTGCCGGGCGCCGGCCGGGGGCCATGTGAGCGCGGTGTCCCGCGAGTGTCGCGGAGCGGGAAGGCCGGAGGAGGGCAGCGGCCCTGCCGTCATCGTTCTGCACCTCGGTGAGCGGCTCGGTCGGCGAGGCGGACGAGGCTCACAGGCCCACCCCTACGCCGAACATTCCGCGAAAGAGCTCGTAGACGTTCCAGAAGAAAGCCTTGGCCATGGACTTCCCCACGATGACGACGTCGTTCTTCTCGAGGTCGGGCGAGCCCTTCCCCGCCTCGAACTCGTCGAGATCGAGCGTGATTACCTCGACGTGCCCATTGGCCTCGGTCCGGTACAGGCGCACGTCCGAGAGCGCCGCCACGTTCGTCGCGCCGCCCGCGGCCAGGATGGCCTGATGGACGGTCGTCTTGGACTTGAGCGGCAGCGAGCCGGGGTGAGCCACTGACCCGCCGACGTAGATCGAGCCGGCTCGCGGAACCTGGATCACATCGCCGGCCTCCAGCAGGACGTTCAGATCCTCACTGCCGTTGGCGATCGCGTCCAGGTTGATGGCGGTCATCACCTCTTCGGTGTCGCCCGAGTCGGCCGTGGATGACGCGCCCGCCGGCGCCGACGATGGCGGTCCCGGCGATGTCGACGGCGATGAGGTCGGGGGCGCCGGTGTAGCGGGCGTCGAGGCGGAGGCCGACGGGCCGGAGGGCGCCGCGCTAGCCGGCGCCGACGCGGACGCAGACGAGCCGGACGACGCCGGGGTAGATGACGCCGAGCTAGACGGCGCCGGGACGGACGGCGACGGCGTCGTCTTCGTGGCGCCCTGGGCGCGCGCGATCGTGCCCGCCGGCACCCGACGGAACAGGTAGACGATGTGGTCCGCATCGTCGGTGAGGCCCTCGGCCATCCCGAGGGCGTCCGCGACTCGAAGGCGGCCGTTGAGCTCGAAGACCCCGCCCTTTCGAACGGCGCCGATGACGGAGATCCGCTGGCTGTTCCGCTCGTGAACGAACACGGTGACGTGCGGGTCGTACATGTACGAGCGCGAGAGGCGCTGCCGCAGGTCGGTTTCGAGCGCCCCCGGACTCATCCCGGCCACCGGCACCTCTCCGAGCAACGGCAGGACGATCATCCCGGGCCGGGACACCCGTACCTTCAGGCCCGACAGCTCGGGGACCTCGAACACCGTGATCTCGATGAGGTCTCCGGGGCCCAGCGGAAGATCGGTCGCACTCCCCGACCCCGAGGCCCGGCGGAGAAGCTTCGTGTTCAGCGAGGCCGTCGCGGCGCTCTCCTGAGCGGAGGCCCCCGGGACCGGACTCGTGCTCGGACGGGTGGGATCACTCTTGTCGTTCGGCGACAAGGCCGGCGGGGTGGACGACATCCTGCCACAGGCGGAGACAAGAAGGACTGCACCGACCACCACTACGAGGGGCCGTTTCACCGCGGGCGTCCTGGTCTCCTGAGAATCGTTCCGGCCGCTCTCATGTCACGCGTGTCACGTACGTTCGCGCGCGCATGGAATCGGTCCACAGAGGGAGGAGAGCAACCGACGTGCCACGTAGCGGTTCGCAATGCAACCGTCGCAGCGATGAGATTCCCGCCGAAGAGAGTGAGTAGTCAGCACAGGCGCGCAGTCACGCACGAGGCTGTCGCCTCACGCGACACGAAAGGGATCAATCAGCGCGCTCGCAACGCGCTCGCGGCCTGTGGCGAATCTCCCTTCAATCGACGAGCGTGAACGCCATGCGAGCGCGCTCGCTGTAAGACTTACCGTGTAAGTGAGTGAGGCTTCACGTGTCCTGACGTCTTCGAGCTCGCTCGTCGCCCGCATGTCTCGGGGGATCAAGCGAGAAAAATCTCCTCATTTCACGACGGCGTGTCGCATCGATGCGAAATCGAGGAATTTCTACAGACACGCCGACGCTGTTTTGACGCCGAGACGACTGTGAGACACCTGCGCGGGAAAAAAGATCCGCCGGGATCCGAAAAGCTCGAGCGCGAGAAGACCGGGTCGCGGAGATGCTCGAGGGGGCCGGCGACCCCCCTCGAGCCGACCCGGCGCGGATTTACTGGGGCTGGGGGTACTTGTCCTTCAGCTTCTTGAGGTGCTGGCGCGCCACGTCCACCCATTCCTTCTCGGTGGCCACCGTGGACGCGATCCCGATGTAGCGCTCCCACTGGGCGATGGCCTCCTTCGGATCCAGCTTCTCGTAGGCCATCGCGAGGTTGTAGTTCGCGCCGGTGTGCTTCGGCTCGACCTCGATCACCTTCTTGTACTCGGCCACCGCGTCCTTGTAGAGGCCCTTCTCCTCGTAGATCTCGCCGAGGCCCATGCGCGCCTCGAGGAAGGACTGGTCCAGATCGATCGCCTTCTTGTAGGCGGTGACCGCCTCGTAGTAGAGGCCCTTCTCGCTGTAGTAGATCTTGCCCAGCGCGAACTGTACCCGGGCGTTCAATGGGTCGAGGGCCAGCGCCTTCTGGTAGTGGGCGATGGCCGCCTCGTTGTCACCCTTGGCGGCCATGGCGTCCCCGAGGCCCACGTGGGCCTCGGCGTAGTGCGGCCGGATCGCGATGGCGCGCTCGTAGGCCTCGATCGCCTGGTCGAAGAGCCGGCGCGGGCTCGAGAGGAAGAGGTCGCCGAGCGCCTTGAAGGGCTCCGGGAGATTGGGATCCACCTGGGTCGAGGCCCGGAACTGCGCCGCCGCCTTCCACCGGTTCCCCAGAACGAGGTGCACGGCGCCCAGCTGGTAGTGGGCCACCGCGAAGGTGGGGTCCACCTCGACCGCGCGCGCCATGAGCTCCGCGGCGCCCTCGTTGCCTTCCTGGGTTCCGAGGAGCGCCGAGCGCCGTCCCTTGGCGAAGGCCTCGAGCGCCGTCAGGTTGGTGGTGGGCTTCGCGGCCGTCACCAGGCGCTCCAGCTCGTCCGGCTTCAGCCCGAGGTTGAGCGCCTTCGCGTACGACTGGATCAGCGTGGCCTGCGTCTCGATGAGCTTGTCGCTCGGGCCGCGGATCGCCTCGAGCGTCTGGGTCTGCCCGGTCTTCACGTCGAGGAGCTTCGGCGTGATCGTGATCCCGTCCGCCGCCGAGCGCTGGTAGTCGCCGAGGAACACGATCTCGGCCTTGACGGCACGCGCGATGGCAAGCGGCGTGGAGTCCACCGACCCCTCAGTGCCGGTGCCGCGGCTGACCTGGGCGATCCGGCTTCGGTCGATGGGCAACAGCGCCGGCGTGCCCTGGGCGGCAAGATAGAGCGTCTCGGCGATTGCCTCCCCGAACCAGGGATCGGTCTCCGTGGACTGGTACGGCAAGATCAGCACCGGTCTCGGCTTGGCCGCCGGAGCTGCGGCGTCCCCGAGCGTCGCCCGGAGGACACACGCGGCAAAGAGCGCCGCGAACAGTACCCACCGTCCCTGGACTCGGCGTCCGGTGCGTCTTGCCATTGGGCTTACCTCCTATTTCTCCACCACGCGAGCCGCGCAAGGGCGGGACCGACCCGGCGCATCGCGATCTCCGGCACCAGCGCCACGGTCACCAGTCCCACCAGCCACGGCCAAAGGTCGGTCGGGATCCGAGAGCGGCGCCGGTTCAAGGTGAAGACGTCCTTGGCGTCGCTCAGCGGACCGCCTCCGGTCAGCTCGGTCACCTCTCTGAGGAAGCTCTCGTCGGCGCCCAGCTCGCGGTATTCCTGCGCGTAGGGCACGACGGTGCCGACGATCTGCGAGCCGAACATCTGCTGCTCCCGGCGCGTCGTCAGGCCGGCGAGATACACGCCTTCGTTCTGCGCGGGGAACGTGCCGCGGTACCGGCCGGGAGCGACCTGCTCGAGCTCGACCACCGACTGCCGCTTGTCGGGATTCACGACGCCGAGCTGGCCGTCCAGGAAGTTGATGAACTCGCCCTTCGGGTCGATTCCGTCGACGGTGACGATCGCCTGCCCGTCCCGCCGGTCCACGCTGACCGTGGTGTCGCTCCGCGTGTTCGCGCGAAGCGTCCACCGCACCACCTGCGCCCAGAACTTGTTGTAGTCGCGCCACCGGAGCCAGAGGACGCCCCACTTCGCCTTCGCGTCGGCGGTGAACGCCACCGATCGCCCCAGCCCGTACCGCCACGCGGCCAGGAGCGGATCCTCCTGGTGGGTCATCAGGACCTGGTCCGCGGTGCTCTTGATGCTGGTCGCGACGTAGCCGCCGAGGGGCGGCGCCTTCGCCCAGTCGATGTCCTGGATCGTCTCGTGCTGCGGTCCGGTCACGATCGGCTTGAAGGGCTGCTCGATCAGCGACGCCTTCGACGCGAGCTGGGTCTCCAGCGTGAAGATGCGCGGGACGGTGCTGGTCTCCTCGGTGAAGTAAAACCGCCCCCGCCCCCACTTGGAGACGTCGTTCATCAGCTGGACGTCGGCGTCGGAGCCGATCGCGACGCTGGAGACGGTGATCTTGTCCTTCACCATGCGGCGAATGAGGCTGGCGAAGTCGCCGCGAGTCATCTGCCCGTCGGACAGGAAGATGACGTGCTTGAGGAGCGCGTCACGGTCGAACAGCGCCCGGTACGCCTCGCGCACCGCCGGGTAGCCATCGGTCCCGCCGCCGGCCTTGATGGCGGAGATCTCCCGGTGGATGAGCTGCTTGTTCTTCGCCGGCTGGAGCTGCACGTGCCACACGAACTCGGTGTCGAAGGAGAGGACACCGACCTCGTTCCGCTCGTCGAGGAGGTCGACGACCAGATGCGCCGACTCCTTCGCGACCTCGAGCTTGTTGACCTTGTCGTTGTCCTTCATGCCCATCGCCATGGAGCCGGACCGGTCGATCACCAGCATGACGGCGAGGCTCGGGATCTCGACCTTCTGCTTCACTTCCATGGTGACCGGCAGCGCTTCCTCGACGGGGGTGCGGTAGAACCCGCCGAGGCCGAAGCTCTCTTCCCCGCCGATCATGATCAGTCCGCCGCCCTGCTCGCGCACATAGTCGCGGACGAGCGTCATCTGGTTGCGCGTCATCTTGAGCGAGGACAGGTTCGACAGGATCACGCCGTCGTACTTCTCGAGGGCCGCCATCGTCGAGGGCAGCCCCTCGGGTCCGACGAGCTTCACGTCGATGTACTGGGAGCGGAGGGCGTTGGCCAGGTTCTGGGCCATCGCCTCCTCCTTGTCGACCATGAGCACCTGCGGCTTGCCGCGGACGACGGTGAGGCCGATCGCGCGGTTGTTCTCCTCGATGACGTCGCCCTCGACCTCGACGAGCGCCTGGTAGACGTGGACCCCCGCCTGCTCGAGCGACTGGCGGTAGGTCAGGACGTTCTTCCCGGCGTTCAGGCGCACCACCTGGGACCCGAGGAACTCGCCGTTCCGGTAGAGCGAGAGCCGCCCGCTGGCCTCCTTCACCGCGTTGACGACGACCTTTGCGTAGAAGGGCTCGCCGAACTTGACCTCGTTCGGCAGGAGGAGCTGCTCGACCACGACTTCCTGCGGGAACGTGAGGCCGATCGGCGAGTAGTAGATCGGGATGCCGGCGTCCTTGGCGGCCTGGGCGGCCACCACGGCCTTCCCGGCGTTCTCGCGACCGTCGGACAGCAGCACGATGCGGTTCGCCTCGCCACGCGGGAGCGAGGCCTGGGCCAGCTGGATCGCCCGAGCGATGTTGGTCGCCCGCCCGGCTCCCGGCGGCTGCGGCCGGGCGAAGGTCGGGGCCGGGCGCAGGGGCTCGGCCAGCTGGGGGTCCATGCCGAAGGTGATGAGGCCCGCCCGGTCCCCCGCCTTCATGGCCTCGAGCGCCGACGTGGTCCACCGATAGGCGGTCTCCCGCGCGGCGAGACTCACGCTGTCGGACATGTCCAGCACGAAGAAGACGTTCTGGCGGTCCAGCCAGCGCGTGAACTGAGGCTGGGTCAATGCCCAAACCAGCAGGAGGAGCGCGACCCCCCGGCTCATCAGGGCCCACCGATCCGACGGGCGCAGCGGCCAGGTCAAGCGCCCCGCGGTCTGGCGGCGCCAGTAGAGGAAGCCCTCGAAGGCGAGCGTCAGGATCGCCAGGCCCAGGAGATACGGCCACAGCTCGCGCTGGTAAGTGAAGCTCTCGCCCGATCCCCCGGCCGTCGGCGGCGGGGCGAGCGGCAGCGCCTGGGGCCGGATGTTCGACTCGGCGCTGTCCAGGAGGTTGACGGCGAATCGGACCTCCCGTTTCCCTCCCGTCGTCAGCGTGTACAGCCCGACGCGATCGGTCTGCGCGAACGACAGGGCGCCCCGTGTGATCTCGGCGCGCTGCGTGGCCCCGGTCGGATCGCGCACCGTCCCTTCCTGGACGCCGTGCTCGACGGACAGGAGGAAGGGCGACCCGGCGCTGACCATCAGGTCGGAGCCCTCGAGGCCCACCGGCTGGAGCCACCGGAGGCTGTTCGCCAGGATCAGCGGGAACGCGACGCGCAGCGGCAGGTCCGTCTTGAAGAGGTCGAAGCCGACGAACACCGCCTTCCGCTGCGGCTCCTCGAGCAGGAAGATGAGCGGGCCGCCCACCGACTCGAGCAGCGTCTTGCCCGCCGCCAGCGGGCGCACGCGGAGCGCCTCCTCGACCGCCACCTTCGACAGGTCGACGAAGCGCATCACCGGATGGTTCCGCATCCAGTCCAGAACGACCGGCTGCTCCATCGTGCCGAGCGACTCGATCGGGACGTCACCGGGCGTGGAGTTCACGAGAACGAAGCGGCCCGGGCCGATCTTCGCCGGCGACGTGCCGTCCAGCACCACGACGTCGTACGTCCCCATTCCGCCCGAGTACTCGTTGGGACTCTTCGTCTCCAGGATGACCTGCGGGTCGGTCCGGAGCGCCTTTTCCAGGAAGAGGTTGCCCTGGCTCACCAGGAGGACCCGGAGCTTCCGCGGCTCCGGCACCACCGCCTGGACCACGTTGTCCGAGTCGAGGTCGTCCTTAACGTCGGCGACCGCCTTGACGAGGCCGCCGCCCTGCAGGGTGAACGGGATGATGACGTTCCGCTTCACGAGGGGATCGAGCGCGATCGTCTGCTCGCTGAGCTTGTGATCGTCGACCGTCAGCGACAGCGGGAACGAGACGCGCTCGTCGGAAAAGTTCGTGACCGACAGGAACGCCTGGTAGTCGAACGCCCCGTAGTAGGCCTTCCGCACGGCGAACTGCGTGATGCCGACGTTGCGGGCGCCGCCTCCGACCGTGACCCAGCGGACCCGGGGATCGGGAAACTCCCGGACCTGCGCCGGGTCGAACGCGCCGTCGGTCAGGACGTGGATGCGCACCCGCGGGTCCACCGGAGGCACGAGCGCCAGGGCCGTGCGGATCGCCTCGCTCAGGTGGTTGGGCTGGTCGTGCGCCTCGATGTCGAAGACGGCGTGCCGAGCGCGGTCACGGTCGCGCGTGAAGTTGAGCCGGATGGTGGGCTGGGAGCCCGCCTCGATCACCATCATCTCGGCGCCCTGCCCCGCCTCGGCGATCAAGCTCGCCGCCTGCTGCTGGGCCTCGCGGATGCGGCTCGATCCAACGTCCCGCGCCTTCATGGACGCGGAGGTGTCCACGACGAAGATCAGCCGCTCCGCCCCCTTGCCCTGGAGCAGCAGGGTCGGCCGCGCCAGCGCGGCGGCCAGGAGCAGGAGCGCCAGCAACTGGAGCAGCAGCAGCGGGTCGAGCTGCAGGCGCTGGAAGAGCGCCGACGCCTGCTGATCGCGGAACACAGGCGACCACAGGAGGACCGAGGACACGCGACGCTGCTGCCGCCGGACCTTGAGGAAGTACAGGAGCAGGAGGGGGACCGACAAGCCCAGCAGGAGGAATGCCCAGGGCTGCAGGAAGCTCACTGGAGCAGGCCCCCCTTCAGGCGCCGGAGGAGGAGGTCCTCGACGGGCATGTCGGTGACCACGCGCACGTAATTCAGCTCGTTGGTCCGGCAGAAGCCCTCGATGCCCGAGATGAACGTTCCGAGCTGGCGCTCGTAGCCGCGCAGCACCTCGGCGTCGATCGACACCTCGCGGAGCTCCCCGGTCTCGGCGTCCACCAGCTCCAGGTCACCCCCCAGCATCGGCCGCATCTCATCCGGCGACAGGAGGTGGATCACGTGGACGTCGAACCGCCGCTCCATCAGCGCCCGCAAGCCCGAGGCGTAACCGGCTGGGTCGAGGAAGTCGGAGACGACCACCGCCACCCCGGCGTCCTTGGCACGCTGCGCGTACTGGCGGATCGAGTCGTTGAACGCCGTGCCGCCGGCGGGCGCAAGATTCGCGAGGAACTCCTGGATCGGCAGGAACTGGTTCCGCCCACGGGTCGGGAGCCACCCCTCGGCGACCCGGTCGCGGAACACCGCGACGCCGACGCGCTCGAGATTGACGAAGCCGATGAACGCCAGCGCCGCCGCCAGGCGCATGGCGTACCGAAACTTGTTCGGCGTCCCGTAGTCCATGGAGCCGCTGGCGTCAAGGAGGAGGTGGATGCAGAGATCCTCCTCGTCGATGAACACCTTGAGGTAGAGGCGGTTGAGCCGGGCGAACGCGTTCCAGTCCACGTACCGCAGATCGTCGCCGACCTCGTAGGGGCGGTAGTCGGCGAACTCCACGCTGGACCCGCGGCGCGGGCTCTTCCGCTCGCCCTTCACGGCGCCGAGGTGCGATCGCTTGGACACGAAGCCCAGGCGCTCGAGCTGCATCAGGAAGGCGTTGGAGAAGAAGCGCTCGGCCGCCGGCGACGGTGCAGCGGCGGGCGCCGAGCGGACGAGGCGGGCCATTCGGCTCAGCGCTCCTCGAGTGCCTGGAAGTAGTCCCGCACCTGACTGCGGTAGTCGAGCGGGATCGCCTCCTTCGCCAGGGCCTCCTCCATCATCTTGCGGTACTGGGTCACGACGCTCATCGACGGGAGCCGCGACGGATTGAGCGCGCCCTTGCCGAGCATGTTCGTGTCGTAGGACTCGCGACGGCCCTTGCGCATCTGACCCTCGACGCCGATGTCGAACGGGTTCTGTCCGAGCCGGTTCGTCGGATCGCCGCGCCAGCCGGGATTCGTCCCCTTCCCGGGCATGGACCCCTGGCCCTCGCCGAAGTCGGGCTCGTCCTCGCCTGGCCGGCCCTGGCCGCCGCGCTCGCGGTCCCGGTCACGACCGGTGCGCCCGCCCTGAAGTCCCTTGCCGCCGCGGTCCCGCTCGTCCTGCGCCCGCATCTTGTCGAGGGCCCGCTCCATCGCCTCCATGGCCTTGTCCATCTGGCCGCGGTCGAGGGCGTCGGCCCCCTCCATCATCTCCTGGCTCCAGTCCCCTTCCCCGCCCCCGCCGCTACCGGGACGCCGGCCCATCCGGTTCATCTCGTCGAGCAGCTGCCGGAGCTTCTCCGGCGTCATCTGGCGCGGGTCGATCCCGGAGAAGAGGCTCCGCGACTTGCGAAACATGACCTTGTACTGGCTCTGCGTGAAGTCGCGCTGGAGGTCCGGGAGGCTGTCCACCCGCTCGAGGAGCCGCATGCGGTCGTCGCCCTGCTTCAGGAAGCTCGAGAAGTCCGGTCGCTTCGTCGCGACGTTCGTGTCCTTGAAGGCCGCGGCGAGGTCGCCCTTGGCGTGCTCCCGGCTCTCCGGGTTCGGCCGGGTCTGGTAGTCGCGGTCCTGCATCTCCACCCGCTCGACCTTCTCGACCTTCTTCGGCGCGGGACGCTCGATTGCCTGTTGCGGCCCGGCAGTCTCCGGCTTCTTCTCCTCCTCGGCCGCCGGGGTGAACGACGGCATCGAGACGTCCAGCGCCGGGACCGGCGGCAGGTAGGGCAGCACCGCCAGCGCCAGGACCGGCGCGGGAAGGAGCTTCAGCTCGCGAGGCCAGCGCCAGGGCACCGCCCGCTCGAGCTTGATCTGCCCGGTATGCCGCTCGGCGTCGGAGATCGCCGAGTCTGCCAGCGCGCCGCGGTCCGGACGCCCGAGCAGATCGTGCGCCGTCGCGAGGCGATCCTTGAGATCGAACGCGCGGTCGGCAAGCCCGAGCGCGTCGACGGGGGGCACGCGGAGAAGGACTCCGTACAGAACACCCAGGAGGGTCGACGCGACGGCGAGGCCGCCCGCCACCGGCAGCGCCCACGGTCCGATCTGCGCGCGGAAGATCACCGGCGCGACCGCCAGACACAGGCCCCACGCCAGGCCGCGCACGCCGTAGAAAACCGCGCGGCGCTGCCGTATCAGCCGGGTGAGGCGTGAGATCGTTTGGCCGAGGGCAGCGCCGTGTCCCATGGGCGTCTCCTTGGAGCGCGGGCTAACGGAGGAACACCTCCTTGCCTTCGCGGGACGATGCCTCCACGGCCTCGAGCACCTCGGTCAGCAGGCGGTCCGCCTCGATCCCCTCGGCCTCGCCCTCGAAGTTCAGGATCACCCGGTGCCGGAGCACGGGCAGCGCGATCGCCTTGACGTCGTCGATGCTCGCGGCGAAGCGCCCTGCGCGGAGCGCGAGGACCTTGGCCCCGAGGACCAGCGCCTGGGCCGCCCGGGGGCTCGCCCCGTAGCGGATGTAGCGCCGCGTCATGTCCGGAGCCTCCTCCCACTGGGGGTGGGTGGCCATCACCAGCTTGGCGGCGAACTCACGGACGTGAGCGGCGATGGGCACCTCGCGCACGAGCTCCCGAGCGGTCATCGCCTCGGCGCCGGTCATCACCTGCTGCACGCTCGGATCGTTCGCCGTGGTGGTCCGATCGATGATCTCGTTCAGCTGCTCGAGCGCGGGGTAGCGGACCCGAAGCTTGAACAGGAACCGGTCGAGCTGCGCCTCCGGGAGCGGATAGGTCCCTTCCATCTCGATCGGGTTCTGGGTCGCCAGCACGAAGAACGGCGACGGGAGCCGGTGGGTCACGCCGGCCACCGTGGCGTTCGACTCCTGCATCGCCTCGAGGAGGGCCGACTGCGTCTTGGGCGTCGCCCGGTTGACCTCGTCGGCCAGCAGGATGTGCGCGAAGACCGGGCCCCGCTCGAACTGGAAGTGCCGCCGCCCGTCCGCATCCTCGACGATGATGTTCGTGCCGATGATGTCGGCCGGCATGAGGTCCGGCGTGAACTGGATTCGCGAGAACGAGAGATCGAGGCATCGACCCAGGGTGCGCACCAGGAGGGTCTTCCCCAGTCCGGGGACGCCTTCGAGCAGGACGTGTCCGCCCGCGAAGAGCGCCACGAGTACCTGGTCCACGATCTCGTCGTGGCCGACGATGACCTTGTGGACTTCCCGCTCGAGCTGCCCGTAGCTGCGGACGAAGGCCTCTACCCGTTCACCGGCCATCCTCACCCTCCGCTCGATGGAGTCGGTCCGAGCGCCAGATACAGTGGACACATTATAGGCCGGGCCGTCCAGCCGGCAACCGCTTTGTACGGCGCGACGGCGTCACGAGGTCGCCGCGATGCGATTCCGCGTTCGCGACGCGTCGCGCGGCGCGAAGGAAGTCCTCCGCGTGTCGGGTGGAACCCCTGACTCGATGCGCCCGACGCTCGCGCACGGAACATTTCCTCGGTCTCGCGCTCGCGCGGGAGCGGCGTCGCCCGCGCGATGCGGGCATTCGCGTCGAGGGCGCCCGCGTTCGGCGGGCGTCATCGCTCCGACGCCGCTGCGGCAGGACGTCGGGCCTCCGTCGCGAGGGTGATCCTCATCGATCGAGCACGACGCGCGCGTCCACGACCGTCGCGCCGGCTCCCGGCGGCCCGACGATCACCGGATTGAGGTCGAGGGCGGCCAGGCGCGGACCCAGGGCCGCGGCCAGCGCCGCGGTTCGCGTCACGGTCTCGACCAGGCTCGCTCGATCGGCTGGCGGAGCGCCGCGGTGGCCCCGGAGCAGTGCGTCGAGCGCGCGACACTCGCCGATCATCCGCTCGGCCGTGGTCGTATCGCACGGGGCCGGGGCCATGGCTCGCTCGCCGTACAGCTCCGCCTGGACGCCGCCCGGAGCGATCACCACGAACGGACCGAGCACGGGGTCTCGGAGGGCGCCCACCAGGACCTCTAGGCCCTCGACCATCGGCTGGATCACGCACGCCTCGCCGAGCGGCCGGAGCGCCCGGACGGCATCGAGGAGCTCGTCGAGGCCCGACACACCCAGCCGCACGCCGCCAACCTCGGTCCGGTGGAGCGGACCAAGCACCTTCACCGCGACGGGATAGCGGAGGTTCGCTGACGCCGCCCGCGCCTCTCCGACGTCCCGAACGAGGACCTCCGGCGCCAGGCGAAGCCCCGCCTCCGCCAGCAGAGCAGAAACTGACTGCCACGGCAGGGCCCCGTCTCCGCCGGGCGCAGCGGTCGACACGATCGGGCCCGGACGGCGGGGCGGCTGATCCCGTAGCTGGCGAAGCGCCAGGGCCGCGCCGAGCGCGGCGGCGCAGCTCGAGACCGTGAGGAAGACCGGCACCCCGGCCTCCTCCAGGACGCGGACCCCTTTCCGCACGAGCTGTCCCCCCGGCCAGCAGACGACCACGGGCTTCGTCGCGCCGCGGGCGGCCGTGATGACGTGCTCGGCCCGGGCTCTCCCCCCACCGGCCGTCGCCATCGTCAACGGGACCACGACGACGTCGATCCCGGGGTCGCGGGCAACCGTGGTCAGCACCTCGCCGAACGTCGCGTCGGGGAGGCCCGCCGTGATGTCGAGGGGGTTCGTGACGTTGACGTACGCCGGGAGGAGCGTGGCCACGCGCCGCGTGGTCTCGTCCGCCAGGGGGGCGAACCTGAAGCCGCGCGGCTCGAGCGCGTCGGCGAGGAGCACGGCCACGCCTCCGGAGGACGTCGCCATCGCCATGCGGGGCCCGCCCAGCGCCGGCGTCCTGGCGAGATGGGCCGCCGTCTCGACCAGATGGTCGAGCTCGGTCACCTCGAGGAAGCCCACCGCGCGCGCCCACGCCCGCCAGGCATCGCGCCCTCCGGCGAGTGATCCGGTGTGCGAGCGCGCGGCGCGCGATCCGACCTCGGAGGCGCCCAGCTTGAGCGCGACGACCGCAATGCCGCGGGTCGCCGCGCGCTCGACGACGGCCGCCACCCGGTCCGGCTCCCGCACCTGCTCGATCAGACAGGCAATGGCGCGGGCCCGCGCGTCTTCTACCAGCCACTCAAGGTAGTCGGCGAGGGAGAGGTCCGCCTCGTTCCCCGTCGAGACGAACAGGCCGACGCCGAGGCGGCGATCGGTCGCGCGGTCCAGGAGACAGCCACCGAGCCCACCCGACTGCGAGAGGATGGCCACCGGACCGGGCCGCAGCGCCTCAAGCTTGCCGACGGTCGAGAAGGTGAGCGCCACGCGGTCCCAGGCGTTCACGAAGCCGACCGTGTTCGGTCCCAGGAGGCGCACGCCCGCGCGCCGCGCACGCGCGACCAGGTCGGCCTGCTTCTCCGCCCCGGACTCCCCCAGCTCGGCGAAGCCGGCGCCGAGCACCACGGCGAAGGGAACGCGAGCGCGCCCGCACGCGTCGAGCGCGTCGGCGGCCTGGGCGGCGGGGAGACCGATCCAGGCCACGTCCGGGGGCTCCGGCAATGCCTCGATGCTCGGGAAGGCGGGTAGATCCCCGATCACCGAGTGGCCGGGATTCACGGGATAGATGCGGCCCGGATAGCCGTGACGCCGGAGGAAGTGGAGCGGGCGGGCCCCGGGACGCGAGAGGTCGCCGGGCACGCCGATGAGGGCGACGGCTCGCGGGGCGAAGAGGCGGCCGAGGCCCGCAGGCTCGCGCCCCGTCGCGGCCGGGCCCGGCGCCGTCATGGGGCCAACCTTAGCCCGAACGCGGCATGCTCCCCAAGAGCCGGGCCGAGAAGGCTCTTGGCGGCGGGCGTGTGTCCCTCCATAATGCGGCGGCGTGAAGATCCTCGTCACCGGTGGCGCGGGGTTCATCGGCTCCCACGTGGTCGATCGCTGTGTCGAGGCCGGCCACCAGGTCGCCGTCGTCGACGACCTCAGCACCGGAAAGCGTCAGCAGGTCAACCCGGCGGCGCGGCTCCATGTCGTCGACCTTCGCAGCTCGGCGCTCGACGACGTCTTCCGCACCGAGAGGCCCGACGCCGTCGTGCACCTCGCGGCGCAGGCTTCCGTCGGGCGATCGGTCGCGAACCCGTCCCTCGACGCGGAGATCAACGTGCTCGGGTCCATCAATCTGCTCGAATGCTGCCGGCGCGCCGATGCGCGGCGGGTCGTGTACGTCTCGACCGGCGGCGCGGGCTACGGGGACACGGACGTGATCCCGACGCCGGAGGATCATCCGTCGCGGCCGGTCTCTCCCTACGGCACGTCGAAGGTCGCCGCGGAGCTCTACCTCGCCTGCTGGGAGGCGCTCCACGGGGTCAGCGGGGTGATCCTGCGCCTCGCCAACATCTACGGGCCTCGCCAGGATCCGCACGGAGAGGCCGGCGTCATCGCGATCTTCACCGACCGTCTCCTCCGGGGCGAGACGTGCGTCATCAATGGCGACGGACTTCAGACTCGTGACTACGTGTACGTCGGCGACGTGGCGGACGCGGCCATGCGCGCGCTCGAGCGGCCCGAGGTGAGGGGTCCGATCAACATCGGAACCGGGGTCGAGACCACCGTCGTCACCCTCTTCGAGACGCTGCGCGCCGCGTTCGGCGGCAAGGGCGAAGTCCGGCACGGGCCAGCGCGACCGGGAGAGCAGCGCCGAAGTCTCCTCGACGCCTCGCGCGCCCGGCGCGTCCTCGGCTGGACGCCGCGGGTCCCGCTCGACGAAGGCCTCCGCCGGACTGTCGCGTCCGTCCGCGTCGGCCGCTAGCGGCCCCGCCCGGCCTCCGGACCGCGCCCTAGGCCTTTAGGGCGCGTGGCAGCCCTCGCGCTCGCCAGACGTCATCGTTCGTGAGCATCCATTGAGTCCGGGGCCGCGAGAAGCGGGCCGTCCTAACGACGACCCGTACGACAAGGGCGGCCGCGAGCCCTAGCGGGGATCCTCGCGGAGACCGAGGGCGTACTCGCCGACCAGGACGCGGTGGATGTCGTTGACGCCCTCCACGACCTGGAGGAACTTCGCGTCGCGGAGGAACCGACCGACCACGTACTCCTCCGAGACGCCGTACGCCCCATGGATCTGGACAGCGTCCGATGCCGCGCGGAACGCCATCTCCGACGCGTGGAGCTTCGCGATCGACGACTCGCGGCGCGCGCGGCGGACGCCCTGGGCCTTGAGCCACGCCAGGCGATAGGTCAGGTAGCGGGCCGACTCGATGCCGAGCACCATGTCGGCGATCTTCGCCTGCACGAGCTGGTAGCGCGCGATCGGCTGCCCCTGCACGACACGCTGCCGCGCATAGGCGACCGACGCGTCGAGACAGCCCTGGGCGAGACCGACCGCCCGGCACGCCACGGACAGGCGGCCGTTCTCGACGGCGCAGAGGGCGACCTTGAGGCCCTCTCCTTCCCGCCCGACCAGGTTTTCCGCGGGCACCCGGCAGTCCTCGAACACCAGCTCGCCGACCTGGGCGGGCCGGAAGGCGAGCTTGTTCCGGATCGGCCGCTCGCTGAACCCCGGGAAGCCCCGCTCGACCACGAAGGCGCAGACTCCCCGGGCGCCCTTCGTCCGGTCGAGCGTCGCGAAGGTGAGATACCACTCGGCCAGTCCGACGCCGGAGATCCAGATCTTCGCCCCGTTCAGGATGTACTCGTTGCCCTTGCGGAGCGCGGTGGTTTCCATGGCGACGACGTCGGTCCCCGAGTGGGGCTCCGTCACCGCCGTGCCCGCGAAGGTCTCGCCGCGAGCGAGCGGGACGAGGTAGCGCTGCTTCTGCGCCTCGGTCCCGAATTGGAGGATGCCGGATCCCACCAGACCCGCGGCCCGCCCCATCGCAGAGCCCATGTGGATGCAGACGCGCGACATCTCCTCGATCCCGAGCGCCATCGTGAGATGGTCGATGCCCGGGCCGCCGTACGCCTCGGGGATCGTGCCGCCCAGGAACCCGAGCGGCGCCATCTTCTTCACGATCTCGACCGGGTACCGCTCCGCCCGATCGTACTCGGCCACGTGCGGAGCGACCTCGTGCTGCGCGAACTCCCGGACGAGCTGGCGGTAGCGCTCCTGCTCGCTGGTCAGGGCGAAGTCCACAGGCGCCTCCGGGTCAGTGCGGGCGGCGGGCGAGCGCGAGGGCGCGGAGGCCGTCGGTCAGCTCGCGGGCGCTCTTGAGATCACCGACGCGCCGGCAGAGGTCCCAGGCGGCTCGGGCGCCGGACTGCCCGAGCGAGACGTCGGCGAGCCCGAGGAACTTCTCCCGAAGGGCGGCCTCCGAATAGGGTCGATCGAACTCCCCGGACGGCTGGTCGACCTGCCGCTCCAGCACCCGCCCGTCGGCGAGCCGCACCTCCACGCGCGCAGGTCTGACGCGGGGGGTGAGCGCGGTGAGCGCCGGATCCTCCACGACCTCGACCAGTCGCGCGAGCGCGCGCACGCGGCCGTCCGAGAGGGCCGGCTCCCGGAATGCGTCGACGCCGCAGTCCTCCCACGCGCCGAGAATCAGTCGCGCGGCAAGCGAGTACGGGATGGAGAACTTCGCGCCGAGCGACCCGACGGGTTCGCGCTCGCTCATCGTCGCCCCGAGGGCCGAGGTCTCGACGCGAATCGACGCGACCCGGTCGGGCGCGATGGGGGTCGCGGCCAGGATCTCCTCGAGGGCCTCGACCGCCGGGTGGTTGTATCGGCAGCACGCGTAGCGCTTGAAGTAGTTGCGGGCGATCTCGAAGCGCGCGCCCAGGCCTTCCAGGATCGCCGCCCCATCGAATGACGCGCCGCTGATCCGGCCGAAGATCTCGCTCAGCATGTCCGGTAGCGGCGTGATGCCGGCGACGCCGAGGTCGGCGGCCAGCCACCCGTTGGCGCCCGAGACTCCCGCGTACGCGTTCCGCACCGTCGCGCCGCCGAGCGCCGTCCGCCACGAGGTGCCGAGCGTCAGGCCGGCGGCGACGCCGAGCACGCGCGCGGTGACGTCGGTGTCGAGCTCGCGCAGCCGGGCAACGGCTGCCGCCGCGCCCACGGCCCCGTGAACGCCGTGCATGTGCATGCCGGGCCGGATCGGCGCGCCCCCACCCAGCCGGGCGGCCACGTCGTAGCCGGCAATCAGCGCCGAGAGAAGCGCACCGCCTCCCCGGTCCAGCCGCTCGGCCTCGGCCAGCGCGGCCGGGAGCACGTGGATCCCGGGATGCCCACGAGCGAACCGGTTGCCCTCGTCGAGCTCGAGCATCGTGCCCGCGAGGCCGTTCGCCGTGATCGCCCACCAGGGCTCGACCCGCGGGAAGCCCTCCCCCAGCACGGTGGCGGGGCCGACCGCTCGCTCCGCGCCGGCATGAAGCCGCCGGACCTCCGGTTCCTGTGAGCCCGCGAGGATCGCGCCGACGCTGTCGGCCACGACCAGCGCCGCGCGATCGCGCACCGCGGCCGGGATGGTCTCCTCGGAGGTTTCGGCGACGAAGCGAGCGAGCGCGACCAGGACGGGCTCCATGCGTGTCTCGCCGGCGAGCGGTCTCAGTGACGCGCGGCCTGGAAGGACAGCGGCGCCCGGCCGGCGAACGGGTTCTGACCGGCGGGCCACGTCTCGCGCGGCTTCTCGTAGGTGACCTCGAGCATGTGCCCGTCCGGATCCTCGAAGTACACGGACAGGTTGGCGCCATGGTCCATCGTGGATCGCACCGGCACCCCGCGGGCCACGAGCGAGTCGTGGAAGGCGCGGAGGTCCTCCTCCCGCTCCACCTGCCACGCGACGTGGAACAGCCCGACCTGCTTCGGCCCCTGGGGAGCCGCGTCCGGGCCCACCCACCACAAGCCGAGGTCGTGCGAGTCCGCGCTTCCCGGCACGGCGAAGAAGACCATGCGCCCCGGCATCCGGCCGGTCACGGTCAGGCCCAGGACGCCCGTGTAGAACGCCTCGGATCGCTCGAGGTCGCGCACCTTGAGGACGACGTGGCCGAGCTTCTTCAACGTCATGGGGGGCCTCCCCTCACGCGGCCATGATAGCGGAGTCCCAGGACTGCTCCAACCGGGGCCGGCCCCTCGCCTCCCCGCCCTCGGCGCCCGGGGGCCGGCAACCATTCCCCGGGGTGAGCCGTCTCACGAGTAGGGCTTGCGGTCGCGCCCCACCTTGAAGGGGTGCCCTCCGCGGGCCCGTGCTACGATCATGGCGGCTGGGGGGTCCTGCCCCGGCCGGAGGAGAGCGACCGGGCGTGGATCTGATCCCCCACGTGGCGCGCTGCGACGAGTGCGTAGAGCTCCTCGTGGATTACCTCGAGGGTGAGCTTCCGCCGGAGCGCGCCAGGGCGCTCGAGATTCACTTCGACCTCTGTCCCTCCTGCGTCTCCTTCGTCAACACCTACCGCGGCACCGTTACCATGGCCCGCACGCTCCAGGCCGAGGACATCCCGCCCGAAGTCACCCAGCGCCTCATCGATTTTCTCTGCAAGGAGAAGAAGGAAGGCCGAGAGCTCCGGACCGATTGACGTCGTCGCGTCCGGCCTCGCATACTCGGACCGCGCTGACGCCAGTCACCCTCGCTCCGGAGGTCGGGATGTCCCGCGGGATGCGCTTCGGGCTGTGCACGGACCAGAACCTTCCCTTCCCCACGCTCGTCGAGCGCTGGCAGTATTTCGAGCGTCTCGGCTTCGACAGCGTGTGGGATTGCGATCACTTCAACCAGCCGAGCCGACCCACCGGGCCGTACTACGAGGCCTGGACGGTCCTCGCCGGGCTCGCCGCGCGGACAACCCGCATCCGGGTCGGAGTGCTGGTGAGCTCCAACACCTTCCGTCATCCCGGACTGCTCGCCCACGAGGCCATGACGGTCGATCACATCTCGAATGGTCGGCTGGAGCTGGGGCTCGGCGCCGGATGGTTCGTGCCGGAGCACGAGCAGTTCGGCATCACGCTGTCGCCGCCGGGAGAGCTGGTCGGCCGGTTCCACGAAGCGGTCCAGATCGTCGATGGGCTCCTGCGCCACGGTCACATGACGTTCGCCGGGAAGTATTATCGGCTGAAGGACGCGCAAGTCCGCCCGAGACCCATCCAGCAGCCGCGCCCCCCGCTGACCCTCGGCGCCCACAAGTCCCGCATGCTCCGGATCTGCGCCGAGTACGCCGACGCGTGGAACTCGTTCGGCACCGTGCAGGAGATGCGCGAGCGGAATCAGGTCCTGGACGAGCACTGCGCCGCGATCGGCCGCGACCCCGGGACCATCTGGAGGTCGTTCTACGGGTGGGCGTCCAAGATGAAGGAGCAAGGGCTCGCCGATCCCTGGTCGAGCGTGGGCGCCTTCGAGGAGATGGTCGGGCGCTACGGCGAGGCGGGAGTCAACGAGTTCATCGTCGACGCGCCCGGCCCCGATCAGTTTCCGGTTCTGGAGCGCGTCGCCGGCGACGTCGTCCCGCGTCTCCGCACCCGCCGGTGACAGGGGTCTTGCCGGGATCGATTCCGGCCCGGACCCCGTGAGGAGTCTGACGGCGCGCGGCGGCATGATCGGGCTGGCGCTCGCCCTCATCGCGGGCGCGGCGGTCGGCGCCGAGGACCCGGTCAAGACGCTTCGCTTGACGCGTCTCCCCGGCAGCGAGCCAGCCGCCGCGTTCAGTGTCGCCACGCCCGACCGGAGCACGCTCGTCCTCGGCGACCTCCGCGGCAAGGTCGTGTTGCTGAACTTCTGGGCCACGTGGTGCGAGCCCTGCCTCGAGGAGATGCCGGCCCTCGAGCGCGTGGGACAGACCTACCGGGACCGCGGCCTGGTCGTGCTGGCGCTCTCCGTGGATCGCGAGGGCGCGTCGGTCGTCGCGCCGTTCGTGAAGCGGCATGCCCTCACGTTCCCGGTCGGGCTCGATCCCCAGCAGGCGGTGGCGCGGCTCTATCGCGTCTGGGCCCTCCCCGCGACCGTCATCGTGAGCCGCCAGGGCGTCGCCCTGTTCTCCGCCCAGGGCGCGCGCGAGTGGGACGGGCCCGCGGGACATGCCCTGTTCGAGTCCCTGCTAAAGCAAGACTCCTAGCCCCCGCGCCCGGAGGACCCGGAAGGCTCGATCCGATCCAGGCTCAGACATCGTTGTTATCGATTTGATCTGATCGAGAATCCCGCATACCCTCATCGTTGTCTCAGGGGTATAGGCTGACCCTTCGCTACAAGGAGGATCCCTCGATGGACCGACGCGCCTTCCTCAAGACGACCGCCCTCACCTCCGTGGCCGCGAGCTTCGCGAGGCTGCCCAACGTCTGGGCCGCGACGGAGGCGAGCCCGTGGCGCGCCTTCGAGGTCACGACGCGCATCGAGATCCTCAAGCCCACCGGGGTCACGCGAGCATGGGTGCCGCTGCCCCTCTCCGAGGACACGGACTATCAGAAGACCCTCGGGCGGACCTGGAACGGGAACGCCGATGTCGCGCGCGCCGTCCGTGATCCTCGGTACGGCGCCGCATTCGTGGCCGCCGAGTGGGAGGTGGGCACCGCCGCCCCGGTCCTCGAGGTCGTAAGCAGGATCGCTACGCGCGATCGTCAGGTCGATCCAAACGGCCCGGGCACCGGCGCCTCGGAGAATCCGGCGATGCTCCGCCGATACCTCGAAGCGACGGATCTGATCCGCACGGACGGAATCGTCGCGGAGACCGCCCGGGACATCACGAAGACGGCCACGACCGACGTGGAAAAGGCGCGCGCCCTCTACGAGTGGATCGTCGACAACACGTTCCGCGACCCGAAGGTCGCGGGCTGCGGGATGGGCGACATCAAGACCATGCTTGAGACCCGGAACCTCGGGGGGAAGTGCGCCGACCTCAATGCGCTGTTCGTCGGCTTCGCCCGGTCGCTCGGCATCCCCGCCCGGGACGTCTACGGGATCCGCGTCGCCGACTCGGCGGACTTCAAGAGCCTGGGGCGAAGCGGCGACATCACGAAGGCCCAGCACTGCCGGGCGGAGTTCTACGCCGCCGGCCTCGGCTGGGTGCCGGTGGACCCCGCCGACGTCCGCAAGGTCGTCCTCGAGGAGAAGGCCGGCGGCCTCCCCCTCGACGACCCGACGGTGCGGAAGGCGCGGGCCAAGCTGTTCGGCGCCTGGGAGATGAACTGGCTGGCCTACAACTACGCGCACGACGTCAGGCTGCCCGGCTCGCCCGGCGCGCCGGTCGCCTTCCTCATGTATCCGCAGGGCGAGACCGCCGAGATGCGCCTCGACTGCCTCGACCCCGACATGTTCCGCTACGGGATCCGGTCGCGGGAAATCTCGCTCTAGCGCCCGCGTCCGCGCCCTCGCGCCGCGCGACCCCGACGCCCCGGGAGGCCCGCCTTCCGGGGCGTCGCTCGTTTCGGCGCCGCGACGCGGCTACGCGGGGCTCTGCAGGAACTCGAGGAAGGCGCGGCAGAGCGGCGAGCGCGACCGGTTGGCGTGCGTGATCACGTAGAAGTGCCGCGTCACCGCGAGGTCCTTCAGCCGGACGCAGCCCAGAAGGCCGTGGCGGCACTCGTCCTCGGCCGCCCGGCTCGACATGACGGACACGCCGACGCCGGCCTTGACGGCCTGCTTGATCGCGCTGGTCGACCCCATGTCGGCGATCACGTGCATCTCGCCGAGGCTGCGCCCGGTCGCCTCCAGCGCCCGCTCGAGCGCCTGGCGAGAGCCGGACCCCGCCTCGCGCACGATGAGGGGCTCGGTCGTCAGCTCATCGATGGCGACCTCGGAGCGCTCGCTCCACCGGTGACCCGGCGGGAGGACCAGGACCAGCTCGTCCGGCATCAGCGGGCGTGTCTCGAGCACGCGGTTCCCGGGATCCGCGCCGACCACCCCCGCGTCGACCTGGCCGTCGAGCACGGCCTGGACGATCCCACGCGTGTCGGAGATCTGGAGCGTGATGGCGACCCGCGGGTGTCGCTCGCGGAAGCGGCCGATCACCGCCGGCAGCACGTACTCGCCCGGAATGGTGCTCGCGCCCATGAGCAGGGTCCCGGTGACCTGGCCGAGGAAGTCGTCGACGGCCTGCCGGGCCTGTGACCGGAGCGCGAGCATCTGCCGCGCGTACCCGTAGAGGAGCTCCCCGGCTCGCGTCGGCACGGTCTCTCGACTCAAGCGGTCGAAGAGCCGGGTGCCAAGCTCCTCCTCGAGGAGCCGCACGTGCTCGCTCACGGTCGACTGGGTGAGACGGAGGGCCGAGGCGGCCCGGGAAAAGCTCCGGAGCTCGCAGACCCCGGCGAACACCTCGAGCTGGCGAAGGTCCATGTCTCGGCGGGGCCGCGTCAGGCCTCGGCGCCGAGAGCCCGGGCCTCCTCACGGAAGCGCTGGACGTTCCTGAGCTTCACGTCCTCGTAGCCGCGGACGAGGTCGGGGAGCCGCGCGATCCGCACCACGCGCTCGTGGCTCTCCGGACCGAGGCTCCCGAGCGCGCGCTCGATCATCGCCCGGTACTCATCGACCAGGGCTCGCTCCACGCGCCGAACCCGCGCGTAGCCGAAAGGATCGAGCCCGGTGCCCCGGAGACGGCGCATCGCGACCAGAAGCCGGAACAGGCTCTCGACCCACGGACCCAGCGAGAGCTTTCGCTTCATGCCGAGCGCCCGGAGGATCGGCGGGTGCAGCTGGTAACGGACCTTCCCCTCGCCCATCTCCGCCTGGATCGACGCGCGCACCTCAGGGCGGAGGTGGAGCCGGGCCACTTCGTACTCGTCCTTGTAGGCCATGAGCTTGTAGAGGTGACGCGCCACCGACTCCGCGAGTCGCGTCTCTCCCCGCACGGCGGTCCGCTCCGTCTCGGCAACGCGGCGGACGAAGTCCACGTAGCGACGCGCGTACGCGGCGTCCTGGTACGCGATCAGCTCGGGGACCCGGACCTCGAGGAGCCGCCGGAGCTCACCCTCAGCGCCGACCGAATCGACGAGGGCGCGCGCCGCCGGTCCGAGCTCGCCGCCGAGCGTGACCGCCCCCGCGCGCGACCGGTCGACCGTCCGGATCCAGGCGGGATCGGCGACCAAGAGCCGGCCCACCCGGAAGGCCTGGGTGTTCATCTCGACCTGGACCGCGTTCAGCCCGATGGCCTCCTCGATGGCCGCGGCCCGCACCGGAATCGCCCCGGACTGGTAGGCCGCGCCGAGCAGGATCATGTTGGCGGCCATGTGGTCGCCGAACAGCGCCTCTCCGAGCCCCAGCGCGTCGACGAACACGTTCTCGTCCTTGCGAGTCACGCGGTTCACCGCCGCGAGGAGGCCGCCGGGGTCGGGGAAGGCGACGTCGGTCGAGGCCACCATCGCGCCGGTCGGAACCTGGGTCGTCGAGACGACGGCGATCGTGAGATCGGGCCGCGCGCGAAGGAGGTTCGGCGCGGCCGTCGCGACGAGCAGGTCAAAGCCGAGGTAGAGGTCAGCCTCGGCGACGCCGACCTTGCCGGCGATGTCGGCGGGAGTCTCGCCGATCCGCAGGTGCGAGACCACCGGGCCGCCCTTCTGGCTGAGTCCGGTCTGGTCGAGGCCCGCGACGTGCTTGCCGTCGAGGAGCGCGGCGGTTCCGAGGATCTGGTTCACGGTCACCACGCCCGTCCCGCCGATCCCCATCAGGAACAGGCTCGCCGTCGGCCGGACGCGGAGCTCCGGCTCGGGGAGGCTCCGGTCGACCGCGTAGCGCTTCCGGGCCTTCGGCCGCGGACCGGCTGCCGGCACCACGGTCAGGAAGGACGGACAGTCGCCACGGAGACACGAATAGTCCTTGTTGCAGGACGACTGGTGGATCTGGGTCTTCCGGCCGAACTCGGTCTCGACCGGCTGGACGGACAGGCAGTTGGACTTGACTCCGCAGTCCCCGCACCCCTCGCAGACCAGCTCGTTGATGACCACGCGCATCGCCGGATCGGGGAGCTTGCCGCGCTTGCGAAGGCGCCGCTTCTCGGCCGCGCATCGCTGGTCGTAGACCAGGGCGGTGACGCCGGGCGTGTCGCGCAGGAGACGTTGGGCCTCGTCCAGGCGGTCCCGGTGCCACACCTGGACGCCCGGCGCCCAGCGCGCCGCCTCCGGGTACTTCTCCGGCTCGTCGGTGAGCACCAGGATGCGTCGCACGCCCTCGGCGTCCAGCTGTCGCGTCAGGTCCGGCACGGGCACCGCCCCGGCCGCATCCTGCCCGCCGGTCATCGCGACCGCCGAGTTGTAGAGGATCTTGAAGGTCACGTGGGTCCCCGCCGCGACCGCCTGGCGGATCGCGAGGGACCCCGAATGGAAGAAGGTGCCGTCGCCGAGCTGCTGGAACAGGTGCGGCATCTCGACGAACGGCGCCAGCCCCACCCACTGGGCGCCCTCGCCCCCCATCTGGGTGATCCCGATGACGTTCCGGCCCATGTTCATCGCGAGGCCGTGGCATCCGATTCCCGCGGCGGCCACCGACCCCTCGGGTACGATCGTCGATCGGTTGTGGGGGCATCCCGAGCAGAAGTACGGCGGGCGGGCCAGGGTGAGCGAGACCGGGCGCTCGCGCGCCGCCTCGATCACCGCCACGCGCGCCCGGACCGAGTCGAGAGCGACCCGGTGGTCAAGACGACGGGCGATCACCCGCGCGACCATGTCGGCGTCGAGCTCGCCGTCGGCCTGGACGAGGACCTGGCCGGACTCGTCGCGCTTTCCCACCATCCGGGGCCGGTCGGGGAGGTCGTAGAGGGCCTCGCGGAGGAGGAGCTCGATGAACCCCCGCTTCTCCTCGATCACGAGGATCTCCTCGAGCCCACGGGCGAACTCCCGGACGATGCCGTGCTCGAGGGGAAAAAGCATCCCGAGCTTGAGCAGCCGGATCCCGTGACTGCGGAGCGCCGCGTCGTCCAGGCCGAGATCGGTCAGCGCCTGGCGGAGGTCGTAGTAGGCCTTGCCGGCCGAGACGATCCCGAGCCACGCGCCCGGCGCGTCCACCGTGATCCGGTTGATCCCGTTGGCGGCGGCGAACGCCCGCGCCGCCTCCAGGCGCCCGTACACGATCTCGCGCTCGGCGTCGAGCGTGTAGGGCGGCAGGAGCCCGGGGAGCTGGCGCGGCTCCCAGGGTCGACCCTCGTAGACGAACCCCGGGTCGACGATGCGCACGCGGTCCGGGTGGACCTCGGCGGTGCCGACCGCGTCGGCGACATCGGTGACGACCTTGAAAGCCACCCAGAGCCCGGAATACCGCGAGAGCTCGAATCCGAGGCGCCCGAGGTCGAGGACATCCTGCACGCTGCCGGGGAAGAGCACCGGCATGTGGAAATCGTAGAAGGCGACCTCCGAGTGGGTCGGCAGGGTCGAGGACTTGGCCTGCGGATCGTCGCCGGCCAGCGCCAGCACGCCGCCGTTCCGTCCGACGCCCGCGAAGTTCGCGTGCCGGAGGATGTCGCCGCTCCGGTCGACGCCCGGCGCCTTGCCGTACCACATCCCGATCACGCCGTCGTAGCGCGCGCCGCCGTAGAGGTGAGCCATCTGGCTCCCCAGCACCGCGGTGGCGCCGAGATCTTCGTTGACCCCCGAGATGAAGACGACCTGGTGCTCGGTCAGGAGGTCGCGGTGACGCTCCACCGTCTGGTCGAGCCCGCCGAGGGGCGATCCCCGATAGCCCGAGATCAGCGTGGCGGTGTCGAGGCCGCGGCGGCGGTCGGCGCGGTGCTGGTCGAGCGGCAGGCGGACCAGCGCCTGGACACCGGACATGAAGACCCGGCCTTCCTCTTGGCGGTACTTCCGCTCGAGGGAGAACGGATCGGACGCCTTCATTCCCGCTTCCACGTCGTCCTCAATAGTCTCCGACGGTTCGCCGGCCTCTCGGACCGGCCATCAGAAACGCGAAAGGGGCCTGCCGGCCCCTCGCCGCTCGCTCGTCTCCGCCGGGCGCGTCACGCCTCAGTGGCAGCCGCACCCGCCCCGCCCGCAGCCGCACCCACCGCCGCCGGCCCCGCTCGACGAGGCGACGAAGCCCTGCCCGCTCTTGAAGCCGAACAGCGAGAGCAGGCGCGTCACGTTCGGGCTGTCGCATGCCGGGCACGCCACCATCTGCTGCCCGTGCACCAGCCGCTCGAAGGACCGCCCGCAGGCGGCGCAGCGGTACTCGTAGATCGGCATGCCGCCTACTCTCCGCCCCGCTGGACGTAGCTCTTCACGAACTCCTCGGCGTTCTCCTCGAGGATGTCGTCGATCTCGTCGAGGAGCTTGTCGAGGTCCTCCTTGATCTTCTTGCCCTTCTTGGAGACCTCGGGGTTCGCCGCCGCCGCGTCGCCGTCCCCGTCGCCCTTCGGCCGCTCGACCTTCTTCTTCTGCTGCTCGGCCATGTCGCCCCCTTACACCTTGGGCAGCACGATGCCCTGTTGCGCCTGGTACTTGCCCTGACGATCCGCGTACGACACCGCGCAGGTCTCGTCCGACTCGAAGAAGAGCACCTGGGCAATCCCCTCGTTGGCGTAGATGCGAGCCGGAAGCGGTGTCGTGTTCGAGATCTCGAGGGTCACGTAGCCTTCCCACTCCGGCTCGAACGGTGTCACGTTGGTGATGATGCCGCACCGCGCGTAGGTCGACTTCCCCACGCAGATGGTCATGACGTCCCGCGGGATGCGGAAGTACTCAATCGACCGCCCGAGCGCGAACGAGTTCGGCGGGATCACGCACACGTCGCCCTGGAAGTCCACGAAGGACCTCGAGTCGAACGACTTGGGATCGACGACCGTGTTGAAGACGTTCGTGAAGATCTTGAAGGAGTCCGCGATCCGGATGTCGTAGCCGTAGGACGACAGACCGTAGGAGATCACTCCGGTACGAAACTGACGCTCCTCGAAGGGCTCGATCATGCCCTTGTCGAGGGCCATCCGCTTGATCCAGCGATCGCTCTTGATCGTCACGCCGACTCCGGACCCGGGCCCGCCGGGCAGGTCCCGAGATCCAGGGTCAGGGTAGCCCCCGACATTTGTGCAGTCAAGCCTTTTGCCATCCTTTCGGCGACGGAGGAGCGCCGCGCCCTGTGCTAGAGTACCCGGCGATGCCTTCTGGAGACGCACCGGAGCCGGTTCTCACGCCGCGGCTCCGTCTTGGATTCGGCATGCTCGCCTTCGGCATCGGCTTCATGTTCTTCTCGGGCAAGGTCCTGCCGAACCCGCTGCCCGCGGGCATCGCCAGTGGGATCGCGCTGGCGATCGCCGGATTCGTCGTGGTGATCGTGGAAGCGCTGCGCGAGCCGCCGGAGGGATCCGCTCAGTCCCGGTAGGCCGGGCTGCGCCGGCCCCCAGGCCGGTTCCCGCTCCCGCTCCCCCGCTTCTGGAAGCACTCCCGGCAGTACACGGGCTTGCCCGAGGTCGGCCGGAACGGGACCTGCGTCTCCTTGCCGCACTCCGAGCAGACCGCGGGGTGGAGCGCGCGGTTCCCGGTGTCCGAGCTCATGGACCCGCCGCCCCCGCCGCCACCTTTCCGGGTCGCGCGGCAGTTCCGGCATCGGGTCGGCTCGTGCTGGAAGCCCTTCTCTGCGTAGAAGCTCTGCTCACCGGCCGTGAAGATGAACTCCTGGTTGCAGTCGCGGCAGGTCAACGTCTTGTCCTGGGAGCTCATGGTCCGTGCATCTCCTTTGGCGTACGAGGGACTGAGGAGCGGGCGGTCGCGGCGCGGTCTCACCTCCCTGGAAGG
Organism: uncultured bacterium; assembly: GCA_964463175.1. GTDB lineage: Bacteria > Methylomirabilota > Methylomirabilia > Rokubacteriales > DASRDR01 > DASRDR01. The sequence continues at coordinate 54,901 of CAYXBJ010000066.1, forward strand.
TCCGGATATCCCAGACGGGGAACGGGACGAAGCGCGCAAACGGGTGCGAGCGGCTCGCTCAGCGGCGTGTGACGATCCAGGATCGAAGCAGCGAAGACACGCTTGACGACTGGTTGTGGGTTGGCCGCGACGATAGCAAAGGGGGTCGCGCCGCGTCAACCCCCGGGCCGCCGTCGCGGGAGTCTGATCAGGCCAACCGCTCGACCTGGGCGCCCTGCGTATCGGCGGCCATGACGCGGGCGCTCCCCGAGTGACCCGCTCGCCGGAGCGCCTCGATCATGGCCGACGCCACGGCGGCGCCGGCGCCCGCCGGGGCGAGACCGAGGACCGACGGCCCTGCGCCGGAGAGGGCCGCTCCCATGGCGCCGGCCCCGCGCGCGGCGGCCATCACGCCCTCGAGCCAAGGGAACATCGCGCGGCCACGGTACGGCTGGTGCAGCCGATCGCTCATCGCTTGCCCCACCACGTCCCATCGCGCCTGGGTCCACGCCGCCACCAGGAGCGCGACGCGGATCACGTTGTACACCGCATCCCCCTTGGGGTAGCTCGCGGGCAACGCGGCGCGGGCGGCCGCCGTCGAGGCCTCGAAGTCCGGGACGAGCACCGCGAACTCGACATCCTCGGGCACCGGGAGCGAGACGACTGATCGCGTCTCGTCGTCCCAGCAGGTCACGGTCACGCCACCGTGGAGCGACGCGCCGAGGTTGTCCGGATGCCCCTCCTGCCGAACGGCCAGGTCCATCACGGCGTCCGGTCCGAGCGGCGAGCCGAGCAGCGCGTTCGCCCCGAGCATCCCCGCGAGCCACGCGCTCCCGCTCGATCCGAGTCCGCGTCCCGGCGGGATGCGGTTCTGCTGGCGCACGGCCAGCCCGCGAAACGGTCGGCCCGCCGCCTCGTACACGAGCCGCGCGCCCCGGACCACGACGTTCCGCTCGTCGCGCGGCAGACTGGCCGCGCCCTCGCCCTCGATCTCGACCGAGAGCGCGTCGGCCTCCGCGAGCTCCGCGACGTTGTGGAGGGCGAGCGCCACGCCCAGTACGTCGAATCCCGGCCCGAAGTTGGCCGAGCTCGCCGGGACGGTCACCCGGACGCGCACGGCTCAGGCACCCACGCCAGCGCGGCCGCGGAGGCCCGGGCGCCCTAGAGGCGCTTGAGGAGCCACTGGGGCGTGAGACTCAGCGCGTACGAGTTGAGGACGATGAAGTAATTGGTGGCGACCAGCACGCCCACGACCACGAGCAGGACCCCGGACGCTCGCTCGACGATGGGAATCCACGGGCGGAACCGGCGGAAGGCGGCGAGGAACGCCCCGAGGGCGATCGACGACACGACGAACGGCAGCGCGAGTCCCGCGGAGTAGGCGACGAGCAGCGCCACTCCCGTCGAGACGGTGTCCGCCGCTCCGGCCAGCGACAGGATGGAGCCGAGGATGGGGCCGACGCACGGCGTCCAGCCGATCGCGAAGGTGACGCCGACCACCCACGATCCGACCAGGCCCGCCGGCTTCGCGCGGAGCTGGAGCCGCCGGTACCGGCCCAGAAAGTCGAGCGGCAGCACCCCGGCGATGTAGAGCCCGAAGACGATGATGAGAAGCCCGCCGACCAGACGGATGCGATCGCGGTAGTCGAACAGGAACTGGCCGAGGGCGCTGAACGACGCTCCCATCCCGACGAAGACCATCGAGAAGCCCGCCACGAAGGCCAGGGAGTGACCGAGGATCCACCGGCGCCGCCGACGATCGTCGGCCGCCGACGTGAGCTCTTCGAGCGACATCCCCGTGATGAAGGAGAGGTACGAGGGAAAGAGCGGCAGCACGCACGGCGAAAGGAACGAGAACAGGCCGCCCACGAATGCCACCAGGATCGACAACTCGCCAGCCATCGGCTTCCCCGCGCTGATGCGCTGCGTTAGTTGTAGCAGACGCTCCGCGGGGCCGCAACGTGCGGCGTCGGCCCTACCGGCTCCACCGGCCGAAGATCCGGCGCATCTCCGTCTCCGCGACGCGCACCGATGCCTCCGGCGTCTGCTCGCGACGCGCTGCGCGCGCGAACATCGCGGGGATGACTCCGCGCCCGAGCGTCTCGTCGATGGCGGGCGTGAAGTAGCCCGGATGCCCGGGCGCCGCACTCCAGTGGTCCGCCTCCGCGAGGAGGGCGTAGCGATCCGCCGGCGTCCCCGGCGCCGGCTTCTTGGCCGGGCCGGCCTTCGCGGCGCCCAGGATCCGCGGGAGGTCGTGCACGGACTTCGGGAAGCACGGCAGGTTGTAGAACTCGCTCGCGTGGAAGGACTCGTCCGCCGCCGCCAGGAGGTCGATCAGGAATCGCCGCGCCAGCTCGCCTTTGTCGGAGAACTTCCAGACCACGTAGCAATGCACCACGTGCGCCGGACCGGTGCGGCCCGCCGGCCCGGCGGCCGTCGGCGCGAGAAGGGCCTTCCGGGCAAGCTCTGGACTGCCCTTCTCCATGCTCCGGATCGCGGAGATCGGATTCTGGATGATCGAGGCCTGACCCCACACGAACGCGCGGTTGTTGGACGCCGCGTCCCACATGAACACGTCCGAGTTCATGGACTCGCGGTAGATGGTCGCCATCAGCTTGACCGCTTCGATCGTGCCCGGCGAGTTGATGCTGACCTCGCCCGCCTCGTCCTGCTCGGACCCGCCGAACGCCCAGATGAGACTCCGGAGCATCATGTTGCTGTCGGGCTCGGGCGACAGGCCGAAGCCCGCCGGAATCCCGCGCTTCTCGTGAATCTTCCGCGCGCCCTCCCGGACCAGCTCCCAGGTGTCGGGCTTGGTCGCGGTCTCCGCCCAGAGGTCGCTGCGGTAGTGGAGCAGTCCCGGCGCCCAGCTTTCCGGGAGCGCGAAGTACTGCTTCGTCCGCGGATTGAAGGTGCTCTTGTGGGCGAAGGCCGGAAGCTTCCCGAACCGGTGCTCGGCCTCCGTCACGACGTCCGTCAACGGCATCACGTGCGGCTCGTACGCCGCGGGCGACGCGGGGAGCGCGAAGAGGTCGTGCCCTTGCTGGGTGGCGACCTCGGTATCGGCGCGGGCTCTGATCTCGCTGAGGGCGAGATGATCGACCTCGACGGTGACCCCGTTGCGATCGCCCCACGCCCGGGCGAACTTCCGATCGAACCACTCGTCGTACGCGGGGACGAAGTGCGCCCACTGCGCGACGCGCAGCACGGGCCGGGCGGCATGAGCACGGCGGACCGGAATGGCCAGGCCGAGCGCGGAGGCTCCCGCGGCCGTGGCCGCGCCGGCGAGAAACTCGCGCCTGCTCGAACTTGGGGAACGCGGCACGGTCGGTGTCCTCCCGTCGGACGCTCGGGTATTTACCTCCCCGCCGACGGCTCTGTCAAGGCGCCTCCGTCGCCGACGCCGCAAGACGGCCGGTGGCGATGGTCTCGCCGGGTCCAGAAGCCCGGCCCCATCGCACGACCCCTGAGGCGCGCTCATGTCGACAAGCTCGACGGGTCGCCAGCGGCCCAGTCCGGAGGGGTACCGAGGTCAGCGTGATATGCTCTAAAACGCTTGAAGACCGCCGTCGCGGGCCTCGGTTGTGGGGCCGCGAATGGTGCGCCGCCGTGGAGCCGACCAACCTCGAGGAGGAGGGGTAGCATGCACACTCGTCGTCAGTTCATGATCCGCGGGGGCAAGCTGGTCGCGGCGGCTGCCGCCGCCACCGCCGCCGGGCCGACCGTGTTCACGCGGGACGTGCGTGCGGCCGGCCAGCTCAAGATCCTCCTGTGGAGCCACTTCGTGCCCGCCTACGATGCGTGGTTCGACCCGTGGGCCAAGAAGTGGGGCGCGGCGAAGGGCCTCGAGGTGACGGTGGACCACGTCGGCTTCGCGGACGTCGTGCCGCGGGCGACCGCCGACGTCGCCGCCCAGTCCGGTCACGACCTCCACATGTTCATCGGCCTCGGCAGCGCCTTCGAAGAGCACGTGATCGATCTCACCGACATCCACGTCATGCTCGAGAAGAAGTACGGGCCGGAGATCGAGCTGGCCAAGCGGAGCACGTACAACCCGCACACCAAGAAGTACTTCGCGCTCTCCGACATGTGGGTGCCCGACCCCGGGGACTATCTGAAGTCCTACTGGACGGAGATCGGCATGCCCGACGGGCCGTCGACGTGGGAAGACCTCGCCAAGGCGGCGCCGGAGATCAAGAAGCGCCACCCCGAGATGCAGATCCCGATCGGCATCGGGCTCTCCCAGGACATCGACTCGAACATGGCGGTGCGCGACATCCTCTGGTGCTTCGGCGGCGCCATCCAGGACAAGGACTCGAACGTCATCCTCAACTCCCCGGAGACCTTGGCCGCGCTCGAGTACGCGAAGCGGCTCTACTCGGTGGGCATGACACAGGCCGTGCTCAGCTGGAACGCGGCGTCGAACAACCAGGCGCTGATCGCCAAGGAAACGACCTACATCCTGAACTCGATCTCCGCGTACCGGACGGCCCAGGACAACAAGCTCCCGGTCGCCGACGACATCTTCTTCACGAAGCCGCTGAAGGGTCCCACCGGTATCCAGCTCGCCTCGGAGCACGTCATGTCCGGGTGGGCGGTCTGGAAGTTCTCCAAGAACCAGGACGCCGCCAAGGAATTCCTGGTCGCCCTGGTCGACGCTTCGCGCGAGTCGACGATGGCGAGCAAGCTCTACAACTTCCCGTCCTTCTACGGGGCGGTCGCGGACCCCAACACCCCGATGAACAAGAAGCTCGAGTCGGGAGCGGGCTGGCTGGTCAAGCAGTGCAACCCGGATCCGTTCGGCTCCAAGCCCCCCGACAAGCTGGCGCTGCTGACCTCGTTCGACCGGACGTCGACCAACCTCGGCTACCCGGGCTACGGGAACCCGGCCGAGGGCGAGATCTTCGACACCTACGTCATCACCGACATGTTCGCCAAGGCGGGGACCGGTGTCCTCTCCCCGAAGGACGCCCTGGCCGAGGCGAACACGCGGGTGAAGGAGATCTTCAACAAGTGGCGCAAGAAGGGCTTCGTCGCCGGCGGAGGCAGTGACAGGTAGTTTCCGACCAAGCTCGAGAGTCGGCAGCCGGCGGCCAGGAACCTGGCCGCCGGCTTGCCGTTGACGGGATTCGATGGACCTCGCTGAGCCGGCAGTCCTCGCACCGACCGTGAAGTCGCAGAGCAGCCTGAGCCGCGTCGATCGCCGGCTCGGGGTCCTGATGCTGACCCCGGCGCTCGTCTACATCGCGGCGCTGGTCGGGCTCCCCTTCCTGCTCGCGGTGTTCCTCAGCCTGACCAACTCGTCGGCAGGCAGCCTGGAGTTCTCGTTCGTCGGGCTCCAGAACTTCGCCAATGTCATCCGGAACCCCGTCTTCCAGCGATCGCTGAAGAACACCTTCATCTTCACCTTCGTCTCGCAGCTGACCGTCATGATCTGCGGAAACATCCTCGCCCGCGCCCTGATGAAGCGCTTCCCGGGCCGGGCGCTCGTGCGCTTCGTCATCATGATGCCGTGGGCGGCCCCGGTGTCCCTCGCCACCCTCGGCTGGCTCTGGATCTTCGATTCGACGTTCAGCGTGATCAACTGGCTGCTCAAGGTGGTCGGCTGGCTGGGCCCCGGCCAGTGGTACTACTGGCTCGGCGACACGACGCTCGGGATGGTTGCGGTCATCACCATTCACGTCTGGCGGATGCTCCCGTTCTCGACGGTGATCCTGCTCGCCGGCCTCGGCTCCATCCCGCCCGAGGTGCATGAGGCGGCCGACATCGACGGGGCCGGCCCGCTCTCGAAGGCGTTCCGCGTGACGCTGCCCATGATGCTGCCGATCCTGACGGTGGCGCTCCTGTTCGGCGTGGTGTTCACGTTCACCGACATGAGCGTCGTCTACCTCCTGACGCGCGGCGGCCCGTACAACAGCACGCACGTCCTCGCGAGCCTCGCGTTCCAGGAAGGCGTCCTCGGATCGGACGTCGGCCGCGGGGCGGCCATCGCCATCTTCCTCCTGCCGATGCTGCTGGTGATGGCGGTGCTGATGCTCCGCGTCTCGCGGCGGACGGAGGTGAACTGAGATGGCGGGGCGGAGCGGACGGAAGACGCTCACCACGGTCGGCCACCGGGCCCTCGTCCTCGCGTTCACGCTCTTCGCGGCGTTCCCCTTCTACTGGATGCTCGTGACCACGTTCAAGCAGAACGGGGACCTCTACGTCGGAGCGACCAACACCGCCCACAACCCGTTCCTCTTCAACATGCCCCCGACCCTGGACCATCTCCGGATCCTGTTCGGGCGGACCCTCTATCCGACGTGGCTCGCGAACACCTTCCTTGTGGGTGCGGCGGTCGTCGTGATCACGCTCGGGCTGACGGTGCCGGCGGGCTACAGCCTGGCCCGGCTCACCGGACGGTGGGGCGAGCGGCTCAGCATCGGCATCTTCCTCACGTACCTCGTCCCCTCCACGCTGCTCTTCATCCCGTTCTCGCGGCTCGTCGCGATCCTGGGCCTCCAGAACAGCCTGTGGTCCCTGATCCTCGTCTACCCCACGTTCACGGTGCCCTTCTGCACGTGGCTCCTGATGGGCTTCTTCAAGTCGCTGCCCAAGGAGGTCGAGGAATCGGCCATGGTCGACGGCTGTAGCCGGCTCGGAGCGATCTGGCGGATGGTGCTGCCGCTCTCGATCCCCGGGCTCCTGACCGTCGTGATCTTCGCCCTGACGCTCGTGTTCCAGGAGTTCGTCTACAGCCTGACCTTCATCTCGTCGGTCAAGCAGATGACCGTCAGCGTCGGGGTGCCCGTCGCGCTGATCCGCGGCGACGTCTACTACTGGGGCTCGTTGATGGCAGCCTGCCTCATCACCAGCGTGCCGATCGCCATCCTCTACAACCTCTTCCTCGACCGCTTCATCGCCGGCTTCACGGTCGGAGCGGTGAAATGACCGGGCGGGCCGGGCACGCCGGCGCCCGCGGAGGCGCTCGAGCCGTCTAGACCGAGCCCTCGACCTCGAGGGCGAGCTCGGTCGTGATCCCCACCGATCCCCGGAGCGTCACCGCCACCGGGCAGTGACTCTGGTGAGCGCCGTGAGCCCGCTCCGCCGCATCTCGCTGCTCCGACCGGAGCTTCAGGTGATAGCGAACGTGGATCCGCCTGATCACGAGGACGCGGTTCTCGGTCTCGACCTCGCCGGTCGCCTCGGACCAGAGCCGTCCCTCTCCCGCCGGAATCCCGCGCGCCTCCAGCGCGCCCCCGAGGGTCCCGGTGAGTCAGCCGGCCGCGGCCGCGACGACGTAGTCCAGCGTGGCCGCGTGCGCCTCGCGCCCTTCCATGCTGACACCGTAGTGCTTCGCGATGGCCCCGTGGACGCCGAAGAGCACCGGCACGGGCTCCTCCGGCAGGTACGCGCGGCGGAGCGGCCCCTTGACGCGCTCGATGCGGATCTTCGAGACGTACGCGACGTCGCTCATCGAGAGATCCCCTCCCCGGCGCCGGGCGCCGGCATGCGATAGATCGCGGTGTGGCGGATGCGCGCGACCGGCCGGGCGTCGCCGGCGACGACCACGAGATCGAGATCGACCCAGCTCCGCCCCTTTCGCTCCCAGAGGCGGGCGACGCGGCCGCGCGTCTCGAGACGGTCCCCCGCGCGCGCCAGTCCGCAGTGCGCGACGTCGCTCGAGACGTGGATCCAGGGCCCGAGCGCGACGTTCTCGGAGAGGATGCGATTGGCCTGCCGGAGCAGCAGTGCCGGATGCGCGACGCCATCGGGGCCGCGGTAGAGCGGCGAGCCGTCGTCGAGGTCGTCGGCCGTCCCGGCCAGCGCGGCGGTGTCGAGCGTGAGCACGGGCGCGCCGAGCGGCCCTCGCTCCGAGAGCGCCTCGGCGGCCGCCGGCGCGCGTGAGGTCGGCAGCGGCGCCGCCGGGTACCCCTGCGGATCCGGCGCCATGATCGGCCCGCCCCACGCGAGCCCGGCCGTCATGGTCGCGGCAACCTCTCCGCGCGGTGTGCGGGCCTCGATCTCGGCCAGGGCCTCACCCGCCTCCGCGTGTCCCGATAGTCCGACGATCCGGCCGGAGAGCGTCACGACGTCGCCGTCGTAGATCGGTTGCACGAACCGAACGACAGCGGTCCCCCGCTCGAGCCACGCGCGTTCCCAGACGTCGACCGCGATCCGCGCGAGGTATCCATAGATCGTCACGCCGGCCACGAGCGCGCCGGCGAACCCGTGCTGCCGCGCGACCGCGTCGTCGTGGATGCGGTTGGCCGAATCGGAGTAGAGGTTCCGGGCCCGCACGCGACGCTCGGGCAAGGGCGTGCCCGGCGCGATCTCGTGCGGCGACGTCATGCCCGCCACGCAGCGGACTCTAAGCCGGCGAGAGACTCGCGTCAACGCGGAGCCGGGGCTCGACGCTCTTCTTGACCCTCCCAGAACCGCGGGCTAACGTGAGCGCCATGCTGGTGGGGATCCAGGCGGACGATCTCACGGGGGCGTGCGACACGGGGGCGCCCTTCGCCGCGCGCGGGCTCGAGACGCTGGTCGTCATCCACGACGGTGAGGGTCCCCCGCCCGTGCCGTCCCCGACGCCCGCCGTCCTCGCCATCGACACGGAGAGCCGACAGGCATCGATCCAGGACGCGCGCGCCCGAGCAGAGCGGGTCGGCCGCACGCTCAGAGCGCAGGCGCCGGGCGTGATCTACAAGAAGCTCGACTCCACGCTGCGGGGCCGTGTCGCCGCCGAGATCGACGGGATGCTCGACGGCGCCGGGCTGGAGGTCGCGCTCATGTCGCCCGCCTTCCCCGCCCAGCATCGTGTCGTCGTCGACGGGCGCCTCGTGGTCGCGGGCCGGCCGGCCGATGAGACGCCCTTCGCGCTCGACCCCGCGTTTCCCCGGACCGGCGCGAGCGTGCTCGGGCTCCTGGCCGCGGGCGGTATGCGACCGACTGCCTCGCTGCCGCTGGTCACGGTGCGCCGTGGTCGCCAGGTGGTGGCCGCGTGCCTCGACCGCTTCGTCTCGATGGGCGGACGCGTCCTCGCCGCCGACGCGGAAACCGCCGCGGACCTCGCGCTCCTGGCGGAAGCCGGCCGGGAGCGGGCTGTCCTGGTGGCGGGGTCCGCAGGACTCGCAACGGCGCTGGCCCGACGCGAGACCTGCGCGATGACGGGCCGTCCCACGCGTCCCTCCCGGCCGTTGCTGGTGGTCGCCGGGAGTGCGCATCCGGCGACTCGCGCTCAGCTCGGCTGCCTCGGCGGGCGCGATGGGCTCGATGTCGTCGCCCCGTCGGATGACGAGGGCGCCGATGACCGGGGCCGCCAGCGCGAGATGGTGCAACGGCTCGCCGAGGCCGCGCGGGACCGGATCGACCGCAGGCAGCCGGGCGCGCTGCTCCTGACCGGCGGGGAGACTGCGATCGCGGTGCTCCGCGCTCTCGGCGCCGTCGGGATCCGGCTGGCCGGCCAGCTCGAGCCGGGCCTCGCGCTGGGCACCCTCGCGGGCGGCCCGTTCGACGGACTCGCCGTGATGACGAAGGCCGGCGGCTTCGGCGACCGGGACACCCTCGTCCGCGCGTGGCAGGCCTGCGCATGATCCGCCCCGTGCTCGGGGTCACGATGGGCGACCCGGCCGGGATCGGCCCCGAGATCGCGGCGAAGGCCCTCGCCGAGCCGGAGGTGCGCGAGAAGTCGCGTGCGCTCGTCATCGGCGACGCGCGCGTGATGGCGGACGCCGCCCGCATCGCGCATCTCGGGCAGACGGTGCGGCCGATCGCCAGGGTGAGCGAGGCCACGTTCGTGTCCGGCTGCATCGAGGTGCTCGACCTCCAGAACGCCGACCCCGCGGCGTTCACCATCGGGCGCGTGAGCGCGGTCTGCGGCCGGGCGGCGTACGAGTACATCGAGCGCGGCGTGCGCCTCTGCCAGGAGGGCGCGATCGCGGCGATCGTCACCGCTCCCGTCAACAAGGAGGCGCTCGCGGCCGCCGGCGTCCGTCACTCGGGGCACACCGAGATCCTGGCCGAGCTCACCGGCACCAAGGCGTATGCCATGCTGCTGATGGGCCGGGAGCTCCGCGTGATCCACGTCACCACTCACGTGGCGCTCCGCCGCGTTCCCGATCTCGTCACGCGGGAGCGCGTGATCCGCACGATCCGGCTCGGACACCAGGCGATGCAGGATCTCGGGATCGCCCGCCCGCGCATCGCGGTGTGCGGACTCAATCCTCACGCCGGCGAGAGCGGCCTCTTCGGGGACGAGGAGCAGGTCGCGATCGGGCCGGCGATCGCCGACGCCCGCGGCGAGGGCATCGACGCCACAGGTCCCTACCCGGCGGACACGCTCATGAGCCGTGCCGCCGGGGGCGAGTTCGACTGCGTCGTGGCCATGTTCCACGACCAGGGACACACGCCGGTGAAGGCGCTCGGCTTCCGCTACGACGAGACGAAGAAGGCCTGGACGGGCCTCTCCGGCGTGAACGTGACCGTCGGCCTCCCGATCCTCCGCGTCTCGGTCGACCACGGCACCGCGTTCGACCGCGCGGGCCAGGGCACGGCCAACCCGGAGAGCATGGTCGAGGCCATCCTCGTCGCCTCCGACATGGCGCGCAGCCGCGAGGCGCGAAGCCAGTGATCTGCCGGCGCCCGCGATCCTTCGCCGTCGGGCGCCCCGACCGCTGACATGCCGCTCTATCGCATCGCGGTCGTCCCCGGGGACGGCATCGGCCCCGAGGTGATCGACGAGGCCCTCAAGGTCCTCCAGGCGGTCGCCGTGCCCGGCCAGCTCGAGCTCGCGTTCGAGGAAGTGGAAGCGGGCGCCGCCTGCTACCAGCGCACTAGAGAGGAGCTACCGCGCGAGACGCTCGAGGTGTGCCAGGCCGCCGACGCGATCCTGTTCGGCGCCGCCGGGCTCCCCGAGGTCCGTTTCCCGGACGGGACCGAGATCGCCCCCCAGCTGACGCTCCGGATCACACTCGACCTCTACGTGGGTCTCCGGCCGATCCGGCTCCATCCGGGCGTGCCCACACCGCTCCGCCTCGGCGACCGCGATCGGATCGACTACGTCATCCTGCGCGAGAACACCGAGGGGCTGTACGCGTCGCGCGGCGCGGGCGTGCTGGTCGGCGGCCACGTCGCGACGGACACCCTCGTCGTGACCCGCCCGGGCGTGCTCCGCATCTGCCGGCAGGCGTTCGAGCTGGCGCGCCGCCGCCACGGCGCCCCCCGCGACGGAGTGCGGCGCGTGACGCTCGTCGACAAGGCCAACGTGCTCAAGAGCTACGCATTCTTCCGCGCGCTGTTCGGCGAGGTGGCGGCGGACTATCCGGACGTCCAGGCGGAGCACGCCTACATCGACGCGATGACGATGTACCTCGTCCAGCGCCCCGGCCACTACGACGTGGTCGTGGCCGAGAACATGTTCGGCGACATCCTCTCCGATCTGGCGGCGGCAACGGTCGGCGGGCTCGGGATGGCGCCGTCCGGCGACATCGGCGACGACTACGCGCTCTTCCAGCCGTCCCACGGCACCGCGCCCGACATCGCCGGCAAGGGCGTCGCGAACCCCCTCGCGGCCATCCTGTCGGCTGGGCTCATGCTGGAGTGGCTCGGTCAGCGCGACGGCAACGACGACGCCACGCGCGCCGCGGCGCGGATCGAAGCGGCCGTCGACGCCGTGACCGGCGCCAGGCGGGTCCTCACCCCGGATCTCGGCGGCACGGCCGCGACGGCGGCCGTCGGCGACGCGGTCGCCGCGGCGGTGACCGCCTCCGGCTCCGCCTGAACGGAGACCCTCATGCGCGCGATCGTCATCCACCGGCACGGCGGTCCCGAGGTCCTGACCTACGAGCCGAGCTGGCCGAATCCCGTTGCCGGACTGGGTGAGATGGTCGTTCGGGTGCACGCGTGCGCCCTCAACCCGCTCGACATCTTCACGCGCGAGGGCATGCCCGGGGAGCCGACGCCGCTCCCCCACATCACGGGCGGCGACATCGCCGGGGTGGTCGCGTCGGTCGGTCCCGGCGTGGAGTCGCCCCGCGTTGGCGACCGCGTCGTCCTCAACCCGTCGTGGGGCTGCGGCGTGTGCGAGTACTGCCGGGACGGCGAGGTGCCGAAGTGCCTCCGCGTGCACATGCTCGGCGAGATGGATGCCGGCGGGCTCGCCGAGTACGTGAAGTGCCCCGCCCGCCAGGCGATCCCGCTTCCCGAGCACTACCCGTTCGAGCAGGCCGCGTGCCTCCCGATCACGTTCGGCACCGCGTGGCGGATGCTCGTGACGCACGCGCAGGTCAGGCCCGGCGAGGCCGTCCTGGTCCACGGGGCGGTCGGCGGGGTGGGACTCGCGTCGATCCAGATCGCCAAGCTCGCCGGCGCCCGCGTGCTCGCGACTGCCTCGTCGACCGAGAAGCTCGAGCGCGCGACGGAGCTCGGGGCCGATGTCGCCATCAACTACACCGAGGACAAGGACTGGGACGCCACGGTGCGCCGGCTGACCGGCAAGCGCGGGGCCGACGTCATCGTGGAAACGGTCGGTGCCGCCACCTGGGAGCGCTCGATCCGCGCTCTCGGCAAGGGCGGGCGGCTCGTCACCAGCGGCGCGACGTCGGGGCCGATCGGCCCGACCGACATCCGCTACCTCTTCCGCCGCGAGCACACCATCCAGGGCTCGAACGGCTGGACGCACAACGATCTTCTGACGATCACGCGTCTCGCGTTCGCCGGACAGCTCCGCCCGGTCATCGACCGGGTTCTCCCGCTCGAGCAGGTCGCCGACGGCGAGCGGGCCATGGAGCGGCGCGAGGTCATCGGCAAGGTGGTGATCCAGCCGTAGTCCGCGATACCGTCCGTGCCCCCACGTTCGGCCGCACCGCTTGACCCCGGGCACCCACCGGACTACCTTCGGGGCCGTCAGCTGTCGTTGGGGCCGACCGTCCCGGGCCCTGAACCCGACTGACGGAGACCCATCATGGGTGTTCGCGCAGCCAGGACGCGAGGTCGGCCGGCACCGCGGCGCAGCGGCGGCGCGGATCGCCGTCGCGAACCGCTTCCGGCGAGCCCTCCGGCCTCGGACGTCCCGGCCATCCTTCAGGCCATCGCGCGAACCGCGGCCCGCCTCTGCGACGCCACTTCCTCCCACATCTACCGCGTCGAGGGCGACCGGCTACGGCTCCTCGCGATCCACGGCTCGCTCCCGACCTTCCGCCGGGTCGGCCAGGACATCGCGATGACGCGCGAGCACCCGAGCGGCCGGTCGGCGATCGAGCGCCGCACGATCCACGTCCGGGACACGGCCACGGCGGCCGCGCAGCGAGACTTCCCGGGGTTCCGCGACGTGCCGGCGAGCGTCCGCACGGTGCTGGCCACGCCGCTCCTCCGCGACGGGGCGGTGGTTGGCGTCATCCTGATCCGGGGTAGCCGGGCTCGGTCCTTCGGACCTAAGCAGGTCGCGCTCCTCCGGACCTTCGCCGACCAGGCGGCGATCGCGCTGGAGAACGAGCGCCTGCGGGGCGCGCTCGAGGAGCGGAACCGCGAGCTGACGGCTTCGCTGGAGCAGCAGATCGCGACCAGCGAGATCCTGCGCGTGATCTCGAGCTCGCCTACCGACATCCAGCCGGTGTTCGACACGATCGCACGGAACGCGGCGACGCTCTGTGCCGCGACGACCTCGGGCCTGTTCCGGCTCGAGGATGGACAGATCCACCTCGGGGCCCACCATAACTGGGACCGGGCGATGCTCGAGAGTGTCCGACAGGCCTTTCCCCGACCTCCGGGCCGGGGCACCTTGACCGCGCGCGCCATCCTCTCCGGCCACGTCGAGCACGTGGCGGACATCTCCGCCGACCCGGAATTCGCCGCTCCTAGCATCGTCCAGGCTGGATTCCGGAGCGAGCTCTCGGTGCCGATGGTCCGCGCCGGCACGCCGATCGGCGCCATCACGGTCACCCGTCAAGAGGTCAAACCGTTTTCCGACAAGCAGATCGAACTGCTGAAGACCTTCGCCGACCAGGCCGTCATCGCCATCGAGAACGTTCGGCTGTTCACGGAGCTGGAGGCGCGGAATCAGGATCTCAGCGAGGCCCTCGATCGGCAGACGGCAACCAGCGAAATCCTTCGGGTGATCTCGAGCTCGCCGACCGACGTCCAGCCGGTCTTCGACACGATCGTGTTGAACGCCGTTCGACTCTGCGACGGGCTATACGGCGCCGTCAACATGTTCGACGGCGAAATGGTTCATCGCCCGGTCGCCTATCACAACTACACACGCGACGCGCTGGCCGCTGTGCAGCGCATGTACCCGATGCGACCGAGCCCGCAACAGTTGACGGGCCGCGCCATCCTCAGCCGAGCGGTTGCCCACATTCCGGACGTCCTGAATGACCCCGGGTATGCTCCGGACATCGCGCTGGCCGGAGGCTGGCGCAGCGCGCTCGCCGTCCCCATGCTGCGAGAGGGGCATCCGATCGGGACCATCCTCGTGACGCGGGCACAGGCGGGGCCCTTCGCGGATCGACAGATCCAGCTCCTGAAGACGTTCGCCGACCAGGCAGTCATCGCCATCGA
>CAYXBJ010000067.1:0-9223 GCA_964463175.1 uncultured bacterium
GTACAGTTCCGGCAAGTTCCTGATCGCGCACCAGGGATTTTCCAAGATGATGGAGAGCTTCGTGGCCGAGGGGCTGGTCGCCTACGACGAGGCCACGCGCACGACGACGCTCACGGACGCCGGGCGGCGGTTCATCGCCCCTTGAGGAGGAGCTCCAACACTCAATGGAATCGTCGGATTCGGTCGGATTGCTGCCACTATTCATGATCCGCCTCCCGCGCGCTGGCTACCCGTCGGGCTGCTTGGCCTCGAGCTCGGCCCAGCGGACGTAGAGCCGGTCGACGAGGGCGCGCGCGGCCTGGAGCGCTGCGTAGCGAGTCTGGAGCGCTGCCGGGTCCGACGCGATGTCGGGGTCTTCCGCCGCCCGCCGGCAAGCCTCGACGGCGGTCTCCGCATCCAGGATCGCCCGCTCCATCCCGTCCCACTCGCGCTGATCGAGATATCCGAGGCGCTTGATCCGGGGTCGCGCGTGTGTCGGCTCCGGCGGAACCGCGCCACGCGGGGCCGGCACCCGGGCGGCCCTGGCCGCTTCCCACTGCGCGTAGTCCGCGAACGTCTCCGCGCCGCCTTCACCGTCGAGAGCCACGATGACGTTGGACACGCGCTCCAGCATGAAGCGGTCGTGGGTGACGAGCACGAGGCCCCCCTCGAACTCGGCGAGGTTGTCCTCGAGGACCTCGAGCGTCGGGATGTCCAGGTCGTTCGTCGGCTCGTCGAGGATCAAGAGGTCGGCCGGCTCCCGCATCAAGCGCGCGATGAGAATGCGGGCCTGCTCGCCGCCCGACAGGCGGCCGACCGGCAGCTCGAGCTGCTCGGGCCGGAACAGGAAGCGCTTGGCCCACGAGGCCACGTGAATGCTCCGGCCCTGGAAGACGACGGAGTCGCCCTCCGGCGAGAGCGCCCGACGGAGCGACTGGCTGGGATCGAGGCTCTCGCGGTGCTGGTCGAATCGGACGAGCCGCAGGCCCTCGGCCCGCTCGATCTCGCCGGCGTCGGGAGCGAGGGCGCCGGCGAGCAGGTCCAGCAGCGTGGTCTTGCCACTGCCGTTTGGGCCGATCAGCCCGACGTGGGTGCCCCGCACGATGCCGAGATCGAGGTCGCGAACGAGCTGGCGGCCGCCGAGCGCCTTCGACAGTCCCCGCGCGACGAGAAGCTTGCGCGTCCGGCGCGCCGAGGCCCGGAGCTCGATGCCGGTGGTGCCGCCGGCGACCCGAGCCCGCGCGCCCTCGAGCTCATCGATGAGGCGGCCAGCCTCCCGGATGCGTCCCTTCGCCTTGGTGGAGCGCGCCTTCGCGCCGCGACGCAGCCACTCGATCTCGCGGCGGACCGTGTTGGCCAGGGACTCCTCGTACGCGACCTGGCCGCGCAGGAACTCGGCGCGGCGGGCGAGGAACTCGCTGTATCCAGCGTCGGTCTGGAAGAGGCCGTCCGGGTAGGCCCGGTTCAGCTCCAGCATGCGGGTCGCCACGTGCTCGAGGAAGTAGCGGTCATGACTCACGACGAGGACGGCGCGCGCCCGATCGGCGAGAATGCCTTCCAGCCAGAGGATGCCATCGACGTCGAGGTGGTTGGTGGGCTCGTCCATCAGCAGGACGTCGGGTGTGCCTGCCAGCTCGCGCGCGATCGCGAGGCGTTTCCTCCAGCCGCCGGACAGCGCTGCGACCGCCGCGCGGCCATCCGCGAAGCCGGCGCGGCTGAGCGTCTGCGCGATGCGTCCGGGGCGCTCGTCCTCCTCCACCCTGGCGAGCGCGGCGGCGACCACGTCCTCGACGGTGCCGCCGGGCGGAAAGACCGGATCCTGCGGAACGTAGCCGATGCGGATGCCGCCGCGGACGGCGCGGGTGCCGCGGTCGGGGCGGTCGATCCCGGCGAGAATCCTGAGGAGGGTGGACTTGCCGGAGCCGTTCGGGCCCACGAGGCCCACCTGGTCACCGTCGAGGAGGCCGAAGGACAGCTGGTCGAAGAGCGTCCGGGCCCCGTAAGCCTTGGTGACGGCCTCGCAGCTCAGGAGCAGTGACCGAGCCATCTGCGCGCGCCGGCTCCTCTCGAGGGATTCATGCCCATTCATTGTACGGGCCCGGCACGGCCGATATGGTCCGGGCCGGTCGGGCCGCCGAACACGAGCACGCCGTGCGGCCTGACCTGATCCGCCCGACGAGGAGAGCCCGCGCATGTGCCGGTCTGCCCCACGCGCCGGCCCATGAAGGCGGGCCAAGCCTGCAGGGCTGCGGTTGCTGACGATGGCGGCGAGAGCGCGCAGGGTAGGGGGAGCGGGGATTGCTCGCGGCGGGCTTCTTCGTATACTGCGGCCTGATGGCTCCGGCCGCCAGCGCTGCCACGGTCGTCTACGTCGGGAACGCCGAGAGCAACGAGATCATCGTGCTCCGGCTCGACCGCCGGAACGGCGACCTGACCGTCGTGGAGAAGGTGTCGATCCCGGGCATCGAGAAGCCCGGTGGCTCGACGCCGATGGCGGTGAGCCCGGACCGCCGCGCGCTCTACGTGGGCACGCGGGGCGAGCCGAAGGTCGCGGCCGGGTTCGCCATCGACCCCGCGAGCGGCCGCCTCCGGCACGTTGCCAGCGGTCCGCTCGCCGACAGCCTGGCCTACATTGCCCTCGACCGCACCGGCCGCTTCCTCCTGGGTGCATCGTATCCCGGGCACAAGGTCACGGTGAATCCGATCGGGCCGATCGGCACCGTCCAGCCGCCGACCCAGATCCTGCCCGGCTATCCCAACGCGCATTCGATCCTGGTCGATGCGGCGAACCGTCATGTGCTCGTGCCCACGCTGGGCAACGATCGGATCAGCCAGCTCACGTTCGACGCAGCCACCGGCACCCTTGCCCCGGCCACGCCGCCGGCCACCGAGGTGAAGGCCGGGGCCGGGCCCCGCCACGTCCGCTTCCATCCCCGCGGCACGCCTGTCTACGTCGTCGGCGAGCTCGACGCCGCCGTCTACGTGTTCGACTACAACGCCGGGAACGGGCGGCTCACGGCGAAGCAGTCGGTCAGCGCGCTGCCGCCCGGGTTCCAGGGCGAGCCGGCGGCCGCCGACCTCCATGTCACCTCCGACGGCCGATTCCTCTACGCCTCGGAGCGCACCTCGAGCACGCTGGCGGCTTTCCGCATCGACCCGGCCCGCGGCACCCTCACGCCGATCGGCAGCGTGCCGACCGAGCAGGAGCCGCGGGGATTCGCCATCGATCCGTCCGGACGCTACCTGCTGGCCGTGGGCCAGCAGTCCCACGCGATGTCGAGCTACGCGATCGACCCGACCAGCGGCCAGCTCGGCAAGCTCCGGGAGTACCCGATGGGCCGGAACCCGAACTGGATCGAGATCGTCGATCTGACCTGAAGGACACTCATGCCTCGGAAAGAGATCGTGAGGGTCGACCTGGCGGCGGCGAACCCCAACCTGTCGCCGGCCACGAAGTTCGGCGACCTGGTGTTCGTCGCGGGCCAGACCGGGCGGCACCCGGTGACCGGCGCGCTGGGCCGGGACATTCGGGAGCAGACCCGGAACGTGCTCGAGCGCATCAAGGTGATCCTGGCCGCCGCCGGGACCTCGCCGCCCTGAACCAGCCCGAGCTGCTGGTCGAGATCACGGTCATCGCGGGCATCCCGGGTTGACCGGGTCTGCGGGTCTCAGAGCCCGCCACGCGCTCCGCGTCCGATCGACTGGACGGGGGCTCCGGGCGCTCCCCCAAGCCGCCAAGGCTACGCGCAGCTGGTTCGGCGCCTTCGGTCCTCTTGCGGCCTCATAAATGGAATGAGATCACAACCAAAACGACGTCGGGCTGCTAACGGTGCTCTTGACCCTGGTAGACCGTGGCTTCATACCGGCGGCCGGATATTGCTGTACTCGAACCGCGTCGAGCGATGTTCCTTCACCTTGTTGCCTTTGTTGTCGAAATCCTGTTCGGTGCGCAAAGGCAGCCCGGTACTTTTGGAGACCCACATCTGTCCGTCTTCTTTGACCTCGTCATATTCGCGATGCACGGAGTAAACCATGGCGGCTTCACCGCTCACGGATTCACTGCGAAGGAACTGGCAGGTTGACTTGCCGTGCTGTTCCTTTTCCTTCTCTTGCTCGACAGCCTCTTTCGAGGTCACCGGAAGGTGCATCCATTTTCCGCGCGCTCGAATGTACTTCTGTCCGTTGGCGAATATCGTCTCGCTCTCCATCGAGCTGCCGCCGTTGACAGGGGTGCTGGTCGTGTAGCTGTGGCTCGGCGTGGTTGCGCCCTTCGTTAAGGCCTCAAAGATGGGCTGGCACGAATCCGCGGCTCGGAGCGGCGACACGACCAGAGCCGTAGCAAGAACCGATAACGTCAGAATGGTTAGAGTTGGACATCCCCGCATACGTTGACCTCTTTCCCTGCGCATTGTGTTTCGATTCGAGGTTGCCTAAGGCAACAACCAGGTCAGCTTGTGGACCGCGCCCCGTAGACGTAGCCATCTCGACGCGCCGCGAGTCCTTGGCCGACGGCTCCATAAGACTGGCGTGGGGGCTGGCCAACACAGGCGCAATCCACGGAACGCTGACAAAGGGAGTGTTGAACGCCCTCCCGCGGTCACTCCCATGGTCTCGAATCGGTCGCTGCTCCTAGGCCTTATGGGCGGGAGATCAGGGGAGAACGTTTTGCTTGCGGTAGCCCCCGCTGACGGAGGCGGAGGCCTGCGCTTGCAGCCAGCTGGCATCGACGCTCTTCGTGCCGAACCGGCCGGGCGCGTACGGGCGGGGATCGACGGTGGTCTCGCCCCCCTCGATCAGGTCGGCGATGAGAGTACCCGCCATGGCCGACCAGGTGACGCCCGCCGAGTTCATGGCGCTGGCGACCAGCAGACCCTGAATCCCCTCGATCGGGCCGATCAGCGGGAGCCCGTCGGGCGTGAAGGTCTCGGGACCATTGATGAAGCGCTGGACCGGCGCCTTGGCAAGGGCCGGGAACAGCGCCGTCGCCCGCTCGAAGTATGGTGCGATCTTGTCGACGCGCGGCGGCAACAGGGTGAACGAGAATGGCTCGGGCAGCGACTCGGGCGCGATGGGAATGGCATCCTCGTCGAAGAAGCCGATCAGCCAGCTCCCCACCTCCTCGCGACCGTAGGCGAGGCAATCCGGTGCCACGAAGGAGGGCGTCTGGCGGTCGAGCGGCGGGCTCACGTCTGCGATCAGGTACATGTGCTCGCACGGCCATTGCGCCAGGTGGCCGCCGAGCGGGGTCACCAGGTTGCGTGACCACAGACCGGCCGCGACCACGACCACGTCGGCTGCGATCGGGCCCCGGCTGGTCTCGACGCCGCTGATGTGGTCGCCCCTGGTGATGAGTCGCTCGACGGCCGTCCCCTCCTCGATGCGGGCGCCCTTCATCCGGGCGCCCTTCGCGAACGCGGCGGTGAGGTCCGCGGGATTGAGCCGGCCGGAGAACGGATTGAACCAGATGCCGGCGGTCACGGACGGCTCGATGAGCGGGTTGAGCCGCCGCGCCTCCGCGGGCTCGAGCCAGCGGGCCGCGTAGCCACGCCGCGCGGCCTCCTCGGCGTGATGCGTGAAGCCCTCGCGCGCGGCCTTGCTGAGCGCCACGAACAGTCGGCCCGTCCACAGCCAGCCGGTGTCCTGTCCGGTCTCGGCGGTCAGCCGCTCGATGGTGCGAAACATGCCGAGAACCGGCGCGTCGTGCCCGAGTGCGAATCGCCAGGTAATGTTGCCTGCCGAGTGCCAGGTGGTGCCCGAGCCGAGCCGGTCGCGCTCGAGCAGGACCACGTCGCCGAGGCCGCGGTCGGCCAAGTGCCAGGCCACAGCCGTGCCGATCACTCCGCCACCCACGATCACGATGCGCCGTGTCATGCGGACCCTCCCCAGCGCAGATTCTATCGCGTCGGGACTCCGGGCGGCTGGCGCCGAGGGACGACGCCGCTTGGCCGGGAGGCTCCACGCGACCGGCTACCGGGGTATTGACGCCCGCGGCCGCCGAATGCCGTAAACCGTAGCTCAGGAACAAACGCTCGGTGGACCTGCCGCGCCTGTTCGTGGCGTTTGATCTCGCGTGCGGAGATGCCTGCACGCTCCGGAGCCACCCTGAAGCCGCCTACAGGGGTCTTCGACTTGATCCGGAAGAGCCCCTCAGACGTCGACGGCGGACTTCGTCCGTCCGGTGCGCCTGATCACAGGGAGGATCTTGCCGGCGACAGTGAGCCGCGGGGTTTCGCGGGCGACCTCCAGGATGCCGCTCCGACGCCAGGCCGAGGCCATGATGTGCTCCGCGCTGGAGCCTCGACCCAGCCGATCGAGGAACCACGCGGCGACGACGGCGGGATCCAGGGTACCGACGTCGGGTCGCACGACGAGCACGACCCGAGGACGGCCGTCCTCGCTCTCCTCTTCCACGAGCTGATAGTCGGTCGGCCCGCCCCCGAATCGCGCCGGTAGGTCGGCCTCCACAATCCGGATGACGTCCGTGTCGAGGAAGGTCATCCCGCCGGCGTTGAGCTTTTCGAAGCTTTCGATGCTCCGCAGGTGAACCGTCCAGCCGATGCGTTGGTAGGGGCAGCCGCAGTCCCGCCGGTCCAGGTGTGCCTGGTCGCCCAGGGAGAGGTTCAGCGCGATCAACGGTGCGGTGGGGCTCAGTGGCGTGAGTAGCAGGGCGCGAGCCGGGAGGCTTGGACCGGAGTCGCCTGCCGGCGCCGATGCGGGGGGCCCGGGTTGGATCACGGCGTTCAGGTCGCCAAGCACGTGGACCTCGTTCACCGTGGATTCGTCGAGACACCCGTAGCCGATTCGACTCGTCTCCGTGGTGCCGAGGCCGACGGTTGCCGACACGCCGGCCCGCCGGATTGCCGCCTGGCGCGCCTCGGTCATGGGCTCGGAGCCCAGAGAGAAGCGCGCCCCACGTAGGTCGAGGCCCGCCATCTCCGCCGCGGCGGCGATCGCAACGCCGCTGCTCACGGTCCCGTTGTACCAGGCGGCCTGACCCTCGCCCAGAATCTCAGCGATGGCGCGGGCCACGGTGAGCGCCTGATCCGGCGGCACGTACTCCGGACGGCCCAGTGGCCGACCGGCGATCCAGCTGGCGGCGCGCGTGAGCCGAAGGCTCCAGCGATAGGCAGGGTGCAGCTTCGGGCTGGCCGGATCGACCTTCAAGAACCAGTGACGGACGGGCAAGCCCGCAGACGCGTATTCAAGCACCGTGAACAGGGTCTGGCTGCCCGGCACTCCCCACTCGACGTACGTGGCCCCGAGGCCGCCTCTCGCCGCGAGGAGGATCTGGCGGTTAACTGCACGGTCGCGGATGGTCGCGAGGTCGATCGGAATGGTGGCCGGGGTACCACCGCTCCCACCGGTGTGCATCCGGAAGTGAGTGGTGAGAAGCGGGTTGCGCAGGTCGCCCGGCCGGATCATGAACTCTCGACCGCTCCGGACGACGGGTTGCCGGCCTTTGGCCTCTTCAGCACGCAGAAATACTCCGGCTCGGAAAAGCGTGCCGAGGGCGCCCTCGATGCCGTCCTGCCGGACCATGTGCGCGAGGTCACCCCACTCGCAGGCGGCCATGCGCAGGAGCCACCGATAGGGGCTCTTCGCTTGCGCGTAGATCGCCCGCTGGACCAAGTCGAGGAAGACCGACTCCCGCTCGGCGAGGCGGCGACGGATGACCGCAGGCGCGGTTGCCGACGGCACGGGCCTCCGAAGGAATGCCGGGAGGCCGAGCAGCAGGCGGGCTCCGCTGCCGAGATCCCCGGCCCGAGCGCCCCCAAAGATCCCCGGGCGGAGCGTAGACGTCATCACATGAGCAGAGCCAGCGTCGAGGAAGCGTTGCCGGCCTGGCGTCCTCTCTTCTGTCCAGTCTGGCGCGCGGGAAACCGGCCGCCTCGATCTCGGGGCGGCTCAGCCGTTGGCGCGCGCCCGCCGCTTCTGCTCCTTTTTTTTCAGAGCGGCGCGCTTCCGTGCGGTCTTGCGGCGTCTCGGGGTGCGCTTTGGGGTACGCATCGTGGCCTCCTGTGAGTCTCCGGGCGATTAGGGGGAACCGCGGCGCTCGATCGGACGACAGGTCACCCGGCCGCCATCGGTCCGGTCTGCGGAAGGCGTTCGGCGATCGGGCGGGGTCGGTCTGGCGATACCCTGACCCGAGAGCGCTGCCCCGCTCCTTTCTCCAGCGAGACCGGGCTCTTCGAGAAGACCGGAGGTGAACTCCTGTGAGGGAGGGTCACACACGACCCGTCCAGTGTCGAGGCCCGTATTTAGCGGCCCGTAGTGCGTGGACGTGGGGCGCCTGTCGGCGCCGGCGTCAGGCCGAGGGACCGGAGCGCCTGTTCGATGGCCTCCCGCTTCTCGGGCGGCATCGGTACGAGGCTACGGCGCCGCCCAGCGCGGTTCTGCGCATGGCGTGTTCCCAGACCCCAAACAACCTTGACGTGATTGATCCAGGCCGCGGTCGGGATGAAGCCGTGGTGACGCTGAACGAACTTCTGGATCTCACTGTTGGTCGGCATCCGCTCTCCTAGTCGTGGCAGTGTTTCACACGACTCCTGAGATCAGGCTCATCGCGCGCAAACGTTAGCGGTCGGCTCATGCAACCACGGCCTCCGGGGGGGAGCCCCCGGAGGCCGTGTGCTCGAGGCCGGCCGCGGTCAGCCGATCCGCCGACCTCTTTGGCCCGGGGGGCCCTTAGAAGTCCCCGCCATGCGGCATGGGCGGGGCGCTTGCCTTCTCCTCGGGGATGTCGGTGACCAGCGCCTCGGTCGTCAGGAGCAGCGACGCGATCGAGGCGGCGTTCTGGAGCGCGATCCGCTCCACCTTGGTCGGGTCGATGATCCCGGCCTGCACCATGTCCACGTACTGGTTGGACTCGGCATCGAAGCCTAGCGCCAGCTCCTTTGCGGCCTTCACCTTCTCCACCACCACCGAGCCCTCGAGCCCGGCATTGGCCACGATCTGGCGGATGGGCTCCTCCAGCGCGCGGCGCACGATCTGGACGCCGGTCGCCTCGTCGCCCGTGAGCTTCAGATGCTCCAGGGCCTTCGCCGCGCGAAGCAGCGCCACGCCGCCACCGGGGACGATGCCCTCCTCCACGGCTGCCCGGGTGGCGTTGAGCGCGTCCTCGACCCGGGCCTTCTTCTCCTTCATCTCCGTCTCGGTCGCGGCGCCGACCTTGATCACCGCCACGCCGCCGGCGAGCTTGGCCAGCCGCTCCTGGAGCTTCTCGCGGTCGTAGTCCGAGGTGGTC
>CAYXBJ010000068.1:0-30779 GCA_964463175.1 uncultured bacterium
CCATGACAGGCGCCTTCCACGACAAGCTGGCCGGCGCGTACACGCAGTATAGGAATCGCGAGGTGTCGGAACTCATCGACCAGGCGCGCGCGACGATCGATGACCGCCAGGCCATGGACCTGTACCGGCGGGTGCAGGAGATACTACTCCGTGACCTCCCGTGGGTGCCGCTCGTGTTCGTGCCGGACGTGATCGGCATGAACAAGCGCGTCCAGAACTTCCACCTCCGCGCCGACGAAACGGTCTTTTTTAAGACTGTAACCCGCCGGTAGTGAGCGGACCACCGGAGGTGCGACCGGCGACCCGTGGCGCAACTGGCCTCCTTTATCTGGCATGAACGTCGGACAGTTCCTCGCGCGGCGGCTCCTGCACTCGGCGGTGCTGCTGGTGGTGGCCACTCTGGTGGTGTTCCTTCTCGTGCGCATCATCCCGGGAGATCCCGCGGAGGTGATGCTCGGGGACCGCGCCACCCCGGACTCGGTGCGGATGCTTCGCAAGAGCCTGGGACTCGACGGACCGCTCGTCGTCCAGTACACTCGCTTCATCGAGCGGCTGCTGGTCGCCGATCTCGGCACATCAATACGCGCCGGCCGGCCAGTCGCGGAGATTATAGCCGAGCGCCTGCCGGCCACGGTGGAGTTGGCTACGGTATCGGCGCTGCTCGCGCTCGCGGTGGGGCTGCCGGTCGGCATGCTGGCCGCGACGCGCAGCTCGTCGAGCCTCCGAGCGGCGGCGTTTGTGCTGAGCCTGCTGGGCCAGGCGATGCCGGGTTACTGGCTGGGCCTCCTGCTGATCAACGTGTTCGCGGTTGGGCTGGCGTGGCTGCCCGTGTCGGGCCGGGGCTCCGTCTGGCACCTCGTGCTGCCAGCAATCACGCTGGCCGCGTTCATGCTTGGGCTCGTGGTACGGGTGACGCGGTCGAGCATGCTTGAGGTTATGGGCGCCGACTACGTGCGCACGGCGCGCGCCAAGGGATTGGGCGAGGGGCGCGTCGTGGGGCGTCACGCGCTGTGGCCGGCCCTAATCCCGGTCGTGACCATTACCGGGCTCCAGATCGGCACGCTGCTGGGCGGCGCCGTGGTCACAGAGACTATCTTCGGCTGGCCGGGCATCGGCAGCCTCGCCGTCCTCGCGGTCCTCCAGCGCGATTACCCGGTGGTCCAGGGCCTCGTGCTGTGCTCGGCGACGACCTTCCTCGTCATCAACCTGGTCGTCGACCTCCTCTATGCGTACCTGGACCCGCGGATCGCCACGGCCTGACGATGACGGTCGAGGTGCGGGATGGATACCTGGGGCGGTCGGCCGGGCGGACGGTCAGCTCGCGGTTCTGGCGGCTTAGGCTGGGCATCGCCGGTCTCGTGCTTGTGGGGACCGCGGGGACAGTGGCGGGGCTGGCGCCGTGGCTGGCGCCGTTTCCGCCCACCCGTGTGTCGCTGGGCGCAAGGCTGCTGCCGCCGTTCGCGCCCGCCGCGCCGAAGGGTCGTCACCTGCTGGGCACCGATCAACTGGGTCGGGACGTGCTGAGCCGCATCATCTACGGCGCGCGGATCTCCATGTCGATCAGTCTGAGCGCGACGGTGCTCGCTGGAGGGCTCGGGTTCGCGATTGGGATTGTCGCGGGTTACCGCGGAGGCCTAACCGACACCATTGTCATGCGATTGGCCGACCTCCAGCTGGCTTTCCCGTTCATCCTCCTATGCCTAGCCATCGTGGCCGCACTGGGGCCGAGCGTCGGCAACCTGATACTCGTGTTTGTGGTGACCAGCTGGCCGGTGTACGCGCGGATGGCGCGTGCGTCGGTGCTAAGCGTCCGGGCTGACGAGTATCTGCAGGCAGCGCTGGCGCTCGGCGCCTCCACCGCGCGCATTCTGATGCGGCACGTCGTGCCGAACGTGGTGGCGCCGATGCTGGTCCTGGGGTCCTTCGAGATGGCACGGGTCATCATCGTGGAGGCCGCGCTCGGCTTCCTCGGCCTCGGTGTGCCGCCGCCGCGCCCGACGTGGGGCACCATGCTGGCGGATGGGCGCGCTTACATCCGCGACGCCTGGTGGCTCTCGACCTTCCCCGGCCTGACCATTATGCTGGTCGCTGCCGGCATGAACTTCCTCGGTGACGCGTTCCGGGACGCGCTTGATCCCCGGCTCCGGTAGGGAGAACCTAGTGAGCGCACGGCGAGACGGGGTCGGGCCAGAGCGGACTGCGATTACGGCCGACGTCGTCGTCGTCGGCTCCGGCGGCGCCGGACTTATGGCTGCGGCGACCGCCGCCCGGCTCGGACTCCGGGTTGTCGTTGTCGAAGCGGCCGCTAAGCTTGGCGGCACGACAAGCCTGTCCGGTGGCAATCTCTGGGTTCCAGACAGCTCGCTCATGCAAGCGGCGGGGATCGAGGATAGCCGACCAAGTGCCCTTCGGTATCTCGAGGCGGTGACGCGAGGCGAGGTGCCCCGGTCCGCCCTGGAGGCGTACCTGGCCGCGGGCCCCGCGATGGTGGCGTTCGCCGCCCGCGAGCTCGAGGTCCGGTTCCATGTCATCCCAGAGCTGCCGGACTATCGGCCCGACCTGCCCGGCGCCCACCCTGGCGGGCGCACAATCGAGGCCGATCCGATCCCCGCCGCGGCAGCTGGGGTCTGGGCGGATCGCGTGCACGTCGGGCCGACGTTCGTCCCGATGACCTACCAGGAGGTGATCCGCTGGCGCGCGTACGCCTACCCCCACCATGTGAACGGGACGGTCGTGGCCGAGCGCCGGCGCGACGCCATCCGCACCCTGGGGCTCGCGCTGACGACGGCGCTGGTCCGCGCATGCCTCGCGGGCGGCGTGACACTGCTGGCCAGCACGCGGGTGACCACGCTCCAGCGCGGGACAGCCGGCCGCGTGGCGGGCGTTCTCGCGGAGCGCGACGGACGCACGGTCCGGCTCTCGGCGCGGCGCGGTGTCGTCCTCGCCTGCGGCGGATACGAGTGGCACGACGGGATGGTCCGAGCCTTCCTCCGGGGACCGCTCCGCGGGCCCGCCAGCCTGTCCCACAACCGGGGGGCCAACGTGGAGCTGGCCACTCAGGTCGGCGCGAGACTGGACTGCCTCAGCGAGGCGTGGTGGTACCCGACCGTGCACCTGCCCGGCGAGGCCTTCGAGGGAACACCCTACTACCGAATGTTCCGCGAGCGCTCGCTACCGGGCTGCGTTATGGTCAACCTGGCTGGACGGCGCTTCGTCGACGAGGCGCAGTCCTACAACGACCTGGTGCACGCCATGCACGAGTTCGACGCGGGCACGTACGGCTGGCGCAATTTGCCTGCGTTCCTCCTACTCGATGCCCGGTTTCGGCGGACCTACGCGTTCCAGAGTCTGGCGCCGGGTGATCCTGCGCCGGCCTGGCTGCCCGGCTACCCGAGTTGGGATGCCCTGGCGCAGGCGCACGGGATCGACGCGGCCGGGCTGCGGCAGGGGATGGAGGCGTATAACCGCGCCGCCGCCAGCGGGGAAGACCCGGCGTTCGGCCGCGGAGCACGCACGTTCGGCCCATACGCGGGTGACCCTGCACACCATCCGAACCCGTGCCTCGCGCCACTCGTAGAGCCACCCTTCTTCGCGATGGAGGTCCACCCGGGCGCGCTCGGCACCAAGGGTGGCCCGGCGGTTGATGAGGTGGCTAGGGTCCTCGACTGGTCGGGCCGTCCCATCGAGGGCCTGTACGCCTGCGGCAACGCGGCGGCCAGCGTGATGGGGCCTGGCTATCCCGGCGCCGGGGCGACGCTCGGGCCCGCCCTCGCCTTCGGCTACATCGCGGCCCGACACCTAGCGGGCGCCGGACGCCCGGTGCCGGACCGCAGGCGGCGCCCAGCCAGCGACCGCTAATGACCGACCCCCGACGACGCCCGTAGAGCCCATGATCAAGCGACGCGTGTTCATCAAGCTGAAGGACGGTCTTCCGGCCGCCCAGCACGACGAGGTGCGGCGGCGGTTCCTGCGCATGCCCACCGAGATCCCAGACATTGTGCGCCACTGCTTCGCCAAGAACGAGAGCTGGGACAAGCAGTTCGACTACATCTGGGAGGTCGAGTTCCACGACCGCGCGGCGCTCCAACGTTACACGGACCACCCGTACCACGAGACGGTCCGGGCGCTCTTCCCGAACCCACATCCCGCCCGTGGGCCAATCGTGAGCGAGGACGACGGCAGCAAGGCGACCTGTGTCGTCCAGCGCTTCGCCATGGTTGATTACGAGGTTGCATCGGACCGCTGACCGGCGCTCCGGCCCGCGGTGCATGCCCGGCGGCCGATTCATCTCACACCTTTGACCGAGGAGAGATCCTGATGCGCGTTCGGGTGTCGGACATCCCCGAAATTCCATTGCCTGAGCAGTCCCTCACGATGAAGCGGCTGGCCAAGCAGGAGGACCACGGCCCCGACATCAGCGTTACCTGGGTGAAGATCTGGGGTCGTCACCGGAAGATGCGCTCGGACCGGACGACGCGTGTCTACTACTTCCTCGAGGGCCACGGCGAATTCAAGCTGGGCGACGGCGAGCCGTTCGCGATCCAGAAGGACGACTTAGTCGTTATCCCCAAGGGCACACCCTACGAGTTCACTGGGCACATGACGTATCTCGTGATGAACGGGCCTGCGCACGTGCGGGGCGACGACATTGTGATGGAATAAGTAGGCGGCGGGCCCCTCGCCAAGGAGAGCACATGCACCAAAAGGACGTGCGCAGGATCCCCGTGCGCGACGGCGAGCGGGGGGTGGAGAGCTTTGTGCCCGTCGGTACGGCGGTCGGGGCCCGACCCGGCGCCACGCTGGTTGTGGTGGGCGGCGTCCACGGGACGGAGTACGCCGCCCAGGACGCGGTCCAGCGTTTCTGGGACAGGCTGGAGCCGGCAACCCTGGCCGGCACCGTGCGGGTCGTCCTGGGCGCCGACATGTCGGCGTTGCTCGCCCACAGCCCGTTTCTCAACCCCGTCGATGGCAAGAACCTCAACCGGACCTGGCCGGGGCGGGCGGCCGGCTCGCTGACAGAGGTGATCGCCCATACAATCACGACCGAGGTGATCGCCGGCGCCGACGCTGTGATCGACGTCCACGGCGGAGAGTGGGACCAGACGATCCGCATGTTCACCTTCACCCACCGAGGCATCAGCGTGGAGGTGGACCGCCGGGCCCTTGATCTGGCGGTCGCCGTGGGCTTCCCGTTCGTGGAAGTGACCGACGCCAACGGCACGGTGCTCGGCCGGGGCACCACCTCGGCCGAGGCTATGCGCGGCGGTCACGCCGCGGTGACCATCGAGGCGGGCGGCCGCGCGCGCCGGGACGAGTGGGCCGTCCAGGCCCACGTCCAGGCCCTGGACAACGCCCTCCGGCACCTCGGTATCGTGCCCGGCGCGCCGGCACCGTGGGCGGGAACGCCAGTCGTTCTAAGCCGCGGGGTCAACGTGGAGAGCAGAGAGGCGGGGCGCTTCGAGCCGGCGATTGACGCCGGGGACTGGATCGAGGAGGGCGCCCCGTTCGCCCGGGTGCGCGACGCGGACGGCCGCGTCCTCGAGGAACTGCGGGCGCCCGCATCGGGCACCGTCCTCTATCTCATGGCCGCGCGCTGGATCAAGGCCAATGGCTTCGCGGGCAAGATCGGCGTGCCCTGATCCCGTGGGACGCTGGCCGCCGCTCAGCAGGCCCCGCGGGAGCGGGCTCGCGGTGAGCTTCGCCTCCATGACCGCGTGCTCCCGCGCGAGCAGCGGCCGCGCCGTGAACGGGACGTCCGCCCGATAGAGTCGAGCACGTCGAGCCCGGCTTCCGCCTAGCTGCGGCGCCTATCGGGGGTGTTCTTCGATGAACCGACTCGTCCGCATCGTCCCTTCCGTTGCGTTTCACTGGGAACAGGACTGGTCACTCCCCCTCCGGATAGATCGCGTCTTGGATTGCGTCGCCAGCGACCGTGAAGACGAGCACGGTCGCGAAGATTACCGACCCTGAGATGGCGGGATACCACCACGCTTCGGTCAGGAAGCGCCGGGCCGTGGAGACCATCAGGCCCCACTCCGGCGATGGCGGCTGGGCGCCCAGCCCGATGAAGCCGAGGGCCGCGCTCATCAAAATGGCGTTGCCGCCGGTGAGTGTGATCCGGACCAGCACCGGGTCGACTGAGTTGGGCGCGATGTGTCGCCACAGCACGCGGAGGTGGGAGGACCCCGCGGCCCGGCAAGCCTCGATAAACGGCTCGTTCTTCACGGCCAGAACCTGGCCCCGCATCAAGCGGGCGTAGCTCGGCCACCACACGAGGCCCAAGGCGATGGCCGCGTTCTCCACGCTCGGGCCCAGGGAGGCGGATAGAGCCATGGCCAGGATGAGCGGCGGGAACGCGAGGAAGATGTCGGTCACCCGCATGGTGAGTTGGTCCCACTGGCCGCCCACGTAGCCGGCCAGAGCCCCGGCGGTCACGCCGATAGAGACCGAGATGGCGACGACGATCACCGCGATCCGGATCGAGATGCGGCCGCCGTACAGGATGCGGGAGAAGACGTCGCGCCCGAGGTCGTCGGTCCCGAACCAGTGCGCACGGGACGGCGCCAGGAGCCGCTGGGCGGGATGGATGTCGAGAGGATCGTAGGGCGCGAGCGCCGGGGCCAGGATCGAGAGGATGATGATACCCCCGCCCAGGGCGATCATCGCCATGCCGTACCGGTCGCGGAAGAGCCGGCGGAGCTTCTCCTGGAGGAGCGTGTGGCTGCCGGTCTCCGCGGAGACCTTCCGGGGCCACAGGCGCCGCAGGAGCCCGCGCCCGCGCGGGCTCGACCCGGCCTCTGGGCGGGCGACGATCGGGAGCGGTGCCGTCAAGCTTGGACCGTAGCGGTCGTGGCCGCACGGGGCCCGCTCGCGGGGCCCACTCCGAGTGCTCGCATCGGCGGCCCGACGTCCGCGCAGCGGACACGGGTCCACCGTGACGCCAGTCCGCGAGTTCGTCCACGCGGGAGGCTCCGGACCGGGAGCGGGTTCTGGCGCCACCTACGCAGCACCTGGAACCCGTAGTCCGCGCCTGCCACCCTTAGTAGCGGATCCGTGGATCGACCAGGGCATAGCTCAGGTCGACCACGAGATTGATCAGCACGAAGAGGAAGGCGATAACCAGGGTGGCCCCCATAATCGCCTTGAAGTCCAGGAAGCCGATGGCCTCCACCGTGTACAGGCCCAGGCCTGGCCACGAGAAGACGACCTCGACCAGCACCGAACTCGAGAAGAGGTACCCAGTCTGGAGGCCGGCGATGGTGATGATGGGGATAGCGGCGTTCTTGAGCACGTGGCGGAAGATTATCGCCCGGCCGCCGAGGCCCTTGGCCCGCGCGGTGCGCACGAAGTCCCGGGCCAGCACGTTCAGGACGCTCTTGCGGGTGATGCGCGTGAGGTTGGCCAAGAGTCCCAGGCTCAGCGTCACCGCCGGGAGCACCAGATGGAGCAACGCCGTCTTGAGGGCCGGCAGGTTCCCGGCGAGCAGCGCGTCCACCACGTAGAGCCCGGTCACGGACGTGGGCGGTGTCCCGATGATGGTGAACCGGCCGCCGGCCGGCAGGAGCCGGAAGTAGAGGAAGAAGAGCAGCTGGAGCAGGAGTGCCAGCCAGAACGCGGGCAGGGCGGTGCCGGCGATGGCCAGCGTCTGGAGGACACGGTCGAGCAGGCTGCCGCGGAAGATGGCGGCCAGGATGCCCATAGGGATACCCAGGGCTACCGCCAGCACCATGCTGGCGGCGACGAGCTCAAGGGTGGCCGGCAGGTGATCCTTGATCTCATCCAGCA
This sequence comes from uncultured bacterium, assembly GCA_964463175.1. Taxonomy (GTDB): domain Bacteria; phylum Methylomirabilota; class Methylomirabilia; order Rokubacteriales; family DASRDR01; genus DASRDR01. Next base: position 7,786 of record CAYXBJ010000068.1, read on the forward strand.
CCGGCCGCTGCGAGCGGCCGGCGATGCCCCAGTCCCCGTGGGCCAGGCTCGTCATGTAGCCCAAATACTGTACGTGGAGGGGCCGATCTAGTCCCATCCGGCGGCGCATCTCCTGGACCTGCTCCTCCCGGGCCTCCAGGCCGGCCGCGGCCCGGGCCGGGTCCGCCGGTATCACGTTGGTCATAGCGAACGTGAGGAGCGTGATCCCGGCGACCAGGAAGGCGGTCCAGAAAAGACGCTGGACGACGTAGACGAGGAGTCTGCCCAAGCGGCGCCGTCACTCGATCCAGAGGTTGTAGTAGGCGATCGCCCCCCAGGCATACGGCGGATGAAACTTGTAGCCCTTGACGTTGCCGCGAAGCAGGTGGCTGGTCTGCTGCACGAAGGAGGGGATCGCCGGCGAGGCCTCCTGCAGCATGGCCTGGGCCTGCTTGTACAGCTCCGCCCGGCGCTCCGGCTTCAGCTCGTAGCGGGCTTTCTCCAGGACGTCGTCGATCTTGGGATCGCCGAAGCCGAAGTTGGCCCAGTAGCGGGACTTCGAGTGGAAGGTCCGGTACAGGAACGAGTCCGGATCGGCGGTGTCGGGGTCCGCCGACGAGTAGAACATATGCGGCCGCTGGGCCGCGTCGGAGGCGTGCTGGAACATCGTCGCGAACGTCACGCCTTGGATTTTGACGTCGATGCCGAGAGGCCGCAGGCTGCCGGCCATCAACTCCACGGCCTGACGTTGGAAGTCGAGCCCGAAGGAGTACTCGATGGTGATTGAGGTGTTGGGCGCGACTCCGGCCTCGGCCAGGAGTTTCCGGGCCGCCTGGAGGTCGGTCTTCTCCGGCGGACCCTCCTGGGTGAGGTATCCGGGCGGAAGGTAGCCCTGCGGCAGCGTGCCGCGCCCGCGCATCACGTCCTTGATCATCTGCTCATAGGGGAAGACCAGGCGCATCGCCTTCCGCACGCGCGGGTCGTCGAGCGGCGCCTTCTTCGTGTTCATCCAGAAGAACTGGATGCCCCACGTGGGTTCGGTGGTCACCACGAAGTCCTTGCGCTGGGCGAAGCTCTCCAGGTCGCCCGGGGAGATCGTGTCGGCCCAGTGGCCTTGGCCGCCCTCCATCAAGATCTTCTGGGTCGCGGGCTCCGCCACCAACTTGAGGACCACCCGGTCCAGGTGCTTGGCCGGCCAGCCGCGCCAGTAGCTGTCGAAGCGGTCCATCACAATCTGCTCGCCGACCTTGAACTCCCGGAGCTGAAACGGCCCGGTGCCTGCCTCGTTCTGGGTGAGCCAGGCCTGGCCGAGGTCGTCACCCTTCTGGTTCTTCTTCACCGCCTGGGAGCTCACGATGAAGACGACTGGCAGGCCCAGAAGGAACGGAGGGTAGGGCCGGGCGAGCACCAGCTCCACGGTCATCGGGTTGACGACGCGGATCTCTTTCACCGGATCGAGGGCCCACGAGCGGCCGAGCCCGATCTTCTTCATCCGCTCCAGCGAGAGCTTCACGTCCTCGGCGCTGAGGGTGGAGCCGTCGTGGAACTTCACGTTCTCACGTAAGGCGAACGTGTACGTCAACCCGTCGGGCGAGACCTTCCAGCTCTTGGCCAGGACTCCCTCGAGGTTGGTCGCGTCGGCGGTGCCGAGCTTGTGGTCGATCAGCGGTTCGTACACGCCGGCGTGGATCTTCCGCGTGGGGTTATCCGCCCCTACGGCCGGATCGATGTTCCGGGGCTGGTTGCGGGTCAGGACGAGGAACACGCTGTCCTCGGCCGCCGCCGATCCGGGTGCGGTCAGGAGCCACGCGGTCGCGCACAGGAGGACGACCAGCATCGCGCTACCTATCCGTCGCATCAGAGGTCTCCTCTCCGCTTCGTCTGTGATGACCAGGCCGGCCTTGAGCCTCCAGGTCCACCCGCTCAGTGGTCATTCGTGGCGCGCCGAGCCTGGCGCAGGGCCTCGGTGGCCGCCGCGTCGACTGCTTGCCCCTCGGGGTCGAGGACGATCCCGTAGGCCTGACGGGCGGCTTCGGGAGAGACCCGGCCGTCCAGCACATCCTCGAGCACCGCCGCCGGGTCACGCCCGAGCGGGTCGCCGTACCCGCCGCCGCCCGTCGTATGGATCTCGAGCGCGTCGCCTGGCTCCAGATAGGTCAGGATCTTCGACGGCAGCACCTCGATCCGGCCGTCCCGCCGGATCAGGTCGGTCCGGCAGCACGGGGCCGACTGCCCCCCCTGGAGGCCCCAGGGGGCGAAGCTGTGGCGGTCCCGCCGGTGCGAGAGCACTGCCCGGTCCCCCAGCCAGACGGCCCGGGCGGTGTAGCCGAGCCCGCCCCGATAGCGGCCGGGTCCGCCCGAGTCCGGCCACAGGTGGACGTAGTCGAACCGGATCGGGTAGGCCATCTCGGCCGCCTCGATCGGGAAGTTCATCTCGTTGTTGAGATCGGTGGCGACCACATCGATGCCGTCCTTCGACGGACGGGCTCCCATGCCTCCCGGGAACGGGACCGCGATGAAGGTCACGAACGACTTGTTGGTCTCCCGGTGCCTTCCGCCCACAAACATCACCGCCACCTGGCCGGAGTTGGCCGCCGGGATGCGGCCAGGCAGCGCCTTGGCCAGCGCGCCCTGCAGCACGTCGGCGGTCCGCTTCATGGTGTACGTGCGGCATCCGACCGGGGCCGGCGCCTCCGGATTCAGCAGGGTGCCGAGCGGGGCGTAGATTTCCACCGGGCGGTAGACACCCTGGTTGTTGGGGACGTTGGGGCCGGCCAGGCTTCGCACGGCGTAGTTGACGGCCGACAGGGTGGCCGCCGGGACCGAGTTGATCGGGCCCTTGGCCTGGGCGCCGGTCCCGGTGAAGTCCACGCGGAAGTGTGAGCCTCGGATCTGGATCGTCGCTCGGATGCGGATGGGCCGGTCCAGCTCCACCCCGTCGTTGTCGACGAAGTCCTCGAAGGTGTAATCACCGTCGGGGACCGCTTCGATGGCCAGCCGCATGAGCCGCTCGGCGTAGTCGAGCAGGTCGCCGAACGCGCGGAGGAGAGTCTCTCGGCCGTACTCCTCGAACATGGCCTCCAGCCGGCGCTTGCCGATGTTTCCGGCGGCGAGCTGGGCGCCGAGGTCTCCTAGGAGGAAGTCGGGCGTGCGGGTGTTGAGCTTTAGAATCTCCCACACGTCCCGGTTCTGCTCCCCACGGATGTACAGCCGGATGGGGGGGAGGCGGATGCCCTCGGCGAAGATCTCGGTGACGTTGGGCGGCGTGCTGCCCGGAGCCGATCCGCCGATGTCCTGGTGGTGGGCCATGGTCACGCTCAGTGCCACCACCTCGCCGTCGCAGAAGACCGGGATCACGATCGTGAAGTCCGGCAGATGGCTCCCGCCGTCATACGGGTCGTTGAAGCAATAGACGTCGCCCGGACTCATCGTGTCGGCAGGGAACGAGCGCAGCACCCGTTTCACCGCCGGCACCAGCGAGCCGAGATGACCGGGGAGGGCCGCGGCCTGGGCCAAGGTGTCGCCGTGCCTGTCGTAGAGACCGGCCGAGGCGTCGAGGGCCTCCTTGATGAGGCTGGAGAACGCGCTCCGGCACAGCACCGTCTCCATCTCGTCGGTGATGGACTGGAGCCGCTGGTTGACGACTTCCAGCAGGATCGCATCGGCCGCCCGGCCGGCCCCGGCCGGGTCTGCTGCCTGAGCGCCCGAGGTGAGGACGACTGCCATGTGCCTACTCCTTCTCTTCGGTCAGGATGACGCTGCCGCTCTCGTGTACCCGGGCCACCTGTCCCGGGTACACAACGGTGGTGGTGTCCTCCTGGTCCAGGATCGCCGGTCCGGGGACGCGGGTCCCTACGCTCAGGGAGCCCCGCGCGTACACGGCCGTGTCGGCATACTCGCCCATCTCGCCAAAGAACGCCCGCCGCCGCGCGATCGGCTCGGCGGGGGTTGCGCTCGCTCGCGTTGGGCGATCGGTCGGCGGCGCCGGAAGCTGGTAGAGGTGCACGCCGCGCACGCCCATGATCTCGACCGCGTTATCGGCACTGTGGTGGCCGTAGATCTGGTCGTGGAGCGCATGGAAGTCACCGAGGAGCCGCGTCAGGGAGTCCCGATCGATGCCGCCGCCGGCCATCGGGACCTGCAGCTCGTACGACTGCCCCACGTATCGCATCTCGGCGTAGCGCTGGACGGCCACCTGGTCGAGGGGAACGCCTTCCTCACGCATCCTGCTCCGGCAATAGTCGTCGATCTCTGCGCAGATGGTGCTGAGCTGCTCCGGTTCCACACGATCGAACCGGCGCGGATAGGCACGGGAGGCCTCGTGGCGGACCCGCGCCAAGAGGAGCCCGTAGGCCGAGGACACCCCGGGGCGCGGCGGCACGACCACGGCCCGAGCCTGGAGGAGCTTCAGCAGACGGCCGGCGTGGACCGGACCCGCTCCGCCCATGGCCACCAGCGCGATCCCCCGCAGGTCATAGCCGCGCCGGACCGACACCAGCCGGACCGCCTCTGCCATCTGAGTGTTGACGATGTCGTGGATGCCGGCGGCCGCCCGTGGGACCGAGAGGCCGAGCGGCCCCGCGACCCGGGCATCGACCGCCTGGTGGGCCAACTCCGGGAACAGCGGGAATCGTCCGCCGGCGTAGGTGGCGGGGTTGAGGTAGCCCAGCACGATGCTGGCGTCGGTCACCGTGGCCTCGCGACCCTGACGCCCGTAGCAGGCCGGGCCGGGGTCCGCGCCTGCACTTTCGGGCCCGACCTTTAAGCCGCCGGCGGCGTCGAGCCGGGCGATGCTGCCCCCGCCGGCGCCGATGGTGTGGACGTCGACCATTGGCACTCGCAGCGGGTACCGGCCCAGCCGACCCTCCGACCCGGTCTCGATGCGGCCCCCGCGGACCAGCGCCACGTCGAAGCTGGTCCCGCCCATGTCCACGGTCACGACGTCGTCGAACCCGGCTGCCTCGCCGGCGACGTGACCGGCGACCACTCCGGCCGCGGGCCCCGACAGGACGGTCCCCACCGGGCGATCCACCGATGCCCGCGCCGAGGTAATCCCGCCGTTGGACTGCATGATCTGGAGCGGACAGCCGAAGCCCTTAGCCGCGAGCTCGCGGCCCAGGTCCTCCACGTACGACGTGATGACCGGCCGCAGATACGCGTCGAATGCGGTGACCACCAGCCGCTCGTACTCGCGGAACTGGGGATCGACCGTGGAGGAGAGCGAGACCTCGAGCTCCGGGAAGTGCTGGCGGATCAGTGCCGCGGTGCGCTGCTCGTGGGCGGGATTGAGGAAGGAGAACAGGTAACACACCGCGACAGCGGCCACCCCGACGTCGCGGAGGCGCCCCACGGCCTCCACCACGGCCGCCTCGTCGAGGGGCCGGAGCACCGCTCCGGTGGCGTCCACCCGCTCGGGGATTCCCACGATGCGTCGCCGGGGAGCGAGGAAGAGGGGTCCTTCGGCGTCGATGTCCAGGTCGTACATCGCGGAGCGCTTCGTGCGGCCGATGACCAGGATGTCCTCGAACCCCTTGGTAGTGAGGATCGCGAGCGTCGCCCCGCGCCGCTCGAGCACGGCGTTGGTGGCGATGGTTGTGCCGTGGACGATCCGCTCCACCGCGTCGGCGCCGCGCGCGGCCAGGGCCAGCACACCCTCCAGGCCTTCCACGAAGGCCCCGGCCGGCCGCCGAGGCCGCGAGGGCACCTTCAAGGTGAAGAGTGTTCCCCGCGACGGGTCGGCGGCGACCACGTCGGTGAAGGTGCCTCCGACGTCGATACCCACGATCAGTTGGGACACGCGATTCGCCTCCTCAATGACCGATCCGATCCGGCGCGCCGCCGGCTCCGGACGAGATCCGGCCTTGCCGGCTCGGCAGACGCTCGCAGTCTAGTTGGGACCCACAAGACTCGTCAAGACAGTGGGACGGATCCGCAACACGTGCTACATTTCATTGCGAATTCAGCCGAAACCCATCGATGAGAGAGGCGCCAGTGGATCCGGCCCGGCTCGGCCCGATCGACGTCCGCATCATCCGCGCGCTCCACGCGAACGCTCGCAGCTCGATGTCGAAGATCGCCTCGCGGCTGGGCATGCCGGAGTCGACGGTCCGCCACCGTCTGAACCGGCTCGTCCGGCTCGGCGTCATCGAGTTCGCCGCCATCGTCAACCCGCTCCAACTCGGTTACCAGATCTGGGCGCAGTTCCACGTCGAGGTCGAGCTGGCCCGGATGCGCTCGGTCGCCCAGCGGCTGGCTCGCGCGCGTCAGGTCTACTTCGTCGGGATCGCCACCGGCGGCTACGATGTCTTGGTGGGGGCGGTGTTTCGGACGAACAAGGAGCTGCTCGACTTCATCACCGGTCCCATGGCGAAGGTGCCCGGGATCGTCGGAATCTCGACGTCGAGCATCCTGGAGGTCGTCAAGCGAAGCATGACATTCGACCTGCCGGAGGAGGCGGCCCCTCAGGACGTCAAGCGCCCTGGCGAACGCCGGCCACGAAAGCGCGTGGCCGCCGCGCCGAACCCCGAAATCCTACGCGCCCGACCACTCTCCCGGAACGTCTCGAGAGAGCGGGCAGACACCGGCTAGTACGGGCCCGCTCGGGGCCGTGAACGCAGAGGCTCATCGCGAGGGGGCATTCGGGCTGGTAGTGGATCGTGGGGAACCGCTTGGTGTTCACATCGAGGGAGACGGCGATGGCTGGGACGTATGACGTCGTGATCCGGGGCGGGACCGTGTACGACGGCTCTGGCGCGCCTGCTCATGTGGCCGACGTCGGCGTACGGGGAGTTCGGATCGTAGAGGTGGGTGCGATCGCCGGGCGCGGGGTGATGGATCTGGATGCACGCGGCCTCGCGGTGGCACCCGGCTTCATCGATGTTCACAGCCACGACGACTTTGCCGTGCTGCTCGAGCCCGAGATGCCATTCAAGGTGATGCAAGGCGTGACCACCGACATCGTTGGCAACTGCGGATCGGGGGTGGTGCCGTTTGAGGCGGGGCTCGCGCGCTTTCGCCGCTTTCACCCGGCCGCGAACCCGGAGCCGTGGGACGGCTTTGGCGGGTATCTGGCGCGCGTAGACGAGGCGCGCCCGAGCCTGAACGTCGCCGTGCTCATGGGCCATGGTTCCCTGCGGCGAGGCGCGATGGGCCTGGCTCAGCGTGCTCCTAGCGCGGCCGAGTTCGATCGGATGCGGACCTGGGTGCGAGAAGGCGTCGCCGCCGGCGCGATGGGACTCTCGACTGGGCTGATCTACGAACCCGGATGCTATGCCGCGACGGAAGAGATCGTAGCGCTGGCGCGTGAGCTTGGTGGACCAACGGGTGGTCTCTACGCAACCCACATACGGAACGAAGCCGACGGTTTGCTTGACGCGGTCGGCGAGGCCATCCGCGTCGGTGAGGAGGCGGGCCTTCCAGTCGAAGTCTCGCATCACAAGGCAGCCGGGCGCCGGAACTGGGGACGGGTCGGCCAGTCACTGCGGATGATGGAGGACGCGCGTGGTCGCGGCGTGGACGTGACGGCAGACCAGTACCCGTACACCGCAGGGAGCACGTCGCTCGCTGCGGTTGTGCAGAGCGGTGCGCTTCGGGGGAACCGCTCGGGTGGGCTGGGCGAGCTGACGGCCGGGGACGTTCTGATCGCGTCCGCGCCCGAACATGCCGAGTGGGAAGGCTCGAGGCTCTCCGTACTCGCCGACTCGTGGGGCCTGTCAGCCGAAGCGGCCTGCGAGCGGATCCTCGCCGGCGAGGGCGAGGCGTGCTTCGTCGTAATCTTCACGATGGACGAGGCGGACGTGCGCCTCGTCATGGCTCATCCGACGACGATGATCGGTTCTGACGGAGTGCCATGTTCCACCGGCAAGCCACACCCACGCCTATACGGATGCTTTCCGCGGGTGCTCGGGCACTACGTGCGAGACCACCAAGTGCTCGATCCCGCAACGGCAATCCATAGAATGACGGGAATGCCGGCCGCGAAGTTCCACCTCCTTGATCGCGGTCTGATACGGCCCGGCGCCTTTGCGGACATTGTAGTATTCGATCCCGTCCACATCGCCGACGTAGCGACGTACGAGGAGCCTCGTCGCTTTCCCATCGGGATTCGTGCGGTCTTTGTGAACGGCGTGACTGTCGCGCTTGGCGGTGAACATACTGGCGCTCGGCCCGGTCGTGCCCTCAGGCGCGACAGTATCTGAGACTCTATTCAGCTGCCTGGAGCGGGGATCCCGGCGTCATGGACGCCCTATTTCCGCCCTCAGCGCGGGACGGTCCTCGGTCGCGCTTCTGGCCGGCTGGCCTCGTTGCCACTTGGTTGTTGTTGCGCTGGGTGTTCGGGGGCTTTCAAGGGTCTGCGGCCATTCTCCGGGAATAGGCAATTAATCGAGCACTCACAGCCGCGTCCAGCACGGTGATCATTGGAGGCCCTGGGCAGGTTATCGAGGGAATGATGATGAGGAAGCAATTGGGCTACGACGGTGTCCTAGTGGATATGGCATATCATCTTCGCGAACACCAAGCCGTCCTCCGCTCGCTTCGGTTCATGCGAGATGAGGTGATGCCAGCTGTGATGAAATAATACCTTGCGCTAGTCGGCCGAGCCCGCCGCGCGATGCGGAGTGATCGCCAGGGTGTTGAGAGGTTTCCAACGGCGCCTAGCCGAGCCTGTTACGGCTTTCTGGGCGCTTCGACCTCCGGAATCATCGCCCGGGCTCTCGGTGTGACTTGTGGAAGAGATCGTGCGGTGCCTCGCACACGCCAAGGAGAAGGCGAACATGCTGCGCGTAGGGCTCGACATCGGGGGCACCTTCACCGACCTCACTGGCGTCGATGAGGACACCGGGCAGGTCTTCTACCTGAAAGCCCTGACCTCTGCTCGCCGCCCGTTCGAGGCGGTGCTGAGTGCGCTCGAAGCCGCCAAAATCGAGCTCCGCGACATCACATTCTTCTCCCACGGTACGACGCTCGGGATCAATGCACTGATCGAGCGGACTGGCGCGCGGACGGGGATCCTCGCGACGGAAGGATTCCGGGATGTCCTGGAACTCCGCCGTGGTGGCCGCACGCACATGGCCGACCCCTTGCTGGACGCACCATTCTGCTACGTTCCCGGCCGTCGCCGGGTGGAGGTCCGCGAGCGGATCGCATGGGACGGGACGATCCTAACGGCGCTTGACGAGGGAAGCGTCCTCGAGGCCATGCGGCACTTAGTAGCGGACGGTGTGGAGTCTGTCGCGATCTGCTTTCTGAACGCATACGCGAATGGCCGGCACGAGGAACGCGCGGGGGAACTCCTGCGCGAGCACTTTCCCGACGTGCGCCAGACCATTTCCTCGAAGCTTGTTTCCGAGATCGGCGAGTACGAGCGCACGAGCACGGCTGCGCTGAACGCGTATCTCCATCCCGTAGTGCACCGCTACCTGTCGGAGCTCCAGTCCGTCCTGCAGAAGCGCGGGCTGCGCACAAGCCTTCACCTCATGCAGTCCAATGGTGGTGTGATTCGAGCCGAGGAGGCGGTGACCCGGCCTATCCTCATCCTCGAATCGGGGCCCGCGGCGGGCACGATGGCGGCGGCCTACATCGGGGCCGAGATCGGCATGCCCAACCTCATTGCGTTCGATATGGGCGGGACAACCGCCAAGGCATCCGTGATCGAACGGGGCGAGCCGCTGAGCACCCTCGAGTTCGAAGTGTTTGAGGAACCCAACCGCCCCGGTAGCGGCTGGCCAATCCGGGTCCCCTTCATCGACATCGTCGAAACGGGCACCGGCGGAGGAAGCATCGCCTGGATCGATGGGCGGGGTGGCCTCCGACTTGGCCCGCAGAGTGCCGGGGCCGAGCCGGGCCCAGTCTGCTACGGCAGGGGTGGGGATCGGCCAACCCTCACTGACGCAAATGCTGTTCTCGGACGACTCTCGAACCTCTTGGGCGGTCAGCTGACGCTAGACATCGACCGTGCCCGGGAGGCGATCGCCGCCCAGATCGCCGGGCCGCTCGGGCTCTCCCTCGAAGAGGCGGCGGCAGGCATCATCGAGATCGCGGGCGCCCAGGCCGCCGACGCTCTGCGCGTGGTCACGATCTCGCGTGGGCGCGATCCACGCGATTTCAGTTTGATGGCCTTTGGAGGGGCGGGCCCGCTGGTGGCCGGGCAGATCGTCCGAGAGCTAGGCCTGGCGCAGGCCATCATCCCACCCGGCCCCGGGAACTTCTCGGCCCTCGGGCTGCTGAGCACGGATCTTCGGCGGCAGTCGTCCCGCACGTATATCGGGACGCTCGACCGGATCCAGCTCGACCGGGTGGAGCAGCTGTATCGGGACATGGAACGCGAGGTGGGGGAATTGTTCGCCGGCACGGCGGATGTCCGCCGACTCGTAATCCAGCGGTTCGCCGACCTCAGATACGAGGGGCAATTCCACGTGCTCACAGTCCCGATGGACGCGGGGCAACTCGACCGCGGGGCGCTGGGGGGAGCCGTGGCACGCTTCCATGACGAGCATGCGCGACTGTACTCCTTCAAGCGTGCGGAAGATCCGGTGGAATTCGTGAACCTGCGCATTCGTGCCGTGAGCCCGGTGCCGCGACCACGGCTGCCAGTGCTGCCGGCGGGCGATCCGGCGGTGGCGCTTATTGGTCGACGCCCCATCTATTTCCGCGAGGCCGGTGGCGCCGTCCTGTGCAACATCTATGAGCGCACGCGGCTGGGAGGGGATGGCCGGTTTCAGGGGCCGGCCGTGGTCGAGGAGCAGACCTCGACGACGCTCGTCCCCCCCGGGTTCGAGGCGTCGGTGGACCGTCACGGCAACATACGTCTCGCGGCAGTGCGGAGCGGAGGATGAACATCACGGTGGATCCCATCACCTATGAGGTCGTGCGGAATCGCGTCGACGCGACTCTGCGCGAGATGGAAGCTATCACCATCCGAACGTCACGCTCCTCCGTCATCTACAGCGGCCGCGACTTTTCGTGCGCGATCATGGACCACGTGCCGACCCTGATCGGAATCGGCGCCGGGTCTCTGAATCATATCTTTCCGATGACATGGCACGCGCGCAGCGTGCTATCACGGTTCGCCAGCGACGTGGCCGAGGGGGACATCTTCATTGGGAACGATCCGTATGATGGCGGGACGCACTTGAACGATGTCCTGGTATTCATTCCGATGGTGTATCAGGGCGCTCTCGTCGGGTTCGCCGCGAATCGCGCCCACTATTCGGATGTCGGCGGCATGGTTCCCGGCAGTATCTCTGGTGCCGCACGAGAGATCTATCAGGAGGGGCTCCGGATCCCGCCGATCCGCCTCGGCCGGAACGGCCAGTTCGACCGGAACGTTCTCGATCTCATTTTGCGGAACGTCAGACTGCCAGACGAGGCGCTCGGAGACCTGTCGGCCCAGATGGCCAGTTGCCGTGTCGCCGAACGCCGGATCCTCGAGTTGATGGACCGATACGGGGCGGACGTGATCCGCGCGGTCTGGACCGAAATGCTGGACGCATCCGAACGGCACATCCGACAACTGATCGGAGAGCTGCCGCAGCGGACGGTGAGCCACGAGAGCTATCTCGACAATGATGGGGTGAACCCGGCACATCGTCGCATCCGGGTGCGAATCACGGTCGCGGGCGATCGTCTCCTCGTGGACTATACCGGGACGTCCGCGCAGTCGGCGGGACCAGCGAACATCACCGAGGCGTTGGCGAATGGCTACGCGTTCATCGGCGTGAAGGCGGCGCTGGACCCGCAGGGGGCGATCAACGGTGGCGTGTTCCGCGCGATCTCCGTGCTCGCTCCCGAAGGGAGCATGATGAACGCGCGGCCCCCGGCAGCGGCAGCAGGCACAGGCGAGGTCGGCCAGTCCGCGATCGCTCCGATGATCGCATTGAGCAACGTGGTTCCTGAGCGAGTCTCGGCCGAGGACAGCGCCTCCGCGAACCACGCGTATATCAGTGGCCAGGACGCGCGCCGGGGCATCGTCAAGCGCTTTATCTATTACGACTACCCCTCGAAAGGTGCGGGCGCGCGGTCTTGCAAGGACGGGGTCGACGCGATCCGGGACATTCGAGGCGGCTACGTGACGGCCCAGAGCATCGAAGTGCTGGAACAGCGGTTTCCGGTCTTGTTCCGACGCTATGCCTTCCGGACGGATTCGGGTGGGGCCGGTCGGTACCGGGGAGGGCTCGGTGTCGTCCGGGAATACGAGACCCTCGTGGACGGCATTTTTTCAATGCTGAGCGAGACGGCGATTGTTCCGCTTTCGGGCCTCTATGGGGGACACGGCGGGACGCCGGCGCGCTGGGAGTTGGTCCGCGGGGGCCGGGTGTCGTTCCTGTCAGAGGAGCTTCGTGGCAAGTGCGCCCCGATGCCGGTGCGACGGGGCGACGTCATCCGAATCAGCAGCCAGGGCGGTGGCGGGTGGGGCGACCCCCTGGAGCGATCGCTCGACGCCATGCTCGACGACGTGCGGAACGGGAAGGTGTCTCACCAGACAGCGCGAGAGGTGTATGGCGTTGTGATCGATGGCGACTCGGTCGAGGTCGAGGCCTCGCGGGAGACACGAGCCCGGCTGGCCGACGCTCGAGTCCACCTTCGGCCGGTGCGGTCGGACGCCGCAGTGTGGGAGTGGGGGGTTCGGGTAATCCGCGTCGGACCGCGCGGGTTCCGCGCAGCGGCGGATGGCGATTTTGTGGAGGTGTTCGTCAGCGAGCGGCCGAATCCGCTCCGCGCCATCGTGCGCCTCGACCCGACCATGCCTGAGGATGTGCTCCTGCTCGATGCTGAAGCATGGGATGACATGGGGCTGACTGACCAATCGCGACTCCTGTTCCGGCGCGTGGACAGTTATGCAGGTGGCGGTGATTACCCCGCGAGGGGATATCGCCACAACCCGGTGGCACCACGCTGACGAGACGGGCCGCGCTGCGGATGAGGCTGGCTGTGCACCTAGCGCAAGACTGAACCCCATGGTCTCACAGATTCTGCAGCGGTTTTGGGGTGCGGCGGTAGTTCTGCTGGGCGTGTCAATGTTCGTGTTCTCGATCCTGCATCTCATACCCGGCGATGTGGCGACCCTCCTAGCCGCGCGGTCGTTCGCGGGCGTCTCGCCAGAGTACACCGCGCGCATCCGACACGAGCTCGGGCTGGACAACCCGCTGTGGTTGCAGTATTGGACCTTCCTCAAGAAGGCCGTCGCGGGCGATCTCGGGCGGTCCTTCTATACGGGGCGGCCCGTGACGCAATCCATCGTCGAGCAGCTTCCGGCGACACTGCGGCTGACGGCGGCGGCGGTCGCGATTGCGTTGGTCCTAGGTCTGGGGCTCGGTATCCTGGGTGCTGTCCGCCACAACCGGCTCGCTGACCGGATCGCCATGGTGTTTTCCCTCGGCGGACTGTCGATCCCGATCCCTTGGTCGGGGTTAATGCTCATCTACTTGTTCTCCGTCCAGTTGAACTGGTTTCCGATCACCGCGGGGCACGGATGGAAGACCATCGTGCTCCCCTCGATCGTCCTTGGCTACGACGCCGCGGCTTTCGTCACTCGCATGGTACGGACCAGCTTTCTTGAGACCCTCTCGCAGGACTTCGTCCGGACCGCACGCGCCAAGGGTGTGCGGGAGACAAACGTCATCGGTCGACACGTGCTCAAGCCGGCCATGATTCCGACGGTGACGCTTGTGGGCCTGCTGTTTGGGCGGCTGCTCGGCGGGACGGTGGTGGTGGAGACCGTATTCGCCCGACAAGGCGTGGGGCGGCTGGCTCTCGACGCGATCCTGTACAAGGACTACTTTCTGGTCCAAGGGGTTGTCCTGTGGGCCGCCGTGGTCTACGTGCTGCTCAATCTCGTTGTGGACCTGTCCTACAGCTGGCTCGACCCGCGGATCGGCTATGAGTGATCGGAGCACTCCGGGGCCCGACTCTCGGATCAACGAATCGCGTGCGGATGACGGGACGATACGGGACCGGATGGGAAGTCCGGGCGTTCTTCGTCGGCTCCTCCGTAACCGGATTGCCACGGTGGCGGGCATGGTTGTACTGGTGATCGGACTGGTGGCGATCCTGGCGCCCATCATCGCCCCGTACGAGTACAGTGCGCAGGATTTCACCCAGACACTGACCCCCCCTGGCCGGGGGCATCTCTTGGGCACCGATGAACAGGGTCGGGATATTCTGTCTCGGGTAATCTACGGCGGGCGCATCTCCCTGCCGATTGGAATCATCGCGGTGTCCATCGCGGCTGTCTGCGGACTCTGCTGCGGTCTGGTGGCGGGCTATGTCGGCGGCTGGGCCGATACGGTGATCATGCGGCTCATGGACGTGCTGCTCGCGTTTCCCACCATCTTGCTCGCGTTGGCCATCATCACGATTCTCGGGCCGGGCATCGTTAATCTGATGATCGCGATCGGAATCTCCTCGGTGCCTCTCTACACGCGCGTCGTCCGGGGCACCGTACTGACCGTGAAGCACACCGATTACGTCACCGCGGCGCAGGCCGTCGGTGGGTCGACGGCGCGGATCCTAGTCCGCCACCTGCTGCCGAACTCCTTTCCACCGGTCATGGTGCTCGCGACGACGGGCACGGCAGCCGCAATCATCACGAGCGTGGCGCTCTCGTTCATTGGACTCGGTGCACAGCCGCCGTTGCCAGAGTGGGGTAGCATGTTGAATACAGGGCGCGACTACTTGAGGCACGCACCGTGGATGACGACATTCCCGGGCTTGGCGATTGTGGTGACGGTGGTCGCGATCAACCTGCTCGGTGACGGTGTGCGAGATGTGCTTGATCCTCGTCTGAGGTGAGGAGGGCCTCGCGCCCTTCTGGAGCGAGGCCGTGAACAACAGCAGGCCAAGAAAGGCGGAGGGATGGACCCCACGAAGCGTGTAACTCGTCTTAGCTACGCGTCCCGCGGCGAGGGAATGACGCGTCGCACATTGCTGGGCACCGCAGCCGCCATTGGTGCGGGCGCCGTCTTCGGCCCGCTGTGCTCCAGCTTTGCGCAGAGCGTCGGGAAGGGCGGCAAGGTGTCGGCGGCCATGTATGTCGACATCACGACGCTCGATCCCGCCGCCTCGGTTTACATCCCTGGATTCCTGATACTGAAGAGCGTAGTCGAGAACCTGGTCGAACTTGATGATCAGGGAACGGTGCGACCGCGCCTCGCGTCGGAGTGGAAGTTCTCGCCGGATGGTCGCACGCTGACGTTCAAGCTGCGGGACGGGATCAAGTTCCACGACGGGACGGCGTTCAATGCCGACGCCGTGAAGTTCACGTTAGACCGGATCCTGGACCCGGCGACGAAGGCGCTCACGGCGGCGAGCCTGCTCGGCCCATACAAGGGCAGCGACGTTATCGACCCGAAGACGATCCAGATCCGGTTCGCGGAGCCGTACGCCCCCGTGTTCGCCAACTTCGCACACCCCGCCATGGGCATCGTGTCCCCGGCGGCCGTGAAGCAGGCCGGCGCGGACTTCGGCCAGCACCCCGTTGGGACGGGGCCTTACGTATTCAAGGACTGGATCCGGGGCGACCGCGTCACTCTGACCCGCTACGACGGATACGTGAACACGTCGAGCCTCGTCGGGCACAAGGGGCTGCCATATCTCGACACCGTCGTCGTGCGTTTCATCCTGGATCACCAGACGCGGCTCGCTGCGCTCCTCAACGGCGAAATCGACTTCATGTTCAATGTGCCCCCTCTCGATGCCGTGAACCTGAAGCGCGATTCGCGTGTCCAGGTCATCGAGACCATGTTCACTGGGTGTCCGACGGTACAATACATCAACCGGCAGCTCCATCCGACGAGCGATCTCGCCGTCGCACGCGCCGTCCAGTACGCCATCAACAAAGAGGTCATCGCGCGCATCGGAACCCAAGGGACCTCGCCGGTCGCGTGGGGGCCCTTGAAGTCATCGACGTGGGGCTACACCCCAAAGGTGAAGGACCTCTACCATTACGAGCCGGCGAAGGCCAAGGCTTTGCTCGACGAAGCTGGCTGGGTCCCCGGTCCCAACGGCATCCGCGCCAAGGGCGGAAAGGAAGCTCGGCTGGTGACGAACGTGAAGGACGACAAGGTTGCCGTCTCAGAGCTCGAGGCGATGCAGGGCATGCTCCGCGCAGTGGGCCTCGACCTCGACATTCATGTCATGTCTCTAGCGGCTTCTGAGGATCTTGCGAGGCAGGGCAAGAACAGTCTGTCGCGAACCAACTGGTGGGGCACGGACCCCGATATTCTGACGTTGTTCTACCACTCGAAGAACATCGGAGGGTGGAACCAGGCCTATTTCAAGAACGAGGAGTGCGATCGGCTACTTGACTTGGGCCGCTCCACGCTCGATCCGAAGAAGCGGCTCGAGATCTACGAGAAGGTGCAGCTGCTCATCATGGAGGAGGCCGCGGTGCTGCCCATGTATGACTGGGTCACGATCAACGCGGCGAGGACAGGCCTGCAAGGTGTTCGCTTCGACGCCACGAAGTACTATCCGGAATGGTACGACGTGACCTGGAAGTCCTGAGCTAGAGAGTGTCGCGCGCCGACCGGCTGGCAGCCACGATTGCTCGTTCAGGCCCCGCGGGCGCTGGACGGCCGTCGTGGCGGCCACGCGCTGAGTCGGCAACCGGTCATTCCGCCACCGGATGTGCCACTTGGCTACCCTCTGGCCGCGTGCGCGGCAACGTAATGGTTGCGATGGGACGAAGGAGACCGACGTGGGAAAGCTCGACGGAAAGGTCGCGCTGATCACGGGCGCTGGGCGGGGCATCGGACGTGCGATCGCGCGGGGTTTCGGGGAAGAAGGAGCGCGTCTCGCGATCAATGACATCGACGGTGAACAGGCCCGAGCGACGGCGGGCGCGCTGCGGCACCAGGGCGTCGAGGCCATCGCCGTGCCAGCGGACGTGTCACGCGAGGGGTCCGTTGCGGGCATGGTGCGACGGACGATCCGCGAGTTTTCCCGCATCGATGTCCTCGTGAATAACGCGGGGGTGGTGACATTCGTTCTGCTCGAGGACATGGCGACACGCGACTGGGATCGCGTCATTGCCGTTCACTTGCGTGGCACGTTTTTGTGCACGCGGTACGTGCTGCCGCACATGTTGGAGCGGCGAAGTGGGAAGATCATCAACATCGCGTCCCAGCGGGGCCAGAAGGGAGGGCGAGCCCTGGCGCACTACGCCGCGGCGAAGGCCGGCATCCTCGGGTTCACCAAGTCCGTAGCCCTGGAAGTCGCGCGCCGCAACGTGCACGTAAACGCCATTGCCCCCGGCCCGATCGCGGCCGGCGCAGCCGTCACCCCGCAATTCCGGCGGACGGTTCGGGGATTGCCGATCGGCCGGCCGGGCACGCTAGCCGATGTGGTGCCAACCGCAGTGTTCCTGGCGTCGCGGGACTCCGACTTCTACGTCGGGCAGACGCTGTGTCCGAACGGGGGCGATGTGATGCTGTGACTGCGCACCCGTTCGAGACGCCGGGCCCCTAGGCGGCGGGCATGACACCGGGCACCGCTACCCAGCGGTGCTCGGCGAGGGACGTCGCGATGGCGTCGAGCCCAAGCTGAACACGATACCCGTCGAAAAACGTTGGCCCCTCGGCCGGAGCGCCTTCGACCTCGGCTACGAAGTGACGAGCTAAGTTGCCCATGAAGCACTCCCGCCATGTCTTGGCCCACTCGAGCCCGTCGGTTAGCGTCGGCGGGATCGGCAGCGGTTGAAGCACGGGGGCGGCAATGGTCGCGCCGAGCAGTTCAGCAAAGGGCCACTGATCGTCCCGGCGGCGCCATACGAGAGCCCCGCGATCGCCGAAAACGGCGAGGTCGCGGCCCGCCTGCGACAGTGACACCCAGCTCGCATGGAACATGCCTTCCACGTCGCCTTCCAGCGTGGCGAGCCAGGAACACACGTCGTCGACGTCAACGCTCCGGCGCGCCGCGTTCTCCGGGTCCGGTCGCTCGGGCACGACGGTGCGCGCGTTCGCGCACAGCTCGAGCAGCTCTCCGACGATCCATCGCGCCAGGTCCAGGCTGTGGGAACCGTACTCGACAAAGACGCCCCCGCCCGTCCGCGCTCGCTCCATCTTCCAGTGAAGCGGCGCGCCGGGGTCCATGAACTGGGGATTCTGACTGTAGACGACCAGGCTGTGCACCCGCCCGACGAAGCCCTCGTGCACAAGTTGGCGGAGCCGACGCAGAGCAGGGCTGTAGCGAAAGGCGAAGCCGAGCTTGGTGACGACTCGGGCCCGCGCGGCCCGCGTGACAAGATCGGCGGCCTCGGCGACCGTGCGCGCGAGAGGTTTCTCGCACAGGATGGGTAGCCCCATCTGGATCGCCGCCGTCGCTACCGCATGGTGGACGTCGTCCGGCGCGACGATGGCGATGGCGTCGAGCCGAAGGTCTAGGAGTTCCCGGTGATCGCTGCACGCGTGAGCTACCCCGAACGCGTTGGCCAGCTGCCGGGCACGGTGGAGGTCCGGATCCGCGATCCCACAGACCTCGACCTGACGCAGTCGTGTGAATGCGGGCAGGTGCGCACGCTCGGTCCAGAGGCCGGCGCCGACGATCCCCAGGCGGACGCTCATAGAGAGGGCTCCTCATCGTGTCTGAACGCCGCCAGAACGTCGGCGGCGGTGGCTGGCCAGATCCCCGGCTGGTGGACGAGCGTCGTGAGCAGGCGTTCGAAGCGTGCGATGCGATGGGGCTGGCCGATGAGCCACGGGTGGACCGCGATCGTGAGGAGCCGGCCGCCCTCTCGCGCGGCCTCTGCGTCGAGGACGCGGAACGCGTCGAGCACGGCGTCCGCGAACTCCTCGGTCGTGTGGTAGTACTGCCAGATGATGCTCGTGTCGCTGAGATCGTGCCCGTACGGCATGGCGTAGAGAGGGCCGGTAGCCGTCCGCAGCGGGTACGGGAGCTCGTCGTTGGCCCAGTCGAGCACGTACTGCACTCCGCGTTCGGCCAGCAGATCGACGGTATGGAGCGATTCCGTCCCGCCAGGCGAGAGCCAGCCCGCGACCGGTTGCCCCGACGCGTGACGCAGCGTGGCAAGGGCCTCGTCGACTAGCACCGCCTCGGTAGTCCGCTCGAGCCCCGCGTGATGCGAGTGGCCCATGTGACGGCCGTATGCTACGACCTCCCAGCCGCGGCGGACCACCTCGGTGACCAGTTCAGGATACCGCTCCGCGATGGCGGCGTTCATCGGCACGCTGGCAGGGATGGCGAGGCGGTCCAAGACCGCCATGATCCGGAAGATCCCGACGCGGTTCCCGTAGTCCCGGTGCGTGTAGGCGCGAAGATCCGGGTAGGGAGCCTCGAAGGCGCCGATGGGCGAGAACGGTCCCGTCGGCATGTCGAGGGGGAACCACTGAAGGGTCGGCATGACGACGAGCGCAATCCGGGCACCGTTCGGCCAGGTCACCGGGGGCCGCCGGGCGAGGGGGGACCAGCCGTACCGGTCGTGATCCATGCCGAGACGGCGCCGCTTGTACCGGAGATGGTCGGAGGGCAGGGGCACGGGTCAGCCTGAGCGGCGACCCGATTGGCGGGCCGCGAGATGGGTGACCATCGCATCGTAGTGGTGCGCGTCGTACCAGCGGGCGATCTCCGCGCCCGTCGCGAGCCAAACGTCGGGGTGCGCGGCGATGTGGGCGAGCGCCTGATCAAGGGCGCCGAGGCGGTGAGGCCGCCCGGACTGGAATGGGTGCAGCGGGATACACATGACCCGGCCGCCCTCGGCGCCTTCCAGGTACAGCTGATCGAACTGCGCACGCAGGATGTCCCCATACTCGCGTGGTGACGCCAGTCGACGCCCATAGACCGTGCCATCGTTAGTCTCGAGTGCGTACGGGAGGCTGATGAGCCGACTGCCCGGGACCTTCAGAGGAAACGGCTGGTCGTCATGGAAGAGGTCACACACATACGCGAATCCGTACTCGGCGAGGAGACCGATCGTCCGCTCGGTATTCGAGAGGGCCGGCGAGAGCCAGCCGACGATTCGCTGGCCCGTGTGGTGGAGCACGGTCGCGATCGCATCTTCGATGACATTCCGCTCCTGGGCCTCGTCCATCCCATAGAGATATCGCGTGTTGTAGATACCGTGAGAAAAGAACTCCCAGCCTGCGGCCTGGCAGGCTTCGATGATCTCCGGGTGATGGTCGGCGAGCGCCACGTTCAGCGCGACGCTGCCGCGCATGCCATATCGGGCCAGGACTTCCAGCACGCGCCAGACGCCCACCCGGTTGCCATAGTCCCTGTACGAGTAGCCGAGGATATCCGGTTGCCCGCGCGGCCAGGCCCGCCAGAGCGGGTTCTCGGGCGGCTGGAGCTCGTAGAACTCGATGTTGGGCGCGACCCAGACCGCAACCCGTGCGTTACCCGGCCAAGTCAAGAGGGGGCGATCGGTGATCGGCGCGTACGCGTAGTAGCCCGGGTCGGAGATCGTCATGGCTCTCTGGCAGTGCCGAGCGCTTCGGTTTCGCGGGGCCTCGTCCGGCAGAGGACGGGCGCGGCCTTGCGCCCTGTGCGGTGATTCATCGGCATCCTGCGTTATAAGTAACCGGGCACCGGCGCGGCCGAGTCGACACTCAACATATCGCAGACCTCAAACACGAACTAGCTGTGGCGTGAGTGGCGCGGGTCAAGTGCGCCCGGTCACGGCGTGATGCGGTCCACGACCTCGGCAAACACGACGGCGTCGTCGCCGGGCAAGATCGGCGGCCGCGACCGCATCCACAAAACGACACCGTCCCGGGGCGCTCGGAGTACTTCGGCGGTTTCACCGAAGTGATTCACGACGGTCGCGAGTACCTCATCCGCCTTTACCGCTTGGCCCGGTCGCATCGCTGCGCGGAAGAAGCCGGCGCTGCTCACCTGCCGCAGCGTTCCCTGGATTACCTTGTACTCGCGAGGCGATACCGGATTGCCGTCCACCAGCTTGAGCACGCGCATCACATTGTGCAGGCCCGTCAGGTGCAAGCTGACGGTCTCCTCGCGAAACCCTCCGCCGCCTCCGATCTCCACCGTTACGGCGGGTTTGCCCGCTTGGAGCGTGCTGATACGCGCGGTCCCGCCCCACGCTCCGCCCTTCCAGAGCAGGTCGTTCCCCACCGCGACGCCGAGCGGCATTGCGAGGTCATCATAGCCGCCTTGCACGATCGTGCACGGCGCGATCAGGCCAGCGGCGCCGCCGTTGTGCAGATCGACGAAGGCGTCGATGTTCGGGATGACCTCGCGGACGAACGTGGCCGCCCACCGCAGCGATAAGGTGCCGTTCGCGTCGCCAGGGAACACGCGATTGAGGTTCAGGTGGTCTACTGGGCTGATGCGGCTCCCGGCCTGGAACGCCGGCGGATTGATGCACGGGAGGCCTATCAGGGCCCCGCGGAGCGAGCAGGGATCGGTTTCCTGGAGCAAGCGGCGAACGGCTTCCATGCTTTCATACTCATCGCCGTGGATCCCCGCTCCAATACATAGCCGAGGTCCGGGCTGCGCCCCGTTGACCAGCAGCACGGGGAAACCCAGGGGGCGACCATCCGGCCCGGGCGCCACTTCGACCCAGCCCTGCCCCCGCGATCCGCGGAGGCAGGAGGCTGTTCCAATTTTCAAGATGTCATCGGCCATGGCGGATCCTCGTTGTGACTGGGACGTGCGAATTCACCGCGACGAATCATAGCCGAAGGTGACATCATTCGCGATCCTCCCAATGAAGATCGTGATTCCCCAGGGTCAGCGCCCCCACCGGAGTTGCACCGGTTCTCCTTCGCGGCCAAACGCTCCATGAGATCGAGATTCCGAGCGGTCTCGGAACCTGAAGCCACGTGACATCATCGGGGGCTCAAAACCATCGGGTCCCGTCGTGGACACCACAGCCCTTGTCCATTGCGAGCGGCCAGCCTAGTCAGGTACGAGCCTCGCCGAAGCCGACCTGCGCCGCCGTCACAGGGCTTTCATGGCCGCCTCGGCAGCCTCTAGGGTCCGCACGATGTCCTCGTCGGTGTGGGCCAGGGAGAGGAACATCTTGAGACCGGGGGGTGACCAGATGCCCCGGCGTATGAGGCCCAGCTTGAAGGCCCGCCCACGCTCGACGTCGGCCGTCCAGATGGCAGGATACGAGTCGACCCGTCGGTCAGTGAACCACATATCGACCATGGGGCCCTCGTTGACGACGAACGTCGCCCGGCCCAGGCGCGCGCTGATCTCGCGGAGGCCGTCGGCCAGTCTCTGCGCTAGCCCGTGCAAGCGCGCGTACACCCCGGGCCGCTGGAGCACGTTCAGGGTCGCCAACGCCGCCGCGCAGGACACGGGATTGCCGCTGAACGTGCCAGTGTACATGGCGAACCGACCGCGCGCGACCGCGGCAGGCGTGACCGAGTCGAACAGGTCGGCCCGCCCCACGATCGCGCCGATCGGGTAGCCGCCGCCGAGCGACTTCCCGAGCGCGGTGAGATCCGGCACGACGCCGTAGTATTCCTGCGCGCCCCCGAGGGCCAGGCGGAAGCCGGACACGACCTCGTCGAAGATCAGTGGGATGCCGGATTCCGCGGTCACCGCGCGTACGCCCTCCAGGAAGCCTGGCGCGGGGTGCACGTTGCCGAGGAGCGGCTCCATCATCACGGCCGCCAGCCGGTCCCGGTGGGCACGGATGTGCGCGGAGGCCGCCGCCAGGTCGTTGTACGGGGCGACCAGCACGTAGTCACCGAGTCCTCGCGGCACGCCGATCGAGTCCGCCTCCGCCCGCGGATAGGCGAGCGGCGCCCGGTGGAGCGCTCCCCACACCGCCCAGTCGTGGGTCCCGTGGTACGCACCCTCGAACTTGAGGACGTGATCCCGCCCGGTGTGTGCCCGGGCGAGCTTGAGCGCGGCCGCCGTCGCTTCCGATCCGGAATTCGCGAACTTCACACGTTCGGCGCAGGGGACGACCTGTGTCAATCGCTCGGCCAGCTGGATCGCCGCCGGCGTCAACTCGAAGAACTGGGTCCCGAGCTCCTGCTGGGCGCGCACCGCCTCCAGCACCTCCGGGTGCGCATGGCCGAGGACCA
>CAYXBJ010000069.1:0-103739 GCA_964463175.1 uncultured bacterium
CGTGTTGGGAGCGCATCATGTGGCCGCTCCCGAGAGCAAGTGACATGACCGTTCCAGCAGGCCCCGGGGGAGGCTATCGCCACCGAGGAGGTGGCGATGTCCTATTCCGCCGGGGCCGTGGAGCGCGCCATGACGGTCCACCAAGCCCTGTTGCATGCCTTGCATGGCCGCCAGACCTGGCTCCAGGTCGCCGATGTCATCGGACTGAGCCCGCGCAGCGTGCGGCGGTGGCGCGCGCGGCTTGAACAGTTCGGGGTGCCGGGCCTGCTCGATCGCCGCCGCCGGACCCCGTCGCCGCGGCGCGTCCCCTTGGGTGAGCTGCAGCGGGTGCTGCGCCTCTATCGCGAGCGGTACCAGGGGTTCAATGTGCGGCACTTCCACCAGCTGGCCCGCCGGGACCACGGGGTGACCTTCTCCTACACGCTCGTCAAGACCGCCCTCCAGGGCGCCGGCCTCGTGGCCAAAGGCCGTGCCCGGGGTCGGCACCGGCGGCGGCGCGAACCCCGGCCGTGTTTCGGGGAACTGCTGCATCTCGACGGCAGCCGCCATCGCTGGCTCGCCCTTGTCCCCGACACGTGGCACACCCTGCTCGTCGTGGTCGATGATGCGACGAAGCAGCTCCTCTATGCCCAACTCGTGGAGGGCGGCGAATCCACCCGAGCGATCATGCAGGCGCTCTGGACCGTGTTCGAGCGCCACGGGCTGCCGGGGGCGCTCTACACGGACCGCGCCCACTGGGCGGTCCACACGCCCACCTCCGGCAGCGCCCCGGATCGCACGCGCCTCACCCAGGTCGGCCGCGCGCTGCACGCCCTCGGCATCGAACACATCCTGGGCCACTCGCCGCAGGCCCGCGGCCGCAGCGAGCGGGCGAATCGCACTCTCCAAGACCGCCTCGTGAACGAGCTCCGGCTCGCCGGGATCCGGACCGGGCCGGCCGCCAATCGCTACCTCGTCGAGCACTTCCTCCCGACCTATAACCAGACCTTCGGCCGGCCGCCGGCCGATCCGGAGACCGCGTTCGTCGCCGTCACCGCGGCGCAACTCGAGCAGACCCTCTGTCATGAGGAGGCCCGGGTCGTTGCCCGCGACAACACCGTCACCCTGGACCGGATCGTCCTGCAGATCAGCAAGCAGCGTGGCCGCCGGACCTGTGCCGGACTCCCCGTCCTCGTGCGCCGCCATCTCGATGGCCGTCACTCCGTCTGGTGGGGCCGCCGCGGTCTCGGCCGGTACGACCCCACCGGCCGGCCGCTCACCCTTCGACCCGCCACGGCCTCGGCCTAACCCATTGCCGGCCGACCGGTCACTTCACGTGTCAAACCCCGAGCGGTCACATCACTTGTCAACAACAGAGGCCCCGCGAGCCGGCGACGTGCTTGACACTCGGAGAGCGTCCGACCAGCATGGTGCCCGTGAAGATCGCCGCGATCCGCCTCCATCTCGTGGAGTGCCGGCTGCCGGAGCCCCAGGGCAATGCCGCGCGGTTCATCGACCGGCGCGCCGCCCTCCTGGTCGAGGCGCGGAGCGACGACGGGCTCGCGGGCTGGGGGGAGACGTGGCACTCGCCGCCGGCCGCCTGGACCATCATCGAGACGTCGCTGGCGCCGGCCATCCTCGGTCAGGACGCGATGGAGTACCAGCGGCTCTGGACCGCGATGCACGAGCGCCTCGGCTACGAGCGCCAGGGGCCCGGCCTCATGGCCCTCTCGGCCGTGGACATGGCGCTGTGGGACCTGCGCGGCCGCGCGCTCGGGCAGCCGATCTGCCGTCTGCTGGGCGGCCCGCTCCGCACCCGCGTGCCCGCGTACGCGAGCGGACCGTATCTCCGGCCGGGCCGCGATCCCTATCGCGCCTATCGCCGCGAGGCCGAGCGCTTCATCGCCCCCGGCTTCCGCGCCATGAAGATGAAGGTGGGCGTGGATCCCGCCGCCGACGGCCGCGCGGCGAGCGCGGTCCGGAAGGTCGTCGGTCCCGACGTCATCCTGCTCGCTGACGCGAACCAGGGATATACGGTTCGGCCGGCGATCGAGGCGGGTCGCCAGCTCGAGGCCGAGGGGTTCGCCTGGCTCGAGGAGCCCGTCGCGCCGGACGACGTCGAGGGGTACGCGCACGTGGCCGGAGCCCTAGGCCTGGCCGTCGTCGGGGGCGAGGCCCTCGGCGGCAGCCGGGCGTTCCGCTCGTTCTTCGAGCGCAACGCCCTCGACGCCGCGCAGCCCGACCTCGCGATCGCGGGCGGCTTCAGCGAGGTGTCGCGGATCGTCGCCCTCGCCGCGGCCTGGGAGGTGCCGGTCGTGCCTCACGTGTGGGGCACCGCGGTGAACCTCTACGCGGCGCTCCAGCTCTGCGCCGTGCTGCCCGGGTACCGGAGCCACACGTCGATGCCGTACCCGTGGTTCGAGTACGACCAGTCGCCGAATCCCTTGCGGGACCTCTGGGGCGTCCCGGCGGTCGGTCCCGACGGCATGGTCGAGATTCCGCAGGGCCCCGGGCTCGGGATCGACGTCGATCCGCGCGCGTTCGAGCCGTACCTCCTGCGCCGCGGCGAGGTCAGCCGCGACTGACGGCGCGGAGGGCGGCGACGAATCGCTCGTCGCCCTCGGGGGTCACGAGGAGCGGGCGGCCGGTCCGGAGCCGTACCAGGACGAGCCGGTCGGTGCGCGAGACGTAGAGGCCGAGTAGTCCCTTCGAGGTGTAGAGCCAGCCGAACCCGCCCCAGAGCCCGCCGACGCCCACGCGCATCGCCCAGCCGAACTCCCGGCGGAACGCCTCGCGGGAGAGCACGACCGCGTCGCCGATCTCCCGGGCGGGAATGACCCGGCTCCGGAGCGGCCACTCGATCCGGAGCCCGCCACCCTCCACCACGAACGCCGTCGGCCGCCACAGGAGCCACACCGACGCGTAGAGGATGAGGACCAGCACGGTCACCCCGAGGAGAATGCCGCCCGCCGGCCCGTGCCCGAGCGTGCCGCCCAGGACGAGGACGAGCGGGAGCGCGAGCGCGATCCCCGTGAGGACGCGGATGTCGGTGGACATCGGCGCGAGCGCGAACCGCGTGACCGGCGTCATCGGCTGTCGGGGCTCTCCGGCATGCCGGTCGGCGTCCCGCAGGGCGGGTGCGAGCGGCCCGGCCAGGACACCATCCTCCACGAGGCCCGTCAAGGGTGGCCGGCCCGGGGGCCGGGCCGCTTGTCACCGGACGCGTGGCCGGTCTACCATCCCTTTCACACCGAGGCGGTCGTCGAGGCGGACGACGGGATGGTCCGGGACACGCGCCTCGCCCTCGGCGCGCCGGAGACACCTGCCAGGAGGATCGCGTATGCCACGGGACATGTCACGCTCGCATCGAGGGATCGATCGACGCACGTTCCTGGGAGGGAGCCTCGCGCTGGGCGGTGGCCTCGCGGCGCTGGACCTCTCCCGGGCGCACCTCGTCTCCGCGCAGACGCCCAAGCGCGGCGGCACGCTGGTCGCCGCGGCGGAGATCGACCCCATCGGCCTCGACCCCCACAACAGCTCGAACTTCTCGTCGTGCCAGGCGTACGACCACTTCTACGAGAGCCTCACGTCCTACGACGAGAAGACCAACATCGTGCCGTGCCTCGCCACGAGCTGGGACGTCACCAACGGCGGGAAGACCTACACGTTCAAGCTCCGCCCGAACGTGAAGTTCCACAACGGGCAGACGATGACCGCGGAGGACGTGAAGTACAGCGTCGAGCGCGTCCTCGATCCCAAGACGGCGTCACCGTGGATCTCCTGGATGAAGGCGATCAAGGAGGTCAAGGTCATCGATCCCTTGACCGTGCAGATGAACCTCGACGCGCCCTATCCGCTCCTCGGCTCGTTCGCCGGAAACCGGGCCTCGGCGATCATTCCCAAGGGCATCGGCGAGCAGGAGAATCTGAAGATCACGGGCATCGGCACCGGGCCGTTCAAGCTCGTCGAGTACGTGCCCCAGGACCGGATCGTCTACGCGCGGAATCCCGACTACTGGGACAAGTCGCTCCCGTACCTCGACGGAATGGTCTTCAAGGTCCTGACGGAGGAGAACGCCCGGATCGCGGCGCTGCGCGCCGGGCAGGTCCAGTACGCGTTTCTCTCCGGACAGGGCGCGGCGCAGCTCGAGGGTGCGCCCGGCATCACCGTCGCCAAGAGCCCGACCGCCTGGGTGGTCCTTCACTACATCAATCGGCGAAACAAGCCGCTCAGCGACGCGCGCGTCCGGCGCGCCCTGCGAATGGCGGTGGACACGAACGAGGTCATCCAAAAGGCCGCGTACGGCGCCGCGGTGCCCTCCGGCCCGGTGCCCACGGGGTACGGCGACTGGTACGTCGATCCGAAGACGCTCCCGTACGTGAAGGCGGACGTCGAGGGGGCCAAGAAGCTCCTGGCCGAGGCCGGGTATCCGAACGGCGGCTTCAAGATCGAGATCAAGTGCTCGCCCCAGTACCCGGAGTTCGTCGCCACCACCCTGGTGGTGCAGGAGTCGCTCAAGAAGCTCAACGTGGACGTCACGGTGACCCAGATGGAGTGGGGCGCGTTCGTGGCCGAGAACAAGAAGTCGAACGACAGCTGCGGACGGGAAGGCTCGGACATCTACACGTCGGCCAACACGTTCCGCCCCGATCCGGACGGATACCTCTACCCCTATTTCCACTCGAAGGGGGAGATCAACAAGGGCGGCTGCGACACTCCGGACGTGAAGCTCGACGCCCTGATGGTCGAGGCGCGCCAGTCCGGCAATCACGCGGAGCGGAAGCGGCTCTACGAGGAGATCCAGCGCTTGGCGCTCCGTGACTCCCTGGACTGGTGGTGGTACGCGAAGTACAACATCGAGGCGGTGTCGGGGAAGCTCCAGGGCTACTCCCAGTCGTTCACGGGCCGGCGGCTCTTCCTCAAGAAGGCCTGGCTCGCCTAGTGACCCGGAGGGGGGCTCCGCCCCTCTCTGCTGTTCACCCGGCGCACGTCGCGCCCGACGGCGCGACGTGCGCCACCCTCGAGGGTGGCCGACGGCCCCCACGGCCTTCCGGCCGTAGGCGGTCCGCTCAGTCCGAAGAACGCTGATCGTCAGATGCGGTATCTCGCGCGCCGCGCGGTCTGGACCGTTCTCGCCGTGCTCGGCGTGTCGGTCCTGATCTTCTTCCTGGTCCGCCTCCTCCCCGGCAACATCGCCGACATCATTGCGGGCACCGAGGGGCAGCTGAGCAAGGCGCAGCGCACCGCCGTCCTCCACGAGTTCGGTCTCGACCAGCCGCTTCCGGTCCAGTACCTCCGATGGGTCGGGAGCATGCTCCGGGGGAACTTCGGCTGGTCCTTCCGCACCGGCCAGCCGGTCGCGGCCCTGATCGTCTCGCGGCTGCCGATCACGATCGAGCTCGCCCTGCTCGCGGTCCTGAGCGTGACCGCCGTGGCGGTGCCGTTCGGCGTGGCCGCCAGCGTGTCGCGGAGCGTTCGCGTGCGCACCGCCGTGCAGATCATCGGCGTCCTCGGACTGTCCCTGCCGAACTTCTGGATCGCGATCCTGCTCATCATCGGCGCCTCCACGCTCTTCGGATGGCTCCCGGCGATCATCTACGTTCCCCCGTGGACGGACCCGTGGGTCAATCTTCAGCAGATGTTCCTGCCCGTGCTGTCGCTGGGCCTCGGGCTTTCGGCCGTCGTCATGCGCATGACCCGGTCCTCGATGCTCGAGGTGCTGGGACAGGACTTCATCCGCGTGGCCCGCGCCAAGGGGCTGGCGACGCGCGCGATCCTCCTGCGTCACGCGCTCCGGAACGCGCTCATCCCGATCGTCACCGTCCTTGGCCTGCAGATGGGCTTCCTCCTGGGCGGCGTCGTGATCACGGAGCAGATCTTCGGACTCCCGGGCCTCGGGTGGACGCTGCTCAATGGGGTCTACCAGCGCGACTACCCGGTGGTGCAGGGGACCGTCATGGTCTTCGCCGTGACGTTCGTTCTCGTCAATCTCCTGGTGGACCTGCTCTACACGTACCTCGATCCCCGCATCCGCTATGAGTGACGCGGGGACCGCTCCGGCCGTCACCGCGCTGCCGCACGGCCTGGATCCGGCGCGCGCCGCGCGGGCGCGCTTTGTGCGCGCGCTGACCCGGACGCCCGTCGCCCTCATTGGCGCCGCGCTGGTGGGGATCGTGGTCGCCGTCGCCCTCGCGGCCCCCGTGCTGGCGCCGTATGATCCGGTCGCCCAGATCGCGAAGCCGCTCCTCCCGCCCGGCTCGCCCTACCTCCTCGGCACGGACGAATTCGGACGGGACGAGCTGAGCCGCCTGATCTGGGGCGCGCGCGTCTCGCTCTACGTCGGCGGGCTGGCGGTGCTGATCGCCCTCGGCCTCGGCGCCACCGCGGGCGTGGTGGCGGGATTCTTCGGCGGCTGGGCCGACGACATCATCATGCGGATCATGGACGTCGTCCTGTCGCTGCCGGCCCTCGTGCTGGCGATCGCCATCACGAGCGTGCTCGGCCCGACCCTGACCAACGCGATGCTCGCGATCGGACTCGTCTACGCCCCGACCTTCGCGCGGGTCGCGCGCGGTCCGACCCTGACCGTCGCGCAGGTGCCGTTCATCGAGGCGGCCCGCTCGATCGGCGCGTCGAGCTGGCGGATCATCGCGCGGCACGTCATCCCGAACGTGGCGGCGCCGATCCTGGTCCAGGCGACGGTGTCGTTCTCGACCGCGATCCTCACCGAGGCCGCCCTGTCGTTCCTCGGGCTCGGGACCCAGCCGCCCACCGCGTCGTGGGGGCTCATGCTGAGCGCCGCGCGCCAGTACATGCTGATCCACCCGTGGATCGCCGTGCTGCCCGGATCCGCGATCGCGGTCACGGTTCTCGGGTTCAACCTGCTGGGCGACGGCCTGCGGGATCTCCTGGATCCGCGGCTCCGGATCCTCTGACCGCGGCGGGCCGAGCGGGGCGCCGCCGGCGCGAGGGGCCGCTCATGCGGTCGCCGGCGCCGGCCGCGGCCGGCGCCGTGCTAGCAGCGGACGACGAGGTCGATTTCGACCAGCGCGCCGAGCGCGAGCCCGGTCACGCCGATGCACGTGCGGCCGGGCAGCCGGCCCGGCGCGAAGTAACTCGCATAGACCGCGTTCATGGCCGCGTAGTCGGCGAAGTTGACCAGGTAGACGCGCGCGAAAACGACGCGCGCCAGGCTCGAGCCGGCACCGGCCAGGACGGTCTGGA
The DNA here is from genome assembly GCA_964463175.1 of uncultured bacterium. GTDB lineage: Bacteria > Methylomirabilota > Methylomirabilia > Rokubacteriales > DASRDR01 > DASRDR01. Next base: position 7,204 of record CAYXBJ010000069.1, read on the forward strand.
GGTTCCGCATCACCCGGTGAGTCTGCTCCACGACGCCGCCGGGGACGAGCTGCCCCGTCTCGGGATCGGCGGGCATCTGCCCGGTGACGAACAGGAACTCGCCGGCCCGGACCGCGTGGCTGTAAGGCGCGGTCGGCGGCGGGGGCGGGGCGCCCGGGATCATCAGGAATTCGAGATCCATGGCGCCCCAGGATGTTCCGGCGCCCGAGGGGGTGTCAAGGCGCGCCGACGGTGTCGCGTCGCTTGACTTCCCCCGGGAGCGTGAGCGAGAGTCGGGCGCGGCGCGCGCGGCCACGCCTCGCGGCGCGTGACGCGTGACGCGAGAGGAGCCACGATGCGGCTGGGACTCGCTCTGGGCTACACGGGCGCGCGGGTGCACGTCGACGTCCAGGCGGTGCAGGACGCCGAGCGCCTCGGCTATCACTCGGTCTGGACAGCGGAGGCGTACGGCTCGGACGCCGTGGTCCCGCTCGCGTGGATTGGCGCCCTGACCTACCGGATCCGGCTTGGCACCGCGATCCTCCAGATGGCGGCGCGCACGCCGGCCATGACCGCGATGACGGCCATGACGCTGGACGCCCTTTCCGGCGGACGGGCCCTCCTGGGCCTCGGCGTGTCCGGGCCGCAGGTCGTCGAGGGCTGGCACGGCCAGCCGTTCGGGAAGCCGCTCGCGCGGACGCGGGAGTACGTGTCCATCGTCCGCCAGATCCTCGCGCGCGAGCGTCCGCTCGAGCACTCGGGGGAGCACTACCAGATCCCGTACCGCGGCCCCGACGCGACGGGCCTCGGGAAGCCGCTCCGGAGCATCGTGCACGGGCGCGCCGACCTGCCGATCTACCTCGCCGCGATCGGTCCGAAGAACGTCGCGCTCGCCGCGGAGGTCGCCGACGGCTGGCTGCCCGTGTTCTTCTCACCTGGCCGCATGGGCTCGTTCCGGCAGGCGCTCGGCGAAGGCTTTGCCCGGTCGGGCGCCCCGGAGCGCCGCGAGCGCTTCGACATCGCGCCCATGGTGCCGGTAGTTGTCGGGCGGGACGTCGACGCGTGTCGCGCCCAGGTGAAGCCGCGCGTTGCCCTCTACGTGGGCGGCATGGGCGCGCGGGGACGGAACTTCTACTTCGACCTCGCCTGTCGATACGGCTACGAGGCGGAGGCGAGCCGCATCCACGAGCTCTACCTCGGTGGCCGCCGGCCCGAGGCGGAAGCCGCCGTTCCGGACGCCCTCGTCGACGAGGTCGCGCTCTGCGGTCCAGCGGAGCGGATCCGCGACCGTGTCGCCCTGTGGCGCGAGGCGGGCGTGACGACGCTGATCTGCGGGACGGCTCAGACCGAGGCGATTCGCCTCATGGCCCAGCTCGTCCTCTGATCGCCCTCAGCCCGGCGTCCCCGCTCCCGGGCGCCGCCTGACGCGGAGATCCCTCGCGGCCGCGTCCCCGCCGCGCCGCCGGTCAGAAGAGGCGGCGCGCCTGCTGGAAGTCGTGGTCGCGCTCGACCTCCGCGTGGAGCGTCTCGAGCGTGCGGAGAGCCCCCGGCGTGTGCCCCTGCACGACGATCAACTCCACGAGGACCTGCGCGCGCTCACCCCAGGCCCGCGCCTTCGGCGCGTAGGTCCAGGGATTCGGATGGGTGAGCTTGCTCCGCAGGATCTCCTCGTGGAGGCGGCGGGCGCGCTCGTGGAGACCGGCGCCGTGAGTGGGCGTCGCGGGCTGCGCGGGTGCGCTCGCGCGCGTGGAGGCGACGCGTGCCTTCGTGGTCTTGGCGGCGGGTCGGGGTGCCGCCTTGGCGGACTTGGTCGATGCCTTCTTGGGAGCCGAGCGCTTCTGAGCCTTCTTCGCCACGGTGCCGTTGTCCTCCTCGCGCTGCCTCGGTGGGTGTTCGGTCAGTGAACGGGTGGCCCGCCGGTGCCGGACTCGAGGAGCGAGCGCGCCAAGGGCCGGACCAGATGATACAGCGCAAACACCTCGAGGGCGAATGGCGGGAATCCGAGATAGCCGGCGATCGGCATCTCGAACAGCCGGACCGACGGGAAGACGGGCACCCCCACGTAGCGCCACTTGGCGAGCGCCCAATAGTTCCAGAACTCCCAGAGCAGGCCGCACACGACGCCGGTGGCGAGCCAGCGCCAGACGAACGGCCGGTCGCCCGCGCGCCACGCGGCCAGGAAGGACGGCCGGCCTGCCCGGGCGTTCAACGGATCCACGAGGAGGACGAAGCCGAGCCACACGAAGCCGAAGGTCCAGGGCCGCACGCCGGTGGGAAGGAGCGGCGGCACGAGCACGAAGACGGCGCCGCCGACCATTGCCAGACGGAGGCCGGCCGACGACGGCACCGGCCCGCGTTGCGCCGACGGGGTGGGGAAGGGCCCCGCGCCGAGCCAGGCGGCCGTCTCGAACAGCGCGGGCCAGATCGTGGCGAACGCCCACGCGTACGACGCAGCGGCGAGCCAGGGAGTCGCGGGTACCCCGAAGTACGCCCAGTTTCGGAGGCGCAGGTTGTAGGCCTCGAAGAGGAGCCAGAGGGGGACGGAGACGGCCGCCAGGAACACCGCCTCCCGGGGCCGGTCGTGGAGCAGGGACCGTCCGTCCCGCCGGAGGACGCGCGCATCCAGGAGAACGATATAGGCCGTCCACATGACCGGCGTGAACCAGCGAGCCAGGACGGGCACCTGCCAGGGGAGCAGCGCCTCGTCCACGAGGAGGACCAGCGCCGCGACCCAGCCGTACGTCGCCATGGCCTTCTCTCTATATACTCGGGGCGTGCCGATCCTGGCGGGACTGCTCCGGCGTCTGAACCTCCGGTTCCCGACGCTGTTCGTCGTCTTCGCGATCCTGACCGTGCTCGACCTCGCGTTGCCCGATCCGCTTCCGTTCGTGGACGAGTTCGGTCTCGCGCTCCTGACGCTCCTGCTCGGGCTCTGGCGCGATCGGCGGTCACCCGCCGCGGCGCGGCGCTGATGCGGGACGCCGGCTCGGGCGCCGGCGTGCGCGGCACATCGGAGAGCCGGAGCGGCTCGTGGTTGACCCGCGGGGGCGCCCGGGTGGAAAATGACGGCGAGGCAACGGAACCCGGAAGGGGGCATGCGTGCCGCGGACGAGGCTGGATGTCCCGTCGGTCGAGCATCTGTCGATCGTTGACGAGGAAGGTCGCGTCGACGAGTCCCTCGAGCCTCCAATTCCTCGCGAGGACCTGCGCCGCCTCTACCGCACCTTTCTGCTCGCCCGGCGCTTCGACGAGCGGATGCTCCGGCTCCAGCGCCAGGGACGTATCGGCACCTTCGGCCCCATTCGCGGGCACGAGGCCGCCGTGCTGGGCAGCGTCTACGCGCTTCGCGGGACGGACTGGATGGTGCCGTACTACCGGGAGTGGCCGGCGTACATGTGGCGCGGCTGGCCGCTGGAGAACCTCATCCTCTATTACGCGGGGTACGCCGAGGGCATGCGGGTGCCCGACGGGATCCGGGACCTCCCGCTCTGCATCCCGATCGCGAGCCAGGTGCCGCATGCGGTCGGGCTCGCGTGCGCGAGCCGATGCAAGGGCGAGGACAGCGTCACGATGGTGTACTTCGGCGACGGCGCTTCGTCCCACGCGGACTGCCAGGAGGCGATGAACTTCGCCGGCGTCTTCCAGGCGCCGCTCGTCTTCTTCTGCCTGAACAACCAGTGGGCGATCTCCCTGCCACGGGCCAAGCAGACCCACGCCCGGACGCTGGCTCAGAAGGCCATCGCCTACGGCTTTCCCGGGATCCAGGTGGACGGCAACGACGTCCTGGCCACGTACGTCGCGACCCGCGAGGCCGTCGATCGCGCGCGGCGGGGCGAGGGGCCCACGCTGATCGAGGCCCTGACGTATCGCCTGTCGCTCCACACCACCGCCGACGACCCGACGAAGTATCGCGACGAGGCCGAGGTCAAGGCGTGGGAGGCCCGGGAGCCCTTCCCGCGGTTCCGGCGCTACCTCGAGGGGAAGGGCGTGCTCGACGCGGCCCTGGAGGCGGTGCTGGAGGCCGAGGTCGACGCGGAGATCCGGGGCGCGGTGGAGCGCGCCGAGGCGCGGATGCAGGCGAACCTTCTCGACGGATTCGATCACGTCTATGCTGAGCCCACGGCCGAGCTCCGGGCGCAGCGCGGCGAGCTGGAGCGCGAGATTGCCGCCGCGGCCGGTGAGACGGCCCATGGGTAGGGCAGTGGACGGCACCCGACAGCCGACGAGGAGCCGGGGATGACTGAGCACCGGAAGCTGACGATGGTCCAGGCCATCAACCTCGCTCTGATGCAGGAGATGGAGCGGGACGACAACGTCCTGGTGCTGGGCGAGGACATCGGCGTCGACGGCGGCGTGTTCCGGGTCACCGACGGCCTCCTCGGGAAGTTCGGGGAGCAGCGGGTCATCGACACGCCGCTGGCCGAGGGCGCCATCGTGGGCATGGCCATCGGCATGGCCATCTACGGACTCAAGCCCGTTCCGGAGATCCAGTTCTCCGGCTTCTCGTTCCAGGCGTTCCACCAGATCGAGAACCACGCTGCGCGCTATCGCGCCCGGACGCGGGGTCGCTATCACATCCAGATGGTCGTGCGGATGCCCTACGGCGGCGGTGTCCGGGCCCTCGAGCACCACTCCGAGAGCGAGGAGGCGTACTACGCGCACACGCCGGGGCTCAAGATCGTCATCCCGTCGAGCCCGCGGCTGGCGCGGGCGCTTCTGATCAGCGCGATCCGCGACCCGGACACCGTCATCTTCTTCGAGCCGAAGGCCCTCTACCACGCGGTCAAGGAAGAGGTCCCGGTGGCGGAGGAGACGTGGCCCATCGGCAAGGCGCGGGTGGCGCGCGAGGGCAAGGACCTGACCCTGATCGCCTACGGGGCGATGCTCCACCGGTGTCTCGAGATCGCGGAGCGGGTCCGGACCGAGGACGGGGCAGAGCTCGAAGTCATCGACCTCGTGTCCGTCTCGCCGATGGACACGGAGACGATCGCCGCCTCGGCGCGCAAGACGGGCCGGGTGGTCGTGGCGCACGAGGCGCAGAAGAGCTTCGGCGTCGGCGCCGAGGTGATGGCGCGCGTGGTGGAGACGTCCTTCCTCCAGCTGCAGGCGCCGGTCCGGCGCGTGACCGCCTTCGACATCGTCTACCCGGGCTTCGCGCGCGAGCGCGGCTGGCTGCCGGGTCCGGATCGCGTGCTGCGCGCCATCCGGGAGACGCTCGCCTTCTAGGCGACGTCGGATCCGCGCCGCCCCCTCCGATGGCGAGAGAGTTCAAGCTGCCCGATCTCGGCGAGGGTCTCACCGAGGCCGAGATCGTCAACGTCCTCGTCAAGGCGGGTGACGAGATCCAGGAGGACCAGGCAGTCCTGCTCGTGGAGACCGAGAAGGCCCAGGTCGAGCTGCCCTCGCCGTTCGGCGGACGCGTGGCCGCGGTTCACGTCCAGGCGGGGCAACGGGTCAAGGTGGGAGCGGTCCTGCTGAGCTTCGCCGACGGCGCGGGCGCGACGCCGAAGACGGCTCCCGCGCCGGCATCCTCGACGCGCGCGGCCGGCCCCGCCGCGAGCGCGACTCCCGCGGCTGCCGCCGCGGCGCCCGCGGGCGGGCTCCCGCCGGCCGCGACGCCCGCGACGCGCCGGCTCGCGCGGGAGCTGGGGGTCGAGCTCGCGCACGTCCGCGCGACGGGGCCTGGTGGCCGGATCCTCGACGACGACGTGCGCGCGGCGGCGAGTGGTCGACGCGCGACCGCTGCGTCGGCGACGCGTGTCGAGGGGGCGACCGCGGCGCCTCCCGCGCACACGGGTCCGGCCGAGCCCGCCCGGCCGCTGGCCACGCCGACGGCGCTGCCCGCGCTGCCGCGGTTCGAGCAGTGGGGGCCGGTCGAGCGGGAGCCGCTCCGCAACATCCGGCGCCGGAGCGCGGAGCACCTGGCGCTGGCCTGGGCGGTGATCCCGCACGTCACCCAGCACGATCAGGCCGACATCACCGAGCTCGAGACGATGCGCCGACGCCACCAGAAGCGAGGCGGCGAGGGGAGCGCGGACCTGACCCTCACCGTCTTCCTGGTCAAGGCGGTCGCGGTCGCCCTCCGGTCGCACCCGCGCTTCAACGCGAGCCTCGACCACGGGACGGGGGAGCTGGTCCTCAAGCGCTACTACAACGTCGGCGTCGCGGTGGACACGGACCAGGGCCTCGTGGTCCCGGTGGTGCGCGGCGTCGACGGCAAGGGGCTTCGCGAGCTCGGGGCCGAGCTGGCGGCGCTCGTCGCCCGCACCCGCGAGGGACGAGCCACGCTGGAGGACCTGCGCGGCGGGACCTTCACGGTGACCAACACCGGAGCGCTCGGCGGTACCGGCGCCACGCCCATCATCAACTATCCCGAGGTCGCGATCCTCGGCGTCGGTCGCGGCCGCCTGACGCCCGTCGTCCGGGACGGCCAGATCGTCCCGCGCCTCGTCCTGCCGCTGTCGCTCGCCTTCGACCACCGCGTCATCGACGGCATGGAGGCCGCGCGCTTCTCCACCGAGCTCGTCGGCCTCCTCGAAGCTCCCGAGCGTCTCTTCCTGGAGGGGTAGGGGAGACCGGCGCCCGTGGTCATGGGCGAGCTGCCCCGCGAGGTCGATCTCGTCGTCCTGGGCGGCGGTCCGGGCGGATATGCCGCGGCGTTCCGCGCGGCGGATCTGGGGCTCGATACCGTCCTGGTCGAGGCGCGAGGCCCGCTCGGCGGCGAGTGTCTCCACGTCGGCTGCATCCCGTCCAAGGCCCTGCTCGGCATGGCGGCCGTGATCCAGGACGCCGCCGAGGCGGCGAGCGCCGGGGTGACGTTCGGCCCCGCACGCATCGATGCCGTGAAGCTGCGGGCCTGGACCCAGCGATCGATCGATCGCCTGGCACACGGGCTGGCGGCCATCGCGAAGGCGCGCGGTGTCGACGTCGTGGCGGGGCGCGGTCGCTTCGAGAAGGACGGCGCGATCCGGGTCGCCCAGGAGGAGGCGCCGCCGGCGACCTTCAAGTTCAAGCATGCGATCGTGGCGACGGGTTCGCGGCCCGCGACCTTGCCGGGGCTCGAGCCGGGTGCCCGGATCTGGGACTCGAGCGCGGCGCTGGCCCTGTCCTCGGTCCCCGCGCGCCTCCTCGTGGTGGGCGGCGGCTACATCGGGCTCGAGCTGGGCACGGTCTACGCGGCGCTCGGGTCCGAGGTCACCGTCGTGGAGCTGCTCGACGGGTTGCTGCCGGGAGTCGACCGGGACCTCGTGGCGCCCCTGGCTCGCCGGCTCGGGAAGCGCTTCAAGCAGATCCTGCTCGGGACCAAGCTCACGACGGTGCACGACACGGGTAAGGCGTTGACCGTGGAATTGGCCGGCGAGGGCGCGCCGACGCCGCTCGAGGTCGATCAGCTGCTGGTGGCGGTCGGGCGACGTCCGCTCACCGACGACCTCGGGCTCGAGCACACGCACGCGCAGCGCGATCCCCGCGGGTTCATCGTCGTGGACGCGCAGCGGCGGACCGCGGATCCGCGGGTCTTCGCCATCGGCGACGTCGCGGGCGAGCCCATGCTCGCCCACAAGGCGATGGCGGAGGGCGTGGTCGCCGCGGAGGCGGCGGCGGGACGGCCGGCGGCGTTCGAGCCCATGGCGATCCCGGCGGTCGTGTTCACGGATCCGGAGGTCGCCTGGTGCGGATTGATGGAGGCGCAGGCGCACGCCCGCGGCGTCGAGACCCGATCGGTGAAGGTCCCGTGGAGCGCGTCGGGGCGCGCCGTGGCCATGGGGCGAACCGATGGCCTGACCAAGCTCGTCTTCGAGAAGACGTCCGGACGGCTCCTCGGGGTGGGCCTGGTCGGTCCCCACGCCGGGGACCTCGTGGCCGAGGGCACGCTCGCGATCGAGATGGGCGCCGTGGCCGAGGATCTCGCCGGGACGATCCACACGCACCCCACGCTCTCCGAGACGCTGGGCGAGGCGGCCGAGCTGTTCCTCGGGCACCCGATCCATCTCCCGCCGCCGCGCGGCTGACCCGAGACCGCGGCCGGCCGGACTGAGCCCCCGCACGCGGCCACTCCACCCGGACGTCCCGACGATGCCCGCTCCCGTCCTCGTCGCCACTCTCGGTGTCCTCACCGTGGGGCTCGATGCCGCCGTCAACATCGCGTTCCCGGCGATCTCGGCCGCGTTCCAGGTACCCGCGACCTCGATCCAGTGGATCGTCCTCACCTACATGGTCACCTTCGCCATCGCGTTGATTCCCGCGGGCCGCCTCGGGGACCGCGTCGGCCATGCCCGCGTGTTCCGCGGTGGGCTGGCGCTCACCGGCGCGACGCACCTGCTGTGCGGCCTGGCCCCCGGCTGGACGTGGCTCCTGTCCGCGAGGGTCGCGCAGGGCCTGGGGGCGGCGCTCGTGATGGCGAGCGCCCCCGCGCTCGTGACCCTCACGACGGCGGCCGGTCGGCGCGGCCAGGCGCTCGCTCGCGTCGGGCTGGCGGCCAGCTTGGGCGCGGTCGTGGGCCCGCTGGGTGGCGGCGTCCTCATCGGTCTTCTCGGGTGGCGCGTCGTGTACCTCGGGCGGCTACCGCTCGTCGCGCTGGGGCTCGGTCTTGCCCGATGGCTTCCCGGCGCCGGCGCGTTGTCCGGATCGCCGGGCGGCGCCGTGGCCGTGTCCCACGGAGAGGCGGCGGCCCGTCTTGTCGACCGGCGCACGTTCGCGATCGCGAACGCCGCGCACCTGCTCTCGTGGGTCGCCCTCTTCGCCGTCTGGCTTCTCGTGCCGTACTACCTGATCGATCGGCGCAAGTTTCCGGCGGCGCTCGGCGGCCTCCTGTTCACGATCGGGCCGCTCGCCCAGGCCGGCGCCGCGCCGGTTGCGGGGCGGCTGGCCGATCGCGGCGCGGGCCGCTGGCTCGCGCCGCTCGGTCTGGCCGTCGAGGGCCTGGGGCTCTGGCTCACCGGCCAGCTCGACGACGTCGCGAGCCTCGGACGCATCGCCGTCGCGCTCGGGCTCGGCGGGTTCGGGTCCGGGCTGTTCATCGTCGCCAACATGCACTACGTGATGGCGACGCTCTCGCCGTCGCGTCAGGGCGTGGCCGGGGGCCTGGTCGTGCTGATGCGCACCGCTGGTGTCGTCGTGGGGGCGAGCGTGACGAGCGCCGTCTTTGCCGCTCGCCTCTCCGCCCACGCGCACCTCGGGGACGCGGCCGCGACCGCGGCGGCGTTCACCGACGCGTTCGCCGTCGCGGCCGCGATCGCCGTCGCCGCGGCCCTCGTGAGCCTGATGCCGCCGGGTGCGCGCGTCGCTCGTAATCTCCCGGCGCCTTGACAGCGTTCGCGCGAGCGGTGTATACCCCGTCGCGCCAGGCACGCTCGCGGAGCGCAGCGATCCCGGCACGCCCATGACGCGCATACCCGAGCCTTCCCGGGACCAGCTCGAGCCCGCGACGCGGGTCACCTACGACCGCATCGCGGCCACGCGCGGCGGACTCCGCGGGCCGTACGGGGTCCTGCTCCATCATCCGGCGCTCTGCGAGCGGGTCGCGGCGCTCGGCGAGCAGCTCCGCTTCCACTCGCTTCTGCCGGGCTCGGACCGCGAGCTCGCGATCCTCGCGGCGGGGCGGGAGGCCGAGTCCCTCTACGAGTGGGCGGCCCACGAGCCGATCGCGCTCCGCGAGGGGACGCGTCCCGAGGCGATTGCCGTCGTTCGCGAGGGCCGGCCGACCGCGGGTCTCCATCGCCGCGAGGCCCTGATCGTCGACACCGTCCGCGCCGTCTACCGGGCGCACCGCCTCACCGCGGAGGAGTTCGCGCGCGCCGAGTCCGAGCTCGGTCGTCAGGGGCTGATCGAGCTGGTGACGCTCGCGGGCTACTACGGGATGATCGCCGGCGTCCTGAACGCCTACGAGGTCGATCTGCCCGCCGGCCCGGCACCGGTGTTCAACCGGCGATCCGGCGACGGCCCGACGTCCCGATAGCCGGTCGGGCCGCCCGCCCCGCGTAGATCCAGACGCGCGCCCGCCTTCAGCGCGGGCGCGCCCTCACCCTAGCTCGACCAGGTCGCGGATCCAGTCGAGATGCGCCGAGTAGTGCTCCCACGTGTTTCCGCCGATCCACGCCGCGGCCGGGCTCTCGTCCCGATCCGCGCCGCCCGTACGCTCGGCGTCCGGCGCGCTGGGCGGCACGAGATCCGCGACCGATCCCGCGACGGCGCGGTCGTCGAGCGCGGCGAGCCGGGCGCGGGTCGCCCGGTGGGCGGCGCGGACCGCGTCCAGAACCTCGGCCAGTGGTCGATGGCGGTGCTGCGCGAAGATCGCGGCGTTCACCGCGTCCTCGTCCTGCGCGAGCGTGGCCGCGTCGAGACCGAGCGCTTCATGCGTGGGCCGTCCGGTGAGGCGCGCCACGAGGGCGTCCTCCCACGCCGCCAGATGCATGAGGTGATCCTTCACCGCCCACCCCGCCGGATCGCGCACATCGGAGAGCTGGGTCGGCTCGAGGCGCGCCACCGTGCTCTCGAGCTGCGTCCAGGCTTGGTCCACCAGGGAGAGCAGCTGCGCCGTCGTCTTGGGCGTCGGATGACTCATCGTCCACCTCCTGGGAAGCTGTGAGGGGAGCCGCGGATCGAGACGGCCTACGTTCCGTTCAGACCCCGGACCGAGCTCCGCGTGAAATCCGGGGGAGGGGCCGGTCCGGCGCCTTCCGGCCTCGCGGCGGACGGTCTATCCTGTCGGGCGGATGGCGACCTTCGGCCTGGTCCACGGCTCGGGACACGGGGCCTGGTGCTGGGAGCGCCTGACCCCGCTCCTCGAGGCGCTCGGGCATCGAGTCGTCGCCATGGATCTGCCGTGCGAGGACCCCACGGCCGGCGCCCGGCGCTATGCCGAGGTGGTCGACGAGGCGCTCCCTCCCACGAAGGATCTCGTGCTCGTGGGACACTCCCTGGCCGGCCTCACCATTCCCCTCGTGGCGGCGCGCCACCCGGTGCGCCGGCTCGTCTACCTGTGCGCGATCGTCCCGGAGCTCGGGCGCAGCTTGGCCGACCAGGTGGCGGCCGACCCCGCGCTCTACGATCCCGTGCTGCGCGCCCATCCGGGCCGCCTGACGGCGCCGGACGGCGCGACGAGGCTCAGGGACGCGGCCGCCGCGCGCGACATCTTCTATCAGGATTGCTCACCCGAAGACATCGCGTGGGCGTTCGCGCGCCTGCGTCCTCAGGCCGCCGCGCCCCGCCGCGAGCCGTGCCCGCTCCAGGCCTGGCCCGCGGTCGAGACGGCCTACATCCTCTGCCGGGAGGACCACGCGATCTCCCCGCTCTGGTCTCGGCGCGTCGCGAAGGAGCGCCTGGGCGTCGAGCCCATCGAGCTCGACGGAGGCCATTCACCCTTCATCTCCCGGCCCGCGGGCCTCGCCCGCGTGCTGGACCGACTGGCCCGCTGATCGGCGGGGGCTCCGCCGCCGGCGCGATGCTAAGATGCTCGCGCCCGACCTCCGGCTCACACGACCCCGTCAGCCCGACCCGGGAGGCGCCCCATGCCGTCCGAGGAGCTCTGCTGGCTGTCCGCCACTGACCTCGCGAGGCTCATCCGTCGCCGCAAGGTCTCGCCGGTCGAAGTCGTCGATGCGGTCCTGGCCCGGATCGATCGGCTGAACCCCCAGCTCAACGCGTACGTCACGGTGACGGCCGACGAGGCCCGCCGGGCGGCGCGTGCCGCCGAGCGGGCGCTCGCCGGCCGTCGCCCCGTCGTGGGGCCGCTCCACGGCGTGCCGTTCTCGGTCAAGGATCTCGTCCTCACCAAGGGCGTCCGGACGACGTTCGGGACACGGCTCTTCGCCGACACGGTCCCGACCGAAGACGCGCCGATGGTCGCGCGCCTGAAGGCCGCCGGCGGCATCATGATCGGCAAGACGAACACGCCCGCGTTGGGGTGGCTCGGCGCGACGCACAACCTCCTCTTCGGGGCGACCCGGAATCCGTGGCGTCTGGACCGCACTCCGGGGGGGTCGAGCGGCGGCGCCTCCGCGGCGGTCGCCGCCGGCCTGGCGCCGATCGCCATCGGGACGGACGGGGGCGGGTCGATCCGGATCCCGGCCTCGTTCGCGGGCATCTTCGGCCACAAGCCCTCGTACGGGCGCATTCCCGTGTATCCCGCGAGCACCGTGTGGAGCGTGTCTCACATCGGGCCGATGACGCGGACCGTGGCCGATGCCGCCCTGGCCATGCAGGTCTGCGCGGGGCCGGACGATCGCGACCAGTTCTCGCTTCCGTCCGACAGGACGAACTACGTCCGCGCGATCCGCGGGGGCGTGAAGGGACTTCGGGTCGCCTACGCGGAGGATCTGGGGAACCTCACGGCGCTGGATCCCGAGGTGCAGCGGGTGACGTCGCGCGCGGTCCGCACCTTTCGCGAGCTCGGCTGTCGCGTGGAGACCGTGGCGCCTCGCTGGCCGTCGCCCGCCGACTGCTGGTACGAGATCTTCTGCGGAGGCGTCGGCACGCGGCTGCTCCCGTACCGGGACCGCCGGGACGACATCGAGGCCGGGCTCCAGAGCATCATCGAACGGACCGCGGCGAACCCGCCGAGCCGCTACGTGCAGGCCTGGATGGACCGGCTGACCTGGTGGTGGCAGCATCCGAGGCCCTTCTTCGAGCGCTACGACCTGCTCCTGACGCCCACGGTGGCCTGTCCGCCGTTCGCGATCGGCCTCGACTACCCGGACAAGGTGGCGGGCACGCCGGTGGTGCCGTACGGATGGCTGCCCTACACGTATCCCTTCAACCTGACCGGCCAGCCGGCGGCGTCCGTACCGTGCGGCTTCACGCACGACGGGCTGCCGATCGGCCTCCAGATCGTGGGGCGGCGCTTCGACGACGTGAGCGTGCTCCGGGCCTCGGCGGCCTTCGAGCGCGCGCGGCCCTGGGAGAACGCGCGCCCGGGCGTGTAAGCGGCGTCGATCCGGCGCGGTCCCCGTCGCGCGGGCGGGTCCCCTTGACGGGCTCGCCGGCCGTGGCTGAGGATGCCACGTGAGCACTCCCGATCGCCTCGCCGGCCCGACCCCGTCACCTCGGGCAGGGGAGGCCGGGCATCTCACCTCGCTGAACCGTGGCCGGGTGAACGGTCACGCGGAGGTGCCACATGAGAGTCCTGCACAACCTCCGCCTGCTCGGCGTCGCCGTGCTGCCCGTGCTCCTCTTGGGGCTCGCCGCCGACGCGCAGGCCCCGCGCAAGGGCGGCATCCTCCGTATCGGCAACCTCGGCGAGCCGCCGACCCTCGATGCCCACTGGACCACGGCGACCCTGACCGAGGTCCTGACCAACCATCTGTACGAGGGCCTGTACGCGCTGGACGAGGGCTATCGGCCCGTTCCCATGCTGGCGGAGGCGCTGCCGACGGTGTCCGCGGACGGCCTCACCTACACCATCCGGCTGCGCCAGGGCGTGAAGTTCCACAACAGCAAGGAGATGACGTCGGACGACGTCGTGGCGTCGCTCAACCGCTGGATGCAGCAGTCCCAGTACGGGAAGGCGCTGGCCGCCGTGCTGGCCGAGATGCGCGCGACCGGGAAGTACGCCGTCGAGCTCAAGCTCAAGCAGAAGTCGGCGGCGGTCGTCGTGTCGCTGGCGGCGCCCAACAACTTCGGCGCGATCTATCCGAAGGAGATCGCGGAGAAGTTCCCGCCGGGCGAGAAGGTCACGGAGTTCGTGGGCACCGGCCCGTTCAAGGTCGCCGAGTGGAAGCCTGACCAGTACATCCGCATGGTGCGCTTCGACGACTACAAGTCCCGCGCCGAGAAGCCCAACGGGTACGGCGGCGGCAAGACCGCCTACGTGGACGAGCTCCGCTGGATCCCGGTGCCGGACGTGGCGACCCGCGTCGCGCAGATGGAGACCGGCGAGCTGGACTTCGCGGACGACCTCAACATCGACGCCTACGATCGCTTGCAGAAGAGTGCCCAGGCCCGCCCGGTCATCGCCAAGCCGTACTACTGGCTCGTCGCCGTCTTCAACAAGAAGGAAGGCCTGATGACGAACCAGAAGCTCCGTCAGGCCTGGCAAGCGGCGCTCGACATGGACACGATCATGAAGGGCGTGGCCGGCGGCCGGCCCGAGTTCTACCGGATGGACGCCAGCCTGGCGTTCGTCGAGAACAAGCCGTGGTGGGTGAAGCAGCAGCCGAGCTGGGGCTGGAACGAGCACAACAAGGAGAAGGCGAGGCGGCTCCTCCAGGAGGCTGGCTACAAGGGCGAGCCGGTGCGGTTCCTGGCCACCCAGGAGTACAAGTGGAGCTACGACTTCGCGATCCTGTCCAAGCAGCAGCTGGAGGACGTGGGATTCAACATCGATCTCCAGATCGTGGACTGGGCCACGCTGGTGAAGCGCCGCAACAACCCCAAGGAGTACGACGCGTTCACGACGGGCACCGGCAACATCTTCGAGCCGACGGCCTTCACGGTGCTCTCGTGCACCTGGCCGGGCTGGACGTGCGACGCGGACATCCAGGGGCTGCTCCAGGAGCTCGGGCGCGAGACCGACCAGCAGAAGCGGTACGCCCTGTGGGAGAAGATGCACCAGCTCTGGTACGAGAAGGTGCCGTCGGTCCGGTACGGCGACCTCCACGGTCTTCGCGCCGCGTCCAGGAAGCTCCAGGGCTTCAACGACAAGACCGAGCGGCCGCGGTTCGAGAACGTCTGGCTGGATCGCTGACCGACGCGCGCCCGGCGGGCCGGCCCCCTTGACGGGGTGGGGGCCGCCGCCGGACGATGAGGCACCTGCAGTGACACGGATCTGGCGACGCGCTTCGCGTCGGAAAAGGTCCGCTGAACCGATCCGACGACTGATGACCCACTGGGGAGGTGGCGCATGACGGGACGGACGTATCGGAATCTCGCCGTGGCCGTGGCGGCAATCGGCCTGGTCATCGGCGTGGCCGCGAGCGGGCCCGCGCAGACGAAGGGCGGCATCGTCCGGGTCGGCAACCTGGGCGAGCCTCCGACGCTGGACGCTCACTGGACCACGGCCAGCATCACCGAGACCCTCACGAACCACATCTACGAGGGGCTCCTCACGCTGGACGACGACAACAAGCCGATCCCGATGCTGGCGGAGTCCATGCCGACCGTGTCGGCGGACGGGCTCACCTACACGTTCAAGCTTCGCCGGGGCATCAAGTTCCACAACGGCAAGGAGATGACCTCGGAGGACGTGGTCGCCTCGCTGCTCCGGTGGGGCAAGCAGTCGATCTACGGCAAGGACCTCTTCGGCTACGTCGCCGAGGGGGGCCTCCGCGGCGTCGACAAGTACACCGTCGAGCTGAAGCTCAAGGAGAAGGTGTCGATCGTCCAGATCAACCTGGCGGTGGCGAACAACTTCGCGGCCATCTACCCGAAGGAGATCGCGGAGAAGTTCCCGCCGGCCGAGAAGGTCACGGAGTTCGTGGGCACCGGGCCGTTCAAGCTCGTCGAGTGGAAGCCCGACCAATACATGAAGATGGTGCGGTTCGACGACTACAAGCCGCGTAGCGAGAAGCCAAACGGTTACGGCGGCGCCAAGATCGTGTACGTCGACGAGGTTCGCTGGATTCCGGTGCCGGACGTCGCCACTCGCGTGGCGCAGATGGAGACCGGCGAGCTGGAGCTGGCCGACGACCTCAACGCCGACGCGTACGACCGGCTGAAGGCGAGCGCCACGGCGCGCCCGATCATCGCGAAGCTGTACTACTGGCTCGTCGCGGTCCTCAACAAGAAAGAGGGCCTGATGACGAACCAGAAGCTCCGCCAGGCATGGCAGGCGGCGCTGGACATCGAGCCCATCATGAAGACGGTGGCCGCGGGTCGCAGCGAGTTCTACCGGATGGACTACAACCTCATCCATCAGGAGATGGGCGCCTGGCACGTGACCATGCCCGGGCTGCCCTGGAACGAGCACAACAAGGACAAGGCGAAGAAGCTCCTCCAGGAGGCGGGGTACAAGGGCGAGCCGATTCGCTTCCTGGCCACTCAGGAGTACAAGTGGATGTACGACTTCGCCCTGGTCTCCAAGCAGCAGCTGGAGGATCTGGGCTTCAACATCGATCTCCAGGTGGTCGACTGGGCGACGCTCGTGAAGCGGCGCAACAACCCCAAGGAATACGACGCGTTCACGACCGGCATCGGGCCCCAGTACGATCCGACGAACTCGAACGTGCTGAGCTGCAGCTGGCCCGGGTGGACGTGCGACGAGCAGATCCAGTCCATCAAGTCGGCGATGATCCGCGAGACCGACTACAAGAAGCGGTTCGCGCTGTGGGAGCAGATGCACAAGGTCTTCTACGAGAAGGTGCCGGTCATCCGCTACGGCGACCTGTTCGGGCTGCGGGCGGCCTCGAAGAAGCTGCACGGCCTGAACGAGAAGACGGAGCGAGTGCGGCTCTGGAACGTCTGGCTGGACAAGTAGCTCGGCGGTGATCCCGTGAGGCGGCGGGGGCCGACCACCCGGCGGCCCCCGCCATCGCGGTCATGACGGCCTACCTCATCCGCCGTCTCCTCGCGGTGATCCCGGTGATGATCGTTGTCGTCACCGTGGTCTTCCTGCTGATCCACCTCATCCCCGGCGACCCCGTGGCGGTGATGCTCGGCCCCGACGCGACGCCGGAACAGATCGACGGCACCCGGCAGGCGCTGGGGCTGGACCGGCCGCTCGGCGAGCAGCTCTGGCTCTTCTACAAGCGCATCCTGCACGGTGACCTGGGCCGCTCCTACTTCCTCGACCGCCCCGTGACCCAGGCGCTGTGGGAGCGGGCGGAGCCGACGCTCGTCCTGATGATCGCCTCGCTCCTGGTCGCGGTCCTGATCGGGGTGCCGTCCGGGATCGTCGCCGGCGCGAACCAGGGCTCGTGGTGGGACCGCCTCCTGATGCTGGGGGCGCTCCTGGGGGTCTGCGTGCCCGGCTTCTGGCTCAGCCTGAACTTCATCTATCTCTTCGCGGTCCGGCTGGGATGGTTGCCAGCGGCCGGGTACGCGTCGATCCTCACCGATCCGTGGACCGCTCTCCGCTACATGGTGCTGCCCGCGGTGTCCCTCGGTTTCAACCAGTCGGCCCTGATCGCGCGGATCGCGCGATCGTGCATGGTCGAGGTGCTCCAGCAGGACTACATCCGCACCGCCCGGGCAAAGGGCCTGCCGATGCGCACGGTGGCCTACGTCCACGGGTTCCGCAACGCGCTGGTCCCCATCGTCACCGTGATCGGCATCACGATGGCGATCCTGATCGGCGGCGCCGTCGTGACCGAGATCGTCTTCAACATTCCCGGGATGGGCCGCCTCATCATCTCGGCGATCCTCCGGCGGGACTATCCGGTCGTGCAGGGGGTCGTCCTGGTGACGGCCGCGAGCTACGTCCTGATCAACCTCGCGATCGACATGGTCTACGCGTTCATCGACCCGCGCATCCGGTACGACTAGCGTGACGCCGGCGACCGACGTCGCGGTCGAGAAGGTGGCGGCGGCCGCGCCTGTGATCCGGGCGGTGGAGCCGACGGCGCTGCGGATCCGGTGGCATCGTCGCCTCCTCCGCAACCGGAACGTGGTCATCGGCGCGTCGATCTTTCTGGTGTTCCTGCTGGCCGCGGTGTTCGCGGGGCTGATCTCCACACACGTGCCCACGCGCCTCGATCCGCCGCAGCGCCTCAGGCCGCCGAGCCGGGCCCATTTCCTCGGGACCGACGAGTTCGGCCGCGACGTCTACAGCCTGGTGATCTACGGCAGCCGGGTCTCGCTCCTGGTCGGCGGGGTCACCATGCTGATCACGTCCATCGGTGGCACGATCATCGGCCTGATCGCCGGCTACTACCGGCGCCTCGACCTGTGGGTGATGCGGGTCATGGATGGGCTCATGGCCTTCCCGGCGATCATCCTGGCGATCGCGTTCATGGCCGCGCGCGGCCCCGGCGTGTGGAACGTCATCTTGGCCCTGTCGCTCGTCTACATGCCGCGAACGGCGCTGCTGGTCCGGAGCACGGTGCTGAGCCTGCGCGAGCTGGACTACGTCGCGGCCGCCCGGGCGCTCGGCCGACGGGACCTCGGCGTCGCCGTCGGGCACATACTGCCGAACTGCCTGGCGCCCATGCTGGTGCAGGGGACCTTCATCTTTGCGTACGCCGTCCTGGCCGAGGCGATCCTCGGCTTCCTGGGCGTCGGCGTGCCCCCGTACGTGCCGTCGTGGGGCAACGTCATCGCCAGCGGGAAAAACGTCATCCGCGAGGCGTTCTGGGTCAGCCTCTTCCCCGGCATCACCTTGACACTGGCCGGTCTCAGCCTGAACCTGCTGGGCGACGGCCTTCGGGACACCCTCGACCCCCGCCTCCGCGGGTCGGTCGGCACCGGGACAGGGAGATAGCGCGCATGAAGCTCTTCGATCTCACGGGCAAGGTCGCGATCGTCACGGGCGGTAACGGCGGCATCGGTCTCGGCATGGCGCGGGGGCTGGCGCAGGCGGGCGCCGCCGTGGTGCTGGCCGCGAGGAACGTCGGCAAGAGCAATGATGCCGTGAAGGAATTACAGGCCGGCGGCGCCCAAGCCGCGATGGTCAAAGTGGACGTCCTGTCCGAGGAATCGTGTCGCGAAATGGTCCAGAAGACCGTCGACCGGTTCGGGCGGCTCGACATCCTCGTGAACAATGCGGGAACCAACATCCGGAAGCGCCCGGAGGAGTACACGCTCCAGGAGTGGCACACGGTCCTCGACACGAACCTCACCAGCGCCTTCATGTGCTCGCACGCCGCCTACCCCCACATGGTCCGGGCCGGCGGGGGCAAGGTGATCAACATCGGCTCCATGATGTCGATCTTCGGCGCGCCGTTCACCGCGCCCTACGCCGCCAGCAAGGGTGGGATCGTCCAGATGACGAAGGCGATGGCCAC
The DNA here is from genome assembly GCA_964463175.1 of uncultured bacterium. Classification (GTDB taxonomy): domain Bacteria; phylum Methylomirabilota; class Methylomirabilia; order Rokubacteriales; family DASRDR01; genus DASRDR01. The sequence continues at coordinate 26,055 of CAYXBJ010000069.1, forward strand.
CGCCTGGGCGCGGGAGAACATCCAGGTGAACGCGGTGCTGCCAGGCTGGATCGACACCGACCTCACGCGGAAGGCGCGCGAGCAGGTCGCCGGGCTCCACGACAAGGTGGTGGCGCGGACTCCGGCCGGCCGCTGGGGCTTGCCCGAGGATCACGCCGGGATTGCCGTCTTCCTCGCCAGCGCGGCGTCGGACTTCGTCACCGGCACGGCGATCCCCGTCGACGGCGGCTACTCGGTCCAGGGCGTGTGAGGGCGATCCGGCCCTTGGTGCCGATTGCGCGGCCGCGCCGGAGACTGGCCGGTCGCGCGCTGGGGCTGGCCCTCCTGCTGATCGCCGCGCCGGCCGCGGGGCAGGGCGCGGATCCGCGCGCGGCGATGACCCAGACGGTGCTCGACCAGCTCGCCGCGTTTCGCCGGGACGACTGGGCCGGCGCGTACGGATACGCCGCCTCCGCGATTCAGGCCCACTTTCCGCTCGAGGCCTTCCGCCAGATGGTCACGAGCGGCTACACCGAGATCGCGCACTCCCTGCGCGCCACCGTGTCGCACGTCGAGATGATCGACGCCGCGCACGGGCTCGTGGAGGTCCGCGTCGACGGCGCCAACGGCGGGACAGTCGACGCTCTCTACGAGCTCGTGGACGAGCAGGGCAGCTGGCGGATCGAGGGAGTCCTGACGCGGCCCGTCGACGGCGCCACCGCCTCGCGGACTGGCGGGCCGGCGCCCCTCCCGTTCGTCGCCGGGTGAGCCTCGGCGTCCGCGGGGCGCCGAGAGGACTCGCCCCCCTTTCGCTCCTCACCGCCATCGCGTTCCTCGTCGAAATGGACGTGCGGATGATGACGCCGCTCCTCCCGACGATCGCGCAGTCGCTCGGGACGAGCGTCGCCGGCATCGGCCTGACCATGACGCTCTACATGCTGCCGTACGGCCTGTGCCAGTTCTTCTACGGGCCCCTGGGCGATCGGCACGGCTCCATCCGCGTCATCCGGGTGGCGGCGTTCGGCTTCGGGATGGGCTCGCTCCTGACGGGTCAGGCCACGCACGCGTTCCTGCTCGGCGGCGCGCGGTTCCTGACCGGGGTCTTCGCCGCCGCCGTGGTCCCGCTCACCTTCGCCTACATCGGCGAGACCGTGCCGTACGGCGAGCGTCAGGCCACCATCGGGCGGTTCGCCGCGATCCGGTCGGTGGCCCAGAGCCTCTCGGCGGCGGTCGGGGGCGCGGTCGCCTACTTCGTGTCGTGGCGGATCCTGTACGTCGCCGTCGGCTGCCTCGCGATCGCGCCCGCGGCCCTTCTCCTCCGGATCCACGAGGCGCCGGCGGCGCACCGAGCGGGCGCCGGCACCAACTACGGCCTCGTCCTCCGGCGGCGCGCGGCGCGCATCCTCTACGCGATCGTCGGCTTCGAGGGCGTCTTCCTGTGGGGCGGCTTCACGTATCTCGGGGCCGTTGCGACCGCGCGGTTCGGTCTCAACGGGCTCGAGGTCGGCCTCCTGCTCGCGGTTTACGGCGCCACGACGCTGGTGGGCGGCGTCTCGCTGCCGTGGATTCGCGCGCGCCTGCTCGAGCGCCACCTGGCCCTCCTGGGCGGCGGGCTCATGGGCAGCGGATATCTGCTCATGGCGGTGAGCGGGTCCATCCCGGCCTTCGCCGTCGCGATCGTGATGCTCGGATTCGGCTACATCGCGCTCCACACGACGCTGCAGACGCGGGCGACCGAGCTGGCGCCCGAGGCGCGCGGCACCGCGGTCGCGCTGTTCGCCTTCTGCCTGTTCCTCGGCGGCGCCGTCGGCTCGGCGGCGTTCGGCCCGATCGTGGACCACGGCTGGCACCGGCTGTTTCTCGTCTTCTGCGGGGTCAGCCTCCTTGCGCTCGGGGCGCTGGCCGTGCGCCTCCTGGGCGCCGCGCCCGGCGTCGACTGATCGGCTGCGTCAGGCGGACGAGCGTCGGGCGCTGGCGACGAGGAAATCGAAGTCGCAGCCCTGGGGCGCCTGGAGCACGCGCTCGCCGAAGAGCCGACGGTAGCCGCGGTCGGGCACGGACGCGGGCGGACGCCAGCCTGCTCGGCGCCGAGCGAGCTCCTCGTCGGGCACGAGGAGATCGAGACGGCGCGCCTCGGCGTCGAGCAGGATCTCGTCGCCGTCCCGCACGAGCGCAAGCGGTCCGCCGACCGCGGCCTCGGGCGCGACGTGGAGCACGACGGTCCCGCCGGCCGTCCCGCTCATGCGCGCGTCGGAGACCCGCACCATGTCGCGGACGCCGGCGGCGAGGATCTTCTTCGGGAGTGGCAGCGAGCCCGCCTCGGGCATCCCGGGCCCGCCCACCGGTCCCGCGTTCTGGAGCACGAGGATGCTCTCGGGCGTGACGGGCAGGGCCGGGTCGTCGACCCGCGCCGCGAGGTCGGCGAGGTCGCGGAACACGCAGGCGCGGCCGCGGTGGCGGAGCAGCGCGGGCGTGGCCGCGGACACCTTCAGCACCGCGCCGTCCGGCGCGAGGCTCCCGCGCAGGATGGCGATCCCTCCTTCCGCCTTGAGCGGACGGTCCAGGGTCGTGACCACGTCCTGCCAGGCGCCCGGCGGCGACACCGCGTCGAGCGCCCGGCCGAGCGAGTGTCCGGCGACGGTCGGCGCGTCCAGATGGAGGAGGGGAGCCAGCGCCTTCATGACGGCGGGAATCCCGCCCGCCTCGGCGAGATCCTCCATGTGGTATTTCCCCGACGGCCGGACGCTGGCGACCATCGGCGTCGTGCGGGCGAAGCGGTCGAAGTCGTCGAGCCCGAGCGGGACGCCCGCCCGGCCGGCGATCGCCGGGAGATGAACCACCGCGTTGGTCGAGCCGCCCACCGCCATGAGGACGCGGATGGCGTTCTCGAACGCCGCGCGCGTGAGGATCCGCGACGGCCGGAGATCCTCCCGCGCCATCTCGACGATCCGCCGTCCGGCCGCCTCGGCGAGACGCAGCCGACGGGACAGCGGCGCGGGGATCGCCGCCATGCCCGGCAGCGTCATCCCCAGGGCTTCGGTTATCGCCGCCATCGTGCTGGCGGTCCCCATCACCATGCAGGTGCCGGCCGAGGGGAAGAGCTCGCCCTGGATCGCCTCCATGCGGAGCGCGTCGATCTCGCCGGCGCGGTGCTCGGTCCAGAGCCGCCGGCAGTCGGTGCAGGCGCCGAGCCGCATGCCCTCGTAGCGGCCGGTGAGCATCGGGCCGGCGGTCACGACGATCGCCGGGCGGTCCGCGCTCGCCGCGCCCATCAGCTGCGCGGGCAAGGTCTTGTCGCAGCCGCCCAGCAGCACGACGCCGTCCATCGGCTGGCCGAGGATCATCTCCTCGGTGTCCATCGCCATGAGGTTGCGGAAGAGCATGCTCGTCGGGGACAGGAAGATCTCGCCGAGCGAGATCGTCGGAAACTCGAGGGGGAGCCCGCCGGCCTGCCACACGCCCCGCTTGACCGCCTCGGCCACCTCGCGCAGGTGGCGGTGGCAGGGATTGAACTCGCTCCACGTTTGGGCGAGCCCGATGACGGGTCGCGAGAGGTCCTCGCCGGTCAGGCCCCCGCCGCGCGCGAAGGCGCCTCGCACGAACATGCTGAAGTCGGGGTCGCCGTAGTTGGTGAGACCGCGGCGGACTCCGGGCAGCGACGCGGGCTCTCGAGCGTCGGACATGGGGCGGCTCCTTCCTCGCGCGACGCGCGGTGCGGCGATGATACCGCCGCCCGGGGTATCATGAGCGAGCCGTGGCGTCCCGCTCCATGCGCTCGCACCTGACCGACGAGGAGCGCCGGCTCCTGCTGAGCATCCAGGACCGGTTGCTCTGGCTCACCGTCAATACGATCCATCACGCGAACAGCCGACGCGCGAATCCCTCGCCGGAGCGCGTCGGCGGTCACCAGTCGAGCTCGACGTCGTCGCTGTCGCTGCTCACCGCGCTCTACTTCAAGATCCTGCGTCCGGGCGACCGGATCGCGGTCAAGCCGACCGCGGCGCCGGTCTTCTACGCGATCCAGGTCCTGCGAGGGCTGATGCCGCCGGACGGCCTCCGCGCGTACCGGTCGCTCGGTGGCCTCCAGGCGTATCCGAGCCGCGTGAAGAACCCGGACTGGTTCGATTTCTCGACGGGCTCGATGGGCCTCGGGGCGGTGGCGCCCGCGTTTGCCGCCCTCATGGACCGCTACCTCCACGACCATTTCGGCGGGCCGGGGGAGCCGGAGCCGGGCCAGCCCCCCGCAACCGGCCGCGCGCGGAACATCGCCCTCGTGGGCGACGCCGAGCTCGACGAGGGGAGCGTCTGGGAAGCGTGGACCGAGGAGGCGATGTCCGATCTCGCCGGCCACGTCGTCGTCGTCGACCTGAACCGCCAGAGCCTCGACCGGGTCGTGGGCGACCACCGGAGCCGGCAGCTCGATCGCCTGCTGCGCGCGCTTGGCTGGCACGTCGTGTCGCTGCGCTTCGGCCATCGCCTGCTTCGATTGTTCGCCGAGGCTTCGGGCGCGTGGCTCCGCGGCCGTCTCGAGGCGATGGGGAACCTCGAGTACCACGCGCTCCTCCGGCTTCCCCCCGCGGCCGCTCGGAAGGCGCTCGGCGAGGGCGCCCCGCCGGAGGCGGCCGCTCGCCTGGAGGCGCTGGGGGACGCGGAGGTCGCCGCGCTGCTCGCCGACCTCGGCGGGCACGATCTGGACGCGATCGTCGAGGCCTTCGCGGAGGCGGATGCGGTCACCGACCGGCCGGTGGCGATCCTGGCGTGGACCCTCAAGGGATGGCGCCTGCCGTTCGCCGGCGATCCGCTGAACCACGGGGCGCAGCTGACCGGCGAGCAGCTGGCCGGCCTGCGCCGGGAGCTTGGGGTGCCGGAGGCTGACGAGTGGGCGCCGTTCCCGACAGGGAGCCCGGAGGGGCGCTACGTCGCGCGGGTGATGGCCCAGGGCATCGGGCTCCCGCGACGCTACCGGACGCCGCCGCCCGCGCCGATTCCCGACCAGCTCGAGCTGCCACCGCGGCCGACGACGTCCACTCAGGAAGCGTTCGGTGACGTCCTGGCCGCCCTCGGCCGGCAGCCGGGCCTCGACTCCTCTCTGATCACCGTGTCGGCCGACGTCGCCACGACGACCCACCTGTCCGGATGGGTGAACCGCCGCGGCGTCTATGCGAGCCGGGAGCGGGACGACGCCTTCGAGCGCCACGGCCTCCGGCCCCTCATCCGCTGGAAGGAGTCGCCGGGCGGCCAGCACCTCGAGCTTGGGATCGGAGAGGCGTCGTTCTTCGTCCTCCTGTCCGTACTGGGGCTTGCTCCCGAGCTCACCGGGCGGCGGCTCCTTCCCATCGGGACGCTCTACGATTGCTTCCTGCCGCGCGGGCTCGATCCCTTGCTCCACGCCACGTACTCCAAGGCGCGCTTCATCCTGGTGGCGAGCCCGTCCGGCATCAGCCTCGCCCCCGAGGGGGGCGCGCACCAGTCGGTGCTGACACCGACCCTGGGGATGGAGGTCCCGAATCTCCTCGCCTACGAGCCCGCCTTCGCCCGCGAGGTGGAGTGGCTCCTCCTAGACGCGCTCCGGGTGATCCAGGATCCCGAGCGCGGCGAGGCGGTGTATCTCAGGCTGTCGACCAAGACGGTCGACCAGGCGGTCCTCCAGCCGGCTCTCGACCGTCTGGGTGAGCCGGCACTGCGCGCCCAGGTGCTGCGGGGCGGCTATCGGCTGGTCGACCGCTCGGCGGAACCGGGCTACGAGCCCGGCGCGAACGTGGTGACGCTCGTCGCGACCGGCGTGATGGTGCCGGAAGCGGTGGAGGCGAGCGCCCAGCTCGCTTCCGACGGGATCCACGCGAATGTCGTCGTGCTCACCAGCCCGCGGGCGTGCTATGCGGAGTGGCGCCGCCAGCTGGACGGCCTGGTCCGGGGAACCCCCCCCGCCCCCATGTGGGTCCGGGAGCTCTTCCCGGCCGAGGATCTGGAGGGCGAGGTCCCCGTGGTGAGCGTGCTGGACGGACACTCGCACGCGCTCGCCTGGCTGGGGACCGTGCTGGGCGTTCCTCACGCGCCGCTGGGCGTCGACGCCTTCGGTCAGTCGGGCGCCCGCGCGGACCTTTACCGTCACTACGGCATCGATCCGAAGGCCATCGCAGGAGCGGCCCGGGTCCTCCTGGCGTAGCCGGCGTTGCTCGCCGCGCTCGGCAGGCTTGACAGCGTTCCCGCCACCGGGCTTAAGTAAGGAGAACTCCCGCGAGCGTCGCACCCACGGGTGGAAGCTCTCGTGTCGGCGTCGGCGCGGTGGTCGGGCGGCCGGGCGCCCAGCCCCAAGGAGGCGCGATAGATGGCACTGTTCGGGCAGCAGTCCCGCAAGGACGAACCGGTTCCGAAGTCCGAGCCCCTTCCAAAAGCCGAGCACCGCATCGAGCCGCCACCGGCGCCGGTCATTCCACCGGCCCCACCCGTGACGGCGACTACGCGACGCGTAGAGGAGGCGCCGACGATGTCGATGACCACACCCAAGGGTTCCGAGTCGATCCTCTCCGCGGGCCTCACCATCGAGGGGAAGATCGAGGGGAACGGTAACATCCGCGTCGCCGGCCGCTTCAAGGGGAACGTCAACGTCAAGGGTGAGCTGACCATCGAGCCGGGCGCGTCCATCGACGGCGAGGTCAAGGCGGACACCGTGCTGGTGGGTGGGGAGGTCCGCGGGCACCTCATCGCCAACTCGCGGGTCGAGTTCAAGGAGTCCGGGACGCTGATCGGCGACCTCAAGGCGGGGAGCCTCACCGTCGCGGCCGGATCGAAGATGCGCGGCAAAGTCGAGTTCGGCTGGAAGGAAGGCGAAGTCGAGGCCCTCCACCCGCCCGAGCCGAAGACGTCCGCGCATTGAGCTCTAGCTGATGACGGGCGAGGCGTGGAACTGCCCTCACTGCGGGGAGCGAATTCTCCGGAGCGCCCCCACGTGTCCCGCCTGCCTGCGGCACCTCCGGTTCGACGCCGTCGCGGTGGCCCGGCCACCGCGCGAGTCGGTGTGTCCGCTGACGGTGGACGGGACAATCCGGCATCCCGGTGCCGAGGCCCCCTGGGAGTACTCGGTGCTGATCGAGGTGCATGACGAGCGGGACGAGATGGTCGCCCGTCGGGTCGTGGGGGTGGGCGCCCTGCGGCCGGGCGAGGCCCGCAAGTTTACCCTGCGCGTCGAGGTGTTGGTGCCGGAGTCGTCGCGGTTGACCGCGGCCTCCTGAGCGCGAACGACCGCGTGCGCCGGCCCGGACCGGCGGAAGCCGGCACCGCGGAGGATCGACGATGATCCGTGTCCGACGTCTGACCCCGCGTGCCGGCGCCTTGCTGGCGCTGACCGTTCTCCTGGCGGCCGCCGCCCCCGCGCATGCGGCGAAGGCCGGCGGCGTGCTGACCCTGACCCAGCGCGAGGACCTTCCGCAGGGCTTCGCCATCCACGAGACGGCGACGATCTCGGGAGTGTGGCCCGCGATGCCGTGCTTCAACAACCTGGTGCTCTTCGATCCTCTCAAGCCCATGGAGAGCGCCGACACGGTCATCGGGGAGCTGGCCGAGAAGTGGTCCTGGCAGGATGGGTACCGGAACCTCGTGTTCTTCCTTCGCAAGGACGTGAAGTGGCATGACGGCAAGCCCTTCACGTCGAAGGACGTCAAGTACACCTTTGACATGGTCCGCGAGGCGCCGGACGCCCCGCAGAAGCTCCGGATCAACCCGCGGAAGGACTGGTACTCGAACATCGAGGCCGTCGAGGCCGCGGACGCGTACACCGTCATTTTCCGGCTGAAGCGCCCGCAGCCGTCCCTCCTCCTGATGCTCGCGTCGGGCTACACGCCGGTGTACGCCGCGCACGTCCCGCCGGCCAGCTACCGCACCGGCTGCATCGGGACCGGGCCGTTCAAGCTCAAGGAGTGGCGGAAGGGCGAGTTCATCGAGTACGTCAGGAACCCGGACTACTTCGTGAAGGGCCGGCCCTACTTGGACGGCCTCAAGTACATCGTGATCACCGAGCCCGGCACCCGCATCGCCGCCCTCCAGACCGGACAGGTCGAGGTCTCGTTCCCGAACGAGGTGTCCAAGACCAACGCCGAGCAGCTCCGGGTGGCTGCACCGAAGCTGGTCATCACGCCGTACAGCATCAACACCAACGACAACATCGTCATGAACATGAAGAAGCCGCCCTTCGACAACCCGAAGATGCGGCTCGCCGTCAGCCACGCGATCGACCGTCGCGCCCTGGTCCAGGCCGTTCACCAAGGGGGCGCCGTCATCGGCGCCTCGCTCGCGCCGAAGCCCTACGGCGCCTGGGGGCTCCTCGAGCCCGACCTCGCCAGCCTGCCGGGCTACGGGAAGCCCTCGGACGAGAAGGACAAGGCGAGGAAGCTGCTGGCCGAGGTGGGATACTCCCCGCAGAGCCCGCTCCGGCTCGAGATGGTGACGCGCAACATCGCGGTCTACGTCACCATGGCGTCCTTCGTGGTGAACGAGCTGAAGCAGATCGGCATCGAGGCGACCCTCAAGCAGATCGAGACGGCGCAGTGGCACCCGATGGGCACGCGCGGGGAGTTCCAGATCGCCGCGAACCTGACCGGGATCGGACCCGACGACCCCGACGCCAACTTCTTCGAGAACTTCAGCTGCGGCTCCCCGCGGAACTACAGCTTCTACTGCAACGAGCAGGTGATGGCGCAGATCCAGCAGCAGTCGCAGGAGCTGGATCCGAAGAAGCGGCTGGCGCAGGTCCAGGCGATCCAGAAGAAGCTCGAGGAGGACGCGCCGCGGCCGATCCTGGACTGGCGGCTCGACTACTTCACCGTCTGGCCATACGTGAAGAATTTCATCCCGCACCAGTCGATGTACAACTTCGGCCGCGTGCAAGAGGTCTGGCTGGACAAGTAACCCGGGGATCCGGCCAGCGCTGGAGCGCCCCGACGGCCCCCCGGCCCCGCGCGGCGCGCCTCGGAGTGCGTCGTGAAGAGCTACGTCGCCCAGCGGCTCGCTATCGCGCTCCTGACGCTCCTCGGGATGTCCCTCGTCATCTTCGTGCTGCTGCGACTGGCACCGGGTGACATCGTCGACATCCTGTTCTCGGCGGCCGGCTACGTCGACCCCCAGGAGAAGCAGGCCATCCTGCGGGATCTCGGCATGGATCGGCCGTACTGGGTCCAGTACGTGGAGTGGATCCGCGGCATCCTGAGCGGCGACCTGGGCAAGTCCTACCGGTACGAGCTTCCGACCTGGCAGCTCATCCGGCCGCTCCTGCCGGTCACCCTCGAGCTTGCCGCCCTCGCGATCGTGATCGCCGTGCTGCTCGGCGTGCCGACGGGCGTGATCAGCGCCATCCGGCAGGATTCCGGACTCGACTACGTACTCAGGATCCTGAGCCTGGCTGGCCTGTCCATGCCGTCGTTCTGGCTGGCGATGGTGATCATCCTCAGCCTCGTGGCGTGGTTCGATTGGATCCCACCGATGACCTACGTCAGCCCCTGGCAGAACCTCCGGCTGCACACCCTGCAGTTCCTGCTGCCGGCCCTGGCGGTCGGCTACCGGTCGTCGGCCCTGATCATGCGCATCACGCGCTCGGCGCTCCTCGAGGTGCTGCGCGAGGATTACATCCGCACCGCGCGCGCGAAGGGCCAGACCCCGCAGCTGGTCGTGTGGCGGCACGCGCTGAGCAACGCCATGCTGCCGGTGGTCACCGTGATCGGCATCGAGTTCGCCTTCATGATCGGAGGCCTCGTGGTGACCGAGACGGTGTTCAACCTGCCGGGCGTCGCGCGGTTCCTGGTACAGGCGATCCAATGGCGCGACTACCCCATGGTTCAGAACCTGGTGATGTTCATCTCCATCGTGGTGATCCTGTCGAACCTCGCCGTCGACCTCCTCTATGGCGTCCTGGACCCGCGGGTGCGGTATGGCGGTTAGCCCCGCGGTGGTCTCGGCCCACGACGTCTTCGCCCCCCGGGCGCGGACGACGATGGGGCGGACGCTCTGGCGCTTCACGCGGAAGAAGCCCCTCGGGGCCGCCGGGGCGGTCATCATGCTCGTCATCATCGTGACCGCGGTCTTCGCCGACCTGGTCGCGACGCACGACCCGCTGGCCACTCACGCCGCTGACACGCTGGCGCGCCCGAGCGCCACGTACTGGCTCGGCACCGACAACCTCGGCCGGGACATCTACTCGAGGATCGTCCACGGCGCCAGGGTCTCGCTGATCGTCGGCCTGGCGTCGAGCTTGCTCGGCTCCGCGCTCGGAGGCGTCATCGGCCTCCTGTCCGGCTACGCTGGCGGGAAGATCGATCTGGTGACGCAGCGGATCCTCGACATCCTCCAGGGACTGCCGCTGCTGGTGCTGGCGCTCGTGATGTCGTCCGCGCTGGGCCCGTCCATCTCCAACGTCGTGATCGCGATCTCCGTGCCGATCATCCCGCGGGCGGCGCGCGTGGTGCGGTCGAGCGTGCTGTCGATCCGGGAGATGCAGTACGTCGAGGCCGCGCGGGCGCTGGGACTCCGGCATCTCCGCATCGCGTTCCGCCACATCCTGCCGAACACGGTTGGGCCGTTCATCGTTCTTTGCACCGCGCAGCTCGGCAGCGCGATCCTCGTCGAGGCCGCACTCTCCTTCCTCGGGCTCGGCGTGCCGGAGCCCTATCCGTCCTGGGGACGCATGCTGTCGATCTCCGCCGCGGAGTACGCACAGAAGGCGCCCCACCTCGTGCTGTTCCCGGGCCTGGCGATCAGCCTGGCGGTCTTCGGGTCGAATCTCCTCGGGGACGCGCTCCGGGACACCCTCGATCCCCGACTCCGGGGCGCCTGAGTGGTCGACGACCCCCGCCGGCTCGTGCTGGCCGACTTGGTCGCCCGGATCGTCTCCGGGCTGGCCGGGAGCGCGCGCGCCTACGAAACGGCCAGCGGCCGGTCGGACGGTCCCCTCCGGCAGGCCTTGGAGGAGCTGGGTCGCGCCAAGCACGCCCAGGCGGCCGACTTGACGCCCCTGGCCCGGACCCTCGGCGTCTCCCCGACCCCTCCACCGTCCGCGACGCCGGTCGAGGCCCTTCCAGGCTGGGGGGTGGTCCTGGGGGAAGCGTTCCAGGCCGAGCGGACGCTCGAGAAATTGGGCCGGGAGCTGGCCGGCCTCACGCCGGATCCCTCCGTCCGCGCCCTGGCGCTCCGCCTGGCCGCGGGGGCGGGTAGGGACGGGGGGTACGTCCGGAAACTCTACCTGCGGTACTCCTAGCCCGGCGAGCCCCCAGGGGTCGCCCCCTCTCAAAGCCCCGTTTTTCTCTTTTTCGAACGGCATTTTTCCCCTTGACAGTATTTCTTGCCCTCGCTAGTATCCCGCGTCAAGTGGGATGAAGTGGGATGAAAGCCCCTAAACGACCGGTTCGGGGCGCATTTGTGGGGCGGCAGTGGGCCAAGGCGACCAACGGGTAGCGTGCCGGGAGAGAAGGGCGGAGACGGCAGGTGTTTCGAGGCAGGTACGAGCACACGATCGACCCGAAGGGTCGCCTCAGCATTCCCTCGCGCTATCGCGAAGATCTCGCCGCGCGCCGCATCGACACGCTCGTGCTCAGCGAAGGCGATCACTGCGTGTCAGCGTTTCCCCTCGACGAGTGGGAGAAGCTCGAGGAGGACCTCCGTCGTCATTCTCCGTTCTCGCCAGAGCGCCGGAACGTGGTCCGCGTCATGGTGGCGAGCGCGAAGGAATGTCCGGTTGATCGCGCGGGCCGCATCTTGATTCCGCCGGAGCTGCGCGACTTCGCGGGGCTGAAGAAGGACATCATGATCGCGGGCGCTCTCGATCTGTTCGAGATCTGGAGTCGCGATCGCTGGACGGAGCATCGCCAGACGCTGCTCGGCAGCAGCTTCGACGAGATGACGCGGAAGCTCGCGGAGCAGAGGCCATGAGCGCCGGCGCGGAACAGTTCGCGTCGCAGACCGCGCCCGACGCGCGGCACGTGTCGGTCATGGTCGACGAGGTGCTCCGCTGGCTGACGCCGGTGCCACCGGGCACCTGGATCGTCGACGGGACCGTGGGGCTCGGCGGGCACGCGGCCGCGCTCATGTCGCGCGCGACGGAGAGCCGGCTGCTCGGGCTCGATCGGGATCCGGACACGCTCGCGCTGGCGGCGCGCCGTCTTGCCCCGTTCGAGGGCCGATGCATCCTCCGCCAGGCCGACTTCCGACATCTCGACGCCGAGGCGCGGGCGTGCGGGGCGGCGCCGGCACACGCGGTCCTCCTCGATCTCGGGCTCTCGTCGTTCCAGCTGGAGCAGAGCGGCCGCGGCTTCTCCTTCCAGGGAGACGAGCCGCTCGACATGCGCTTCGACACGCGGCAGCCGGTGACGGCGGCCGACCTCATCATGCGAACGCCCGAGCCCGAGCTCGCCCGCCTGCTCCACGAGTACGGCGAGGAGCCCGCGGCCCGGCGGATCGCCCACCGGGTGGCCCAGGCGCGCGCCCGGACACCCATCCGGACGACCCGGGAGCTCGCCGACCTGGTCGCGTCGGCGATTCCGCCACACCGCCGACCCCGGCGCATCCACCCCGCGACCCGGACGTTCCAGGCGCTCCGGATCGCCGTCAACGACGAGCTGGGGAGCCTCGAGGCCGCCCTTCCGCAGGGCGCCGAGCTCCTCGCACCGGGTGGACGGTTCGGGGTGATCGCCTTCCATTCCCTCGAGGATCGCCTCGTCAAGCACGCCTTCCGCCAGCGGTCCCATACCGGCTGGGAGGTGCTCACCCGGAAGCCCTTGCGACCCGGCGACGACGAGGTCCACACGAACCCCCGAGCCCGGAGCGCGCGGTTCCGGGTACTGGAGCGAGGCTCGACGTCATGACGCGGTTGATCCAGGACCAGTCCTCCACCGTTGTTCGCGAGCGGGACCGCCGTCGCCTTCGGGCCATGGCCGGGATGCTCTGCCTCGGGTGTGTCGTGGTCGGGGCGGTGCTCGGGTACGTGTGGCTCCAGGTGCAGCGAGTGCGCGTCTCCTACGGCATCGAGTCGCTCCGGGCCTCCCGCACCCGACTCGAGGAGCAGAACCGGAAGCTCCAGCTGGAGGTCGCCTCCCTTCGCGCGTTTGCGCGGGTGGACTCGGCCGCCCGGCGGCTGGGCCTCACGCCGCCCGGCCCGGACCAGGTCCGGCTCGCCCGGGAGTACGTCGCCTCCGATGGAAGCGCGCGCAGCGCGTCGCTCCAGACGGCGTCGACCGACAACCTCGACAAGACTGGACGACCCTGAGCGGTTCATGACGCGCACCGGCCAACCCGCCGCCGTGGACGGCCCCCGGGGGATGACCGGCCTTCGGCCGGCCACGGTGACATGGCGGTGACCGCCGGCGCGCGACCGGACGGGCGGGCTTCGCGGTCACCCGGAGTCTCTCCGGGGGCCGCGCCCGCCCTCGTCCGGAGACTATGACGGAGCCTGCGTCCCGGTACCGGAGCCGTGGGCTCGTCCTGACCGGCTGTCTCCTCCTCCTGCTGGGCGCCATCGTCGTCCGGCTCGGTTACCTCCAGATCGTCCGACACGACGAGCTCGCCCGGCTGGCCGAGCGCCAGTACTCCAAGACGATCCCGCTCCGGCCGGAGCGGGGGCCGATCCTCGATCGCAACGGCTACGCGCTGGCCGTCAGCGCCCCCGTGGAGTCCGTGTACGCGCTCCCGGGCAAGATCTCGGACCGGTCGGCGGTCGCGGCGGCCCTCGCCCCTCACCTCGGTGAGCGGGCCCGGGACATCGAGCAGCGCCTGGCCAGCGACCGCCCGTTCGTCTGGGTGAAGGTGAAGATCCCGCCCGCCGCCGCCGAGGCGATCCGCGCGCAGCGGCTCCCGGGCATCGGGACCGTGCCCGAGTCGCTCCGGTTCTATCCGAGCCGCGAGCTGGCCGCCCAGGTGCTCGGGTTCGTCGGTCGCGACGACCGGGGACTCGAGGGCGTCGAGCTGGCCCACGACAAGTCCCTGGCCGGCGAGGCGGGCCTGGCGCTGGTGGAGCGCGACGCGCTCGGCCGCGAGATGACCGGGCAGCCCACGATCCTGAAGACGCCCACGCCGGGCACCGGGCTGGTCCTGACCATCGACGCAACCGTGCAGTACCTGGCCGAGCGCGAGCTGGACGCCGCGTGGCGCAGCACCCAGGCCAAGGCGGGGATGGTCCTCGCGATGGATCCCCGGACGGGCGAGATCCTCGCGATGGCGATGCGCCCGACCTTCAACCCGAACGCCTACCAGACGGCGACGCCGGAGCAGTGGCGGAACCGGGCGGTGACGGATCCGTTCGAGCCCGGGTCGACGTTCAAGGCGGTCCTCGCCGCCACGGCGCTGGAGGAGGGCGTCGTCAAGCCGACCGACCGCTTCTACGGCGAGCAGGGCGTCATCACCATCGCCAACCGGACGATCCACGACTGGAAGAAGTACGGCTGGCTGACGTTCCAGCAGATCCTCCAATTCTCGTCCAACGTCGGCGCGATCAAGGTGGGAATGCAGGTCGGCCGCGAGCGGTACTACCGGCACATCACGGAGTTCGGCTTCGGGAGCCTGACGGGCATCGGCCTGCCGGGCGAGAGCCGCGGGCAGCTCCGGTCGCCCGACCGCTGGTCCGGGCTGTCGCTGGCGAGCATCTCCCTCGGCCAGGAAGTGTCGGTGACCGGGCTCCAGATGCTGGCCGCGTTCGGCGCGATCGCCAACGGCGGCAAGCTGATGCAACCCTACGTCGTTCGCGCCCATCTGGACCGGAACGGACGGGAAGTCGAGCGAACCGAGCCGCAGGCCGTGCGCCAGGTGATCTCGCCGCAGACGGCGGCGACCCTCACCGACATCCTCACCTCGGTGGTGACGGACGGGACGGGGCACAAGGCCGTGGTCCAGGGCTACGCCGTCGCCGGAAAGACGGGGACCGCGCAGAAGCCAGACCCGGTCACCCACGTCTATTCGCATAAGCCCGGTGTGCTCTCGTTCATTGGCTTCGTGCCCTCGAGCGCCCCCCGGCTGGTGATCCTCGCCCTGCTGGACGAGCCGAAGACCGTGGTCTGGAGCTCGGAGGCGGCGGCGCCGATCTTCGCGGCGGTGGCGGCGCCGGTGCTACGGCACCTCGACGTCACGCCGACCGAGCCGGTGCCGTCGGTCCAGATCGTGCGGGCCTCAGGGCGGGATGTGGAGCGGGAGCCACCGATCGACCCTGCAGCGGGGATGTCACCGGATGGGGAAGCGGTGATGCCGGATCTGACGGGGAAGAGCCTGCGCCAGGCGCTCGCGGTCCTCGGGGCGCTCGACGTGAACGTCGCCGTGGCCGGCCGCGGCATCGTCGTGCGGCAGACGCCATCGCCGGGGACGCCGCTGAGCTCGGGGGCGTCGTGCCGTCTCGAGCTGGCGCCGCCGCCGGGCGCCCGGATGGAGTCGTGATGGCGACGGTCGCCAGACCCCGAGAGATCCGCCTGGCGACGCTGCTCGAGGCGATGCCGGAGGGGCAGCTCCTTGGATCCCTGCCGCAGACCGTGAGCGGCCTGACGGACGACTCGCGCCAGGTCACCGCCGGCTCCTGCTTCGTCGCCGTGCGGGGGGTGCGTGCCGACGGGCACCGCTTCATTCCCCAAGCGGTGGAGCGCGGGGCTCGGGCGGTCGTGGCGGAGCCACCGGACCCGCTGCCGGGGAACACCGTGGGGCGGATCCTGGTCCCGGACACCCGCCGCACTCTCCCGAGACTGGCCGACGCCTACTACGGGCATCCCTCGCGCGCCCTCACCGTCGTCGGCATCACCGGCACGAACGGGAAGACGACGACGTCGTATCTCTGCGAGGCGCTCCTCCGGGCCCGGGGTCTGGACACCGGCGTCATCGGCACCATCCAGTACGTCGTGGGCGGAAAGGCCCGCGACGCCGGCCAGACCACGCCGGAGGCCATCGAGCTCCAGGGGCTGCTCGCCGAGATGGTGGCGGCGGGAGTCGGCGGGGTGGCCATGGAGGTGTCGTCCCACGCGCTCGAGCTCCACCGCGTGGACGGGGTGAGCTTCGACGTGGCGGTCTTCACGAACCTCACCCAGGATCACCTCGACTTCCACAAGACGATGCAGGCGTACGCGAGCGCCAAGCGCCGGCTCTTCTTCGAGCTGCTGGCGGCGGGAGGAAAGCGCGGGGCCACCGCCGTGCTGAACGCCGACGACCCGGTCGGGGCGGAGTGGGCCACCCTGTTCCCGGGCCGGGCGCTCACCTTCGGGCTGGGAGCGGGTCATGCGATCCGTCCGTTCCAGCACGAGTCGGGGCTCGGGGGCATCCACCTCGTGGCGACGAGTCCCGCCGGACCGGTCCAGCTCGTCTCGCCGCTCATCGGCGAGCACAACGTCATGAATCTGCTCGGGGCGGTGGGAGTCGGCGTCGCGCTGGGTCTCGCCCCCGCGGCCATCGCGTCGGCGCTCGGCTCGGTCACTCGCGTGCCGGGTCGGTTCGAGCAGGTGGAGGCCGGGCAGGACTTCCTGGTGGTCGTCGACTACGCGCACACCCCGGACGCTCTCCAGCGAGTCCTGGAGACCGCCCGGCGCCTGACACCCAAGCGTCTCGGCGTGGTGTTCGGCGCGGGCGGAGATCGCGACCGCGGCAAGCGCCCCGTGATGGGACGGATTGCCGCGACGCTGGCGGACCGAGTGTGGCTCACCTCGGACAACCCGCGCTCCGAGGATCCGGTGGCCATCCTGGAGGAGATCGCCAAGGGCGTGGTCCCGGTCCCGTCCGGCGGCTGCGCCAGCGACCCCGACCGGCGGGAGGCGATCCGCCAGGCGATCGACTGGGCGCGGCCCGGCGACACCGTGGTCATCGCCGGCAAGGGGCACGAGCCGTACCAGATCATCGCCGGCCAGGTCCTGCCGTTCGACGACCGGCTGGTGGCCAGGGAGTTCCTAGACGCTCGCGCCCGGCGCGGGAGCGGGGGCGCCTAGTGCTGCGTCTGACGCTCGCCGAGCTCGTCCGGGGCACCCAGGGGGCCCTGGTCGGGGGGCGCCTCGACACGGTGGTCACCGGCGTGTCGATCGACACCCGCACCTGCCACCCGGGCGACGCGTTCTTCGCGATCCGGGGCGCGCACCAGGACGGCCACGCGTTCGTCGCTCACGCGCGGATGCGCGGCGCCGCCTGTGCGGTGACGACCCGCATCCCCGCCGGGCTCGGTGCGGAGGCCGAGTTCCCGGTGGTGCTGGTCGACGACACGACGGCGGCCCTCCAGCGTCTCGGCGCCGCGCATCGCCGGCGCTTCAGCATTCCGGTGGTCGCCATCACGGGGTCCAACGGCAAGACGACCACGAAGGAGCTGGTCGCGACGGTGCTCTCCGCTCGCCGGCGCGTCCTCAAGCCGGCAGGCAGCTACAACAACCAGTGGGGCGTGCCCCTGACGCTGCTCGCCCTCGAGCCGGAGCACGAGGCCGCGGTGTTGGAGATCGGCATGAACGCCTTCGGCGAGATCGCCGCGCTCGCCCAGCTCTGCCAGCCGACGATCGGCGTGGTGACCACGATCGCCCCGGCCCATCTGGAAGGCGTGGGTTCCCTCGAGGGAGTCCAGAAGGCCAAGGGCGAGCTGGTCGAGGCGATTCCTCCCGACGGCGTCGTCGTTTTGAACGCCGACGATCCCCTCGTGCTCGCCCTCGCTGCCCGGGCTCGCGGGCCGGTCATGACGTACGGCCAGGCCGACCGGGCCGATGTCCGGCTCGGCGACGTGTCCCTCGTCGAGGGCGGGCTCGCGTTCCGGCTGACGGCCGGCCGCGCCACCGCCACCGCGCGCCTCCCGCTGGCCGGCCGGCACAACGCGTGGCATGCTGCCGCCGCCGCCACGGTCGGGCTCGCGCTGGGCGTGCCGCTCGACGAGGCCGCGGCGGCCCTGGCCCTCGCGGTACCGGTCAAGGGCCGCCTCGTGTGGCGCGACGCCGGCGGCGTCCGGATCCTCGACGACACGTACAACGCGAACCCTCCGTCGGTGCGCGCGGCGCTCGACGCGCTCCGCGAGGCGCCCGGCGGCGGCCGCCGCTGGGTGATCTTCGGCGACATGCTCGAGCTCGGGACGCTGACCGAGACGGCGCACCGGGAGGTCGGATCGTGGGTGGCCGGGCTCCCCGTGGCGGGCCTTGCCGCCGTGGGATCCGCGGCGCGCCTGACCGCCGAGGCCGCGCGCGCCGGTGGCTGCCCGGATGTCGCGACCTTCGCCAGCCCCGAGGGCGCGGCGGCACACATCCTCGCTCGCGTCGCGCGCGGGGACCGCGTCCTGGTCAAGGGGTCGCGGGGGATGCGGATGGAGCGCGCGGTGGACGCGCTCCTGGCGGGACTGGGCGCTCGAGGGGAGGCAGCCCGGTGCTGACCGCGCTGGCGGCCTTCTCCAAGTACCACATCGTGTTCAACGTCTTCCGGTACATCACCTTCCGGACGGCGATGGCCGTCGCGACGGCGCTGCTCCTCTCGCTGTGCCTCGGGCCCTGGATGATCCGGACGCTGCGGGCCCGCCAGATCGGGGAGACCATTCGCAGCGACGGCCCGGAGCGCCACCGGGCCAAGGCGGGAACGCCCACCATGGGTGGCCTGCTGATCGTGGGGGCGCTCACCGTATCCGTGCTGCTCTGGGGCAACCTCCAGAACCGCTACGTGTGGGTCGCGCTCCTGGCGACGCTCGCGCTCGCGGTCATCGGGTTCTACGACGACTGGCTCAAGCTGAGGACGCGGCGCCCGCTGAAGATCCGCGAGAAGTTTCTCGCCCAGCTCGCGGTCGGGCTGGCCGTGGGCCTGTACCTCTACCGGTACCCGTCCGACGGCGTCACGACCCAGCTTTCGGTGCCCTTCGTCAAGGAGTGGATCCCCGACCTCGGGGCCTGGTACATCCTCTTCGCCGCGCTGATCGTCGTCGGGGCGTCCAACGCCGTGAACCTCACCGACGGTCTCGACGGGCTGGCTATGGGGCCGGTGATCGTGGCCGCGGTGGCGTTCGGGGCGATCGCCTACGTCACCGGCAACGCGCGGCTGTCCGAGTACCTCTTCATCCTGAAGGTCCGGGGCGCGGGGGAGCTGACGGTGTTCTGCGGCGCCCTCATGGGGGCGGGCGTCGGCTTTCTGTGGTTCAACAGCTACCCCGCCGAGGTGTTCATGGGCGACGTGGGCTCGCTGTCTCTCGGCGGGGCCATCGGCACGCTCGCCCTCCTGTCGAAGGCGGAGCTGCTCCTGCCGTTCATCGGCGGGCTCTTCGTCGTCGAGGCGGTGTCGGTCATCCTCCAGGTGGCCTCGTTCCGTTTGACCGGGCGCCGCATCTTCCGGATGGCGCCGCTCCATCACCACTTCGAGCTGATCGGCTGGCCCGAGGCGAAGGTCGTGATCCGCTTCTGGATCCTGGCGCTCTTGATGGCGCTCCTGGCGCTCACCACCCTCAAGCTCCGATGACGAGCATGACGCTCGATCGACCGAGCCCGACTTTCCTCGACGCCCCGCGGGGGCGAGCCTGGCGCCAGGCGCTGGCCGGGCTGCCGGTGACCGTCGTCGGCCTGGCGCGGAGCGGCGTCGCGGCGTGCCGACTGCTCCGCGCGCTCGGCGCGCGCGTGACCGGCACCGACGCTCGCGCGATGGCCGCCCTCTCCCCCGAGGCTCGGGCGCTCCAGACCGAGGGCGTCCGGCTCGTCGTCGAGGGCCATCCCCGCGAGGCGTTCGCGGCGGCCGAGCTCGTCGTGGTGAGCCCCGGCGTGCCGAGCGACCATCCGGCGCTGGCGGAGTGCCGGGCGCGCGGCGTGCCGGTCCTCGGTGAGATCGAGCTCGCCTACCGGACGATGACTGCCGAGTTCGTGGCGATCACCGGCACCAACGGGAAGACGACCACGACGGCGCTGACCGGCGCGCTCGTGGCGGAGTCCGGCCGGCCCGTGTTCGTGGGCGGCAACATCGGGCGCCCGCTCGCGGCCGAGGCGCTCGGCTTCCCGGGCGACGGCTGGGTCGTCGCCGAGGTCTCGAGCTTCCAGCTGGAGACGACCGACGCCTTTCGGCCGCGCGTCGCCGCGGTCCTGAACATCACCCCGGACCACCTGGATCGGCACGGGAGCCTGGCCGCCTACGCCGAGGCGAAGGCCCGCATCTTCCGCGCTCAGGAGGAGCGGGACTGGGCCGTCCTGAACGCCGATGATCCCGGCGCCGCGGCCCTCGCGCCGAGAGTCCGGGCGCGCTTGCTCTGGTTCAGCCGCCGGGAGCCGGTCACGCAGGGCGCGTGGGTGCGCGACGGCTGGGTCACGCTCCGCCTCGACGGGCGAGACCAGGCGGTCTGCCCCGTCGGGGAGATCTTCCTCCGTGGCGCCCACAACCTCGAGAACGTGCTGGCCGCGACCGCGTGCGCCGGCGCCCTCGGGATCGCGCCCGAGCGTCTCCGCGTGGCGATCCGCGCGTTCCGCGCCGTGGCCCACCGCATCGAGTGGATCCGGGAGCGCGCCGGCGTCGCCTACTACAACGACTCGAAGGGCACGAACGTCGACGCGACCCTGAAGGCGCTCGCCGCGTTCGACGAGCCGATCGTGCTCATCGCGGGCGGACGCGACAAGGGTCAGCGCTTCGACGCGCTGGCCGAGGCGGCGCGCGGGCGCGTCAAGGCCGCGATCGTCATCGGCGAGGGACGCGCCACGTTGGGACCCGCGCTCCGCGCCGTGACCTTGGTCGAGGAGGCCGCGTCGATGGGCGACGCCGTCCGGCGCGCCGCCGCGCTGGCTGTCCCCGGCGACGTCGTGCTCCTCTCGCCTGCGTGCGCCTCGTTCGACCTGTTCCGCGACTACGAGCACCGGGGCGCGGTGTTCGCCGAGGAGGTCCGGGCCCTCCCGGAGCCCTGAGCCATGCCGCGCAAGATGAGCCCCGACTACTGGCTGTTTCTGGTGGTCCTCGCCCTGCTCGGGCTCGGGGTGGTGATGGTCTACTCGGCCAGCGCGATCCTCGCCACCGACCGGTTCCGGGACGCCCACTTCTTCCTCAAGAAGCAGCTGTTCTGGGCCGCGCTGGGCCTCGGGGTCATGTGGGGCGTGATGGCGGTCGACTACCGGCGGTGGCGGCCCCTGGTGACGCCGCTCCTGGCGCTTGCCTTGCTGCTGCTGGTGCTCGTCCTGGTGCCGCCGTTCGGGCAGGCGATCAACGGGACGCGCCGGTGGCTCCGGTGGGGGCCCATCTCCGTGCAGCCGACCGAGCTCGCCAAGCTCGTGCTCGTGCTCTACCTGGCGGACTTCCTGACGCGGCGGCAGGCGGTCATCGGGGATCTGTGGCGGGGCGTGCTCCCGCCCCTGGTCGTGACCGGCGGCGTGGCCGGCCTGGTCCTGCTCCAGCCCGACCTCGGCTCGGCCTTGGCCATCGTCGGCGTGGTCCTCTGCATGATCTTCGTGGCCGGCGCGCGGCTCCGGCACCTGGGGCTGATCGGCGGCCTGGCGGTGCCGGTCGTGGCGCTCGCGGTGTGGGTGGCGCCGTACCGACTGCGTCGCGTGCTCACGTTCATGGATCCCTGGGCCGATCCGCGCGGAGCGGGCTTCCAGATCATCCAGTCCTACCTCGCGCTCGGCGGCGGCGGGCTGCTCGGGCGGGGCCTCGGGGAGTCGAAGCAGAAGCTGTTCTATCTACCCGAGCCGCACACGGACTTCATCTTCGCGGTCCTCGGCGAGGAGCTGGGGTTCGTCGGCGCGGTGGCGACCGTCGCCCTGTTCGGCTTGCTCCTGTGGCGCGGCATCCGGGTCGGGCTCCGCGTCTCCGATCCGTTCGGCGCCCTCCTCGCGTTCGGCGTCACCGCCCTCCTGGTCAACCAGGCCGTCGTCAACCTGGGGGTCGTCGTGGGGCTGTTCCCGACGAAGGGCCTCCCGCTCCCGTTCGTGTCGTCGGGCGGCTCGTCGCTCCTGGTCGCGATGGCCGCGGTCGGAATCCTCCTGAACGTCTCGCAGCGGGCCGAGGTCTGACGGGATGACGGGCACGCGCGTCTTCAAGCGGTACCAGCAGGTCCACTTCGTGGGCATCGGCGGCGTCGGCATGAGCGGCCTCGCCGAGGTGATCCTGACGCTCGGCTACCGGGTCACGGGCTCTGACGCCAAGCGCGGCGAGGCGGTCGAGCGGCTCGAGCGGCTCGGCGCGAAGGTCCACGTGGGTCATGCGGCGGGCCACATCGAGGGCGCCCACGTGGTCGTCTATTCCTCGGCGGTCGCCCGCGACAATCCCGAGCTGCAGGCGGCCCGCCAGCGCGGCATCCCGGTGATCCCGCGCGCGGAGATGCTCGCTGAGCTGATGCGGGTCAAGCACGGGATCGCGATCGCCGGCACGCACGGGAAGACCACGACCACGTCCATGGTGGGCGCCGTCCTGGCCGAGGCGGGCTTCGACCCGACGCTGGTGGTGGGCGGGCGGGTCACCGCGCTCGGCTCGAACGCGCGGCTCGGTCAGGGTGAGTTCCTGGTGGCGGAGGCCGACGAGTCCGACGGTTCGTTCCTCCGGCTCACCCCGACGATCGCCGTCGTCACCACGATCGATGCCGAGCACCTGGACTACTACCGGGACCTCGCGGCGATCCGCGAGGCGTTCCTGTCGTTCGTGAGCAAGGTCCCGTTCTACGGCGCGGCGGTCCTCTGCGCCGATCAGCCGGAGATCCAGGCGATCCTCCCGCGGGTCGAGAAGCGCGTCATCACCTACGGGCTCACCGCGCCCGCCGACCTGGTGGCCGCCTCGGTGCGGCTCAGCGAGCTGACCGCGCGCTTCGAGGTGCTCCACAAGGGGGACTCGCTCGGCGAGCTCCGCCTCCAGGTGCCCGGCGTCCACAACGTGGCCAACGCCCTCGCGGCGACGGCGGTCGGGCTCGATCTCGAGGTGCCGTTCGCCGCGGTGCAGCGGGCGCTCGCCGGCTTCACCGGCGTCCAGCGGCGCTTCCAGGTCAAGGGCGATGTGGCGGGTATCCTGCTGGTCGACGACTACGGGCATCACCCGGCCGAGATCCGGGCGACGCTCACGGCGGCCCGTCAAGGCTTCGCGCGCCGGCGCGTGGTCGTGTTCCAGCCGCATCGCTACACGCGGACGTTCCACCTCCACGACGAGTTCCTGACGGCATTCGACGATGCCGACGTGCTGTTCCTGACCGACATCTATCCGGCGGGCGAGCCGCCGATCCCGGGGGTCACGGCCCTCAGCTTGGCCCAGGGGATCGGGGCGCGCAGCGGCCGCGACGTCCGATACGTGGGCGACCGGACCGAGTTGGTGGAGGGCATCCTCCGCGCCATCCGGCCCGGCGACTTGGTCCTGACCCTCGGAGCCGGCGACATCGGGGCGGTGGGCGACCAGCTGCGCGAGCGGCTGGCCGCACGCGCGACCCCCGCCGTCAGCCCGGGCGGAGAAGGAGACCGGCATGCTGGGTGAGATCCGTGGCGAGGTGCGTTTCAAGGAGCCGCTCGCGTTCCACACGTCGCTCCGCTGCGGCGGGCCGGCGGACATCTTCATCATTCCACAGGACGTCGACGACGTCCGGAAGACGCTGATGTTCGCCGACAAGGAGAAGCTGCCCGTCGCCATCCTGGGGAGCGGGCACAACACGCTGGTGCGGGACAAGGGCTATCGCGGCATCGTGCTCAAGATCGAGGGGTGCCTCGGCCGCATGGAGTTCCACGGCGAAGAGGTCACCATCGGCTGCGGCGCCGGCTTGTCGACGATGATCCGCGAGGCGGCCGCCATCGGCCTCGGCGGGATCGAGTGCCTGGTCGGCATCCCGGCGACGATCGGGGGCGCGCTGGCCACCAACGCCGGCACCCACGACGGCGCCATCTGGGACTTCGTGTCGGCGGTGTACTTCCTCCACGCCGACGGGACGATCGGCGAGCTCAAGCCAGCGCCGGGATTCTCCTATCGCGCGTTCTCGTTGCCGACCGGCGCCATTCTCCTGGGTGTCCGGCTCCAGCTCCACCGGAAGCCGCAGAAGGAGATTCTCGCGGAGATCCGGGGGCGGTTGAAGCACAAGAAAGCGACGCAGCCGCTCGCGCTCGCCGCGGTGGGCTGCACCTGGAAGAATCCGGACTACGACCATGCGGCGAAGCTGCTCGAGAAGGCGGGTCTCCGAGGCAAGCGGGTGGGCGGCGCCGAGATCTCCGCGAAGCACGCCAACTTCATCCTCAATCGCGGCGGCGCCACCGCGCAGGACGTCATCGGCCTTCTGGAGCTCGCCTTCGACCGCGTGCAGAACCAGACGGGCATCCGGCTGACCACGGAGCTGAAGGTCCTCGGTGAGTGAGAGCACCATGACGCGCGGCCGCGGAAGCGCGGGAGCCCCGTGAGCCCGCGGGCCGCCACCGGTCGTCCGATGCGGTCGTCCGGGGCGTCCTCGGCCTCGCGCGCCCTCTCGGGGCCCCGGGCCCGCCCCGAGCGGCCGACGGATCTCGCGTCGCGATCGCGGCTGATCGCCAACCAGCGGCACCGGGCCCGGCTCGCCACCCGGTCCCTCGGCGTGCTCGTCCGGCTGCTCGTCGTCGGCGTGACGCTCGCCGGGCTCGGCGTGGCGGCGTTCGTGGCCTGGGACTGGGCGCGCCGGACGCCGCTCCTGGCGACGCGCACCGTCGAGATCAGCGGCGCCCACCGACTCGACGAGGCCACCGTGCGCGCGGCGGCGGCCATCGAACCCGGGACGAACCTGTTCGCGGTCGACGTCGCGGCGACCGAGGCGCGGGTCGCCGGCCTTCCGGGCGTCCGCCGGGCGCACGTGGTGCGCCATTTTCCGGGCCGGGTGACCGTGCTCGTGGAAGAGCGCGAGCCCTTCGCGCTCGTCAACGCCGGGGGGCTCCACTGGGTCGACGCCGAGGGATACCTCGTCACCACCGACGCGCGCCCCGGCGCGACGGGGCTGCCAATCCTCACCGGCGTCGGTGCGCCGGAGCCGGGAGCCGGCGAGCCGTCCGAAGGGCTCCGCACCGGGCTGGCGCTGCTCCACGTGCTCCAGCGCACGTCTGGACGTCTTGCCGCGCGCGTGTCCGAGGTCGACCTCGCGCGGCCTCATGGGCCGGTGCTGTACCTGGTCGACGGGATCGAGGTCCGGCTCGGACCCGACGGCTGGAGTGACCGGCTCGCGCGGCTCGACGGCGTTCTGGGCGAGCTCGACGCGCGCGGCGAGCGCGTGGCCTCGATCGACCTCCGGTTCCGGGATCAGGTCGTGTTGACGCCTCGAGCCCCGGCGCCGTCCGCCGGCCTGGCCCGAACGGCGGCCCCTCCGGGTCGACGCCGCGCGGTCGGGGATCCCGCCACCCTCGTGACGCCGGCCGCGGCTGGCCTGGAGCGACACTGACCGTGCGTAAGACGCCGAACATCATCACGGGACTCGACGTGGGGACCACCAAGATCTGCGCCGTCATCGGCGAGGTCACCCCGACCGGGGTCGACATCATCGGTATCGGGCAGCACCCGTCGCGGGGACTCCGGAAGGGCGTCGTCGCCAACGTGGAGTCGACGGTCGAAGCCGTGAAGCGCGCGATCTCCGAGGCCGAGCAGATGGCCGGGGTCGAGGTGGATGCCGTCTACGTCTCGATCGGCGGCGCGCACATCCGGGGCGTCAACAGCCAGGGTGTCGTGGCGATCCAGGGCCGCTCCCGCGAGGTCACCGCGATCGACGTGGCCCGCGCCGTCGACGCGTCGCGCGCGGTGAGCCTGCCGCCCGACCGCGAGATCCTCCACGCGCTCACCCAGGGCTTCACGGTGGACGACCAGGACGGCGTCCGGGAGCCGATCGGGATGCTCGGGAGCCGGTTGGGCGTCTCGGTCCACCTCATCGCCGGCGCCGCGACCGCGGTCCAGAACGTGGTGCGGAGCGTCAACCGGGCCGGGCTGACCGTGGAGGACGTCGTGCTCCAGGCGCTCGCCTCGGGCGAGTCGGTGCTGACGCCGGACGAGCGGGAGCTCGGGGTGCTCCTCATCGACGTGGGCGGCGGCACGACGGACGTCGCGCTGTTCCGGGACGGCGCGGTCTGGCACACGGCGGTGATCCCGCTGGGCGGCGACCACATCACGAACGACATCGCGGTGGGGCTCCGGACGCCGCCGCCGTCCGCCGAGGACCTCAAGAAGCTGTACGGATGCGCCCAGGCGAGCCTCGTCCTCGAGGACGAGACGGTGGAGGTGCCGTCCATCGGCGGCCGCAAGCCGAGAGTGCTGTCGCGGCCGACGCTGGCCCGTATCGTCCAGGCGCGCGTCGAGGAGATCCTCACGCTCGTCGCGCGGGGTGTGAGCCAGGCCGGCCTCGATGACGCGGCCACCGCCGGCGCGGTGGTCACCGGAGGGGCAACGATCATGGAAGGCGTCCCGGAGCTCGCGGAGACGATCCTCGATCTGCCGGTTCGACGCGGCATTCCGAAGTGGGTCGGCGGGCTCTACGAGCAGGTCGAGAGTCCCGCGTTCGCGACCGCCGTGGGACTGGTCCTCACCGGGGCGCGCCGCGACGGCCCCCCGGCCTCGGCCAGCCGGCTGGCTGCGGTGGGCGAAGGGTGGCCCGGGGTCGGCCGGACCGCGCGGCGGGTCCGTGAGTGGCTCAGGGAGATCTTCTGATGGGGCGCGGGCGCCGTAAGCAGAAGCACGAATCGGCCGTTGGAGAACGGCCGAAGGGGGGAGACGTGACGATGCGGGAGGAGCTCATCTTCCGGCTGGAGGAGGAGGATCGGGAGCTGGCAGCGCGGATCCGAGTCGTGGGGCTCGGCGGCGGCGGATCGAACGCCGTCAACCGGAGGATCAGCTCGCGGTTCACCGGCGTCACCTTCGCGGTCGCCAACACCGACGCCCAGGCCCTCCGTGCCTCGCCGGCCCAGATCAAGATCCAGCTCGGCACGAAGCTCACCGGTGGCCTGGGGGCGGGGTCCGACCCCGAGGTCGGCCGCCGGGCGGCGAGCGAGGATCGCGAGTTCCTCCAGCAGACCTTGACCGGCGCTGACATGGTCTTCATCACCGCGGGGATGGGCGGGGGCACCGGCACCGGCGCCGCGCCCGTCGTGGCGGCCATCGCGAAGGAGCTCGGTGCCCTGACCGTCGCCGTCGTCACCAAGCCCTTCCAGTTTGAGGGGCCCCGGCGGATGCGCCAGGCCGAGGCTGGCATCCAGGAGCTCCGCGGGATCGTGGACACCTTGCTCACGATTCCGAACCAGCGGCTGCTCACCGTCGTCGAGAAGGGGACGTCACTCCAGGAGGCGTTCAAGGTCGCCGACTCCGTGCTCCAGCAGGCAGTCCAGGGCATCTCCGACCTGATCCTGGTGCCGGGCCTCATCAACCTCGACTTCGCCGACGTGCGGACGATCATGTCGGGCATGGGCATGGCGCTCATGGGCACCGGCATCGGCCGGGGCGAGCACCGCGCCGTCGACGCGGCGCAGAAGGCGATCGCGAGCCCGCTCCTCGAGGAGACGTCCATCCAGGGGGCGCGCGGCGTGCTCATCAACATCACCGGCGGCTCGGACCTGACGCTCCACGAGGTGAACGAGGCCGCGAGCACGGTGGCGGAGGCCGCGGAGGGCGACGCCAACATCATCGTCGGCGCCGTGGTGGACGAGGCGCTCGGCGACGAGATCCGCGTCACCGTCATCGCGACGGGATTCGACGACGTGCGGAGCGCCGTGCACCCGATGGCGGCGGCAGGGGCGGGCGCGGCGGCGGGCGCGACCTCCGGTGGGGGGGCGCGGCCCGTCGATCTCAAGGCGTACAGGGGCGGCGACCGGCCGTCGCCGTGGAGGCGGCCACGCGCCGATGGGGTGCGGGCCGATGGGCTCGACGCGATGACCGACGACCTGGACATTCCGGCGTTCCTCCGGCGTCAGGCCGACTGAGCGTCGGGGCGCCTCCGGCGCGCCGCCGCCTGGGGCCCGCCCGGGGCGAGCCGGCGCGCGCGGCCGAGATCGACGGATGGTGAGCTGGCACGGAGAGCCGCCGACGCACGCCGTCCTGCCGGCTCTCGCGGCAGCGGGCGTGCGCCACGCCTTCACGACGCGCCATCAGGGAAGCTTCGACGCCGTGTCCTCGCCGGCTGGACCGTTTGGCGGTGAGCGGACGTGGCCGGCCCTCGCCGCCGTCGGCTTCGAGTCGAGGAGCATCCGGTACGCGCGTCAGGTGCACGGCGACGCGTGCCTCGACGCGGACGCTCCCGGCGCCGGCGGCCTCGTCGGCACCGGGGATGGGCTCATCACCCGGATGCGGGCGCGGCCGCTGGCGATCTTCACCGCGGACTGCGTGCCGCTCATCGTAGCGGATCCGGAAGGCTCCGCGCTCGGGATGGCGCACGCCGGATGGCGCGGGACGGTGCGAGGGATCGCGGGGCGGCTCGTCGCCGCGCTCGTCGCCCAGCCGGGCGTCCGCGCGGATCGGCTCCGCGCGGCCATCGGCCCGTCCATCGGCCCGTGCTGCTACGAGGTCGACGAGCCGGTCGTGACGCCGCTTCGCGCGGCCTTCCCGGAGTCATGGGAGCGCTGGGTGCGCCCCGTCGCGCCAGAGCGTCCTGGCCGCTGGTGGCTGGATCTGTGGGCGGCCAACGCCGATCAGCTGGCGGCGGCCGGGGTATCGCCGGGCGCGATCCTGAGCCCGCGGCTCTGCACCGGATGCCGGCGCGACCTCTTTTTCTCGTACCGGAAGGAGGGCCTCGGGGGGCGTCTGGCGACGCTGGCGGCGCTCGACTGAGCGCGCCGCGCCGCGCGGGCAGCGTGGCGCGGGGCTGGCGAACCCGCTACAATACCGGCGCGCATGACCGATACGGACATTCACGCGAATCTCGTAGCGGTGCAGGAGCGGATCGCCGCCGCGGCCCGGCGGGCGGGGCGGAGCCCCGAGACCGTGCTCCTGGTGGCGGTGTCCAAGACCATCGACGTGGAGCGCGTGCGATCGGCCATCGAGGCGGGCGTGCCCGCGCTCGGGGAGAACCGGGTGCAGGAGGCGCGGGAGAAGATCGCGGTGCTCGGGCGATCGCGCCCCTGGCACCTGATCGGACATCTCCAGACCAACAAGGTCCGCGACGCCGTCGAATGCTTCGACCTGATCCACTCGGTCGACCGGCTGCCCCTGGCGGAGGCGATCTCGCGACGCGCGACCGAGACCGGCCGCCGGGTCGACGTGCTGGTGCAGGTCAACGTCGGCGACGAGCCGCAGAAGGGCGGTCTCTCCGCGGCGGATCTTCGGGCGGCGCTCGCCGCGATGGCGGCGCTCCCCGGCCTGCGGCTCCGCGGGCTCATGGCGATCCCGCCGCTGCCGAAGGACCCCGAGGACTCCCGACCGTACTACCAGGAGATGCGGAAGCTGCTCGACGGCGCCCGATCCTGGGGCCTCGGCTCCGACTTCACGGAGCTGTCGATGGGGATGAGCGGGGACTTCGAGGTCGGCGTGGAGGAAGGGGCGACGATCGTGCGGGTGGGGACCGCGATCTTCGGGGCCCGAGGACATTGAAGCCGTGAACGCCGGGGACGCTGGCGTCACGCTCGGTCGAGAGGACTGACCGTGTCGATCCGGGACAAGCGGGTCGGGTTCGTGGGCGGCGGCAACATGGGCGAGGCTCTGGTCCGGGGGCTCACCAAGACCGGGCTCATGCCAGTCGGCCATCTGCTCATGGCCGACGTGCGCGCCGATCGGCTCGAGGAGCTGAAGCGCCTCTACGGGATCGTCATCGTTCCCGACAACGTGTCGCTCGTGCGGCGCGCCGACGTCATCATCCTGGCCGTCAAGCCGCAGAGCCTGGGTGCCGTGCTGGACGAGATCGCCCCGGCCACCCCCGGGAAGCTTCTGATCTCGGTGGCGGCCGGTGTCTCCACGAGCGAGATCCGCCGGCACCTGCCGCCGGGGACCCGGATGATCCGGGTCATGCCGAACACGCCCGCGCTCGTGCTGGAGGGCGCCACCGCGATCGCGCGCTCCGCGGGCCTCGAGGACGGCGACATGGACACCGCCCGCCAGATCTTCGAGGCGGTCGGGCGGGTCGTGATCCTCGACGAGGAGATGATGGACGCGGTGACCGGCCTCTCCGGCTCCGGGCCGGCTTACATCGCGCTCGTGGTCGAGGCGCTGGCGGACGGTGGAGTTCGGGTCGGTCTCGACCGCAAGACAGCGATGACGCTGGCGATGCAGACCGTGCTCGGCTCGGCCCGCCTCCTGATCGACACGGGCATGCATCCCGGCCAGCTGAAGGACATGGTGAGCTCCCCGGGCGGCACCACGATCGCCGGCATCCACACGCTGGAGATCGGGGGGCTCCGGCGCACGCTGATCGATGCCGTCGAGCGCGCGACCCAGCGGTCGCGAGAGCTCGGCCAGGGCCGGTAGGCGGCCCGGGTGTACGTGCTCAGCGATTTGCTCCTGGCGATTGCGAAGCTCGTCGACTACGTCCTGTACCTGTACATGTGGATCATCGTGATCCGGGCGCTCCTGTCGTGGGTGAACCCGGATCCCTGGAATCCGATCGTCCGATTCCTCTACCAGGTGACCGAGCCGGTGCTCCGACCGATCCGGCGCCGCCTCCCGTCCAGCGCGATCGACTTTTCGCCCCTCATCGCCATCCTCGGTATCTACTTCCTCCAGTGGTTTCTGGTCCCGGTCCTCGTGAGGACGGCATACCGGCTCGGGTGAGAGGGAGGCTCAGGAGGGACTCCGATGCGCATGACCGCCACGGACATCCGCCAGCAGCAGTTCGCCGTGCGGCTCTTCCGGGGATTCGACCCCCAGGAGGTCGACGCGTTCCTGGAGGAGATGGCCGATGAGGTGGAGGAGCTGGCCCGGGAAAACGCGCTCCTCAAGGAGCAGCTGGTCCAGCTCGAGGAGAAATCCAAGGGCATCGAGGGCCGGGAGAAAACGCTGCAGGAGACGCTCGTGACCACGCAGAAGATTGCCGAGGAGTTCAAGGAAAACTCCCGGCGCGAGGCCGAGCTGATCCTCCGGGAGGCGCACCTCCGCGGCGAGAAGGTCATGCAGGACACCCGCGAGGAGCACGCGAAGCTCACCGCGGAGGTCGGGGGCCTTCGACGGCTGCGCCGGCAGCTTGGCGAGGAGATCATGAACACGCTCGCCACGCACAAGCGGCTCGCCGAGCAGGCGATCTCGGAGGGCGATGCCTCCTGAAGCGCGCCTGACCCTGGACGTCCGTCCCCGCGCCGGGAGTGACGAGATCGTCGGGTGGCGCGGTGACAGGCTCCAGCTTCGGGTGAGGGCCGCCCCGGTCGACGGCGCCGCCAACGAGGCGGTGCGCGCACTCCTCGCCGAGCGGCTCGGGTGCGCCCGCTCCCGGATCGAGATCGTCCGGGGCCAGGCGGCCCGGACCAAGGTCGTGCGGATCGTCGGCCTCGCCCCCGGCGACGCCGCGAGCCGGCTTGCGATCTCCGGCGACGCCGCTCCGGTCCGCGCCACCGCGCGCTCTCGCTAGTGGGCCCGCCGCCGCTCGCGTTCTTTCCGGTCAGCTGGCAAGGGGACCGGCTGGTGCTGCTGGACCAGCGGCGCTTGCCGGGGGAAGAGGTGTACCTCGACTGCCGCACGTGGCCCGAGGTGGCGGACGCGATCCGGACGCTGGCGGTTCGCGGCGCGCCGGCGATCGGTGTGGCGGCGGCGTTCGGCGTGGCGCTCGCCGCGCTCGCGAGCCCGGCCCGTGACCCGGACGCGCTCCTCCGCGACCTCCGGCCGGCGCTGGACGGTCTCGCGGCGACCCGTCCGACGGCGGTCAACCTCTTCTGGGCGCTGGACCGGATGCGGCGCTACGCGGAGGGCCAACAGGGCACGACGCCCGGCGAGCTCCGCGCCGGCCTGATCAGCGAGGCGGAGCGCATCTTCGAGGAGGACGTGGCCGGGAACCGGCGGCTCGGCGCGCTCGGCGCGGAGCTCGTGCCGCCGGGCGCGCGGATCCTCACGCATTGCAATGCCGGGGGGCTCGCGACGGCCGGCTACGGGACCGCTCTTGGCGTCGTGCGAGGCGCGGTCGAGGCCGGACGGCGGCCCTTCGTCTGGGTCGACGAGACGCGGCCCGTGCTGCAAGGCGCGCGGCTCACCGCGTGGGAGCTGGCGCGCGAGGGGATTCCGCACGCGGTGATCGCGGACGTCGCCGCGGCCTCGACCATGGCTCGCGGCGAGGTGGACCTCGTCGTGGTGGGCGCCGACCGGATCGCCCGGAACGGGGACACCGCCAACAAGATCGGGACCTACGGCGTGGCGGTCCTGGCGCGTCACCACGGCATCCCGTTCTACGTGGCGGCGCCCTTCTCGACGATCGACCCCGCGATTCAGGACGGATCCGCCATTCCCATCGAGGAGCGGGATCCACGCGAGGTCCAGGAGCTGGCCGGGCGCCGCATCGTGCCGGCGGCCTCGCCGGCCCGGAACCCGGCCTTCGACGTTACCCCGGCCGCGCTCATCACCGCGATCATCACCGACCGCGGCATCTTCAGGGGGCCCTACCACTTCGCCGGATAGGTCCGAGCCGTCGCCCCCGGGCGCCCCTCGACCTGACGATTCTCGCAATCCTCGCTATAGTGGGCGTCGTCCGAACGCCGAATCACCGAGTTGAAGGAGCTGACCCATGAAGAAGTACCACCTGCTCGCGCCGGGCCCGACCCCGATCCCCCCCGAAGTCCTCCAGGCGATCGCCCAGCCGATCCTCCATCACCGCACGCCGGAGTTCGAGGCGCTCTTCGGGCGGGTCCGGGCCGGTCTCGCCGAGCTGACCGGGACGAAGAACGAGGTCATGATCCTGGCGGCTTCGGGCACGGGCGCGTTGGAGGCGGCCGTCGTCAACCTCTGCTCGCCCGGCGACGAGGTGCTGATCGTGCAGTGCGGGAAGTTCGGCGAGCGCTGGACCGGTATCGCGCGCGCGTTCGGACTCGTCGCCCACACGCTCGACGCCCCGTACGGCGACACCGTGGCGCCCGAGCGGGTTGCGGCGGCGCTCCGCGCCCACCCGCGGGCGCGGGCCCTGTTCGTGACCCAGAGCGAGACGTCGACCGGTGTGCTCGAGGACGTCGAAGCCTACGCGGCCCTCACCCGGCGGACCGACACGCTCTGCGTGGTCGACACGGTCTCCTCGCTCGGGGTCGTGCCGTGCCCGATGGACGCCTGGGGGATCGACGGCGTGGTCGCGGGCTCCCAGAAGGGGCTCATGTGCCCGCCCGGACTCGCCTTCGTCGCGTTCAACGACCGCGCCTGGCGTGCGTCCGAACAGGCCCGCTGCCCGCGCTTCTACTGGGACCTGCCGGTCGAGCGGGGATGGCAGGCGAAGAACCAAGGCCAGTTCACGCCGGCGGTCTCGCTCCTGGCGGGACTCGACGTCGCGCTGAGGCTCCTCCGGGACGAAGGGCTGGCGGAGGTCTACCGCCGCCACGACCGGCTGGCCCGCGCCGCGCGGGCGGCCGCCGAGGCGCTCGGCCTCGCACTGTTCGCCCGCGCGACGCCGAGCCCGGCGGTGACCGCGATCGTCCCACCGCCGGGGATCGACGGCGAGGCGGTCGTGCGCGCCTACGGCTCGGACGACAACATCACCATCGCGGGGGGACAGGGCGAGATGAAGGGCAAGCTCTTCCGGCTCGCCCATCTCGGCTGGGTCGACGAGTCGGACCTGATCGTCGGCCTCGCGTCCCTCGAGCGGGTCCTCGCGCGGCTGGGAGTGCCGGTGGAGCTGGGGACGGCGGTCGCCGCAGCCCAGCGGATCTTCATCAAGGAAGGCTGATCCCGAGCGTGAGCGACGCCACCGCCCCGCGGGTGCTCGTCACCGACTCCCTCCAGGAGATCGGAGTCGAGACGCTCCGCGGCGAGGGCCTTCTGGTCGACGTGGTCCCGACGCTCGGGCCGGAGGAGCTCGCCCGGCGGATCGGCCCTTTCCACGGGCTCGTGGTCCGGAGCGCCAGCCGAGTCACGGCGGCGGTGATCGAGGCCGCGCCCGCGCTCCGGGTGATCGGCCGGGCGGGGGCCGGCCTCGACAACGTCGACATCGACGCGGCCGGCCGGCGCGGCATCGTGTGCATGAACGTCCCGGACGGCAACACGATCGCCGCCGCAGAGCACACGATGGCGCTCCTGCTCGCGGTCGCGCGAAAGATTCCCCAGGCCCACGCCCATCTCCGCGGCGGGAAGTGGGAGCGCGAGCCGTTCCTCGGCGTCGAGGTGTACGGCAAGACGCTCGGCATCGTCGGGCTCGGCCGCATCGGCACGGAGGTCGCGCGCCGCGCGCAGGGCTTCCAGATGTCCGTCGTCGCCTACGATCCGTACCTCGATACCGGGGTGGCCGAGCGGCTCGGCGTGGAGCGGGTCGACCTGGACGCGCTCCTCCGCCGGTCCGACTTCATCTCGGTGCACGTGCCGTTGACGAAGGAGACGCGCGGCCTGATCGGCGCCGCAGAGCTCGCGCGGACGAAGCCCGGCGTTCGCATCGTCAACTGCGCCCGCGGCGGCGTCGTGGACGAGCCCGCGCTGGCGGCCGCGATCCAGACCGGGCGTGTCGCCGGCGCGGGGCTCGACGTCTTCGACCGGGAGCCGCCCTGGGGCTCGCCGCTCGTCGACCTGGACGCGGTCGTCGTGACGCCGCACCTCGGCGCGTCGACGGTCGAGGCGCAGACGCGGGTGGCGGTGGCGATCGCCAGGCAAGTGGCCGATCTGTTGGTGCGCGGCATCGTGCGGCACGCGGTGAACGCGCCGGGCGTCCGGCCGTAGGGTCGCCCTCCGCCGTGCGATCGCTCCATCCGGCGGCGGCGCGGCCCGTTGCGCCGGGTCGCCGATGGCGTTGCGCTCCGCTGACGGCGGTGATCCTGCTCGTGGCCGTCCTCCCCGCGGCCAGGGCCGCCGGGCCGGCCCCGCCGGCTCCCGCCGGCCCGGCGACCGGGGTCGCCCGCCAGCTCCGGTGGGAGGTGGTCCGCAGCACGCCGCACGACCCGGACGCATTTCTCCAGGGGCTCGTGTGGTACGACGGCGGCTTCTTCGAGAGCACGGGACGCTACGGCCATTCGACGCTCCGTCGGGTCGAGTGGCCGTCGGGCCGGGTGCTCCGCCAAGTGGATCTTCCGCCGGACGTGTTCGGAGAGGGGCTGGCGCGCGTGGGTGACCGGCTCGTCCAGCTCACGTGGCGGAACGGGCGCGGCTTCGTCTACGACCTGGCGACGCTCAAGCAGCTCCGGGAGTTCCGGTACGAGGGCGAGGGCTGGGGGCTCACCTACGACGGCGCAAGCCTCGTCCTGAGCGACGGGACGGACGTCCTCACCTATCTCGACTCGGAGCGGTTCACCCCGACCCGGAAGCTCGCCGTGACCTGGAACGGGCAGCCCCTCGGGAACCTGAACGAGCTCGAGTTCATCGACGGCGCCATCTGGGCCAACGTCTGGTACACGGACTTCGTGGTCCAGATCAGCCCCGCGTCGGGCCGGGTCACGTCCTACCTCGACCTCACCGGCCTCCGGGCCGAGCCGCGCCCGGAGGGGGCCGTGCTCAACGGCATCGCCTACGATCCGGCCACCCGTCGCGTGTGGGTCGGCGGCAAGCTCTGGCCCATGCTGTTCGAGATCCGCGCCCACTGACCCGACCCGCTCGCGACAGGGCGTGATGCGGCCCGGCGTGGCCTCGTCCAGCGTGCTCACCGACCTTGCGGCCGGAACGCGATTCTTCGGCCATCTGCCGCGGTTCCTCCGCCGTCCGTTGACGGTGGCGGACGCGCGGATCACCGTCCGGCACCGCCTGACCAGGCGCGAGACGGACTTCCTCGCGCTGGCGGCTCGGCTCGTCTACGGTCGGCCCACCAGTCCCTATCGAAGGCTGCTGCAGCTGGCCGGCTGCGAGCTCGGTGATCTCGAGCGACTCGTGCGCCAGGAGGGGGTCGAGGGCGCGCTCCGTGAGCTGCTGCGGCGGGACGTCTACCTGACCGTGGACGAGTTCAAGGGTCGCCGCCCCGCCGTCCGAGGGACCGCCACGATCGACGTCCGTCCGGACCTCCTCCGCAACCCCGGTGCGGCGAGCCACGCTCCGCTCCAGACCGGCGGAAGCCGGGGCGGCGCGACGCCGGTCCCCGTGGATCTCGAGTTCGTCCGTGATCGGGCCTTCGACGCCTTGCTCGTGTTCGCGGGATGGGGCGGCACGAGCTGGCGGCGGGCGGTGTGGGGCGTCCCGGGCGGTGCGGCTATGATCCATGCCCTCGAGTTCAGCATCATGCCGACGGGGCTGGACCGCTGGTTCTCCACGGTGAACATCGGAGCGCCGGGCCTTCATCCGCGTTATCGGTGGAGCGCCCGGGCCCTCCGGTGGGCAAGCGTGCTCGCCCGGCGTCCGGTCCCCGGGCCGGTTCACGTTCCGCCGGACAACCCGGGCCCCGTCCTCGAGTGGATGACTCGGGTCCTGCGCGAAGGCGGCGTCCCTCACGTGCACACCTTCGCGAGCGCGGCCGCCGGCCTCGCCGTGGCCGCGCTGGAGTCCGGGCGCGACCTCGCGGGGGCGCGGTTCACGATGGCGAGCGAGCCCACGACGGCGGCCCGGCTGGCCGTGGTTCGAAGGGCCGGGGCGGAGGCGTTGCCGTTCTACGCCAGCCTGGACTCGGGCCCGATCGGTTATGGCTGTCGTCGCCCTGACGGTCCCGACGATCTTCACGCCCTCGACGACTTCCAGGCCATCATCCAGGCCGGGGAGGATGGGGCGGTCAGAGGGCTCCCGGCCCGGGCGCTCCTCCTGTCATCACTCCGTGGAACAGCTCCGTACCTTCTCCTGAACGTCTCGCTCGGAGACGCCGCGATTCTCGAGCGGAGAGCCTGCGGATGTCCGCTGGAGCAGGACGGGTGGCGCGCCCATCTTCGCGAGATCCGGAGCTTCGAGAAGCTCACGGCGGGGGGCATGACGTTTCTGGACATCGACCTCGCCCGCGTCCTCGAGGAGGAGCTTCCGCGGCGCTTCGGTGGAGGACCGACCGACTACCAGCTCGTGGAGGAGGAGAGCGAGCTCGGCAGGCCGATTCTTCGGCTGCTCGTTCACCCGCGTGTCGGTGACGTCGAACCGCCCCGCGTCGCCGCTGCGTTCCTCGACGCCATCAGCATTGGGTCGGGCGCAGAGCGAGTGATGGGACTGGCGTGGCGTGCGTCGGACACCGTGCGGGTCGAGCGGCGGCCCCCGATGCGCACGAGCGCAGGAAAGATCCTGCACCTCCACGTCGGCCCGGATGGTCCCAGTGTCGCTACCGGCGCAGGCTCTCGATGACCGGGCCGAGCATCTCGATGCCCTTCGGCCCCGGGGGATGGACGAGGCTCAGCGTCAGGTGCTGGACCCCGATCGCCTCGAAGGTGCGGACGTGGGCCAGGATCTCGTCCGTCGTGCCGAGGCGCGCCATCTGACGCATGCCGCCGAGCTCGAAGACGGCCGCGCCCGGCGGTGCGGTGGCGCCGGCCACGCCCGGCCGAGGCTCCCCGGCCCGCATCAGCGCGACCCGGGTCCCGGCCCCGTGCGTGACCGTCGCCGGGTCCCGCTTCGCGTCCGCACAGGCCCGGTCGAACGCCTCGAACTGGGTCTTCACGTCGCTCGCGGAGAGGTGGTAGTCGGCGTCGTAGAGATCGGCGTACCGGGCGGCGAGCGCCAGCATGCGCGGGCGCTGCGCGCCGATCAGGATCGGCGGGCCGGCGGGGCGCGGCCCCCGCGGGGCGAGAACGCAGTCCCGCGCCTGGTAGTACTGCCCCTGGAAATCGACCCGGCCCGCGCGCAGGAGCGGCACGATGACCGCGAGGGCTTCCTCGAAGCGCCCCACGCGGTGATCGTACGGGATGCCGAACGCGTCGTACTCCGGCTCGTGCCAACCGGCGCCGAGACCGAGGACGACGCGGCCGTCCGACACCTCGTCGAGGGTGTCCGCCATCTTCGCGAGGATCGCCGGGTTCCGGAATCCGGTGCACGCCACGAGCGGTCCGAGATGGATGCGGTGCGTCGCCTCGGCGAGCGCGGAGAGGATCGTCCAGGCCTCCCAGATCCCGCGGACCTTTCCCTCCGGCATGTTGACCTGCATGAGGTTGTCGGGCGGCGATTTCCGGAAGAGGAGATGGTCGGGCAGGAACAGCGTGTCGATGCCCACCGCCTCCGCCGTGCGCGCCATCTCGCGGAGGTCCGTCCAGCGAACGGGCCGCCCTTCGCCGAGCGCGCCGGCGCCGATGGGGAGCATGAGTCCGAGCTGCATCCGCTGCTTGCCTGTCACGCGTCTCTCCTCTCGATCCGTGGGTGAGGGGGGCTCGCGGCCGTCCCGAGCGCGGCCGCGCGTCGAGCGCGCTCATTGTAGCCCGCCGGGCGTGGCCGCGCATCGCGCTCCAGGCTCGATCCGCCGCGCCGCGTCCCAGACCATGAGTGTGATGGTCAGCATGGTCTCTCGATCGGCCGGGCCTTGCGTGTCGACGTACGGACGACACGCGAAGGGCGCGCGCTATCGCGAGTCGATCGGGCCTTCGGGAACCTTCAGCGCCCGCAGCATGAGGAAGTTGGGGATGCGCCGGTATCGCGCTGCTCGCGCGGGGGCGTCCGGCGCCGGCGCCGGCTCGCGCAAAGCCTCGATCAGGAAGCCACCGGCTTCGAGCGCCTCCGAGTACGTCTCGAACGGATAGCACCAGCCCTTGAAGGTCATGGCGAGGCCGTCGCGCTCGAACCGTCCCTCGTATGGGCGCCGCTCGAGGTAGGCCGACTCGATCACGAAGGGCGCGTCCGGGACCCGGCTGACGAAACTCCCGGCGTCGACGATCGGATGGGTGATCGTCATGCAGAGCTGGCCGCGCGGAGCGAGTACTCGACCGATCTCTTGCACCGCCGCCCGCATGTCGTCGACGTCCATGAGCGAGTTGTACGCCACCACGAGATCGAACGCCGCCGCCCGGAAGGGGAGCGCGGCCCCGTCGCCCACGAGGTACCTCGGACCGGCGCCCGCCTCGGCTGCCAGGCGAGCCAGCGCACGCGTGATGTCGACGCCGGTCACGCGATGCCCGCGCGCGGCGAGATCCCGTGCGACCCGTCCCTCGCCGCAGCCGACCTCCAGGGTGCGGTGCCGAGGCGGCGGCACCAGCGCGAAGAACGCATCCCGGTAGTACCAGTAGGCGTCGTGTCCAGGAGTGCGCGCCCACGCCGCCCAGCGGGTGGCCTCCGCGTCCCAGTGCTCTCGAGCGCCCATGCCGCCTCGAAGGCCTCAGCCGGGGAAGCGTGCCTCGGCCAGGCCCCGCACGCCCGGATCGAGCGCAAGGATGCCTCCGGCACACGGCTGGGCGGCGAGCTCCGCCGGCGAGAGCCCGACCGTCGCGGACGTGACGTAGAGCACGTCGAGATCCGGTCCGCCGAACGCAGGGCAGGTCGGACACTGGACGGGCAGGCGGATCACGCGCTCTGTGCGGCCCGTGGGGTCGTGGCGCGTCAGCTGCCAGCCGCCCCAGTGCGCGAGCCACACGAAGCCCTCGGCATCGACGGTGGCCCCGTCGGGGGCGCCGTCGTCGGGCGAGATCCGCGCGAAGACCCGGCGGTTGGCGATCTCTCCGCGATCGGGATCCGAGTCCCACGCCCAGACGACTCGCTGTGGGGTGTCCGCGTGGTACATGGTCCGGCCGTCAGGGCTCCAGCAAAGCGCATTGGGGCAGACGAAGCCGTCGACCATGCGGTGACACGTGCCGTCGGGATCGAGCCGGTAGAGGGCGCCGGTGGGCGCGACCTCGGGATCGTGCATGCTGCCCGCCCAGAACCGGCCGCGGCGATCGGGCTTGCCGTCGTTGAACCGGTTCTCGGCGCGCTCGAGCTCGGGGCGGGCGACCGGCCGGATCGCCCCCGTGTCGAGGTCAAGGAAGTGGAATCCCGAGCGGAGCGCCAGGACCAGGCCGCCGGCGGCGCGACGGGCGAGCGCACCCACCGTCTCGGGGACCGGCCACTGCGCGTCGTGACCAGTTGCGGGATCGAATCGATGCACGCTCCGGCCCTTGATGTCGACCCAGTAGAGGACGCCCTCCCCGGCATCCCAGAGTGGTCCCTCGCCGAGCAGCGCTCGCGCCGGCAGGACACAGCGGACGTCGGTCACGAGCGGAGCGACCCTCGGAAGGGGAGCGGCGTAGACGGGCGCCTGGCCCCGATGCTCACGCGGCCTCCGGGACGAGTGTCATGGCGGCGCGCGCGGACTCCCCGGGGGCGAGGCCGAGGATTCCCGTGTCCTGACGCCCGGCCGCCGCGAGATTGAAGGCCTCGGTGACGTGGCTCACCGGCTCCGCGCAGAAGAACGCCTCGCCGGGCGGCGTGTAGACGACCAGGGTCGTGAGCGGGCCGCGCGCCGTCATCCGGAGCCGCGCGGCGCGCTCCGGCCACGCGATGACGGCCTCCTGATCCCAGCCGACGAAGACGTTGTCGAGCGCGACGCGGTCGACGGCGAGCCCCAGGCGCGGGTCCCGGTCGGGCGGGGGTGCCACGCGGACCGTGGGCAGGATCTCGGCATCGGTCAGCCAGAGCCCGGTCACGCGCGCGTGGAGCGTCGTCTCCGCGGTCCTCGGGAAGTACGGATGCCAGCCGAGTCCCACCGGCATCGCCGTCTCGCTCTCGTTCGTCACGACCATGTCGACGTCGAGGCCGTCGGCCGTCACGGTGATCCGCTGTGTGGCACGGTAACGCCAGGGCCACTCCCCGGGCGCATGGCGATGCTCGAGGATGGCATCGGAGGGACTCCGGTCCGTTACGGTCCAGGATGTCCGGCAGCCAAGCCCGTGGATCGCGTGGCCACGGAGATTCGGCGTCAGCGCCACCGATCGGCCGCCGAATGTGAAGCGCCCGGCGCGGATTCGATTCGACCAGGGGACGAGCGGAAAGCTCGACAGCCCCCCCGGCTCGCCACGAGCCAGGGCATCCGGCGGAGTCGGACGGAGAAGGTCCAGTTCCGTTCCGCGGGCATCGCTCCAGAAGCGCGCGATCGACCCCCCGATCCCTGGCGCGAGGGTGACGCCCAATGGCCCCCGGTGGAGGGTGATGGATTCCATGCGAGGCGAGGATACCGGGCGTCTCACCGTCCGGGCAAGCCGACTCGCCTGTGCTAGCGTTGAGGCCGCTTGGCGTCGATCCCGCTTACCCCGAGGAGGGCCGCATGGTGTACGCGACGTACCCCAGCTTGCGCGATCGGGTCGTCCTTGTCACCGGTGGCGCCAGTGGCATCGGCGCGTCGATCGTCGAGCACTTCTGTGGACAGGGCTCGCGGGTTGCCTTCCTCGACATCGACTGCGCGGCCGCCGAGCGGCTCCAGGCAACCATCGGCGCGACGGGCTGCGAGCGGCCCTTGTTCCGGGAATGCGATCTCCGGGATATCCCCGCGCTCCGGGCGGCGGTGACGGAGGTCCGGCGCCGACTCGGGCCGGTCCAGGTCCTGATCAACAACGCCGCCCACGACGAACGGCACGCGCTCGACACGGTCACGCCGGAGTACTGGGACGACCGGCTCGCGGTGAACCTGCGCCACCAGTTCTTCGCGGCCCAAGCGGTGTATCCGGACATGGCCGCCGTGGGTGGCGGCGTGATCGTCAACCTGGGCTCGACCTCCTGGATGGTCGGGCAGGGCGGGATGCCGGGGTACACGGCGGCCAAGGCGGCGGTGGTGGGGCTCACGCGTGGGCTCGCCCGCGATCTGGGTCCGCACGGCATTCGAGTGACCTGTGTGGTGCCTGGCTGGATCATGACCGAACGGCAGATCAAGCTCTGGCTCACGCCGGAGTCCGAGGCGGAGCTCCTCCGCCGCCAGTGCCTGAAGCGCAAGCTCGTCCCCGCGGACATCGCGCGCGCCGTTCTGTTCTTCGCGGCAGACGACAGCTCGGCGTGCACCGCCCAGAGCTACGTCGTCGACGGCGGCTGGACCTGAGACGCGCGGAGGGCGCGTGCCCGGTCGGCGGGACGTCGCTCACTGGATCCGTGGCGCCCGCGTGCCGACGGTCAGGATCTCCGCCCGACCGGCTCGGTCCGTCTCGCGGGGGCCGAGGCCGAGAACGCAGCCGGAGCGCATGACGGCTGTCGCTGGATTTGCGGAGAGGCATCCCGTATACTTCCGAGGGTTTGCCCGGCTCACGGGCACTCGCGCTATGGACCGGCGGAACCTTCAGTCACAACTGCCAACCGGGGTGAAGATCTATCTCCCCGACGAGGCTGCCCGCCTTCGGGGCCTCCAGGAGCGCCTCCTCGGCGTTTTCCGGCTGTGGGGCTACCGCGAGGTCATGACCCCCACCTTCGAGTTCTTCGACGCCCTCGCGCTGGGGACGGACGAGGCGCTCCAGGAGGGGATGTTCAAGTTCATCGACCGGGACACCGGACGGATGCTCGCGCTCCGCGCCGACGTGACGCCCCAGATCGCCCGCATCGCCGCCACCCGTCTCCGGGACCGGCCCAAGCCCTACCGGCTGGCGTACCGGACGAACGTCTTCCGTCACGAGGCGCCCAGACTCGGACGGATGCGCGAGTTCTACCAGGCGGGCGTGGAGCTCCTCGGGCTCGACCAGCCCGAAGCGGACGCCGAGATGATCGCGATGGCCATCGAGGCGTTCCGGTCGGCGGGGCTCGAGCGGTTCCAGATCGACGTCGGCCACGTGGAGTTCGTGCGCGGCGTGCTGGAGAGCCTGGGCGTCGAGCGACCCGTGGCGCGGGCCCTTCGCGAGGCCCTCGGCCGGAAAGACGTGGCGGAGCTGACGCGGCTGGTCGGCGAGCTGTCCGTTCCCTCCGCGACCGCCGATCTGCTCCTGGCGCTGCCGAGCCTCCAGGGCGGGACCGAGGTGATCCGGCGGGCGGCTGCCCTCGTCCAGAACCCCCGGTCGGAGCGCGCGGTGGCCGGGCTCGCCGAGGTCCACCGGCTCCTGACCGCGTACGGGCTCGGCGGCGCGATCCTGCTCGACCTCGGCGAGGTCCGCGGGTTCGACTACTACTCGGGCGTGAACTTCGAGGGATACGTCGACGGGTTCGGCGCCGAGCTGGCGGGCGGGGGCCGGTACGATCAGATGCTCGCGCGATTCGGCACGCCCTGTCCGGCCACCGGCTTCGCGTTCGACGTCAACCGCCTCCTGCTGGCCCTCGCGGCGCAGGGCCTCGAGCCGCGCGTCACCGGCCCGGAGTTCTTCGTCATCGACTTCACCGCGGACAAGGCCACCGCGCTGGCCCTCTGCCGGCGTCTGCGCGAGCTCGGGCTCGCCGTGGCGCGGGACATCCTGAGCCGGCCGCTCGAGGAGTCGCTCGCCTACGCGCGCGACATCCGCGCCGCGCGCGCCGTAGTCATCGACGAGGCGGGACTCCGGCGCGGCGAGGTGCGGGTGATCGACCCGACCAGCGGTCAGGAGGCTCCCTGCACGCTCGCGACGCTGATGGCCGCGCCGAGCCGCGTCCTCGAGCCCGCTCCCGGAGGCGCCTTTGCCTAACATCGTGATCGTCGGCGCCCAGTGGGGCGACGAGGGGAAGGGGAAGGTCGTCGACCTGGTGGCCCCCTGCGTCGACGTCGTCGCGCGCTACTCGGGCGGGCCGAACGCGGGGCACACCATCGTCGT
The DNA here is from genome assembly GCA_964463175.1 of uncultured bacterium. Taxonomy (GTDB): domain Bacteria; phylum Methylomirabilota; class Methylomirabilia; order Rokubacteriales; family DASRDR01; genus DASRDR01. The sequence continues at coordinate 69,473 of CAYXBJ010000069.1, forward strand.
GGACGACCGCCGCTTCGTGCTCCAGCTGGTGCCTTCGGGGGTCCTGCGCCCCGGCAAGAAGAGCGTCATCGGCTGCGGCACCGTCGTCGACCCCATCGCGCTCGTCCAGGAGCTCGACGGCCTTGGGGCGGCGGGGATCGATCTCCGGCAGCTGTATCTCTCGCAAGCCGCCCACGTGATCCTCCCGTACCACCGGGCGCTCGACCAGGCGATGGATCAGGAGCGGATCGGCACGACGGGCAAGGGCGTGGGACAGGCCTACACGGACAAGGCAGCCCGCTTCGGGATCCGGGTCGGAGATCTTCTCGACGAGGCCCACTTCCGCGAGAAGCTCGCGGCCTCGCTCCCCGTGAAGAACCAGCTCCTGCGGAGCGTTGGGCGCGAAGGCTTCGAGGCGGACGACGTGGTCAAGGCGGTCCAGCCCGCCATCGAGCGGCTCCGGCCGCACGTGGCCGACACGACGCTGCTGCTCCACCGGTGGATGCGGGACGGCGCCTCGGTGCTCTTCGAGGGGGCGCAGGGCACGCTCCTCGACATCGATCACGGCACGTATCCGTACATCACCGCGACGAGCGCGACGGCCGGCGGCGCGGCGCCGGGCACCGGGGTGCCGCCCACCCGCATCAACGGGGTGCTCGGGATCACCAAGGCATACGCGACCCGCGTCGGGGGCGGGCCGTTCCCCACGGAGGTGACCGGTGACCTCGGCGAGCTGATCCGGGCCCGCGGGAAGGAGTACGGCTCGGTGACCGGCCGGCCGCGACGCTGCGGGTGGTTCGACGCGGTGCTGCTCCGGCACGCGGTCCGCGTGAACGGTCTCGACACGCTGGCCGTGACGAAGCTCGACGTCCTCGATCCGTGCCACGCGGTGCTGGTGGGCGTCGGGTATCGCTACAAGGGGACGGCGCTCGACGAGTGGCCGGCCGAGGAGCGCGTGATCGCCAAGCTCGAGCCCGTGTTCGAGGAGCGGCCGGGCTGGCTCACCGAGACCGCGGGGCTCCGCGCCTGGGAGGATCTCCCGGGGCGCGCGCACGACTATCTCCGGTGGCTCGAGGACCTGATCGAGTGCGAGATCTCGCTCGTCTCGACCGGCCCGGGCCGCGACGAGACGATCCTGATCGAGCCGTCCCGCCTGACGCGCTGGTTTCCCGACTTCCGCCAGCTCTGCCTGCGGTGAAGTCGGTTACTTGTAGCTGAACCCCATCGTCCGGCAGTGGTAGTAGACGCCCCCGTCCTGGACGATCAGGAAGAGCGCGAGCTCGTGCCCCTCGTTGTGATGCGAGTGGAACGCCGCGGGCGGCGTGATCATCACCGTCAGCGGCTCCCAGTCCGCGCGCTCCCCGTCGATCAGGGAATAGCAGCGCTCTCCGGACAGGACGAGCGTCACCGCGACCGCGTTGTGCCGGTGGCCGCGCTGCGCCTCGCCCGGCATGAGCGAGTTGAGCGCCACCGTGAAGGACGGCGTCGTCGTCCGGCTCGACTCGATCGCGACGTTCCCCAGGTTGATCGACTTGCCCGGCATGGCGGCGCCGCGCGGGTCGAGGTACACGCCGAGCAGCCGGCGGCGGATCTCGGCCATCGGATAGAGTGCCGGCCGGATCGGCGCGTGGCCGGGCGTTGGCGGCTCCAGTCCCTCGAACTGGAGCTGGGGCTCGTTGGTCGTGATCCAGAGGACGGTGTCCTCGGTAGCGGCGTGACGCGCCGTCGCCCCGCCGGGGAGGCAGAAGGTGTCGGCCGCTTGCCAGGCCATCGGCTCGCCGCCGGCGACCCGCGTGGCACCCGACCCGCGGATGACATGGTACGTTTCCGTGCTGGCGCGGAATGCGGTCGTGAGCGTCTCCCCCGCACGGATGCGCGCGTAGCGCGACAGGATGAACGGCGTGGTGGCGGGATAGCCGAGCCCGAGCGTGGCCGAGAGGTCGAGCGGCACGAGACCGGTCGGGGCATTGGGCGCCAGCGCGCGGTCGCGCTCGGCGCGGAACACGTGGGCCGGGACGGCCGGGTGCTTGATGTTGAAGCCGTCGAGGGACGTCAGGTAGCGGGCGTTCTCGGTGTACACCGACGGCGGCCGCGGGGCGGGGGCGTGCGGATCGAGGAGTGCCCGGAGCTCCAGCTCGTCGAGCGTCTTGGCCATGGCGGTCCTCCCGCGCGCAAGCGCGATGGTCGAATCGCCGGGATGCTAGCGCGGCCGTGTCCGGAGCGTCAAGGCAATGCGCGGACGGAGCCCCGCGCGCGCCGGAGCGGCGGGGCGGGCCCGTGACGACGAGCACGCGACCGGCGGGCGCGAAGCCGACCGAGTCGCGGCCTGGCGTCATCGTGGCGCTCGCCGCGTGGTTCGCCCTGATGCCCGTGGTGCAAGGCCTGAGCCTCGCGGGGCTCAGAGTCGGGAACTTCGCGCCGGATCGGCCGTGGAATTACCTCGCGTACGGCCTGGCCGCGCCGTACGTCGCCTGGCTCGTGTGGCGCCGGCGGCCACGAGCCCGCTTCGCCGCGTACGTGTTCCTCACGCACGAGACCGTGCGGGGCCTCCACTTCCACCGGCGCGATGCCGTGGCAGCGGCGATGCTCTGGGTGCTCCTGCTCCAGCTGCCCGCCGCGCGCCGCTGGATGCCGTCCCTCCGGCCGACCGAGATGCGTGACCGCTGGCGGCGGAGCTTGACGGGCCGGCGAAGTGGGACGCCGGTGGCGCCTCCCTCGGGCCCGCCTCCGGGCGAGCCGCCGCACGCATCGTGACCCCTTGCCGCCCCCGCTGCACGCGTTGAGCGCGTCCATCGCGTCGCGCGGCCGAATGGACCGGCCCCTCCAGGGGATCGGCTTCATCGTCGTGGGCGCCTCGGTGTTCCCCGTGCAGGACGTGCTGATCAAGAGCCTGAGCAGCGGCTATCCCGTGCTCCAGATCGTCTTCGTGCGGAGCCTCGTGGCCCTCGGCCTCTTCGCGTTCCTCATCTGGCGCGAGCACGACTCGGCGACGTTCCCCATCCAGCGACCATGGCTTCACGTCGTCCGGGGATTGCTGGGCCTCATGTCCTTCACGACGTACTACATGGCCATCGCCGCGCTTCCGCTCGCGACGGTCACTGCGGTCGCGTTCGCCGCGCCGCTGTTCGTCACCACGCTCTCGGCGGTGGTGCTCCGAGAGCCGGTCGACCGGCGGAGCTGGTGGGCGGTGATGGCCGGATTCCTCGGCGTGCTCATCGTGATGCGGCCGGGCGCCTCGACCTTCGAGCCGGCCGCCCTGCTCGCCGTCCTGTCGGCCCTCTGCTACGCGATCTCGCAGACGATCACGCGCGACCTCGGTCGTACGGACTCGGGCGTGACTATCGTGATCACTGCGACCCTGGTCACGACCGTGGTGGCCGGGGCGAGCGGGCTGATCGCGGGGACCGGAGAGCACGGCGTCGGACTCCATCCGAGCCTCGCGTTCCTCGTGCGCGGCTGGGGCATGCCACCGTGGGGCGCGCTCGGGCGTATGGGGCTGTGCGGGCTGATCTCCGGGGTCGGGATCTACTGCCTCACCCAGGCCTACCGCGTGGCGCCGGGGAGCACGGTCGCCCCGTTCGAGTACATCATGATCGGCTGGGCCGTCCTGTGGGGTTACCTGTTCTGGGGCGACGTGCCGGGCCCGGCGACCGTCGCCGGTGTTCTCATCACCATCGGCGCTGGCATCTACGTGCTGCAGCACCAGGCGCGGGCTCAGCGCGAGCGGCGCCGCCAGGCGCGCGCGTCCGCGACCTAGGATCGGTCCTCGAATCGCCCAGAGGTCGCGTGGCCACTCACTCTGTGGCAAGGTGAAGGTGGCTCGTATCGCGCGGAAGGGAGCACGCTGATGAGCGCTGCCGGGAACCGTGGGTTCGGGGGCCTGTCGCTGATCGCCGCCGCGGCCATCGGGCTCGCCGCGGTCAGCGCCTTGGCGCAGTCGGGGACCGTCGATCGCCTGTACGTCATGGACTGCGGCCACAATGTCGCCCCCGACCAGTCGCGCTGGTCGCCCGGCGTCAACATCGGGAAGCCCATGGAGTTCTCGGACAACTGCTACCTGGTCCGGCATGGCGCGGACTGGCTCCTGTGGGACACGGGCTTTCCCGATGCCTTCGCCGAGAAGCCCGTCGCGACGGCCGTGGGCACCGCATCGCGGGCCAAGACGCTCGCGGCCCAGCTAGCCGAGATCGGCGTGAAGCCGTCCGACATCGGCTTCGTCGCCGTCTCGCACACGCACGGGGACCACGTCGGCAACGTGGACATGTTCCCGACCTCGACGCTGCTGATCCAGAAGGCGGAGCTCGACTGGGCCTTCGCGCCGGACAAGCCGCCGCCATTCAAGAAGGACCGACCGGTGCGCGCCCTCGAGGGCGACCTCGACGTCTTCGGAGACGGCAGCGTCACCATTCTCTCCACGCCGGGTCACACCCCCGGCCATCAGTCGCTGCTGGTGCATCTGCCCCGGACCGGCTGGGTGATCCTGAGCGGCGATGCGGCGCACTTCAAGGACAACTGGGACAACCGGCGCGTGCCGTCGCTGAACTTCAGCGCGGAGGAGACCCAGGCATCGATGACGCGCCTCGCCGACCTCATGAAGCAGAAGAACGCCCAGCTCTGGATCAATCACGACCTGGCGCAGAGCCTGAGCCAGAAGCGCTCGCCCGAGTTTTACGACTGACGGGGCCACCGGTTGGCTCACTGGGCCCTGCTCCGGGGATCCCGGGCATGCCCTCGAGTTTGACGGGCCCTCGGCGACTGTGCAGAATGGCTCCCGGGAGGCGTTAGCTCAGCCAGGCAGAGCTCCCGCCTTTTAAGCGGGGAGTCGGTGGTTCGAATCCACCACGCCTCACCATCATCATGAGCGATCGCACCCACCCCGACGCGGAGACGGCGGCCACGCTGGCCGCCGCCCGCCTGTTCCTCGACGCGTTCGGTCGCCACGACGTCGACGGTGTGATGGCCGCCATGGTCGACGACTGCGTGTTCGAGAACACGTGGCCGCCGCCCGACGGAGAGCGCCACGTCGGGCGGGTCGCCGTGCGCGGATTCTGGGAGCGGTTCTTCCGGGAGAATCCGTCGGCGGCGTTCGAGACGGAGGAGATCTTCGCGGCCGGGCCGCGCTGCGTCGTGCGCTGGCTCTACCGGTGGCGGAACGTCAACGGCTCCGCGGGGCACGTCCGGGGCGTGGACGTGCTCCGCGTGCGGGACGGGAAGGTCGTCGAGAAGCTGTCCTACGTCAAGGGCTAGGCCGTCGCGCCCGGCCAGTCAGTCCCGGTACAGCTCCACGGTGTAGCCGTTCGGGTCCCTGACATAGACCGCCTCGCGCCCGCGCCGCCCCGCGATGCGGACGCCCGCCTGCTCGAGCCGGCTCATCGTGCGGCGCCACCTCGCCGCCGGCACACGAAACCCGAGATGGTCGAGTCCGCCGGCCTTCGGATCGAACGCGCGGCGCGTGCCCACGAAGTTCAGGAGATCCCCGCCGCCAGGGCTTTCGAGGAAGAGCATGCCCTCGTGCGGGAACGCGATGCGGAGCCCGAGCACGTCGACGTAGAAGCGCTCCGTCACTCGGAGATCACGGCTCCGCAACGCGATGTGACGAAGACCGCGGGGGCCGGCGGGGCGCCGGGCGAGCGGTGTCATGGAGGCGCCGACCACACGACCGCGCCCTTCGCGTCCGCCAGAGCGAGCGCCGCGCCCTTGGCGGGCGTGAGCGTGAGGGTCGCGCGCGGCCGGCCGTCCTGGCCGTTGAGGTTGAGGGCCGGCGTGCCGTCGCTCAGCACGGAGAGGCCGGCCCGGCCGCGCCCGTCACCGTCGCGCAGGAGGAGGTCCGGCGTGCCGTCGGCGGGCACGCGTATGACCGTGCGCGCGGTGCCGCGATTGTCGGCCAGTTCGAGCGCGGCGTCCGATCCGCGGAGCCCGAAGGTGACCCGCACGACGCCTGAAGCGTCGTAGGCGACGAGCGCCGGCGCGGGCTCGCGCGGGGCCCCGGCGCGAGCGGCCGGGCCTCCGAACAGGGCCGCGGCGAGGCGAGGCTTCCCGGCGGGATCGAAGAGAGCGAGCCCCGGCGCTCCATCCGAGCCGACCATGAGCGCCGCGCGGATCGTCGTCCCGTCGGTGTCCAGGAGCGTCAGCCCCGGCGCCCCGTCGGCGCCGACCGCGAGCACCGCCCGGGGCTGGCCGCGGAGGTCGTGAAGGGTGAGGCGTGGCGTGTCGTCCGCGTCCCATCCGAGCGTCGCCCCGATTCCGCCGCGCGCGTTCTGCAGGACGAAGCGCTCGGCCTCGAGGGTGCGGGCGGGGTTCGCGGTCCTGGTTGCCCGGGGCGGACTCTGACCGAGCAGTAGAACCGCGGCGATCGCGAGCCAGGAGCCGAGCGCGACACGGCGCCATCGGCGGCCGTCGCGCTCGAGCCGGTCGAGTCGGACCGTGATCGGATCCGGAGTGGGCGGGGGCATCGCGACCTCCCTGGGCCGCGCGACCCGGCGAGGCGCGACGGATCCCTCGCGCGGCCTCTATGACGCTACGTCAGGTCGCGCGGACCGGTCAACGAATACGCTGCGCCGCCCTCAGCCGAGCGGCGGTCGGTGCGCGGCCCAGGGCTGGAGCGTCTCGAAGGCCGCCGCGGCCTTCAGCACGTCGACCTCACGATGCCAGCGCCCTGCGACCTGGAGCCCGACCGGGAGCTTCTCGCGCGTGAAGCCGCATGGCACGCTGGCGGCGGGATACCCCGTGAGGTTGAAGGGATACATGAAGGGCACCCGGTCGAAGATGGAGTGGGCGGGCTTTCCGCCCAGGTCCTTCAGGCCCTCGAAGGGCCCCGGGTCGGCCGGCCACGCGGCCACCGGCATCTGAGGCGTCAGGAGGATCTGGTAGCGATCGAACGTCTTCCGCACCTTCTCGCAGAACTCGGTCCGCGCGAGGTGCGCCTTCGTGTAGTCGATTGCGCTCCACTGGCCAGCGTCGAGGATCATGCGCATCAGCGTGGTCTCGATCCAGTCGGGGCGCTCGCGGGCCCGGTCGTAGTTCCGCGCGGCGACGCTCGTCGAGTAGATGATCTTGTGGAACTCGTAGGGGTTGCCCCAGTCGATCTTCGCCTCCTCGACGTGGGCGCCGAGCTCCTCGAAGCGCCGCGCCGCGCGGTGGGTCAGCTCGGCAACTTCCGGGTCCACCGCGGCGAACCCGAGGTCGACGCTCCAGCCGATTCGCCAGCCGCGCACGCCCCCGTCGCAGGCCGCGAGGTAGTCCTCGGGCGGCGCGTCGATCGACATCGGATCGCGCGCGTCGGGGCCGGCCAGGGCCTGCAGGAGGGCCGCCCCATCGCGGACCGTGCGGGTCATCGGACCGTTGTGCGAGCGCCCGCCCCAGAGGTCGGCGCTCGGCCAGTAGGGCACGCGCGCCAGCGAGGGCTTCAGGCCGAAGATGCCGCAGAGCGCGGACGGGATGCGGATCGAGCCGGAGCCGTCCGACCCGTGGGCGACCGGGCCAAGCCCGGCCGCGACGGCCGATCCCGCGCCGCCCGAAGAGGCGCCCGACGTGCGCGCGAGGTTCCACGGATTCCTGCACGGGGGGCCGATCAGGTTGTCGCACATGTCCTTGTAGCCGAAGTGGGGCGTGTTCGTCTTGCCGAGGAGCACCCCGCCGGAGCCGCGGAGCCTCGACGCGACCGCGCCGTCCTCGGCGGGCACGTTGTGCTCGAAGAACTTCGACCCGTAGGTGGTCCGGATGCCGGCGGTCGGCTCGAGATCCTTGATGGAGTAGGGGATGCCGTCCAGGGCGCCGCGAGGCTCACCGCGGTGGAAGCGCGCCTCGGACGCCCGCGCGAGCTCGCGCGCGTGGTCGGCCGTCACGGTGAGATAGGCGTTGAGCTTCGAGTTCAGGCGCTCGATCCGCGCCAGCACCGCATCCGTGACTTCCACGGGCGAGAGCGACTTCGCGCGGTACAGCCGGCCGAGCTCGAGGGCGGGCGTGTAGGCCAGATCGGTCGCGTCCATGGAAGCCTCCTGGTGGTGAGCGACGCAGCGCGGGCGGACGACCCGGGGCCGTCCGCCCGACGCGATTCAGGGTAGGACCGGGCGCGGCGACTGTCCAGGGGGTCTCGCGCGCGGGCTCCCGCGCGGCCGCGCGGCCGGTGTCTCGGATCGCGGGAGCCGTGCGATGATCGACGGCGCCATCATCCTGGTTCCGAACGGAGGCCACGCCCGATGCCCGACGCCAAGCCCTCGGTGCTCTGCCCGCCCGATCCCCTCCGCGAGTTCGTTGCCGCCGTCGCCCGGCGGATGGGCGCGGAGCCCGACGTGGCGGCGGAGCTCGCGCGGCACCTCGTCGGCTCGAACCTCGCCGGCCACGACTCCCACGGGGTCATTCGCGTGCCGCAGTACGTGGGCGACGCGGATCACGGGCACATCGTGCCCTCGGCCCGGCCCGTCGTCGCCCGGGAGACCGCGGTCGCGGCCCTGGTCGACGCCCGGCGCGGCTTCGGCCAGCACTCGACGATGTTCGCTCTGGAGTGGGCGATGGCGCGCGCGCGGCAGCACGGCGTGGCGATGGTCGCGGTGCGGCACTCGACCCACATCGGCCGCCTGGGCGAGTACGCGGAGCGCACGGCCGCCGAGGGCCTGATCGGGATCGTGACGGTGGGCGCGGTCGGCGCCGGGATCGGCGGCGTCGTGCCGTTCGGGGGCCGGGCGCGGTTCCTCGGGACGAATCCGTGGGCGCTCTCGGTGCCCGGCCGCGCGCGGCGCTTCATCTTCGACGCGGCGACGTCGACGCTGGCCGAGGGCAAGGTCCGCGTGGCGCGCGCCGCCGGGAAGCCGCTGCCACCCGACGCCATCCTGGACTCGGCGGGGCGGCCCAGCCGGGACGCCGAGGCGTTCTACGCGGGCGGCGCGCTGCTGCCGCTCGGTGGAGCCCTCGCCGGGCACAAGGGGTACGGGCTCGGCCTCGGCTCAGCCCTCCTAGGCGCGCTCGGCATGATCGGCGACGGCGAGCCGACGCTCGTCGGCGCCGCGCCGCCCGAGTCGTCCGACGCGCGCGGCCGCGTCGCCGGCGTGTTCCTCGAGGTGGTCGACCCCGCAGCCTTCGGGGATGCGGCCCGCTACCGCGATCTGGTCGACGAGGCGCTCGACGCCGCCAAGCGCCAGCCTCCCGCCGAGGGCGTCGCCGAGGTGCTGGTGCCGGGTGAGCCGGAGGAGCGCGCCCGCGCGCGACGCAGCCGCGAGGGCATCCCGCTTCCGGCCGCGACCTGGGCCGAGCTCGGCAAGGTGGCGACCCGATTCGGCGTGGCGCTCCCGCCGTCCGCGCCGGGGGCCTAGCCCCTGCCCAGGATCAGGATCACGATCCCCGCCAGCATCACGGCGCAGCCGAGCCAGATCTGGCGGATCCGCGCGCCCTCGCCGAACACGAGCCAGCCGATGAGGATCGCCAGCAGGATCTCGATCTGCTTCACGGCCTCGACGTAGGAGCTCACCGTCATCGTGTAGGCGGTCGTGCCGAGCTGCGTCGACAGCGCGGCGAACACTCCCAAGCCGACGAAGCCGAGCCAGTGCTGCCCGAGCTGGCGGAAGTGTCGCGCCGAGCGGTAGAGGACCCAGGGCGTGATCAGGAGCGAGCAGAAGAGATAGCCGATGAAGACGGCGTACGTGGGGCTCGAGAGCAGCGCCATCTTCTTGATGAGCACGACCGCCGGGGCGTAGAAGAGGGCCGCGCCCAGGGTGTATCGCTGGCCCGGGTCGCGGAACAGCGAGACGAGCGGCGCCCAGAGCGACACGCGCGCCCGCCCCACGTTGATCAGGTAGACGCCGGCCACGCAGACGAGGACGCCGACGATTCCGAGCAGCGACGGCTGCTCGCCGAGCGCGAAGTATCCCCACACCACCAGCAGGACGACGGAGAGCTTCCACAGGGCGGTGACGAGCGAGATCTCGGCGATCTTGAGCGCGAGCGCGAGGCACTGGGTTCCCACGAGCTGCGTCACGCCGAACAGGAGCGCGTACCAGTAGACCCCGGGCTGCCGGGCCGGGAGGCCGTGGATGACGAGCGGCACCGCCGCGAACGGCAGGATGAAGGTGAACCGGCCCCAGACGTTGATGGTCTCGTCCAGGGCGTGACCGAGCCGCTTCATCACCATGTTCCGGAGCACCTGGAACAAGGCGCTTCCCACCGAGAGCAGGACCCAGAGCACGCGCACCTCCGACGGGAGCGACGAGACCGCCCCCGGGGAGGGGCGACGCCACGCCATCCTAGAGTAGTTGGCGCCGAGCGTCGACCGGCCCGAGGCGGCGACTCGCGAGAGGGGACTTTTGGGTGATTGACAGCCCCGCGACCGCGATGCTAGTCCGGGCTCCTCGGCGTTCGCACCGGGCCGTCAATGATGGCGGACCTGGTGCGGTGGTCGGACCGGAAAGCAAGGAGGACGCGAGAATGGGACGAGCGCGCGGGTGTGCCGCCGGTCTCTTGGCAATCGGACTCGTCGCCACGGCATTCGTGGCGTCGGCGCAGACGATCCCCACGGCGCGTGACCAAGTCGCCCACCCCGGCGGCCAGGTGCCGGGTGTGCCACCGCTCGCGCTGGTCAAGGTCGCCGACGGATTCGCGGATCCGGTCGGCGTCGCGTCGGCCCAAGACGGCAGCGGACGCATCTTCGTGGTCGAGCGGGTCGGTCGCGTCCGGGTCGTGAAGAAGGACGGGACCGTGCTGCCCGACCCGTTCCTGGACCTGACCAAGACGAACCCGCTCGGGACCGAGGTGCAGACGGGCTTCGTGGAGCAGGGTCTCTGGTCGATCGCGTTCCATCCGAAGTTCAAGGAGAACGGGTACGTCTTCGTCCACTACTCGTCGTTGCCGTTCAACGGCGCGTCGATCGTGGCCCGCTACACGGTCGACCCCGCCAGCCCCGACCGGATCACGACCGAGCAGGCGAACAAGACGGTCAAGGTGATCATGAACATCCCGCAGCCCTGGTACAACCACTACGGGGGGACGATCGCCTTCGGGCCCGACGGCTTCCTCTACATCGGCAAGGGTGACGGCGGCTGGGAGGGCGACCTTCTCGATGCCGGCCAGCGGCTGGATCTCCTGCTGGGCAAGATGCTCCGCATCGACGTCGACGTGGCCGATCCCGAGCAGTACAAGGTCCCGCCCTCGAATCCGATGGCCAACGCGATGCGCGACCGGATGATGTCGCTGTTCGGCGTGACCGAGGAGGGATTCTCGAAGATCCGGATGGGGCGGCCGGAGATCTGGGCCTTCGGGCTGCGCAATCCCTATCTGTTCCACTTCGATCCGAAGAGCGGCGACCTCTTCATCGCGGACGTCGGCCAGAACCACTGGGAGGAGATCGACTACCAGGCGGTGTCCAGCAAGGGCGGCGAGAACTACGGCTGGCGCCACAACCAGGGGTCGCACTGCCACCCGTTGACCGGTCCGAACGAGAACTGCCCGCAGGTGGGTGTCCTGCCGGTGGCGGAGTATCCGCACCAGGAGCCGTATCCGGGCGCGCCGAAGCTGACCCAGGGCTGGGGCTGCTCGGTGCAGGGGCTCGGCGTCGCGAACTACGGCGGCATGACCAAGGTGTACCTGGCTGGCGACTGGTGCTCCGGTCGCCTCTGGGCGGTGGGCTGGGACGGCTCGCGCTGGCAGCTCCAGGAGGCGCTCCAGACCAACCTCCAGTTCACGGCGGGCAATCTCGACGAGGACGGCTTCGTCATGGCCGTGAACTGCAACTGCTTCTATCTGGATGACAAGGGCGCGACGGCGAACCCCCCGGGTGCGCTGTGGCGCGTCCTGCCCCAGAGTCAGGTGCCGGCCGGGGCGATGACGGCGCCGGTGGTGCGGCGATAGCGGAGATCCGTGGCCGGAGCAGTCCCGCGCTGGGCGGGGTCGCTCCGGCCGTCCGCTGCTTCTCGCGGACGGCCCGGCTTGCCGCCATGGCGACGGCCGGGTTGTCCCTGGCCATCGCGGGGATGCTGCTGCCCGGATCCCTGGCCGCGGCGGTAGCGTTCCGGCATGTCGCATTCGACACGCCGCTCGACACCACGCCGCGCCCCGGCGAGGTCGTGACCGATGCGGTGAAGCAGTTCCAGGAGACCGGTCAGAATCCGTACGTCGGCGACGCGACGGCGCTCGCGGACGGGAAGCGTCTCTACACGCTGTGGTGCGAGGCCTGCCATATGGCGGACGGCTCGGGTCGCATCGGGGCGGGCCTGCTCGGCCCGCAGCACATCTACCCGCGCACGGCCACCGACGTCGGGCTCTTCGAGGCGGCCTTCGGCGGCGCGCTGGGCGCGATGCGACCCTTCAACGACAAGATGAGCCAGGACGAGATCCTGCGGGTCACCGCCTATGTCCGGAGCCTCCGGAAGGACGGGCCCTGACGGGGACCCGCGCCTTGAGCGGACGCCGCGCGTAGACGTTCCCCCCGCGCGCTTCGTCTACGACCGCGTGTCGAACGGGTTCCAGGGGATGCCCTCCGGGCGACGGGAATTCTCGGTAGACGAGCTAGAATCAGTCGTGGCCTACGTCCTGAGCCGAGAGTTCCCGAGCTGATGCGCACGCCCCCGGTCCTTCAGAAAATCACCGTGCCCTACGAGTACCCGGTCTACTTCACGGTCGACGTGTTCGACCCGGGGAACCCGGACCTCGTCGACGCGCTGGCCCGGAAGGAGCCGTCCCGTCGACACCGGATGTTCGTCGTCGTGGAGCGCGCCGTCTCCGAGGCGTGGCCGGGGCTCCCGGCGACCATCGCGCGCTACGCCGAGCGTCACGCGGACCGGCTCGAACTGGTCGCGTCGCCCTGGATCGTCGACGGCGGCGAGGCAGTGAAGAACGACCCCGGGCCGCTGCAGGCCCTCCAGACGGTGCTGCACGCCCTCCGGCTCGACCGCCAGTCGTTCGTGGCCGTCGTCGGCGGCGGCGCCCTCCTGGACGCCGCCGGGTACGCCGCCGCGACGGCGCACCGCGGGATCCGGACCGTCCGGCTCCCGACCACGGTGCTCGCCCAGGCCGACTCGGGCGTGGGCGTCAAGAACGGCGTCAACGCCTTCGGCGTGAAGAACTTCCTGGGCACCTTCGTGCCGCCCTGGGCGGTCCTGAACGACCGCAGATTCCTCGAGAGCCTCAGCCGCCGCGACACGATCGCCGGGATGGCGGAGGCGGTGAAGGTCGCGCTCATCCGGGATGCGGAGTTCTTCGCGTGGCTCGAGGCACACGCCCGCGAGCTGGCTGTGTGCGCCCCCGGCGCGGTGAGCGAGCTGATCCGACGCGCGGCGACACTCCATCTCGAGCACATCGCCACGTCCGGCGACCCGTTCGAGATGGGGAGCGCCCGGCCGCTCGACTTCGGCCACTGGGCCGCCCACCGGCTCGAGTCGCTGACTCGGAACCGGCTGCGTCACGGCGAGGCGGTCGCCATCGGCATCGCGCTCGACACCCTTTACTCGTTCGGCATCGGACTGATCCCGGCGCCGGACGTCGAGCGGATCCTGGATCTCCTCGGGAGGCTCGGACTGCCGCGCTGGGACGAGACGCTGGACCTCAAGGACCCTGCCGGCCGGCCCGTGGTCTTGGACGGCCTCGCGGAGTTCCGGGAGCACCTCGGCGGCGAGCTCACCGTCACCCTGCTGGCCGCCGTCGGCCGAGGTGTCGAGGTGCACGAGATGCGCGAGTCGCTCGTGGTGGCCGCTCTCGACGAGCTGCACCGCCGCCACGGCCGGCCGTGAAGCTCGCCATTCCGGGCGAGCCCCATCTCACGTACTGCACCAACATCCATGCCGGGGAGACTTGGGCGGAGGTGCGCGCGAACCTCGAGCGCCACGTCACGCGGGTCAAGGCGAAGGTGGCGCCGGACCGGCCGTTCGGGGTCGGCCTCCGCCTCTCGGCGATCGCGGCGGCTGCCCTGACCGAGCCCGCCGAGCTGGACGCGTTCCGGGCGTTCCTGCGAGACCGGGGGCTGTACGTCTTCACGATCAACGGCTTCCCCTACGGGCCCTTCCACGGGACGCGCGTCAAGGAGGAGGTGTACCTCCCGGACTGGCTCGACGAGGCGCGCCTCGACTACAGCGACTGCCTCGCGGTGCTCCTCGCCGCGCTCCTGCCTGACGAGCCCGGGCTGGAGGGAACGGTCAGCACCGTGCCCGGCGCCTACAAGGCGCGCGTGCGGGACGCGGCGGACGCGGGCCGCATGGCGGAGCTGATGGTCCGGCACGCGGCCGGGCTCCACCGCCTCCGCGAGCGCACCGGCAAGATGATCTCGCTCGCGCTCGAGCCGGAGCCCTGCTGCCACATGGAGACCGTCGCCGAGACGGTGTCCTTCTTCGAGGACCACCTGTTCGCGTCGCCGGCCGTGACCGCGTTCCGCCGTCTCACCGGTCTCGGCAAGGCCGACAGCGAGGCCGCCCTCCGCCGTCACCTCGGCGTGTGCTTCGATGCCTGCCACATGGCGGTGGAATTCGAGGACGCGGCGGCGGGCCTCGCGGCGCTCCGGCGCGCCGGGATCCGGGTCGGGAAGGTGCAGGTGAGCGCGGGCCTCCGCGTCCAGATGAATCCGGACGACCGGACGATCGTGGATGCGCTCCGGCCCTTCGCCGAGGGTGTCTACCTCCACCAGGTGGTGGAGCAGCGCGACGGTCGGCTCACGCGCTACGTCGACCTGCCCCAGGCGCTCGCGGCAGCCGCCCACGACGGCGCCGGGGCCCGCGAGTGGCGGATCCACTTCCACGTTCCGCTGTTCCGCGAGGAGCTCGGCTCGTTCGCGAGCACGCAGGACTACCTGTCTGGCGTGCTGGGTCTCCTCCGCCACGAGGCGCACACGCCGCATCTCGAGGTCGAGACCTACACTTGGGACGTCCTCCCGGAGGTCTTCCGGCGCGAGGACATCGCGGACGCTGTGGCCCGCGAGCTTCGCTGGGCCCTCGGCCAGCTCGGAGCCGGGTCGTGACGCCGTGCGCCGCCGCGAGGCCGGCCGCCTGTGTCTAGGAGTCCCGGTCTCGCGCCGGCTCTCGACTCGCGTCCCGCGGCGAATGCCTGGCGGGACCATCTCCTGCTGGGCCGGGTGTCCAATCTCCCGACCGTCTGGACCAACACGCTCGCCGGATCGGTGCTTGCCGGCGTCGCGGTCGGGCCAGGACGTCTCATGGTCCTCGCGCTGGCGTTCTCGCTCCTCTACACCGGTGGCATGTACCTGAACGACGCCTTCGACCGCGAGACCGACCGGCGAGAGCGCCCCGAGCGCCCGATTCCGTCGGGGCGCGTCGCCCCGCGGGCCGTGTTCGTCATCGGCTTCGCGCTCCTCGCGGCAGGAGTCGTCGTCGTCGGAACCGCCGCGACGCCCTCGGAGTCGGGCGGCCCGGCGGCCGCCTGGGCGGGGCTGCTCCTCGCGGGCGTGATCGTCGGGTACGACGCCTGGCACAAGGCGAATCCGCTGAGCCCGGTGGTGATGGGGCTGTGCCGCGTGCTCGTGTACGTGACGGCCGCGCTCGCGGTCGCGGGGCGCGTCGGCCCGGCCGTCGCCGGCGGCGCGGCCGTGCTCCTCGCGTACCTGATCGGGCTCACCTACGTCGCGAAGCAGGAGAATCTCAGCGAGGTCCGCCACCTCTGGCCGCTCGCCTTCCTGGGCGCGCCCTTCGTCTACGCGTGGGCGACGCTGCTCGGCGGCGGCCTGGGCGCCGCCCTCTACGTGGGCCTCCTCGTCTGGGCGGCCTACGCGGTGTCCTGGCTCGTCCGCCCCGGCCATCGCGACATCCGCCGCGCGGTCGTGAGCCTGATCGCCGGCATCTCGCTGCTCGACGCGCTCCTGATCGCCGGGGCGGGCGATTCCGCCCGTGCGGTTTGGGCCGTCGTCGGCTTCGCGCTCACCCTGGTCTTCCAGCGCTGGGTCCCTGGGACCTGAGCGTCCACGCCGGAGGTCCCATATGACTGCATCGCCGCTCGTCGACACGATCCGTCAGGCGCTTGCCCGCGGCCATGGTGCGGAGCCCTTCCGCGTGTCTCTCGGCGCCGTCATCCGGCACTTCGGGGCCGACATGGGCATGATTCACCGCCTCAATCCGGACGACCGGCACCTCGAGCTCGTCGCGACGAGCGACGGGGTGCCCGAGCCCGTCCTCGCGGCCGCCCGCCGGATCCCGCTCGGGAAAGGCATCGCCGGGGAGACCGCGCTCACCGGCAAGCCCGTGTCGATGTGCAATCTGCAGACGGACACGAGCGGCGTCGCGCGTCCCGGGGCGAAGGCCACCGGCGCCCAGGGCACGCTCTGCGTCCCGGTCTTCCGCGGCGATCAGGTCGTCGGGACACTGGGGATCGGCGTGCGCGGGGAGCGCACGTTCACCGACGCGGAGACCGAGGAGCTTCTCGCCGCCGGCCGCGCGCTGGCGGGGTCACTCGCGTGAGCGGGCAAGGGCCGCTCCCGGCCGCCGCGCAGGTGGTGCGCCCGTCCGAGATGGGTGCGGGGGCTCGTCTGGCGGCCGGCGGGAGAGCGACCCGCTGATGGCCCGGCGGCCGTTCAGTGAGGTCCACACCGACGCAGGGCTCGTAGTGCGTTACATGCCCGACGCGGCGCCGAGCGCCTGAGCCCGCGAGGAGGCTGTCCATGTCGACGCGCCCCGCACGCCAGCCGGCGATCGATGTCCGCCGGGCCGACGACCGATTCCACACGCGGATCGGCTGGCTCGACTCCCGCCACAGCTTCAGCTTCTCGAATCACTACGATCCGGAGAACACGCATCACGGCCTCCTGCTCGTCTCGAACGACGACACCGTCCGGGCGGGCACCGGCTTTCGGACCCATCCTCACCAGGACATGGAGATCGTCACCTGGGTGCTGGACGGGGAGCTCGAGCACAAGGACTCGGAAGGGCACACCGGGATCATCTACCCGGGACTCGCCCAGCGGATGAGCGCGGGCACCGGGATCTGGCATTCGGAGATGAACCCACGCCACGACCGCGACGTCCACTTCGTGCAGATGTGGGTACCCCCGGACACGCCGCGGATCAAGCCCGGCTACGAGCAGCTCGATATCAACGCCGAGCTCGACAAGGGCGGGCTCGTGCCGATCGCGTCGGGTCGGGGCCACGGGGCCGCGATCGCGATCCGGCAGCGCGGCGCCGTTCTGTGGGGAGGGCGGCTCAAGCCGGGAGAGACGGTCCGGATCCCCGACGCCCCGTACGTCCACGTCTTCGTGGCTCGAGGCGGAGCGACGCTCGAGGGAGCAGGAGCGCTCACGACGGGTGACGCCGCGCGCCTCACCGCCGCGGGCGCCCGGGGGCTCACGGCGGACCCCGCCGCCGGCGCCGAGGTGCTGATCTGGGAGAGCGCGGAGGAGCCGGTCGGCGCCTGAACGCCGGACTCCAAGGCGGCGAGCCGGGCTCGCGCCAAGTCCCCCCCGACCGCTAAGGCGGCGAGGGGATCGCGTCTCCCGATGATCTCCTGGCGCGGAGGCTCAGCGGCCGAACACGTGGTCGAGCAGGAGCGACTTGACGGCCGTGGCGTCGATCGGGCCGTGCGGGAGCAGGTCGCTTTCGCTCGAGATCAGGACGGGGCCCGCGGCCAGGTCGTCGGTCGGACGACCGTGCGAGCCCTTGACGAGGCTCGCGTCGAGCGGGATCACGTCCATCAGGTAACGGAAGCCGACCGCCTTCTTGGCGAGCCGCCAGGCGATCCGGGCCTTCGGCAGCCGGAGCGCGGGATCGAGGAACAGCTCCACCGGGTCGTAGCCCGGCTTCCGGTGGATGTCGACGGTCCGCGCGAAGTCGGGCGCGCGCGCATCGTCCAGCCAGTAGTAGTACGTGAACCATCGGTCCGCCTGGGCGAGCGCGACCAGCTCGCCCGCGCGCGGGTGGTCGAGCCCCGCCGCGCGCTTGCCGTCCGCGTCCAGGACGCGCTCGACACCGGGCAGCCCCGCGACCAGGCGCTGGACCTCCCCGATCCGCTCCGGACGGCGCACGTAGACGTGGGCGACCTGATGGTCCGCGACCGCGAAGGCCTCGGAGGCGCCCGGATCGAGCAGCTCCCGCCCGAGCTCCGTCCGGATCTGGATGAGGCCCGCCTGCCGGAGCGCCCGGTTCACGTGGATCGCGCCGGTGACCGGCGTGATGCCGTACTCGGAGAGCACGACGATCCGGGTCCCGTCCCGCCGCGCCGCCGCGATCAGCTCGCCGCAGAGCCCGTCGATGGCTCGCAGGTCCCCGGCGATCGCCGGATGCCCCGGCCCGAGGCGCTGGAGGTTGTAGTCGAGGTGGGGCAGGTAGACCAGCGTCAGCGTCGGCCGCTTCGTCGCGTAGACGTGGCGGGCACAGTCCGCGATCCAGCGGCTCGACGCGAGGTCGGTCGCCGGCCCCCAGAACTTGAAGAGCGGAAACGGGCCGAGGCGGGCGTTCAGCTCGTCGCGGAGCTCGGCCGGCTGCGTGTAGACGTCCGGGATCTTCCGGCCGTCGGCGGGGTACATGGGCCGCGGCGTGACCGTCCACGTCGCCGTGCTGTGCATGTTGTACCACCAGAAGAGCGTGGCGCAGGTGAAGGCGGGATCGCGCCGCCGCGCCGCCTCCCAGAGCTTCTCGCCGGCGACCAGCTGGTTCGACTGGCGCCAGAGCCACACCTCCGACAGGTCGCGGAAGTACCAGCCGTTGGCGACCACGCCATGCTCGCGCGGCAGGAGCCCGGTGACGAGCGTCGCCTGCACCGAGCAGGTGACCGCCGGAAGGATCGTGCGCAGCGGACGCGTCGCGCCCTCGCGGGCGAGCGCGGCGAGGTTCGGCGTCGCCTCGCCGATGAGGTCGCCGGTCAGCCCGACGACGAGGAGGACGACGGTCCGGTGCACGACGTGCGATCGGGGCGCGCCAGCCGAGGCCGCCGCGCTCTCCGGTCAGGCGCCCGGCCGGCTCGGGTGGCCCGGCGCGCCGGTGACCCGCGGCGCCTGGCCGCGCAGCACCGAGTTGCCCTCGAACAGCTGGCTTTGGTCGATGGCCGGCTCGGCATCGAGCGCGGCGGGATCGAGCTGGCCGCTCTGAGCGAAGAAGGCGACGGGGTTCTCCCAGGCGACCCGGCGGATGTCGGCGGCCGCGATGCCGGTCTCGCGCATGAGCGCGACCGTCTTCGGCACCTTGAGCGGGTCGCTCACGCCCCAGTCCGCCGCGCTGTTGACGAGGATCCGCTCGCTTCCGTAGCGCTTCACCAGCGCGACCATGCGCGGCTCGTCCATCTTCGTGAACGGGTAGATCGAGTGCCCGGCCCAGCAGCCGGTCGGGAGCACGAGCGGCAGCGTTTCCTCGGTGTTGTGGTCGATGAGGACGCGCTCCGCGGGGAATCCGACGTCCCGGACCAGCGCGAGGCTTCGCTCCGTCCCCCGCTTCTTGTCGCGGTGCGGCGTGTGCACGAGCACGGGCAGGTTGAACCGCAGCGCCAGCTCGAGCTGGGCCGCGAAGTACTTCTCCTCCTCCGGCGTCTGGTCGTCGAACCCGATCTCTCCGACCGCGACCACGCCGTCCTTGGCGAGGTAGCGGGGCAGGAGCTCGATCACGCCCGGCGCGACGCGGCGGTTGTTCGCTTCCTTGGGGTTGAGGGACAGCGTGCAGAAATGGTGGATGCCGAACTGGCTCGCGCGGAAGCGCTCCCAGCCGAGGAGCCCGTTGAAGTAGTCCTCGAAGGTGCCGACGTGCGTGCGGGGCTGCCCGAGCCAGAACGAGGGCTCGACGATGGCGGCGATGCCCGCCTGGGCCATCGTCTCGTAGTCGAGAGTGGTCCGGGACGTCATGTGGATGTGCGGGTCGAACAGCTTCATGGCCGGCCCCCGTTGTCCTCCAGCAGGTACGCGACGTCGTCCGGCACGCTCCGGCCGGCGGCCCGTCGCTCGCTGGCGTAGTCGGCCGCCATCCGCCGGAGCTCCGGCGTGATGCGGCCCTCCAGCCCGAGGATACGCCCGACGCGCACGCCGATGAAGATCGCCTTCAGCACCATCTGGTTGAAGCTCGACTCGGGAAAGTGGCGGGCCGGGAAGGGATTCTCGCACGCGATCGCCTCGAACACCGGCTCCACGGACGTGCGGCACGCCTCCGCGCCCAGCGGTACGAAGCGCCCGGGGTCCGGCAGCAGCGGGAGTGTCCGCAGGACGGCCTGCCGCTCGCGGGTGTCACCCTGGAGGAAGCACTCTTCCGCCAGGGTTTCGAGCTCGCCTGGCGCGAGCGCCGCCGCCGCATGGAGGAGGAGCCCGGCGCGCGTGAGCCCGTCGAGGCCCCACGGGGCGACAGGCCAGGTCAGCCCCGCTTGCGGGAGCCGCGCAATCTCCGGCGTCGCCGGGTCCGGCGCCGCGCGGCCGACCTGGCGGGCGGCCAGCGCGAACGCGGTGGCGAAGCCAGCGCGATCGAGCGGCGGGCGGGTCGCGGCGATGGCCTGCGCGAGCCAGTCCCGCGCGGACGCGCTCACCTGCGCGCGGACGACGGCGAGGAGGCCGTCCCCCATCTCGCGCGGGGAAGCCACCTGGAGTGGCGACAGCGGGCTCGATCGGGCTCCCTTGGGATTGGTCACGGCAATGAGCGGACCCCCGGGCGACCGAGTATACCGTGGGACCAGCCAGCGCAGAGCACGCGTGAGCGGGCCAGAATGCTCGGGCCCTGCGTCGCCCGCCTGCGCTCGACCGGTCCGCCCTCACAGGTGCCCGAGCCCACGGAGCGCTCTCACCATGACGCTCAAAAGCTCTCGGGCGTCGGTGAACATCGTTGCATAGCAATACGCGATCAGGAACAGGCCAGCGGCGGTCGACACGGGGGACGCGACCCGAGCCCGGTCGACCAGCGCGAGGCCGCGCCGGGCGAATACCGGCCAGCGGCGCTCCAACCGGGAGACCGTGGCGCCGAGCACCACACCTGCCAACACATCCGTTGGATAGTGAACCCCCGTATAGACACGTGCGGCCAGCACGCATCCCAGCAGGACCGCGCTCACAGCGCCCAGCCAGGGCTGGAGGCGCCAGACTGTCCAGACCAGGGGAACGAGAGACGCGGCGTGGTCGGACGGGAACGCGTGAAAGTCGTTCGGGAGCAAGTCCCGGAACCTCGCATCGAAAATCGCGCCGAGCGCGGGATCGATGCCGGGTCTCGGATTCACCCAGAGGCGCTGGGCGAGCTGAGACACGATAGCGGCGACGCCCGAGGCCACGAATCCCCCTAGGATCGTCCGGCGGACGGCGCGGTCTCGCTCGTGCGAGGTGTCCGCGGCGCTCCAGTACCCCGCCAGCAACACCACGTAAGGCACCGAGCGGAAGAGGATGTTACTGACCATGACACTGGCGAGACCGTCAAGCAGCCACGATCGACCCCCTAGCGAGGCCAGCCAGCGGACGAATTCGATCTCGATCGGCCAACGCGGCATGTGGAGCTCCTCGGTTGAATCGGCGCCGCTGGCGCCGGCCAGCATCGTCGTGAGGCTTGGAGATCCTGCGGGAGCCGAGTCAGGAACCCGGCGGCGTGGGCGGGGGGAGGAGCACGACGATCTCGCTCACGAGGCGGCTGACGCCGGGGAGACTGCTCACGACGTCCTCGGCGACGCGCCGCTGGTCGTCGCGGGTGACTCGCCCGCTGAGGGCGACCTGGCCGTCGCGGCAGCTGAAGAAGAGCCCGAGCTCCCGCGTCCGCGGATGGCACAGGAGTGCCGCGTGGACGCGGGCCGTCATGCAGCGGTCGCGCACCTCGGCCAGCGAGGCCGGCGTCGGCTGGAAGCGGTCGGCGGCCAGCGCCGCCCGGATCGTCGCCACCGCGGCGGGGACGTCGAGTCGCGCCGTGTTGAGCACCAGGTCGTACTGGAGCGGATCGTCGAGGGCCACGTCGTAGAGGTGACGGATGCGGGCGGCCCAGTCGCGATCGGCGCGCGCGACCAGCTCCTCGGCGTCCGGCACCAGCCCGCGCTCGGCCTCGAGGCGCCGGGCGCGCACGTGGACCGGCGCGGTCACCCGGAGGCGGAACGCGTGTCGGATGCGCTGGAGGACGAAGGTCGAGCCGCGGCCCACCAGCACGACGTTGTCGTACGCCGCGAACTCCCAGATCACCGCCTCGACGGCGGCGAGGTAGTCGCGGCGCGTCTCCCGGAAGCGCTCGCGAAGGGTGGGCCGGCTCTCGAGCAGCCGCTCGAGGTCGGCCACGCCTTGGCCGAGCCGCTCCGCGGCCTTCAGGATGATCTCGCGATCCGCCAGCGTGTACGTCAACTCCTCGGCCAGCCCGCGGGCGATCGCCTCCCCCGAGCTTCCCAGGGCCTGCGAGATCGTAACGATGCTCACGACGCCATTCCAGGCGGGCAGTCCCGCCGCGCGGCGCGAGAGGGCGCCCCGCGCTCCGCATCACGGGCGCGGCGACGGCAGGCGGCAAGGGGAGGGGGCTGGATGGCGTCGAGCCGCACGGTCGTCCCCAAACGCCAGCGATCCGGCTTCGACGGAAGCCTAGGCTCGGCGGTGGGGTCTGTCAACCGCCGCCTGCGCGATCAGGCCCCGGGCGCGTCACGGCCACATCGCGTCGAAGACCGAGCCGGCGAGCGTCGGGAAGACGTAGTGCATCCCGGCGAGATCGTCGCGGGTGAGACGGGCCCGCATCGCGACGGCCGCCACGTGGATCAGGTCCTCGGCGCGGGGGCCGAGCACGTGGACCCCTAGGATCCGACCCGAGGATTTGTCCAGGACCGCCTTGACCAGCCCCTCGGTCTCCGCGCTGACGGCGCCGGCGCTTGAGTCGGCGAACGGCGCCCGTCCGATCGCGATGCGGGCGCCGCTCTGGCGGGCGGCTTCCTCCGTCAGGCCCACCTGGGCGAGCGCCGGGATCGTGAACGTGGCCGTCGGGAAGACGCTGAAGTCGGCCGCGCGCCGGTTGCCTCGCAGCGCGTTGTCCGCGGCGAGCTGACCCTCGTACCACGCGGCCGGCGTGTGCTGGTGGGCGCCGGTTGCGTCGCCCGCCGCGTACACGTGCGGCGCGCTCACCGACTGGCGGAACTTGTTGACGCGCACCGCCCCGCGCTCGAGCGCCACGCCGGCCACTCCGAGCCCGAGCCCCGCGAGGTTCGGCGCGCGGCCGGTGGCGACGAGGACCACGTCGGCCCGGAACCGCTTCGAGCGGCCGCGGACCTTGGCCTCGACCGTGAGATCGGGACCGATCCGACCGACGCGCACGCCGGTGCGGATCTCGACGTTCGCATCCGGCGCGAGCTCGAGGAGCGCCTTCCGCACCTCGCCATCCGCCGTCGACAACACCTCGTCGCCCGACTGGAGGATCGTGACCCGAGACCCGGCGCGCCCGAACGCAAAGCCGAGCTCCATGCCGATGGCGCCGCCGCCGATCACCACGAGCCGCGCGGGCAGCGTCGTCCGCGCGAGCAGCTGATCGCTCGTGAGCGCCCGGTCGACGCCCTCGATGGACGGCCGAACCGGTGTCGCGCCCGTCGCGATGATGATGCGCCGGGCCGTGACGCGGCGCCCGTTCCCCACCGCGATCTCGTGCGGCCCGATGAAGCGGGCGTGGCCGCGCAGCACCGCGATGCCCTGGTGGGCGAGTCCCGCCGCCTTGCCCTTCGACCAGCTGGCGATCAGGCGGTCCTTCCGGGCGGTGATCGCCCGCCAGTCCAGCCGGATGCCTTTGGCGCCGCGGATCCCGAGCTCGCCGGCCTTCCGGGCCCGCCAGGCAAGCTCGACGGTGCTGACCAGCACCTTTTTCGGGATTCACCCCGTGCCGAGGCAGGTGCCGGCGAAGCCGTCCTGCTCGACGAGCGCGGTGCGCGCCTTGAGCTCTACCCCGCGGCGCGCGGCGAACGTGCCCGCGGTGCCGGAGCCGATGACGAGGAGGTCGTAGTCCATGACGGCGCCCCTCCTCCGTCGATCATACCCGGTTCGCTCAGTTCGCTCCGATCGGGCCAACCCCCGACCGGGACCCCACGGGCCCGATGCCCGGGCCAGGCGTCACCGGAGCACTCCGGCGGGCTTCACCCCCGTTGCAGCGTCTCCCACGCGGCCCGCTGGACGGCGCGCCACGGTGTGGCCTCCCACGCTGAGCCGGAGATGACGGAATGGGCGCGCCCGACCGGCCAGAAGGTCGCTCGCCAGCCTTCCTCGCCGAAGCGCGTGAGCTCGAGGTCGAATCCCTGGCGGGCCATTCCGGCGGCGACGAGACCGACGCCCGACCACCGGTCGAGCCAGCGCTGGCACTCGGCCAGAGTCGAGGCGGCGCCGGCGGCCGGCGCGAGCCGAGTGGCGGCGAGGGCCGCGACGAGCAGCCGGCGTCGCTGGGCGAGATCGGGCGCGGCGCGCTGGTCCATCGATCCCGGTCACCAGCAGACGCGCGGCGTCGCTGCATCGACGACGAAGTCGCGCACCGTCGCGCCGAAGCTCCGGCGGAGTCCGGCGCCCACCTCGTCGAGGACGACCTCCGCCAGGCCGGGGCCGCACTCGGGCAGGCTCTCCGAGACCAGGAACACGGAGCGGGTCTCGGGGTGGATCAGTCCGTCGCGGGCCTGGCGCCACATGAGCTGGCGGGTGAGGATCGTCGCGCCCGTGGCGTAGGCCACCTCGCCCGCCGGCACCGAGACGGAGCCCTCGCTGTCGAGCGCGGCGAAGGTGTCGCCGTCGCGCGTGAGCCGGACTACGAGCGGATCGGCGACGCGGTCCAGGTCGAAGCCCCCGACGGGCACTGCGTGGCGGAGGGACACGCCGTTGTAGAAATCGACCAGCGGGTTGATGCGGAACGGCGCGCCGCCCTTCATGGCGCGGCGCAGAAGCGCCTCGATCGACGTCGGGAAGTGCCGCATCGAGACTCCGATCGCCTGGAACCGCTGCCGCCAGGCGACGACGCGCGGGTGGGACTGCGCGTTCCCGTAGGGAGCCAGGGCGCTCGCCGCGGCCGCCCAGGTGTCAGCCCACGCGGCGAAGACCTCGGGCCGCTCCGGCCGGTTGTCGATGTCGTGAGCCACGACCACGGCCAGGCGCATGCCCGGAAAGCGCGTGAAGACGTCCGGCTCGACGAAGAAGTCCATGGGGTCGCGCCCGCCCCGATCCGGGCGGACGAGGCCAGGGTAGTCCGTGCCGGAGAGCCGGCGCAAGCCGCCGACCATGCACGGCTCGCCGCGTGACG
Source organism: uncultured bacterium (assembly GCA_964463175.1). Lineage (GTDB taxonomy): Bacteria > Methylomirabilota > Methylomirabilia > Rokubacteriales > DASRDR01 > DASRDR01. The sequence continues at coordinate 94,537 of CAYXBJ010000069.1, forward strand.
ACGGCCCGTGCCTGGTGAGACACCAGACGACGGGCAGTCGTCGCGGGGAGCCGGAGACCGGGAGTGGACGGCGGGGGGCGCCTACTCCTTGACCAGGAAGTGCGCCCGGCGGTTCTGCGCCCAGCAGGCCTCGGTGCTCTCGCTGCAGATGGGGCGCTCCTCGCCGTAGCTCACGACCGTGATGCGCGAGTCGGGCACGCCGGCCGACGCCAGGTAGTCCCGGGCCGCCTTGGCCCGCCGCTCGCCGAGAGCGAGGTTGTACTCGTTCGTGCCCCGCTCATCACAATGACCCTCGATCAGGACCAGCGCCTTGGCGTGCGATTTCAGCCAGCGGGCGTTCGTGTCGAGGACGGTCTTCTCCGACGGCGTGATGTCGTACTTGTCGAACGCGAAGTGGACGTCGCGCAGGGCGGAGGTCGTCGAGAACTCTGCCGGTGACGGCAGCGCGGGAATATTGGTGCCGGTGGCGCGGCCGGAGCCGGTCGTCCCACTGCTCATCCCCGTGCCCTGTCCCCCTTGCGCGCCGGTCCCGCCGGCCTGCAACGTCGAGCCGGCACCGGCGCCGGTTCCTCCCGCACTGCCGGCGTTGCCGGCGCCGCCCGCCCCGCCCGCGCTCCCCGCCGCGCCGCCACCCGCGGTGCTCCCGGCCCCCATTCCCGCTCCGGGCGACGGGCTCTTGGGGCAACCGGTGAGCAGCACCGACACCAAGGCAAACAGGATGAGGACGCGCGGCGATCCCCCGAAGGTCTCGCTCATGCCGATCTCCTTTCTCCAGCGTCGTCCGGATGATCTCCGGACCGCCGAATGCGGCCGTTCCGCTCCAATCGACGGCCAGTCACCGATGTCACGATAACGTATACATCGGCCCACGATATACTTATTCGATGCGACGGGCCAGCGGGGACGGAACGGGGAAAGGGGATCGCGTCGACTACGCGACCCTCGCGACTCTGCGGTATCAGATCCGGCGATTCCTGCGCGTGCGAGAGCTGGCCGCGCGCGCCGCGGGCGTCGAGCCTCAGCAGTACCAGATGCTCCTCCAGCTGAAGGGGCTGGAAGGGAGCGGGCCGACCACGGTGGGGGCGCTCGCCGAGCGGCTGCAGGTGCGCCACCACAGCGCGGTCGAGCTCGTGGACCGCCTCGCTCGCCGGGGCATGGTGGTGCGGCGGCGCGACCGGCGGGACGGGCGCGGGGTGGTGATCCGGCTCACCGCCCGGGGGGAGGCGGTCCTCCGGCGCCTGGCGCTACATTCGCTGGCCGAGCTCGAGACGGAGGGCCCCGCGCTGGTGGCGCTCCTCGGGCGGCTGATCGGCCGCGGGGCGCGGCCCCGCTAGCGGAGCCCAGTCAGAAGCAGATCGCCGGCGCCCGTGATCAGAGCTCCGCCGAGGGGGCCGGCTGGCCGGCGTAGAGCACCTCGGCTTCCAGCTTCTCCTGCGTCAGGACCTGCTCGACGCGCGGAGCCTCGTAGCCCGCCGGGGCCGCCGCCCTCGACGGCTCTCCCGGCCCGCCCGGCGTTTTCGTCGGCTCACTCATGAATCGCCTCCATGTCTTCGCCGGCCCGGCCCGCGGGCCGGCTCGCTGGCGCTTCGTGCACCTCGGCCCAGATGGTCGCGTGTCGCCCGAGTGGGGGGTCATCGGGCCCGCGCATCACGGCGTCGACCATCAGATCGGATCCTATCGCAGCGTCGTACACGGGGACTGCCGTCGCGAGCGGCTCCAGCTCGTGGATGCCCCGGCCGAGCTCGACCCCGTGTGTCCCGCTCCGGTGGGGCAGCAGGCCGAGCAACGCGTGGGCGGGCGGCATCGCCGCCGGGACGGTCCCCTCGGATGCAGCAGACGCCCGACCGAGGAGCAGAATGGCCGAGAGACGGATGCGGCCGGCCGCACCGTCCCGCCCCATTCGGCGATGGCTGACGACGGCGCCGTGCGTCACCGGGCCGGGTCGGCCCTCGGAACGGTCGCGCTCCATCGAGCGCCACCCCCGGCGCGCCAGCGCGCCGGCGAGGGCGGATGTCCCGGATCCCGAGGGACCGCACACGAGGAGGCCCCGGCCGTCTCGCGCGAGGAGCGTCCCGCGCAGTGCGACCGCACGGGGCCAGGAGTCGGCGCCGATGCGCACGACCGGGCGTCGATCCGGAGGACGCATCAGCTCGGCGTGTCGGGCCAGGGCCTCGGGGGCCGCGTCACGCTCGGGGCGGGGCAGCGGCTCGAATGCGCCGCCCGCATCCACGCCGCGAACGAGCAAGGCCGGCTCGCGACGGCCGATCGCGCGCCCGGCGCTCGGACGCACGTAGCGGATCGCGATGCCGATCCGCCGGTCGTCCGTCCGGTTCGGAGGGGAGCCGTGGACGAGGCTCGAATGATGGAGCGACATCTCGCCCGCGCGCAGCAGGACGCTGGCCGCCGCTGCCGCATCCACATCGAGAGCGGTCTCCGGCAGCCGCGTCAGCAGATTGCCGGGTACGGGCTGCAGCGCGTGGACCAGCTCGCCGCGACGGTGCGACCCCGGGATCGCCTGGAGCGCCCCGTTCTCGGGCGTGCTGTCGGTCAGTGCGACCCAGGCCGTCACGACGTCCGCCGCCCGCCCGCCGAAGGCGCGGGAGTCCTGGTGCCACGGCACGCGGGCCCCGTCGCGCGCGTCCTTGATGAAGAAGCTTGAGCTCCACACGAGCAGGTTCTCGCCGAGCACGGCCTCGACGGCGTCGAGGATCCGAGCGTCGCGGACCAGCTCGTCCAGCCACACCAGGAACACGTGGGCACGATGACGGAGATCGCCCCGGAGGGATCCGCGCGTCGCCTCCCAGGTCTCGAGGCGCGCGCGGCACGCGTGGGCCTCGTCTGCGGAGAGCACGCGGATCGGCGCGTAGTAGCCGTCCCGGTGGTACCGGTCGACCCAGGGCATGATCGCGCCGTCCCGCATCGCCCGTCCACCGTAGCGAGTTCCCGGGGAGCGCGTCAAGGCGACGAGCGCGCTGACGGCGCGCCCGGGCTCGCCGGGGCGCGGGGCTAGCGGAGTCGCCGCCGCAGGAGGGACCGCGGGCGAAGGCGGCGATGGAGCCGCAGCGTCCGGTCGGTGAGGCTGTCCTTCCGGACCCGGAGACCCGCGCGGTCGATCTCGCCGATGGGCCCGCCCACGACGACCTCCAGGCCAGCGGACTTCACGAGTCCCAGCCGCTGGCTCGCGTACACGCTGCGATGGCCCACCATCAGGAAAGCCGCGCCCGCACAGAGGGCGGCGTAGACGCCGACCGGACCCGGCAGGAGCTCCATGCCCATGACCGCGGCGGCGATCGGAGTGTTGGCGGCTGCCGCCAGCACCGCGACGAATCCGAAGGCGGCGAACAGGCCGACGGGCAGATGGAGCAGGTGCGCGAAGGCCACCCCGGTGGTCGAGCCGATGAAGAAGAGCGGCGTCACGATACCGCCGCTCCCGCCCACCTCCAGAGTCAACGCGGTCGCGCCGATCTTGATCAGCGGGGAGGCGGGCCCGAGGCCGGTGGCGTCGCCCGCCAGGGCCGCCCCGATGGTCGAGCTACCTAGGCCTGCGTACACGTCCCCCACGAGCCGGAACAGGACGGCCAGCACGGCCCCGCCCGCCACGGCCGTCGCGTACGGATGCGCGGCCGTGCGCGGGCGCAGGCGGCGATCGAGCGTCCGCATCGTCTCGATGAGGAGCAGGGCGACCAGGCCGCAGATCGCGCCGAAGAGGATGGCCAGGCCGACGAGGTTGGCCTGGCTCAGCGCCTCCACGTGCTCGTGAAGAGTCGGGACCGGCGGAGCGACCCCGCTGACGAGATGCGCGACGATGCCGGCGACGAGGCAGGGAAACAGGACCGGGTACTCGATCCGTCCGAGGTAGAGCACCTCGATCCCGAAGAGCGCGCCCGAGACCGGGGTCCCGAACACCGCGGCGAATCCCGCGCCGATGCCGCAGATGACCAGGCGCCGGCGATCCTCGTCGTTCAGGTGCAGGCCGTCCGCGAAGAGGCTGGTGATGGCCGCGCCGATCTGAGCGCACGGGCCTTCCTTGCCAACGGAGCCGCCGAACGCAAGCGTGAAAATCGTGGCGACGAGCTTGATCGGCGCCACCCGCCAGTCGATCCGGCCCGAGTCGCGATGGACCGCGGCGATCACCGCCTCCGTGCCGTGCCCCCGGGCGGTCGGGGCGAAGCGACGGACCAGCCAGACCCCCACCGGGAGCGCCACCGGCAGCACGTCGGACGGGTGGATCCCTCGCCGCGCGACCTGCGCGACGACCGCGGTCGCGCTGGCGAGCGCCCACAGGAAGGCCCGCGTCCCGAGCCCGACGCACAGGCCTGCGACGACGCCGAGGAACGCCCACTTGAGCGTCGTGATGACGAGCGCGGTGTGCTCGGTGTACCAGCGGACCTGGTCGTCGACGTCCGCGGACCCCGCCCCGGTCGCGATGTCCGGCTTACGCGTCGCCCGGCTCCTCCCGGATGAACCGGCCGGCGCGGAGGTCCTGGAGCGTCTGCTCGATTTCCGCCCGCGTGTTCATCACGAACGGTCCGTAGCGGGCGATCGGCTCGCCGAGCGGCCGCGCCGCCGCCAGCAGGAATCGACCCCCGCCGCTCCCGGCCCACGCCTCCACCAGGTCGCCCTCTCCGAAGATCAGCAGGGCGGGACCATGGACGGCCTTTCGCTCCGGGCCGAACTGGACGTCCCCGTGGTCGAGGTACGCGAAGACGGTGTGGCCCGGCGCCACGTCCTCCCGGAAGGCGGTCCCCGGGGGAAGCGTCACGTCCACGAACTTCGGGGCCACGGCCAGGCCCTCGACCGGGCCCTGGACGCGCCCGCCATCGGCGTCGCCCGCGATCACCCGGATGCGCGCGCCCTGAGCCGTCTCGACCTCGGGCAGACGCTCGCCCGAGAGGTCGCGGTACTTGGGCCGGGTCATCTTCTCGCGCGCCGGAAGGTTCAGCCACAGCTGGATGCCGCCGATGCCCTCCGGGCGGACCTGGGGCATCTCCTCGTGGAGGATGCCGCTGCCCGACGTCATCCACTGGATGTCGCCGGCGCCGATGCTGCCGTGATGGCCGAGCGAGTCGCGATGCTGCACCTCGCCCGTGCGCACGATCGTCACCGTCTCGATCCCGCGGTGCGGGTGATACGGGAAGCCCGCCTGATAGTCGGCCGGCCGGGTCGACTCGAAGTGGTCGAGGAGGAGGAACGGATCGAGGTGATCGAGCCGCCGGGTGCCGATGCTCCGGCCGAGGTGCACTCCGGCGCCTTCCACGACACGCTCGGGCGGGGTGACGACCTGGGTGACCTTGCGGGACTCCGACATGGCTCTCAGACCTCCTGGCTCAAGATTTCGACGACTCCCGACGTTATTGTAGCGACCCCGTCAAACCGCCCCGTTCCCCCTGGCGCCGGCCTGGAGCCGGGGGGAGGGGTCGATGGGGTCCCGGGGAGGGGCCGGGCGGGGGCACGGCTCGGCGGGTCCCGGCGCCGCGTGGCCGGGGTCCCCGGGCCCCGTCGGTCAGTCGCCGGCGCTCCCGGTCCGGAGGCGGTCGAAGAGCACCGCGACGATGATGAAGGTGCCGACAAAGGTGCCCTGCCAGAAGGTGCTGATCCCGAGCAGGATGAGGCTGTTGCGGATCACCTCGATCAGGGCGGCCCCGACGACCGCGCCGAAGGCGGTGCCGGCGCCGCCGGACAGATTCGCGCCGCCGATCACCGCCGCCGCGATGACGGTCAGCTCCATGCCCTGGCCGAGGCTGGTGGTGATGGTCCCGAGCCAGCCGACCTCGAGGATGCCGGCGATGCCGGCGCAGAGCGAGCAGACCATGTAGACGCTCACCTTGACGAGCCGGACCGGCACGCCGGTGAGGGTGGCCGCGGCCTCGTTGCCTCCGATGGCGAACAGGTGCCGGCCCCACCGGGTCCATCGGAACGCGAAGCCGGCGATCAGCGTCATCACGATGAGGAAGATGACGGGGTTCGGCACTTGGACCGGGCTTCGGAATGGCACGGCGACGTCGATGAAGCCACCGCCGATCGCGAGCAGCTGGCCCTGATCGGGGCCGAACTCGTACACCATCCGGTTGTTGGACAGCACCATCGCGAGACTCCGGGCGATGGACAGCATGCCGAGGGTGACCACGAAGGGCGGCATGCCGACGTGCGCGATCATCACCCCGTTGAAGCCGCCCACCAGGAGGGCGATCCCGAGCGCGAGCGGCACCGCGACCCAGAACGGGGTGCCGACGTTCATCGACATGCCGATGACCATGCCGGACAGGACCAGCACCGCTCCCACCGAGAGGTCGATCCCTCCGGTGACGATCACCGCGGTCATGCCGAGGGCGATGATCGCGACGAAGGCGAAGTTGCGGGTGACGTTGAACAGATTCTGCTGGGTCGCGAAGACGTCGCTCGCGAAGGACAGCAGCACGAAGGCGAGCACGGCGGCGACCGAGACCCAGAACGTCTGGCGGCTGACGAGCCAGCTGACGAAGCTCTCATGCGTGACCCGCCGGATCGACTCCTCGAGACTCATGGCCACGTCCGGCGAGCCCGGGCGCCGGGGGTCGGCCATCAGGCGGACTCGATGGCGCCGGTGATGAGCGCGGTGACCTCCTCGGGCGAGCTGCCCGAGATGGCCTTGTCCGCGACCTTCACGCCGCGCCTCAGCACGACGATCCGGTCGGACACCGCGAACACGTCCGGCATGCGGTGACTGATGAGCACGACGGCGATGCCGTGGTCGCGGAGCCGGCGGATCAGGTTCAGCACCTCCGCGACCTGCCGCACGCTGATGGCGGCGGTCGGCTCGTCCATCAGGACGATCTTGGGCTCGGAGAGGCGCGTGCGCGCGATCGCCACGGCCTGCCGCTGACCGCCGGACATCCAGCGGACCAGATCGCGGGGCCGCGTCTCCGACTTGAGCTCGGCGAACAGCTCGCCGGCCCGCTGGTACATGCCGGCGTAGTCGAGGATCTTGAAGGGCCCGAATCCGGTGGTGAGCTCGCGCCCGAGGTAGACGTTCGCGGCGGCGGTCAGGTTGTCGCAGAGCGCCAGGTCCTGGTAGACGATCTCGATGCCCTCGGCCCGGGCCGCGGCGGGGTTGTGGAAGGCGACCGCGCGGTCGAGCATCTCCATCGTTCCGCTGCTCGGTGGGTAGTTGCCCGCGACGATCTTGACCAGGGTGGACTTGCCGGCGCCGTTGTCACCCATGAGCCCGACGACCTCGCCGGGGCGCAGGGACAGCGAGACGTTGATGAGCGCCTGGATGGCGCCGAAGTGCTTCGAGATGCCCGACAGCTCGAGGAGGGCCATCGGTCGAGGCGCGCTACCGGCCCCGCCCCGGGACGCCGAAGAGCCGCGCGGCCGCCGCGCCGCCGGCAAGGGCCAGGGCGCCGCGGGGCGCCCTGGCGTGGCGTGCGTGGGGCAGGGCTACTGAGCCGGGCACTTCCCGAGGTTCTGCGGCGTGCACTCGTCGAGGCCGGTGAAGAGCGGGTCCTTGACCGGCTTCTTGTTGATCAGGTCGATCAGAACCGCCGGAGCGCGATGGCCCATCTCGAACGGGCGCTGGCCGATTTGCGCGTGGCTCCGTCCCGCCTTGAGCGCGGCCATCTGCGGCGGCAGCGTGTCGCCGGCCACGATGACGAGCTTCTTTTCCTTCAGCTTGCCCATGACCTGGTCGGTGACCTGCGCGTACGCCTGCGGGCCGAATTGCGCCCAGCCGCCGACCAGGATGAAGGCGTCGAGGTTGGGGTTGGCGATGAAGGTGTCGGACATCTGCTGGTTGGCGAGGTCGATCTGGTCGTTGGTGAAGAGGGGGCAGCCCTTGATCTCGGTCCAGCCGCCCTCGCCCTTCAGGCGATCGATGCCCTTCTTGCCGGAGATGGTGTCGCGGAATCCCTGGGCGCGGGCGTTGATGTTGTCGGCGGCGACGTTGCCGAGCTGGAGGCACACCGTGCCGCCCTTGGGCTTCAACGCCTTGAGGTGCTTCGCCATCAGCACGCCCATGTCGTAGTTGTTCGTCCCGAGGTACGTCTTCCGGAGCGCCCGGTCGGCCTCCGCGAGGTCGGCGTCGATCGTCATGATCGGCATCGTCGGCTTCTTGGCCTTCAGCATGTTCGCCATCGCCGGCGCGTTGGACGGGGAGATCGCGATGCCCGCGACCCCGGAGTTGATCAGATCCTCGACGATGCGGACCTCGCCGGTCTCGTCGGCGCTCGACGCCGGCCCGGTGTACACGCACTTGTACTCCGAGTTCGGATTCTCCTTGTTCCAGAGCTCGCACCCGTTGCCGAGCACCGTGAAGAACGGGTTGTCGAGACCCTTCACCACCACCGCCAGGGTCTTCTTCTGGGCCAGCGCCGGGCTGCTCACGACGAGCAGGAGCGCCGCGAGGCTGGTGAGCGCGAGCATCGTCTTCTTCATTCGGCTCCTCCGCGCGAGGTGGGTTCAGACCGGACCGCCCGGGCCGCAGGGTCGGGCGCGGGTGACGGGGTGGCCACCACCGGACGACCATACCCCAGCCCGGGAGCCCACGCCAAGGGGCCGAGGGCCGACCGTTGCGACGCGACGTCCGACGTGACGCGCGCATGAGGGCGTGTCCGCCCGCGTGCCCCACTGTCGTGAGAGCGAACACCCTGTCCTTCGGACTGGACAAGCGAGTGAGTGCATGCTCACCTGGAAGGTATGCGGAAGCGGATCCGCCTCTCGTCCCGGGAGCGCCGGCGGGCCATCGTGGCCGCCGTCCAGAGCTCGTTCGCCGAGAAGGGGTTCGACGGCACGACCACCCGTGAGCTCGCGCGGGCCGCCGGCGTGTCCGAGGCGCTCCTCTACAAGCACTTTCCCAGCAAGGAGTCGCTCTACGCCGCGATGCTCGAGGCGTGCGTGGACGGACCGATGGCCACCGAGTTCACGCGCGTGCTGACGCTGCCGCCCTCGACGTCGACGCTGGTCGTGCTGGTCCACCTCCTGACGTCGCACTTCGTGCTCTGCGAGGACCTCCGGAAGACCACGATGCATCGCCTCGCCCTCCGCAGCCTCCTGGAGGACGCCGATTTCGTCCGGCTGGGCGCGAAGCAGTTCGGCGCCAGCTGGATCCGGAAGGTGCAGGCGTGCATGAGGGCGGCGGTCGAGGCCGGCGACCTGAAGGCAACGCACGCCCGGCGCGACCCGCGCCCCTGGTTCGTCCACCACCTGGCCTTCTCGCTGATGCTGCA
>CAYXBJ010000070.1:0-4162 GCA_964463175.1 uncultured bacterium
GGACCTCGTCGACGAGCTGCTGCGCTACGTCGGCGATGCGGCGGCCGACCCGGCGCGCCCGCTGCCGCCGCGACTTGCGCGGCACTCGTTCACGTGGGCGGGCGGCGGGGTGGGACCGGAGCCGCCGGTGGCCGACGAGGCAGCTCAGCGGAGCGAGGGCGCGGCATGAGCGCGCGGTGAGCGCGCCGCGCCGCGCGGTCGTCGTCGACAGTCGCCTAGCCGCGCCCGGCGCGCGCCGGGTCCATCTGCGGTTGCTGGACGCCGACTTCGACGCCAACTACAAGCTGAACCGCCAGGGCTCCGGGGAGTACGTCGGCCGCATCCTTCCGGACGCGTTCAAGCTCCACGCCGTCCGGGCGCGCGACCTCGACCGCGAGTCGCTCGAGGCGCTCTATCGCGAGTACCTGGCGCTTCCGCCCGCAGAGGCCGGATAGAGCCCGTGGAGACCGAGGGCGCGACGGTCGTGCTGATGGCCGGTCTGCCGGCGTCGGGCAAGACGACGACCGCGGAGCGGCTCCACGCCCGGCTCGGCGGCGACCTGATCCGGAGCTGCGACGTCTACCAGGCGCTGGGCATCGATCTGCCCGCCTGGGTGCGGCGCACGCGCGGATTCACGCTGAACGTCGAGGCGTACGACCAGGTGCGCGATGACGCGTACCGGGAGATGTGGCGGCGACTCGAGCAGGCGCTGGCGGCGGGGTCGTCGCTCGTGATCGTCGACGCCGTCCACGGGGAGCCCGACAAGCGCGCCGCGGCCTACGCGATCTGCCGCGCCTGGCGGGCGACGCCGGTCCTGGTTCACTGCCGCTGCGACGACTCCGTGGAGGTAGCCCGGCGATTCCGGGCCCGGAGCGGCCGCGAGCACGAGCCGCCGAACGAGGCGAGTGATCTCTCGGTCTTCCACGACATCGCGCGGCGCTGGACCGACCCCGCCGCGGACCGACTGCCGGAGGGACGGCTGCCGATCGTGATTTCCTACGATAGCGAGACCGGAGCGACCGAGGTAGGGGCAGGGAAGAGGGCTCCCTCGGTGGAGAAGGTCCTCGTCGCCCTCGAAGGCGCCATCCTCCTCAGCCGCTCGCTCCCCCGCGAGACGTAATCCGGACTCGATCCCGCTGGGGCGACCACCGACCTAGCCCTGCGTGATATCGCCGCACTCCGGGACGGTGTTCCCGGCGCTCCACGAGCGAGCCGTTCGTCAGCCCGCACACGCTCGCAGCAGGCTCTCGACCTTCTCGTCAAGTGTCCGAGCCACCGCAAGCGCTTCGACGTTGCCGTAGCGAGCGAGCACGCTCGCCATCCGGTCGTAGCTCACGTGCACGCCATCACGCCGCTGATCGACGAGGATCGTGATTGGCACATACGATCCCGCGTCGGGGATATGGCGGACCATGTCCTTCATGATGAGCGGATTGCCGATCAGCAGGCGCACGACCTTGGCGGTCTCGAGCCCGGGCTCTTTGCGCAGGACCTCGCCCTGATCGAACTTCATGAAGAGCATCAGCCCCGTTGGTCCAAGTCCAGGTTGTATCGCCCGCTCCAGCTCTGCCACGGTGCGGGCTTCCCGGGCCGCCTTCAGAAGGGCACCGACGTCGGGGCGCCCCACGGCCTCTTCGAGTGCTCCTACGACGGCCTCGAACGGCTTGGCGGAGATGAGGGTGACTCGTTCGACCTCGACCTTCTGGACGATCATGTCCTGCGTCCTCCTGGTCTCGCCCCTGCGACCTCCCCAGTGTGGTGCCGGGTCCGGGTTTGGGGCAAGCGAGGGCATCGAGCGGATCCGACCACCCGAGGGACGGCGTCGGAGGGCACTGATCGGGCTTCGCCTCCGCGAGTTGACCGCGGGCGCGCGGCACGGTACGCTCCGTGTTGTACGATCGTTTAAAACGTATGGCCAGGACTAAGACACCCCGACGACGTCCCCGCCCCGCGCCGTCGACCCGCGGCCGGGACGCTCATGCGACCCGGGAGGGCCTCCTCACGGCCGCGACCCAGTTGTTCGCGGCGCGCGGCTTCGACGGGGTCTCGGTGGCGAAGATCGCGCAGCGGGCCGGCGTCACCAAGGCCCTCATCAGCTACCACTTCGGGGGCAAGCAGAAGCTCTACCTGACCATCCTGACCACGACGTTCTCGGAGATCGTCGAGCGTGTGGAGCAGTTGGCGGCCTCGACCCGTCCCGCCCCGGAGCAGCTTCGGGAGTTCGTCGCGTTGGTCGGGGAGATGGCGACCACGCGACGCCCGCACTTTCCCGCCATGATGCTCCGCGAGGTGCTCGCCGGCGGCGCGCACCTGACGCCCGAGGTCGTGCCGTACCTGATGCGCGTGCTGGGAGCGGTTCGTCGGATCGTGGAGCACGGCGTTCGTGACGGCACCCTCCGGCCGGTCGATCCGATCTTCACGCACCTGAGCCTCGTGGGGAGCCTCCTGTTTTTCTTCGCCACCGCGCCGTTCCGGGAGCGACTGGCCAGCGCCGCGGATTCTCCGCTACGAACGCGGCCGGCTGCCGAGTACGTTCGACACGTCCAGGACCTCATCGCTCGCGGCCTGGCGGCCGACGTTCCGGCATCAACCAGGCTTCGGGCGAGCGGAGCGCGTCCATGACGCCTCACGACATTGGCGAGACCGTGACGACTGGCTCGCCCGACCAACATCCGGGACCGATGGTCTCGGCGCCGCCGACGGATGGCGGCGCCGCGCCTCGCCCGGCGCCCGCCCCACCGGCGCGGCCGGCCCCAGCGGCCACGCCGACGCGCAGGCATTCGCGCCGCGGTCGTCGGATCGCCGTCGTGGTGGTGCTCGCGGGCCTCGTCGGGCTCGGTTCGTGGTACGTGCTGTTTGGCCGGCCGGCCCCTCCCCGCGAAGTGGTCGCGCTGAGCGGCCGCATCGAGGGCGACGACTCGGCCATCGCGGCGAAGACCAGTGGACGCGTCAAGGAGATCCGCGTCCGCGAGGGCGATGCGGTGGAGGCGGGCCAGGTCATCGCCCTGCTCGACGACCAGCAGATCCGCGCGCGGGAGCAGCAGGCCGAGGCGGCGGTCGCCCAGACCGAGGCCCAGGTCGAGCTGGCGCGGCGCCAGATCGCCATCCTCCACGAGCAGCTCCGCCAGAGCGAGCTCGCCGTCGACCAGGCCAAGGCGGATGCCGAGGGGCACGTCCGGGAGGCGGAGGCGAGACTGGCGGCCGCCGAGGCGCAACTGGCCCAGGCCGAAGCGACCTACGAGCAGGCCAAGTGGGATCGCGAGCACTACACCAAGCTGCGTGAGACCGGGGCGGTGTCGGCGCAGGAAGCCAAGAAGGCGCAGACGACCGAGGAGAGCCAGCGCGCCATCGTGAACGCGAACCGGCGCCAGGTCGAGGCTGCCCGGGGGGTCGTCACGGCAACCGAGGCCATGCTCGCCAATCCGGCCATCCGCACGGCGCAGGTCGCGGCCATCCAGGCTCAGATCCTGCAGCAGGAGGCGCAGATCGCCTCCGCCCAGGCGGACGCCGGTCGCGCCCGCGCCTCGCTCGACGAGGCCCGGGCCAACCGGGCCGACCTGCAGGTGATCGCGCCCTTCACCGGGACCGTCGCCACCCGCACCGCCGAGCCGGGAGAGGTCGTCGCTTCCGGCACCGCCATCGTCACGCTCGTGGATCTGGGCCAGGTGTACCTTCGCGGCTTCGTCCCGGAGGGGCAGATCGGCCGGGTCAAGCTCGGCCAGCCCGCGCGGGTCTACCTCGACTCGGCGCCCACCACCCCGATCGATGCCGTGGTCTCCCGGATCGATCCCCAGGCTTCCTTCACGCCCGAGAACACCTACTTCCGGGAGGACCGAGTGAAGCAAGTCGTCGGCGTCAAGCTGGGGCTCCGGGGGGCAGTGGGCTACGCGAAGCCAGGGATGCCCGCCGACGGGGAGATTCTAGTGGAGGGAAGCCAGTGGCCGGTCGCCCGGAGACGGTGACGGCTGACGCCAGGACGGATACTGCCGCCAAGCCGATGACGACGAGTGGAGGGGCGACTGCCGCCCTCCGCGTGCGCGGTCTGTGGAAGCGTTACGGCTCCCTCGAGGCCGTTCGCGGCATCGGCTTCGAGGTCAGCGAGGGCGAGATCTTCGGCCTCATCGGTCCCGATGGCGCGGGGAAAACGTCCACCTTCCAGATCCTCGCCGGCGTCATGGAGGCC
>CAYXBJ010000071.1:0-40074 GCA_964463175.1 uncultured bacterium
CGGGTAGATCCGGTACGATCCGGCCCGTGCGAGTGCACCTCATCACGGCCGAGTCGCCGGAGTCGCGCCGGCTCCGCCAGGGCCGACTCATCCAGTTTCCTCAGCTCACGATGCCGCTGATCGCGGCCCTCACGCCGCGGGACCACGTGGTCACGCACACGGACGAAATCGTCGAGCCGGTGCGGTTCGACGTTCCGGCGGACCTGGTGGGGATCACCGCCCCGACGCCCTCCGCGCTCCACGCCTATGACCTGGCCCGGGAGTTCCGGCGCCGCGGTGTGCCGGTGGTCCTGGGCGGCCCGCACGCCACCGCGCTGCCCGAGGAGGCGGCACGTCACGCGAGCGCCGTCGTCGTGGGAGAGGCGGAGGACACGTGGCCCCGAGTCCTGAATGACGCCGCCCACGGAAAGCTCGAGCCGGTCTACGTCTCGGCTCGGAACGCCTCGCTGGCCGGCATGCCCGCCCCCCGCTGGGACCTCATCAAGGGACGCCGCTACGGGAAGTCCGTGACCATCACGACCCGAGGATGTCCCCACCGATGCGACTACTGCTCGATCCCGCTCCTCTACGGACCGGGGACCGTTCGCTATCGGCCTGTCGACGAGGTCGTCCGGGAGGTGGCCACGAGCCCCACGCGCGCGGTGGTGTTCTGGGATGACAACATCGGCGCGAACCCGCGCTACGCGAAGGAGTTGTTCAGAGCCCTCACTCCGCTCCGGAAGTGGTGGACGAGCCAGTGCACGGCCAACGCCGCGCGGGATGAGGAGCTTGTCGCGTGGGCGGCCCGGAGCGGCTGCAAGGCGCTCTTTCTGGGCCTGGAGTCGATCTCGCAGGAGAGCCTCGAGGGGACCAACAAGGCCCACAATCGCGTCGACGACTACCGCCGTCTCATCGCCAGCCTTCACCGTCATGGGATCGCGGTCCACCTGGGGATCATGTTCGGGTTCGACCAGGACGACGTCGGGATCTTCCGGCGCACCGCGGACTTCCTCGACGAGGCCGACGTGGACGTCGCCACCGTGAGCATGGTGGTGCCCATGCCCGGGACGCCGACCTTCCGGCGTCTGAACGCCGAGCGACGGATCCTGACCACGGATTGGTCGAGGTACGACGGAAAGCGGCACTGCGTCTTCGAGCCCGCCCTCATGTCGCCGGCGGAGCTGGAGGCCGGGACGGAGTGGGTCGCCCGCCGCTTCTACTCGCCTCGATCAATCGCCCGACGCCTGGCCGGCTCGCGCACGGGCGTTTGGTGGAACCTTCCCCGGAACGTGGGCTACATGATTGCGGGTCGGTCGAACGCCGGGCCGTCGTGGGATCCCGCCGCGTAGGAACCCCGGGCAACCGGCCCACCGGCGTCGGCTCGGGGCCGAAGCGGATCATGCCCGGAGTATGCCGCTTCGAACCGCTCTGGGCGCCGTGCCTCAGCCGAGGCCGCCGGCGAGGCGACGGCTCTCCGGTCGGAAGCGAAGCCAGATCGTCGAGACGAGCCCCAGTCCCCCGCCGATCGCCAGGAGACAGAATGCCCAGCCCCACCGCGTGTAGGGCGGGCCCGCATTCGTCGCGTCGAGGACCCGGCCGAAGGACCACTGAGCCACCGCGCCCGCGCCGAACCCGAGGAGCGACCGGACGGCCAGCGCCGAGCCCAGCACCTGCGGCGCGACGGCCTCGGTCAGGGCCACCGAAAGCACCGGTGAGTCCCCCACCCCGCTGAACCCGTAGAGGAGGCCCACCAGGAGGAGGATCCAGAACGGCGCGGAGATCAGCCAGCCGAAGGTCAAGGAGCACACGGTGCTCACCGCCAGCATCGCGATGATCACCGTCGTGCGTCCGAACCGATCAGAGAGGTGGCCGGCGGTGGACGACGCGAGGAATCCCGTCACGTGGAAGAGCGCGCCCAGTCTCGCGCCGCCGCCGGTGGCCCGCGTGAGATCCTGTCCCTGCAACACGAGGGACGCCGAGAGGAACGCGGGCGTCCACGCCCACATCCCGAGCAGCTCCCACGAGTGACAGGTGTACCCGATGGTCAGGAGGATCGCCGCCGGATTGCGCAGGAACTCGGATGAGAACCCCTCACCCGCGCGCCGTGGGTGAATCAGGGTCGGCATGCCCTTCACCGTCCAGACGGCGGCCAGCGCGCCGAGAACTGGCCCGAGCGACGCCACCACCAGCGCCACCCGCCAGCCGAATCGCGTCAGCATCCCGCCGGTGATGAAGAGCGAGCCGGCATAACCGATGGAGGTCGCCGCGAGGAAAAACCCGGTGGCGCGACCGCGGGTGGCGGCGGGGAAGCGCTCGGCGATGAGGATCAGCCCCGGCGTGTAATTGCCGCCGACCGAGAGCGCGGTGAGCCCGTAGAGCAGCGCGGCGGACACCGGGCCGTTCGCGAGGAGCGCGAAGGCCATGGCCGTCGGCGCCCCGGCGACGCTCGACCAGAGAAAGGCGGGCCGCGCGCCAAATCGGTCCGCGAGGAGATTGAAGCCGACGAGCGACAGCGCGTAGCCGATCTGGAAGGCGGAGGCGACCGAGCCGGCCGCGGCAGCCGACATCGCCCACTCACGCTGCAGAACCGGCAGGACCGCGGCGTAGCTCGTGAAGACCAGCGCGATCAGGAAGCGCGACAGGCAGAGGCCGACCAGCCACGCCACGTCCCCGCGCCGATAGGCCGTCGCCCCCTTGCTCACGCCCGCCGAGCCCGAGTGCGACGCGGCAGCGAAACGCCGCGAGTGAGAAAGCCGAGGCGCGCCCGGGACCAACCGGCGCCGGGACCCGCGGCCAGCCGCGGACGCGACGTCCGGGCTGCCGGCGGCACTACCGGGAGGGCGTGCGAGGCTGGAGCGGGATGATGCCGCCGTCGACGAGGATCGTCGTCCCCGTCGTGGCGCGCGCCTCGGCGGCGAGGAACAGCGCTGCCTCGCCACAGTCCTCGGGCGTGGGCAGATCGGGCGTGGTGACCTCGTGGCGACCGGCCTCGAACACGGCCGGGCCCCAGCCAGCAAAGTCGGTCTCCACGAGCCCCGGGGCGATCGCGTTGACGCGGATCGCCGGGCCGAGCGCGCGGGCGAGCGAGCGCGTCATGGACTCGAGCGCCGCCTTCGACGCCGCGTACGCGAGCGAGGAGCCCTTTCCGCTGAACGCCGCCACGGAGGTGACGTTGATGATCACTCCCCGGCCCTGAGCCCGCATCACCGGCGCGGCGTGCTTGATGCAGTACCAGGGCCCCAGGACGTTCGTGTCCAGGACCTTGCGCCAGATCTCGTCGGTCAACCCCTCGAGGTTTCCGTGCGGCACCGCCTGCGTCCAGCCGGCATTGTTGACCAGCACGTCGAGCCGCCCCGCCTCGCGCACCGTCTCGTCGCAGAGCCGCTTGCAGTCACTCTCCCGGCGCACGTCGGCCTGGACGGCCACCCCGTGGCCTCCGTGCTGGCGGATCTGGCGAACGGTGTCCTCCGCCTTCTCCTTGGACTTCTGATAGTTCACGACGACGGTGGCGCCCTCCCGCGCGAAGGCCAGCGAGATGCCCCGTCCGATGCCCGTGCCACCGCCGGTGACGAGCGCCACCTGTCCCTTGAGCCTCACGAGCCGGTCCCCCTCGGATCCATCAGCGGCCGGGCCCCACGATGAGCGGCGCCCCCCGGCCCGGACCGGGAGGCACTACCAGTCCGACGGCGCTCTCCTGGTGCGGGATGCCCCGCTCGTCGAGGCGCCGCGCCAGCGCCGGCAGATCACCGTGGCGGAGTCGCAACGCCGTCAACGCGGGCTTCGGGAACCCGCCTCCGAGCGGCGTGAGCTGAACCGTGAGCCCAGCCAGGCTCAGTTGGATGAACGACGCGTCCTCCGCGGCGAACCCCCGGCTCATCCCGAACAGGTCCTGGAGACGCTGCGCCGCTTCTCGGACGTCGTCGACCTTGCCGTGGACCGCCGAGAGCGTGAGCGCCGTCTCGGGTAGGGCCGTCCGTCCCGACGGCGTCACCAGCTCCACCAGGAGCTTCCCGCAGGCGCGCGGATGGACGAACGCCACCTTGCCGGCGAGGCCCGGTCGCGGCTTTCCGTCGATCATGTCGACCCCGGTTCCGATGAACCGGCGCACCTCGCGCACCACGTCGTCCGACTCGAAGCAGATGTGGTGGAGACCCTCGCCCCGGCTCTGGAGGAAGCGTGCGACGCCCGACTCGCCGTCGATCGGCGCCAGGACCTCGATCTCCGCCACGCCGCACGCCAGGAGCGCGGCGCGCACGCCGTGCTCGGGCAGGTCGGCGGATCGAAGCAGGGGCAGATCGAGGGTATCGCGCCAGAATCCAAGCCCCTCGTCCAGGTCCCGGACCACGACCGCGACGTGGTGGATGCTGGAGATCACGTGCTCACCGGCTTGCGCTCGATCTGCACGGCGTCCATCACCCTACCGCACGCCCCATGGATTGCAAAGAGGGCCCCACGCCGCCAGGCCGAAATCAGGCGGTCCGGATCTTCAGGAGCGAGACCGTCGCGACGGCGCGGGAGAACCCCTTGAGGGCGAGATCGCCGACGGGCTCCGTCTCGACGAGATCCTCGACGGCCGCCACCACGCGCTTGGCCGCCAGCACCTGACCCGGCCTGGCCTCGCTGCAGAGGCGAAAGGCGAGATTCGTCACGCTGCCGATCGCCCCGTAGTCCCAGCGCCCCTCGAAGCCGATCGCGCCGATGGTCGCAAAGCCCTTCGCGAGCCCGAGGCCGACGTCCAGCTCGTAGCCGCGCTTCTTCCAGCCGGCGGCGAGCTCGGCGACGCGATCGCGCATGGCGAGCGCCATCCGGACGGCCCGCTCCTCGGGGTTCGGCACGACCACCGGGTCGTTGAAGAAGACCATCATGCCGTCGCCGGCGAAGCGCTCCAGCGTCCCCTCGTGCTGGAGCACGAGCGTCCCCATCTCGCGATGGTAGTCGCGCAGGACGCCCATCACCTCCTCGGGCTCGGCGGTCTCCGCGAAGGCC
Source organism: uncultured bacterium (assembly GCA_964463175.1). GTDB lineage: Bacteria > Methylomirabilota > Methylomirabilia > Rokubacteriales > DASRDR01 > DASRDR01. The sequence continues at coordinate 4,966 of CAYXBJ010000071.1, forward strand.
GTGTACCCGCGCAGGTCGAGGAAGACGACCGTGACGTCCCGGCGGTGGGTGCGAAGCGGATCGTCGGCCCCGCCCGTCACGATGAGCTCGGCCAGCTGGGGTGAGAAGAACCGCTTGAGCCGCGAGAGGCGCTCGAGCTGGCCGACCTGGTCGGTGACGCGCTGCTCGAGCGTCCGGTTCAGGTCGGAGAGCTGCGCCGATTGGGCCTCGACCGTGTCGTAGAGCTGCTTGATTCGGAGCAGGGAGCGCACGCGGGCCAGCAGCTCGGACAGGTTGATCGGCTTGGTGAGAAAGTCGTCCGCGCCGGCGTCCAGGCCCTTGATGCGCTCGCTCGACGGGTCGAGCGCGGTGACCATCACCACCGGCAGGATCCCGTTCGCGGCGTCCGCCCGGATCCGCTGGCAGACCTCGTAGCCGCTCATCCCCGGCATGACCACGTCGAGCAGGACGAGATCGGGCCGCTCGGCCTCGATCCGCGCCAGGGCCTCCGCGCCGGACGCCGCGGTCACGACCGCGTAGCCCTTGACGGTCAGGAGGTCGGCGAGGAGCTTCACGTTCTGCGGCGTGTCGTCGACGACGAGGATCTTCGCGGGCGGCGGTGTCATCGCGCGCCCCCGCGCGGGCCGGCGGCGAGCATCTCGGCCACCTGCGCGACGAAGCCCTTCACGTCGATGGGCTTCGCCTGGTAGGCGTCGAACCCGGCGGCCAGGATCTGCTGGCGATCCTGGATCATCGCGGAGGCGGTCACCGCCATCACCGGGATGTTTCGGGTGGCCGGATCGGCTCTCAGGTGTCCGAGGGCGTCGATCCCGTTCATCCCGGGCAGCTGGATGTCCATGAGGATCAGCGCCGGGTGTGACTCGCGCGCCAGCGAGAGCCCGAGCTCGGCCGTCTCGGCCTCCAGCGTCCGGTACCCCTTGAACTGGAGCACGTCCCGGACGAGCTTCCGGTTCTTCTCGTTGTCTTCGACGATGAGGATCAGCTCGCCGGCCATGGTCTCCCCGGAATGTTGAAGGTGAAGGTCGAGCCCTCGCCGAGCCGGCTCTTGACCCAGATCCGCCCGCCGTGGAGATCGACGAATCGCCGGGCGAGGGCAAGGCCGAGCCCCGTGCCCTCGCGCTTTCGCGCGTAGTCGGTGCCCACCTGGCGGAACTCCTGGAAGATCGCCTCTTGGTCCTCCGCCGCGATCCCGATCCCGGTGTCCGACACGGAGATCTCGACGCCCCCGCCGGTCGGCTCGGCGCGCAGCGCAACGCGCCCTCCTTCCGGGGTGAACTTGACGGCGTTCGACAGGAGGTTCAGGAGCACCTGCCGGATCTTTCGCTCGTCGCCCACGAACTGCCCCAGCCGGTCGTCGACCGCCACGTCGAGGGCCAGTCCGTGGCGGGTCGCCCGCTCGCGGACCAGGATGACCGCGCTGCCGATCGCTGCGGGCAGGTCGAACTGCGAGAGCTCGAGCTCCATGCGGCCCGCCTCGATCTTCGACAGATCGAGGATGTCGTTGATGAGCGCGAGCAGGTGCCGGCCGGAGGACAGGATGTCCTCGATGTACTCGGCCTGCTTGTCGTTGAGCTCACCGAACATCCGCTCCCCGAGGACCTCGGAGAACCCGATGATCGCGTTGAGCGGGGTGCGGAGCTCGTGCGACATGTTCGCGAGGAACTCGGACTTGTGACGGCTGGCCGCCTCGAGCTCCCGGCTCTTGTCTTCCAGCTCGCTGAACAGGCGGGCGTTCTCGATCGCGATCGCCGACTGGGCGGCGAGCGTTCTGAGGAGATCCACCACCTCCGGGGCGAAGCGACCCGGGGTCTTCCGGGCGACCACCAGCCCGCCGAGGAGCCGGCCCTCCCGGACCAGCGGCACCGCGAGAACCGCCCGCAGGCCAGAGCCCGTCATCGCATCGCGCAGCCGGCTCTCGTAGGCACCCGGGTCGCCGATGTCCGGGATCTCGACCGGCTGCCGCGTGACCCCGACCTGTCCCACCGCCCCCTCCCCGAGAGGGATCGATGCGGAACGCGATGCCTCGACGAACACGGGGTCGAATCCCTGAGTGGCCCGCAGATGGAAGAGCTGCTTCGCCTCGTCGTACTCGTAGATGCCGCCGCCGTCGGCGCCGGCAAGGAGATCGGCGCGCGAGACGATGGTCGTCAGGACCGTCTCGAGGTCGAGGGTCGAGCTGACGGCCTGGCCCACCGCGCCCAGCGCCTGGAGCTGCTCGACCGATCGCGCCAGATCCTGGGTCCGCACCTGGAGCTCCTGGAACAGGCGCGCGTTCTCGATGGCGATCACCGCCTGGCTGGCGAACGTGGACACCAGCTGGATCTGCTTGTCCGTGAAGGGGCGGACCTCGCGGCGGTACATCATGATCGATCCGATCATCCGGCCCTCGCGGACCAGCGGGACGCCGATCACCGTGCGCACGTGCTCGCTCTCGACGATCTCGACCAGGTTCGGGTCCTGCATGATCGCGGTATTCGTGACGTCCGCGATGTGGACGGGATGCCACGGTCCCTCCGGGCGGAACATCGGCCGGCCGACCCGGTACTCGCGCGTCCGGAGGAGCTCGGCGAACTCCTTCCGGACCCCCCGCCACGCCGCGGCGTCGAAGCGCTCCCCTTCCAGGCGGAAGACCGCGCCGAGCTGCGCGTCGGAGAGCGCGCACGCCTTGTCGAGGATCTTGTCGAAGACCGGGGCGAGGTTGGCCGGGGAGCTCGAGATGACCCCGAGGATCTCCGCGGTCGCCGTCTGCTGCTCCAGCGCCTCGCCGAGCTCGCGGTTCCGCCGCTCGAGCTCTTGGAACAGGCGCACGTTCTCGATGGCGATCACCGCCTGGGCGGCGAACGTCTCCAGGAGCTTGACCTGCTTGTCCGAGAATGGGCGAACCTCCATCCGCCGGATCAGGATCGCGCCGAGGGCCACCCCCTCACGGAGCAGGGGGGTGGCCAGGGTGGTCCGGTGTCCGAACTGGCGCTGTCGGTCGCGTCCGATCGGGTACTCCTGCTCGCTCTCCGCTCCCAGATCGTGGACGTGCACCGTGCGCCGCTCGACCACTGCGCGGCCGGTGACCGAGCCGCGTGACAGCGGCATGGCGGCACCCGCGGGGATCGACCCGTGGCTGGCCACCGACAGGAGGCTGTCCTGGTCGGTCCGGAAGATGACCGCGTCACTCGCGCCACAGACACGCGCGGCATTCTCGGCCACCGCGTCGAGCACGGGCTGTATATCGGTCGGCGAGCTCGAGATCACCCGCAGGATCTCCGCTGTCGCCGTCTGCTGCTCCAGCGCCTCGCTGAGCTCGCGGGTGCGATCCTCGACCTTCCGCTCGAGGGTGGCGTACGACTCCTGGAGCTGGGCGGCCATGCGGTTGAACTGGTCGGCCAGCCCCTCGAGCTCGTCGCCCGTCTTCACGTCGATCCGCTGGTCGAGCGCGCCCGTGCCGATCCGCGCCGCCCCAGCCTCCAGCGCGTGGATGGGTGTCGTCATGCGGCGGGCCAGGACGAGGCTCGCCATGACCGAGAGCGCGATGCCAGCGAGCAGGAGGCCGATCGTGCGGTAGGCGGAGGCGTAGAGGGGCGCGAGCGCCTCGCCCAGCGGCTGCTCCACGAAGACCCACCAGCCGAGCGGCGCGATCGGCGCCGACGCGGTCAGCACCTGGCGGCCGGCGGAGTCCTTGGCAACTGTGACTTCCTGGACCGGCGCACTCGGCGGCACCGGGCCCACGAGCACCGCCCGGACCTGATCGAGCCGTGAGAGGTCGGTCTTCTGCAGGACCAGGCTGATGTCCGGATGCGCGACGAGCTGACCCTGGCCGTCGACGACGTACGCGCGCCCGGTCGTGCCGATCCGGATCTGGGAGACCACGTCCCAGATGAACTTCAGGTTCACCTCGGCGACGGTCACGCCGAGGTCGCCGCCGCCCGCCACCGAGAGGCTCAGGTAGGGCTCGGACTCCTTCCGGAAGTACACGGGCCCGAAGTAGGGGCGACCGGGCCTCGCTTCCTTGAACCGCGGATCGCTCGAGAAGTCGGCGCCGCTGCCGACGACGTCCATGGCGAGGCGCGAGACGCGGAGCTGCTCCCGGCCCGTCGCGTCGAGCTGGCTGACCTCGGTCACCGCCGGCGCCTGACGCTGGAGCCGGATGAACTCGAAGCGGCGCTGCTCGATGGTCTGCCGCGCGCCGACCTGGCCCTGGCTCGCCCACCCGACCTGGCGCTCGATGTCACGAACGAACGCTTCGATGCGGGCCGCGGCGCCGGCGGCCTGCTCCCGCTGAAGCGCGACCAGGGCAGCGAGGTTCTCGCGATACGAGAAGTAGAGCTCGACAAGACCGCTCGTGAGCAGGGCGCCGCTCACCAGGATGGCGAAGAGGACGACGTACTTCCGGAACAGCCGGCCACGCGGCCGGACGGCACCCCGCATGAGCCCTCCCAGCGCCCCCACGACCGGGGCGCCCATTCTAGCGCGTCGTCAGGTCGCGCACCGGAAGAATGGCTCCGGCGCGTGACAGATGGCGACCCCGAGAAGCCTGCCGTCCTTCCCGGGGTGCAGGGTGTCGCCGAATGCGAGCACGTCGACGACCTTAATCTTCTTGGCAGGTCGAGCCCGCGGCAGACGCGCGCGGTCACAAGGCGGAGCCGTCCGGACAGTCCCTCGTTCTCACCTTCCCCGCTGGTCGAGAGGCACTGGGCCTCCCCGGTCCCGCGACTGGCGTTGACCGGACGGCGGCGCGCGGCGCTCGAGGGACGGCGCGGCGATCGCGACGAGCACGAAGAATGCGATCGTCTCCCTGACGGTTCAAAGTCTGATCGTTCGAGGGTGGGCCTTCGCGCCTACGAGACCCTTTGCCACCGCCTGCTCTCGGATGAACTTGAGCGCGAGACGCTTTCCCACGTCGGTCAGGTGGCACTGATCGGTGAAGATCTCGGCGTCGCTGTTGTCGAAAGCGGTCAGCGCCGACACGAAATGCGTGTTGGAAGGGAATTCCCGAGTGGATAGTGCGGTGTCGAGCTCCGCGAACGCCCCCCGCATGAACTCGGTGCGGAACGCCCAAAGCCGTTCCAATCCCTTCTCGCGCTCGGTGATCGTCTTTCGGAGGTGGAGATACGGCTGCAGCACGGGAACGTACACGGCGTCGATGCCATTCGCCAGCTTCGCCGTGGTCACGATCGTGGACACGTAGGCCCGTCGGAACTCCGCGAACCTCTCGGCGTCGGCCAGCGACTCCATTTCATCTCGTCGTTCCTTCAGCTTGACGATCGCGAGCATGAACTGCGAATCGTTGAACAGCGACCGTACCCCGTTCATGATCGGATGCTCGACGGCATATCGGATGCTGCGGTCGTGGTAGTGGATTCCGGGAGGGACCTTCTTCGTCATGTTCACGATGTCGTTGAAACCGTCGAGACTGACGATGAGATCGGGCTCCAGCTTCGCCCCGTGTACCGCCAGCATGACCAGCGCCTGGTTGGCGATGTAGCCACCGTCGGCGAGATTCACGACGTCGACCGTGCGGTCAGTCAGCGGTTGGAACGCCTCCGCAACCATCTCCGAGGGCATCTGTGCCGCAGTCGACCCACCGATGATGAGAATGCGGTAATGATCGCCCTTGTCGGGGTACACGACGTACTTGCCGTCGCGTTTGAGGCCGCTCCGGTCGTGCGAGTAGTGCATGAGGTATGGCTCGTGCTCGAGCTTCCAGACCTCCGGGACCTCGCGGTGGTAGACAAACCGCAACACAACGCGTGTGCCGAGCTCGAGCCCGAGTGCAACAACGGCCACGCCGACGAAAACAAGGAGAACATTCAGCTTGCGCGTTTCGGCGGGCTTACGCGAAAAAGTGAATCCTTGGACATCGGCCCTCCTTGCGCTTGAAGCGCGGCAGTCCGAAGCCTCGTTTCGGTCTCGCCCCCCGAGTCCGCCCGCAGTCGGGCCGGCACGTCATTGAGATGGCCGGAGTCTAGCGCCCCGCGTTCCGGCCTCGCAAGGTCCGGCGCGAATTCGGCACGAAGTGGGTGAGGCGCGACTCTTTGCCTTTGGAACGGCCGGCTCCGGCAGTTCGCCGTGGTGGTCCCGATCCCGGCGCGTCGGGTCTCATCGGCCATTGCAGGTGCAAAATCCCGTCCACCATGGGCGCGGGACAGCCCGACCATCTGCGGAGCGGCCCGCCCGCACTCCCCGGGCTCCATGCACGTCACCCGCCAGGAACGGTGCATTTTCGCGCACTGTTAGGCCGCATGGCGCGAGAAGGTCGGGGGACCCACCCGCACCCGACTTCGTCACTCAACAGCAAACGCACTCTCCGGCCCAAGAATGTGCGACTCTACGTCGACATGTCTGATCTCCGAGGGTGTTTACGTGGGCGTTCGTACCGCCGAATACCGACGGCGAGACCGACTCTCCGCGACCACTGGCCAGGTGACGATCGTCACGCGCCGCGTGGTTCGTGGCCCACCCCAGACGAGGCCTCGCGGGTCCGTACCGTTCACTACGGCCGGCCGGGCAGTGCCGCCATGAGCTCGGGTGGCATACGGCTTGCTCTCCCCCTGGATCGTGCGCCACAGCCCCTCGGTCGCTAGGCCGAGTTCGCCGCTCGCGCCGTGGATCCTCGGCGCCCTGCTGGGCGCTTGCACTCTCGTCGTGCCGACGCTCGGCGCGGCCCAGGGGCGCTGGACCGTCACGCCCTCGTTGACGCTCTCCGAGCGATACGACGACAACCTTTTCGGCACCGCCCACGACCGTCACTCCGACTTCATCAGCGAGATCACGCCGGGTCTAGCTCTCTCCTATGAGAGCGAAGCGTTCACCCTCGGAGCCAGTGCCGCCGCGACAGGGCAGATCTACGCGGACGACTCCGATCTCGACAATTTCGGCGAGAACCGAAATGCGACCTTCAGCCTCGGATACCGACCCACTCAGCAGCTGACACTCAAGCTCGTCGGCAACTATGCGCACACGAACGATCCGGCTGCGTTCGTGGTGGGAAATTCAGCGCCGGTCGTGGCAGCCGCGGCGAGCGGCGCCCCCTTCGTGCCGACGGTCGAGATCTCGAGGCGTGAAGCCACCCTGTACAGCATGCTGGCGGGCGTCGGCTACCGCGTAGATCCGAGGTGGCTCCTCGAAGGCAGCTACGCCTTCGTGTTCATCGATGAGAAGGGCGCCACGGATAGCCAGTCTCACACCATATCGCTGGGTACGAGGTACGATGCAACCCGGACGGATCAGGTCTTCGTCGACGTCAAGGTGGGGTACTTCGACGCGGACGAGTCCGACACGTCGGTGGCCCTCATCCCGGGCTGGGCGCGCCAATGGACTCCGACGCTCCGCACGAGCATCGCCGTCGGGCCGCGAGTCACCGACAGCGACTGGGGTGCCGCCGTGGACGCCTCCGTCGCCTATGCACCAGCGCGCGACTGGACCGCCGCGCTCGCCTACTCGCTCGGCACCGGGCTCGCACTCGGCGAGGTGACCCCGCAGAATGTCTCGGCTCTGATCGGATCACTCGGCTATCAGGCGACGCGCGATCTTCGCTTCGCGGTCGGGGGCAGCTGGACGCGGACGTGGGACCTCGGGAACGACCCCGGCCAAGGCGCGAGCAACACGTATGGCGCGACGGCATCGGTGTCCTACCAGATCACCGACTGGCTGTCCGCCACTCTCGCCTACCAGTTCTCCTACGAGCGGCCCTCCAGCGGAGATACGATCCTCGACCAGCAGGTGATCCTAGGCCTGACGCTCGCCTACCCGTACCGCTTCTGACCGACCGGTTCGCCACGCCGCCCCAGAGATCGCCACCTGACGGGCCCGATCATGTGAAACATTCCACATGTATGGAAATTAGCCACTGATCCCGGAGAAGATTCATGGGCATGTGAAAACCCACGACACCGAGGCGAGGGCGGAGGGGGGTCTCCAAAGTGGTGAATATGGGAAGAGGATTTCAACAATGCAGCCCCGCGTGCACAACATGGCACGCGGGTTGCTCTCTATGTCCTCCCGCCCATGCAACCCACTGCTCTGAGAGATCGCGCAGTCCTCGTCGTCGAGTCCGATCCGGCGACGCAGCGTGCCTTGGTTACCTCGCTCCGCGCACTCGGCTACGAGCCCACCGTGAGCGGCTCGCTCGACCAAGCGTTCGAGGCCCTACTCCGCGAGCCCTTTGCCTTCTGCCTCCTCGACGCCACCGTCGGGGAGAGTGACGGCCTCGATCTACTCAGGCGGCTCCGGGCCAAGGGCCGCTGGCCCAGTCCGGTCATCCTCCTCACGGACGAGCAGAACGTCGCTCGCGTCGCGGAGGCCACCGGACTCGGTGCCGACGACTTCTTGCCGAAGCAGTTCCGGCAGACGGACCTGGAGAACGCCCTGAAGGAAGTGGAAAACCGGCCGCGCTCGACCATCGGCTCCGCTGCCGTCGAGGGCGACAACCCTGCCACCCAGATCCGCCGGGAGATCGCGCTGTGGCGGAGCGCGAAGATGCGGGAGGTCTGGGACATCATCCAGCACGCCGCCCGTGTGGACGTCACGGTGCTCATCGGAGGCGAGCCGGGAACCGGCAAGGACCTGGTCGCCCGGGCGATCCATCACTTCTCCGTCCGGCGTCACGCCCCGTTCGCCAAGGCCAACTGCGCGGGGGTGCCGGGCGAGCTGCTGGAGTCCGAGCTCTTCGGAGACGAGCGCGGTGCATTTACCGGCGCTCATCAGCTCCGACTCGGGAAGTTGGAGATGGCCAATCGTGGCACGATCTTTCTCGACGAGATCGCCGACCTCCACCCTGCCCTCCAGACCAAGCTCCTCCACGTCCTTCAGGACGGAACGCTATCGCGTGTCGGCGGCACGGCGACGACCGAGGTCGACGTGCGCGTGCTCGCCGCGTCCAATCGGGACCTCGAGCGCGAAGTCGAGGCCATGCGCTTCCGCGAGGACCTCTTCCACCGCTTGAATGTCATCCAGATCGTCGTCCCGCCGCTCCGGGAACGGATGGACGAGATGCCGCTCTTGGCCAGCTACTTCGCGCAGCGTTACGCGCGGCTGTTTCACCGCCAGGGCTTCGCCCTGTCCGCCGGCGCGCTGGACCGCCTCGGCCGCCATCACTTCCCGGGCAACGTCCGGGAGCTCGAGAACCTGGTCATGCGCATGGTCGTCCTCGACGATCCCGATCTCCACCGGACACCGTTCATCCGTCGCAGTCGGACCAGCGGAGCCGGTGAGAGGCCCGCCGTCCTGAACACGGTACACGTGGCCTCCAGGACCGCGCAGCGCCAAGAGGTCGTCCCGCTCAAAGAAGTGGCCCGCGCCGCGGCGCGCGCGGCCGAGCGCGAGGCCATCGCCCGGGTGCTCGAGCAGACCGGATGGAATCGAGTCCGCGCGGCCAAACTGCTCCGCATTAGCTACCGAGCACTGCTCTACAAGATCAAGGACGTTGGGCTCAGCCGCGCGGGCGAGCCCACCGGTTGCATGGAGGTATCACAATGACTGTCCGACGAGTTCTCGCCCTCACGGCGATCGTGACCTGCTTCGCGGGTCCGGGGTGCGCCGGAGCTCAAACACCAGCGCAGAATCCCGCCCGGGTCCCGACCGTCCCCGGCGTCACCGGAATGGACAGCGCGGCGCCCACGGCCACCCCGGCGCAACCGGCCGGCGGAACAACGGTGGTCGCCGGCAACGGCGTGGTCGACCCGAACGACTACCGGATCGGGCCCGAGGACGTCCTGCAGATCTCGATATGGAAGAACGAGGCCATGAGCCGGACGGTGCCCGTTCGCCCGGACGGCAAGGTCACGCTGCCATTGCTCAACGACCTGGACGCCGCCGGCCTCACGCCAATGGAGTTTCGTGAGCTCCTGATCAAGAAGCTCGCCGAGTACATGCCGGCGCCGGAAGTCTCAGTCATCGTCGTCGATCCGAAGAGCTTCAAGGTCTCGGTGATGGGCGAGGTGCCGAGGCCCGGCCGCTTCGAGCTGCGCAGCCGCACGACGGTCCTCGACATGCTGGCACTGGCCGGCGGCCTCAGCCAGTTCGCGTCGCGCTCGAAGATCGTCGTACTCCGGCCCGACGGCAGCAAGGGCATGAAGCGGCTCCCCTTCAACTACAACAAGGCTGTGTCCGCCGGCGGGGAGCAAGAGAACTTCTACCTGCAGGCGGGCGACATCGTCGTCGTGCCCTGACCAGGGCGGGATTGAACACCATGGACACCGAGATGCAGGGGCGACCGACTGTCGAGCGGCTGCGCGAAGTCTGGGCGCGGCGGAAGTGGCTCGCACTACTCACGTTTCTCCCCGTCGCCGTCGGGGCCTTCACGCTCGTCGCGTCGCTCCCGCGCCTCTACCAGTCGGCGGCGATCGTCCTCGTGGACCGACAGCAGGTTCCGGAAGACCTCGTCAAATCGACGGTGACCAGTGGCCTCGAAACGCGGCTCCAGACGATCAACCAGGAGATCCTCAGCCGGTCGCGCCTCGAAGATCTCATCAAGCGGTTCGATCTCTACCCGAACATCCGACGCCGGAATCCGATGGAAGCCGCAGTCGAGCAGATGCGCCGGGACATCCGCCTGGATCTGCGCGGCGACAGCCCCGGGGACCGCCGGACCACGATCGCCTTCTCGGTCAGCTACCTGGGTAGCGACCGCACAACCGTTGCCCAGGTGACGAACACGCTCGCCTCGTTCTTCGTCGAAGAGGATGTCAAGGCCCGCGAGCGCCAGGCGACGGGCACGGCCGAGTTCCTTCGGGTGCAGCTCGACAAGGTGAAGGCCAAGCTGGACGAGCAGGAGAAGCAGGTCAGCGAATTCAAGAAGCGCTACGTCGGCGAGCTCCCCCAGCAGTATGAGGTGAACCTCGCGGCCCTGGAGCGCCTCAACGCCCAACTGCGTCTGAACAACGACAGCCAGACGCGCGCGCTTGAGCGCCGCGAAGTCCTGATGCGCCAGATGGCGGATGCTGGGTTGGTCGTCGCGCCAACCGGCGGGACCGGGGCCGCCGCCTCTCTCCCGGCCAGCCCGGCCATCCTCCGTCTCACCCAGCTGCGTCAGGAGCTGGCGGAGCTCCGGACGCGCTTCTCGGACCGCTACCCCGATGTCATCCGGACCCGCGCGGAGATCGCCGCACTGGAGAAGCAGATCGCGGAGGCGGCCGCACACTCCTCCGAGACAGGATCGGCCGCGCCGGCCGTCACCCCGGTCGGCCCCATTGACCCCCAGCTCGTCCGAATGAGGCAGGCCGTTGCGGAGGCCGAGGCAGACGTCAAGATTCTCAAAGCCGAGGAGGTCCAGCTACGGCAGACGATTGCAGACTACCAGCGCCGCGTACAGGACATGCCGATCCGCGAGCAGGAGTTCAAGGAGCTTGCCCGTGACTACGAGGCCACCCGGGAGCTACACACGTCCCTGATCAAGCGCTATGCGGAGAGCCAGATCGCAGAGAGCATGGAGCATCGCCAGAAGGGCGAGCAATTCCGGGTGATCGAGCCCGCCCTCCCGGCCGAGGATCCCGTCGCGCCGAACCGCCTTCGCCTCCTCGTGGGCGGCCTGGCGGTCGCCGCCTGCGCGGCCATCGGGCTCGTGCTCTTCGTCGAGCAGGTCGACACGAGCTTTCACACCGTCGACGAGATCCGGAGCTTCACGCGCATCCCGGTGCTGGTGTCGATTCCAGCGATCAACAGCCCGAGTGACCGCCGACGCCGCCGCTACCTCCGGCAGCTGACGGCGGTCGCGGCGCTCGTCGGGCTGGTCCTGGTCGTCGGCGCAGCGTGGTGGCTGGGACATGGCAACGAGACCCTCGTGTCCATGCTGGCGGGACGGAAGCTCTGAGCCATGTACCTGGCGTTCTACGGCCTGCGCGAGCCGCCGTTCGGATCCACGCCGGATCCGCGCTTCCTCTTCCCGACCGAGGGTCACCGGGAGGCACTGGCGCAGCTAGTCTACGGCGTCCGCGAGCGCAAGGGGTTCCTCGCGCTCACCGGGGAGGTCGGCACGGGCAAGACGACGCTACTCCACACGCTGCTGAAGCGACTCGGGAACGACCCGAGCGTCGCGTTCGTCTTCAACTCAACGCTCCCGTTCGAGGGAATCCTGGAGTATGCGCTCGAGGAGTGGGGTGTGCCGGCGGCCAACCTCACGCACGCCCAACGACTGGTGGCCCTGAACAGCTTCCTGATCGCGCAGCGGCGCGAGAACCGGAATACCGTTCTCATCCTCGACGAGGCCCAGAACCTCGAGGTGTCGACGCTCGAACAGGTGAGGCTCCTATCGAACTTCGAGTCCGCGAGCGAGAAGCTCCTCCAGATCATCCTGGTGGGCCAGCCGGAGCTCCACGCCAAGATCCAGCGTCAGGAACTCCGTCAGCTGAAGCAACGCATCGCGCTCCGATATCACATCGCGCCTCTCTCGCGGAAGGAGGTCGGCGAGTACGTCCGCGCGCGACTCTTCATCGCAGGTGGACGGGACTCCGAGCTCTTCGCCCCGCGCGCCCTCGCTCGCATTGCCGCGTATTCCGGGGGCATACCGCGAATCATCAACACGGTGTGCGACCACGCCCTCGTCGTCGGCTATGCGGAGCAGCGTCGCCGCATCGACCTGGCGACCGTCAAGGAGGCGATCGACTACCTCGAAACCGGCACGAAGCCGCGCCGGAATGCCATCCGGCTCCGCGGTCACGACGGCGCCAACGCGTGGCTCAGAGTGCCCCGATGGATCCTGACCACGTTCCTGGTAGGCATAGCTCTCGCCGCGGTGGGTTCCGCCGCGGCCGGAGCATTTGGCAACGCAGTGCCCTGGCGAGACGTGATCGCGCACCTCGCCGATCGGGCTCGCATCGCCCTCGGGAGGTAAGTCCAACCATGAGCCGATTCTTCAAGGCCCTCGAACAAGCGGAGCGGGACCGGGCTGCCCAGGAGCCCGCAGCCCTGCGTCCATCAGTCCCGACTCGACCGGGACCGGAGCCCGTGGCGGCTAGTGTCGCCGCCCCGCCGGCTCGCCGGCCCTCGACCGCCCGGGGGAGCCAGGAGCCCGTGTCGAGCGGGGAGATCGATGGCCACCTGGTGAGCCTGCTGACGCCCACCAGCTTCGAGGCGGAGCAGTACCGCGCGCTCCGTCACCTGATCGAGGCCCGCCGATCGATGGACGGCATCGCCACCATTATGGTGTCGAGCGCCGCGGTCGGCGACGGCAAGACGCTCACCGCCATCAACCTGGCCGGCACCCTCGCGCAGGGCGCGGGCGCGCGCGTGCTGCTGATCGATGCGGATCTGCGCCGGCCAAGCATCGCCCGGGCCCTGGGACTTCGCTCAGCCATCGGGGGATCCCTGCCCGGCCTGGTCGACGCCATCCGCGAGCCCTCCCTCGATCTCGCGCGCGTGGTGCACACGTGTCGGAATTTCAACCTCGACGTGGTGCCGGCAGGGGGCATCCCGGAAGCCCCCTACGAGCTCCTCCAGTCCCCCCGTTTCGCGGCGCTCCTGGTGGAGGCGCGCCAGCGGTACGACACCATCGTCCTCGACACTCCGCCCCTGGTCGCCGTTCCGGACGGCCGCGTCATGGAGAAGCTCGTCGACGGCCTTCTGCTGGTGATCAGCGCTCACCGAACGCCGCGCCGCCTGGTCGAGGAAGCGCTCACCCTGGTCGACCCCGCGAAGACCCTTGGCATCGTCTTCAACCGCGACGGCCGCTCGCTGGCCGGCTACTACCGCGGCTACCACGATGATGAGCGGGTCAACGGTCACCGCACGACTGGCCTGGACCGGATGCTCCGGCGAGTCCGTGGCAACGGCGCGCGCGGCTAGAAGCCCCCCGTGGAATCACTCGTGGTCCACCTCACCGAGGAGCGGCTTCGCGCGGCCGGCGCGACGCTGACTCTCACCGATCGTCGTGGGTTTGACTACGCCGCCGTCATCCGTCAGTGCCTGGTCGTCGTCGGCTCGCGAAACGCCACGCGACACGCGACGACCGGGTCCGGATCGACCGTCCGGCCCTGACCGCCGATGACACAGGCCGCGAGGATCCAGCGAGGCGCTCCGGCCGAGGCCGTGGCCGAGGTCGACGGGCCGCTCGCCGTCACCCGCCCCCCAGCTCCGGCGGGGGCGCCCCTCAGAGTCGTCCACGTGGTCATCAGTCTCGCCCCCGGGGGGCTGGAGAAGCTCGTCATCGAGCTCATCCGACGCGCCGATCCATGCGCGGTGTCTCCCGCGCTAGTGTGCACGGACGGGCCCGGCGCCCTGCGCGACGCCGTGCCGCCCGAGACGCCATTCTTCGCGTGCGACATGGCTCCGGGGCTGGACTGGACGGGCATCCTCCGCCTCGGGCGCCACTTCCGTGCACTGCGCGCGGAGGTCGTCCATTCCCACAATCAGCGCGCTCACCTGGTGGCAACCCTGGCCGGCGCGATCGCCCGCGTCCCCGTCTCCCTGACGACCCGTCATGGCGACCACGTGTACTCGCGCCGTCGCCGGGACGCGTGGAGGCGCCGCTGGCTGGCGGCGAGAACCGATGCCGTGGTCTCGGTCTCGAGCTCTGCCCGCGAAGTGGCGATCTCGATCGACGGGATCCCGCCGCGCAAGGTGGTCACCATTCTCAACGGGACCGATCTGGACGCTCCCCGCTATCCGCGGGACGTCGCGCGGCAAATCCTGGGTATCCCGGACGAAGCCATCGCGGTCGGCGGGCTCGGGCGCCTCTCGTCGGAGAAGCACTTCGCGCTCTTGATCGAGGCGGTCGCGCGGGCCCGCCAAACGCTGGGAGCGCTGCAGGCCGTGGTGCTGGGCGACGGTCCCCTTGCCCGTTCTCTTCGAGCCGAGACGGCGGCCTGGGGACTCTCCGGTTCCATGCGGTTCGTCGGCTACCGCGCCGACGCGACGGCGCTCCTACCCGCCTTCGACGTGGTCGTCCAGTCCTCCCGGAGCGAGGGAGTGCCCCTGGCACTGCTCGAAGCCATGGCCGCCGGGGTTCCGGTCATCGCTACCAGGGTGGGCGGGACCGACGATGTCGTGGGGCAAGACGGCTACGCGGGAATCCTCGTTCCGCCGGGGAACCCCGTCGCGCTCGCGGAGGCTATCGTCAGGCTCCTGCAGCAGCCCGCAAAGGGGGCGGCGATGGCGCGGGCCGCACGGGAGCGGGTCGTCCGTGATTTCTCGCTGGTCCACATGGTGCGACAGTACGAGGCCCTCTACGCGCGCCTGGCGAGGCAGAGCGGCATCCGCCCATGATTCCTCGTCGTCTTCCGCGGAACGCGCATCTCTGGCTCCCGGGCTATCTGCGCTCGGTTCGGCGGCGCCGCCGACAGACCGGTCATCGCCCCCTGCTCCACGTCTTCTTCTGCCTCGCGGACCACTTCGAGCCCGCGCACGGAAATCCTGGCATCACCGTGGAGCGGGAGCGCGTCCGTGCCTGGACGGAGGGTTTGCCGCGCCTGGCTGCGCGTCATCGGGACGCCGACGGGCGACCGCCACAGCACACCTTCTTCTTCCCCGCAGAGGAGTATCGGGCCGAGCACCTCGACGCCCTGGCCGACCTCTGTCGCGCGGGGCTGGGCGAGGTCGAAATTCACCTCCATCACGACCGGGACACCCGTGATGGGCTCGTGGACAAACTCTCGATCTTCAAGGCCCAGCTCCTCCAGCACGGCCTGCTCGGCCGAGATCGCCAGCAGAACTCCGTGAAGTACGGGTTCATCCATGGCAACTGGGCCCTGGACAACTCTCGCCTCGACGGTCGCTGGTGCGGGGTCAACGACGAGCTGACCGTCCTCTCCGAGACCGGGTGTTACGCCGACTTCACCCTACCGTCGGCGCCCAGCGACACGCAGACACGGACCGTCAACAGCATCTACTACGCGATCGACGATCCCAAGCGCCCCCGATCGCACGAATTCGGGCTTCAGGCGTCGGTCGGGCATCCGACCCGGGACGGGCTCCTGATGATCCAGGGGCCGCTGGCGCTCGACTGGAGTCGACCGAAGCTGGGCGTCCTGCCGCGCCTCGAGAACGCGGAGCTCTCTCGAGCGAATCCCCCGACCCTCGAGCGCTTCCGCCACTGGATGAGGGCCGGGGTGGGCGTCGAGGGGCGTCCGGAGTGGGTATTCGTGAAGGTCCATACCCACGGGGCCACCGAGCGCAACGCGGCGACCCTGCTGGGCGCGAGGATGGACGACTTCCACGCAGCGCTGCGCCGCTCCTTCGACGACGGGCAGCACGGGCAGCTCCACTACGTCACCGCGCGGGAGATGGCCAACCTCGTCCGGGCCGCCGAGCAGGGGTACGAGGGGCCGCCCCACCTCTTCCTGGACAACTGGCTCGTGCCTCCCGACGTGCGCCGTGGCACGGCGGTCGCCTCACCGGCCCTCGCGTCCGTCGCCCGCGGCTCCGGTCAGGGTACAGACGCCAGAACACTCGAGCTCCGTGGCTAGACGAAGCGAGACGATGGCGACTCCGCATCCTCGCCTGCAGCTGGCCGTGGCCAAGAGCGTGGTCTGGAGCTGGCTCGGCGTCGGCACCTCGATCGGGATCGGTTTCTTCGTCGCGCGCTTCCTGATTCACAGACTCGGCGACACGACGTACGGCCTGTGGATCGTCCTCACCGCTCTCACCGAATACCTCCGATTCATGGATCTGGGCGTTCGGGGATCCATCGGTCGGTTCATGGCCTTCCACCGCGCGCGTGGCGACACGCTCGGAATCAACACGACGCTCAGCTCGGGCGGGGTCGTCCTCGCCGTACTGGCCCTCGGTTGCGTGCTCATCACGGCCGTCATGGCCGGCTCGATCACCCGCCTGCTGGACCTCCAGCCCGCGCAGAGCCACGAAGCGCGGACGGCCTTCGTCATCGTCGGGATGAGTCTAGCGATCGGGCTCCTGCTCAACGTGTTCGACGCGACGCTGTGGGCATACGAGCGCTTCGACGTACTGAACATCATCGACATCCCCGTCGAGTTGATCCGCGCGGCGCTGGTCTTCACCCTCGTCGGACACGGCTTCGGCCTCGTCGCCCTAGCCTGGATCAGCCTGTTCACGACAGTGCTGGCGGGGCTCGCAAAGGCCGTCATGGCCCTCCGTGTCGTGCCGTCACTCCGTCCCCGCGCACGGCTCCTCGCTTGGGGGCAGATGCGGACCCTGCTCGACTACGGCATCTGGAACTTCCTCCGATCCCTCGCCCAGCTGGCACGCAAGGCTCTCCCGCCCACGCTCATCGCCGCGAGCGTCGGCCTCGCCCTCGTCACACCCTTCTCGATCGCCGCCCGGCTGGTCGCCTATGCCGCCCTGATCGTGGCCGCCTCTGCCGCGGTCGCCACGCCACTGGCGACGAAGCTCCACGCCACGGAGAACTGGGCGCAGCAGCAGACGCTCGCGCTGCGCGGCAGTCGCTTCGCTGCGAGCCTGGCGCTCTTCCTGCTCGGGCTCTTCGTCCTTCTTGGACGCCCTCTCATCACGCTGTGGGTCGGCCCGCGCCTGGCCGACGCATACCCGCTCCTCGTGTTGCTCGCGCTGGGCGAGCTGATCCCGATGTCCCAGCTCGCCATGGAGAGCCTGTTGCTCGCCGCCGCGCGCCACAAGGCGCTGGCCCTCGCGAGCATCATCGAAACCGTCATGGCCGCGGGTCTGGCGCTGTTGCTGCTCAGGCCGTTCGGTCTGGCCGGTGCCTGCGTGGCGTTCGCTGTCTCCGCCGCCTGCTGCCGGGGGCTCTTCACGCTGGTCTACGGCTGCCGCGTCGCCCGTCTCCCGCTTCGACAGTACGTGCGGGCCGTCGTCCTGCCGGCGCTGGGCACCGCCGCCCCATCCATCCTCCTGCTCGGCATCCTTGTCCGCTTCCGTGCCGCCGATGGGTGGCCGGGCATCACCCTCTACGGAGCGGCCGCCGCCGCGACGTTCGCCGTCGCGACCTGGCCCCTCCTCGGCCTTGGCAAGCTCCTCCCGGAGCTGCTCCGGCAGCCCCGTCGGCTCTAGGAAGATCCGGTGGCGTACCTCTTCCTGACGGGCTATCTTGCGCTGATCTACATCCGACCCGGCGAGATCCTGCCGGCGCTGGCCGGTCTGCCAATCGTCATGATCTACTCGCTGATCGCCCTGGCCGTCGTCGTCGTGACCCAGCTCCATCGGCCATGGACCCTCTTCGACATTCCTCACGACTGGGCACTCTTGTGCCTGAGCGTCGCGGTCGTCGTATCCAACCTGGCGTGGGGATGGTTTGATGGCGCCTATCGCGCCGCCATCACCTTCCTGCCGGCGATCTTCACCTACTTCCTCATACGGCTCGCCGTGACTACTCCCGGTCAGCTACGCCGGATCGTCCGGCTCGTCATCGTTCTCAGCCTGTTCCAAGCCGCGAACGGCATCGTCCAGTTCCACACCGGCACCGGCCTCGGCGGCGTCACGACGATCGAGCATTCCGGAGACTCCGTCGAGGAAGATCCCCGAATCCGGGGGACAGGCATCTTCCAGGATCCGAACGATCTCGCGATGGCGCTTCTGATCGCCGTGCCATTCCTTCTCACCGACCTGTTCTCCCGCACCGGCTCGGCGGCCCGACGCGCGTTGTCCGCGTCCGCCCTCGTTCCAATCGTGCTGGCCATCCTCTACACGGGCTCGCGAGGGGGAATGCTCGGGTTCGTCATGATCCTGGTCCTGTTCAGTGCCCGACGCTATGGACGACTGGCCGGCGCAACGGTGGCGATTCTTGCCATCGTCCTGACCACGGCGCTCGGCAGCGCCACTCGGATCGCGGAGATGGATTCTCGGGAAGAATCCGCCCAGGGCCGCGTCCAGGCGTGGAGCGTCGGCCTGGGTCTGTTCAAGACTCACCCGATCTTCGGAGTGGGCTTCGGCCGCTTCACGGAGTTCCACGAGCGCGTCGCCCACAACTCCTTCGTGCACGTCCTCGCGGAGCTCGGGCTCGCCGGCATTCTTCCCGCAGTCGCGGCGGTGTACTGGTTCTTCAAGGGCCTCCGACCTCAGTCGACCGCCCCCGACTCCGCGAAGCGTGACGCGAGCCTGGGACGGGATCTCGTCCTCGTCGGTGCCGGCTTCTTCGCGAGCGCGCTCTTCCTCTCCCGCCAGTACGTGCCGATCACGTACCTGGTCCTCGGCCTGGGCGCCAGCCAAGCCGCCCTCGCCCGGCCGACCGTTCGGTCGACGAGTCGTGACGCCGCGTGGATCGCGGTCCTCACGGCGGCCGGAATCTTTGGGATCTACGTGGCAGTCCGCGTGCTCGCTGTCTGGGGGCGACCGTGAGCCACCTGATCTTCTGGGCCTCTGCCCTGCTGCTCGTCTATACCCACATCGGCTACCCTGCATTGATCTGGGGGTGGGCCCGGTGGCGGCCGCGGCGAGTGGCGGGTGCCGACTGGGAGCCGTCGATCAGCGTGCTGATTGCCGCCCACAACGAGGGCCAGTGCATCGAGGCCAAGATCGAGAACCTTCTGACCCTCGACTACCCCGCCGAGCGCCTGAAGGTTCTGATCGGATCCGACGGGTCGATCGACGACACGGTCACCCGGGCTCGCCGCCTGGAGGGTCCCGGCGTCCAGGTCCTCGCGTTCGCGTCGCGACGCGGAAAGCCCGCCGTCCTCAATGACCTCGCGCGCCGGGCCTCTGGCGAGATCCTGGTCATGGCGGACGCTCGCCAGCGCTTCGACAAGGGGGCCCTGCGCGCGCTGGTCCGTCCGTTCATCGACCCCTCGGTGGGGGCGGTGGGCGGGGAGCTGGTCCTGCTCGGCGAGGCGCGGGGGCTACAGCAGGGCGTCGGCGCCTACTGGCGCTATGAGGTGCTGCTGCGCCGCAGCGAGAGCCTCGTCGACTCGACGGTCGGGGCGACGGGGGCGATCTACGCGCTTCGACGCGCGCTCTTCGAGCCTCTGCCCTCCGACACCCTGCTCGACGACGTGTTGCTTCCACTGCTTGTCGCTCGGCGGGGCTATCGAGTGATCTTCACGCCCGAGGCCGTCGCCTTTGACCGCGCGCCGACTCGCCGCGACGGGGAGCTGACGCGCAAGACCCGCACCATTGCCGGGACCTTCCAGCTGCTTCGTCAGCACCCGTGGGTCCTCCTGCCATGGAGGAACCGCCTCTGGTTCCAGACACTCTCGCACAAGGGTCTCCGCCTCCTGGGACCGCTCCTCCTCTCGGCCCTGTTCCTGGCGAGCCTCGCGCTGTCCGCGCACGCGTTCTACCGGCTGGCGCTCGGGCTCCAGCTGGTCTTCTACGCGCTCGGGGTCGTGGGAGCGTACTGCCCCCAGGCCCGCTCGAGGTTTCTCACCGTGCCCTATGCGTTCTGTGTCCTGACCGTGGCCACCATATTTGCGTTCGGCTCCGTCCTGGCCGGCCGACAGCGCGTCACCTGGCCCAAGGCAAGCGGGTAGAGGACCGACCATGATCGAGTCCGATCGCGTCCACATTGCGACCGCAATACATTCGGACAGACGCCCGGGAAAGACCGACCTGAACGTGGCGGTGGTCGGCGCGGGCTATGTGAGCCGCCACCACCTCGCGGCCCTCAGACGCGTGCCGGGCGTGAAGGTCACTGCGGTCGTCGACGTCGATACCAACGCGGCGGCCGCGGCCGCCGCTCACTTCGGGGTCCCCCGTGCATGCGCCGATCTCCGTGAACTGGTGAACACGGATCTCGATGCGGTGCACGTCCTCACGCCTCCGTCCACCCATTGTGCGCTCGCGCTGAAGGCCCTCGCGATGGGATGTCACGTCCTCGTCGAGAAGCCCATGGCCGAGACGGTGGAGGAGTGCGACCTCATGATCTCCGAAGCCCGCGCGGCCAAGAGGGTCTTGTCGGTCAACCATTCGGCCCGGCTCGATCCAGTCGTGGTGGACGCCCTCGAGCGTGTCCGGCGAGGCGAGTGCGGCGAGCTGGTCGCGGTCGACATCGTTCGCGCATCGGAGTACCCCCCGTTCGGGGGCGGCCCCTTCCCGGCCACGTACCTCAAGGGGTCCTATCCCTTCCAGGACATCGGCGTTCACGGACTCTACCTCCTGGAGGCGTTCCTCGGGCCCATCGCGGACGTCGACATCCGCTATCGGTCCACGGGACGTCACCTCCACCTCCAGTTCGACGAGTGGCACGTGCATGCGGTGGCCGAACGCGGCGTCGGGCGCCTGCATCTGTCGTGGAACACCCGTCCCATGCAGAGCCGGATCACCATCCAGGGGACGAGCGGCGTCATCGAGGTCGATACGTTTCTCCAGACATGCCGTTCGAGCCGAAGCCTGCCCGGGCCGAAGTTCGTCGGCATGGGTATCAACGCCGTCAAGAACGGCGCCGCACAGGCCCTCGAAGCCCCCCTGAACATGCTTCGGTTCGCGACCGGGCGGCTCAAGCCGTCGCCCGGCATCCAGCGTGGCGCCGAGGAATTCGCTCGGGCTCTTCTCGAGGGTCGCGAGCCGGCCGTCAGCGCGGAGGAGGGTCGTCGCCCGGTCGCGCTCATGGCCGAGGCGTGCGCGCGCGCCGACGCCGAGCGCGCGCGGGCATTCGCCGGCCGCCTCGGGCCGCTCGGCCTCGCCGACGTCCTGGTCACGGGGGCCACCGGCCTGGTGGGGCGCGTCCTTCTCGATCGACTGGTCGCCGACAGGCAGCGCGTGCGCATCCTCGCCCGCCGCCGGCCCGACTGGCTGGCTCAGTTCCCCAGCGTCGACGCCGTGTACGGCGACCTGGGCGATCCGGAGCTGGTCGCCCACGCGATGCGTGGCATTCGCACGGTCTTCCACCTCGGCGCGACGATGCGCGGTGTCGCGCTGGACTTTCAGGCCGGCACGATCTGGGGAACGCGGAACGTCATCGACGCCTGCCTCGCGAACGACGTGGAGCGCCTGGTCTATGTGAGCTCGCTCAGCGTGCTCGACCACGCGGGACATCCCGCCCGTGAGCCCATACGGGAAGACTCGCCCTACGAGCCGTTCCCTGAGCGCCGAGGCCTCTACACCCAGACGAAGCTCCAGGCGGAGCTGATGGTCCTGGAGGCAGTCAAGGAGCGCGGGCTGCGCGCCGTTCTGCTCCGGCCCGGTCAGATCCTCGGCCTGCGCGCCGAGCTCACCGCGCCGAACGGCGTGGTGGACCTCTTCGGCTGCTGGATGCGCGTGGGGCTGAACGACCCGGTGATTCCGCTCGTCTACGTCGACGACGTCGTGGACGGTCTCCTGCTGGCGGCCCGGAAACCGGGCCTCGATGGCTCGATCTTCAACCTCGTCGATCCGGTCACGGTGACCCTCGGGGAGTACCTCGCCGCCGTCCGCCGCCGGCCCGCTGGCCGCAAGCCGATCATCCGCATTCCGCGCGCGCTGTTCCTGGCGCTGTCCGCGGGGGCCGCGCTCCTGCGGGGCAGCCCGTTGACCCCTTACCGCGTCCGCTCCCTGCGACCCCTCGACGCTTTCGACCTGAGCGCCGCCCGGGACCTGCTCGGCTGGCAGCCCGCAGTCGGCGTGCGACAGGGGTTGGCGCGCACCTTCCCCGGCCCGCTGTCGCCGGTGCCGCCGAATCCGCCTCGACGCGTCGGCGTCCCGCCCCAGGAGCGCCGACGGGCATGAACGTCCTCTTCGTGTCGAACCTCTATCCGAACCGCCTCGAGCCGACCCGTGGCGTGCACAATGCCCAGCAAGCCGCTGCCCTGGCGAAGCTCTGCACAGTCCGGGTGATCGCGCCCACCCACAGGGTGCTCCTCGACGAGCCGGGGGTCTGCCGTCCCCGATTCCGTCACGTTCCCCTGCTGTCCCGGCGGTGGAATGGCTGGCTCTTCGCTCGGGCCATCGAGCCGGTCGTCCGACGCGAGCGCTTCGACGTCGTCCTCGTCAACTGGGCCTATCCCGACGCCTATGGCGTCATGCTCGTCGCCCAGGCCCACAACTTCCCGTTCGTCACGACGGTTCAGGGCAGCGACGTGAACGTGCTGTTTGCGAATCAGACACGCCGACGCCAGGTGCTAAGCGCTCTGCGGGCGAGCCGCGCAGTTCTCTGCCGAAGCGAGGCTCTCCGCGCCACGCTGGCCGACCATGGCATCGACGGTATCACCGTGTACAACGGCATCGACCAGGACACCTTCCGACCGTTGGGCCGCGCGGCATCGTGCCACGGCCTCGGGCTCGATCCCTCGCACCGGCGCGTCCTCTTCGTCGGCAACCTGCTCCCGGTCAAAGGTCCGGCAGTTCTCGCCGCGGCGGCGCCCCTCGGCGTCGACACCGTCTTCGTCGGCACCGGCACCGAAAGAACCGGCGCCGGGCGTCGTGTCGGCGCCCGGCCGCACCGCGAGATCCCGCTGTGGATGAATGCCAGCGACGTCCTTTGCCTCCCGAGCCTGCACGAAGGGCTGCCGAACGTGGTCCTGGAGGCACTGGCGTGCGGCATCCCCGTCGTCGCCTCGCGGGTCGGCGGTGTGCCGGAGATTGTCCGCGACGGGATCAACGGCCTGCTCGTCCCTCCGAACGACCCGGGCGCTCTCCGCCAGGCGCTGCACCACGCCCTGTCTGTGCGTTGGGACCGGGACGCCCTTCGGGATTCGGTGAAGCGCTTCGACTGGAACCTGAACGCACGGACGGTCCATTCGGTCCTCGAGGGGTGCCTCGCATGAACGTCAGCGTTTTCGGTCTCGGCTACGTCGGCACCGTGACGGCGGTGTCGCTGGCTGATTCCGGTCACCGGGTCATCGGCGTCGAGGTGAACCCCGAAAAGCTCGCGTCTTTCCGGGCCGGCGAATGCCCCCTCTTCGAGCCGGGACTGGCGCCGATGCTGGCCAAGGCGCACAGAGCCGGCACCTTCGTCGCCACCGGCAGCGCGGCGGAGGCCGTGGAGAGCTCGGATCTGTCCTTCATCTGCGTCGGCACACCCAGCCAGCGGAATGGCCATGCGGATCTCTCGCACGTCCAGCACGTCAGTCGCGAGATCAGTCATGCCCTGTCGACCAAGACGACCCCTCACACGGTCGCAGTCCGCAGCACGATGCTCCCCGGGTCGATCGAGGACATCGTCGCCCCTTGCCTCCCCGGCGCGCGCATTGTCGCGAACCCGGAGTTCATGCGGGAGGGCTCCGCCCTGCGCGACTTTCGCGAGCCTCCGTTCGTGATCATTGGTGAGTCGGCCCCCGGCGACGGCGACGCTCTGGCCGAGCTTTACCGATGCGTGAACGCCCCGCAGGTCCGTGTATCGCTCCGAGCCGCCGAAGCGATCAAGTTTGCGTGCAACGCGTTCCACGCGCTGAAGGTCACCTTTGCCAACGAGATGGGCCAGTTCTGCAAGGCTCACGGCATCGACAGCCTCGAGGTCATGGACATCCTCTGCCGGGACAACAAGCTCAACATCTCGCGCACGTACCTTACCCCGGGCATGGCCTTCGGAGGGTCCTGCCTCCCGAAGGACCTGCGGGCCCTAACCGGCCGGGCTCGGGAGCGCGATCTGGAGCTGCCAATGGTGGAAGCCATTGGCCGCAGCAACCTCTTGCAGATTCAGCGCACGATCGAGCTCGTCATCGAGCTGGGCCACCGGGACGTCGGCATCCTGGGCTTGAGCTTTAAGGCCGGCACCGACGACCTGCGGGAGAGCCCGGTAGTCATGATGG
Organism: uncultured bacterium; assembly: GCA_964463175.1. Taxonomy (GTDB): domain Bacteria; phylum Methylomirabilota; class Methylomirabilia; order Rokubacteriales; family DASRDR01; genus DASRDR01. The sequence goes on from CAYXBJ010000071.1 coordinate 29,493, forward strand.
CCGAGACGCTGCTCGGGAAGGGCTTCCGCCTCCGCATTCACGACTCGGAGGTCGAGCTCACACGCCTCGTCGGGGCGAACAAGCTGTTCCTGGAGGAGAAGCTGCCTCACATCAGCGGCCTGCTCGAGCCATCCCTGGAGGAGGTGGTCGCGCGGAGCAGCGTCCTCGTCGTCTGCAAGAACGCCTCCGAGTATCGTCAGCTCCCGAGGCTCGAGCAGCCAGTCGTCGACCTCGTCGCCGCGCTGAGGCACGCCGACCTGCCCAACTACCACGGACTCTACTGGTGAGAATTCTCGCCCTCGTCTCGAAGTGTCCCTGGCCGCTCACCGACGGAGCGGCCATCCGCGACTTCAGCCTGCTGAAGGAGACCGCCGCCCGCCACGAGGTGTCGCTCCTCTGCTTCCTGACGAAGCCGACCGATCGCGAGCACCTCGAGGCCCTTCGGCCATACTGCAAGCGCATCACGGGCATCGAACTCGTCCGGCCCCGATGGCGCGCCTTGCTCAACGCCGGCCGAAGCCTGGTGACGCCGCAGCCGTTCATCGTCGCTGAGTACTGGCGGGCCGAGATGGCCGCCGCCCTCGAGCGCGAGAATGTCGACCTCGTGCACTCCCATTTCCTTCACATGAGCCAGTACGTCGGGCACCAGGGTCGGGCCGCGTTCGTTCACGACGCCCACAACCTCGAGCACGTGCTCTGGCAACGCCTGGCGGCGACGCTTGACAACCCGATCCGCCGCGCGTTCGCCCACGCCCAGGCCCGGAGCCTCGTGAAGCTCCAGCAGCGCGTGGCGCGGGCCAGCGACAAGTGCGTCACCCTTTCCGACGAGGATCGGGCGGAGTACCTCCGAATCTGCCCCGACGCCGACGTCGCCACGGTGCCCAACGGCGCCGATGTGGAGTACTGGACCCCTCGCGAGCATGCCGCCGAGCCGAACACCATCCTGTACTTTGGCAACCTGGGCTGGCCGCCGCAGGCGGACGCCGCGATCCACTTCCACGACAAGCTCCTTCCGAGCATCCCGGACGCCCGATTCATCGTCGCCGGGCAGAACCCTCCCGAGTCGGTCCGACGCCTGGCGAGCGATCGAGTCATCGTGACTGGGTCCGTGCCGGACATGCGTGACTGGATCGCAAAGGCCACCGTGGTCGTGATGCCGCTCCGCGTCGGCGCCGGCACCAAGCACCGGGTGTTCCAGGCGCTCGCCATGAAGAAGCCGGTCGTCTGCACGCCGGTGGCCGCCGAGGGCATCGCGCTGACCCACGGGGAGACGGCCTTGATCGCCGACACCGACCCGGCGTTCATCGATGCCACGCGCACGCTCCTCGGAGATCCCGCGCTGCGCCAGCGGCTGGGCGAGCGCGGCCGACAGCTCGTCCTCGATCGGTACGACTGGCGCCAGATCTACGAACGGCTCGAAGAAGCGTTCCAGGACGCTGCCGCGAAGCGGCGCGCGACCTAGCGCATCGCGCGACGCCGGCGCGCCCGGGAGGATCCGTGTCCGTTCAGATCATCCGAGAGGCGCGCGCGGGGCTATACCGCCTCCACTGGCGAGTCCGCTCGCGCGTCGCCCCCTTCGATCTCCACGGGACGCTGGCGCTCCTCGAGGAGACGCAGTACTGGACGCGTAGCCGCCTCGACGACCTCCGAAGCCAAAAGCTCCGCACCCTGGTCGCCAGCCTGTACGAGCGCAGCCCACGCTACCGGATCATGCTTGACGAGGTCGGCGCGCACCCTCGGGACATCCGCGGGATCGAAGACCTGACCAAGCTCCCGATTATGACGAAGGCCATGCTGCGGGAGCACGGCGCGGCGCTGCGCGCCCGGAACTTCCGCGACGACACGCTCGAAACGGGGATCACCGGCGGCACCACCGGGATGCCCATGCAAGTCGTGCGCGACTATGCCGGAACGATCTGGATGCGGGCCAGCTACTGGCGCGGTCTCGGCTGGGGTGGCCTCGGGCTCGGGACGCCCTGGGCGCAGCTCTTTGGCGGCTCCCTCGGCCGGCAGACCCGTCCGCTCGCTCAGCTGAAGAGCTGGTTCGCCGGCAAGGTCTTCCTGCCTGCCTTCGAGCTCGGCCCGGGCAACGTGGCGGCATACGCAGCGGCCGTCAAAAGGGCGGGCGCGCGCTTCCTGGTCGGCTACTGCTCGGCATGCCATCAGCTTGCGGCCCTGGCGGAGAGCGCCGGTATCGCGCTGCATCTAGATGCCGTCTTTCCCACCGCCGAACTCCTGCCCGAGCACTGGCGCGAGCGCATCGCGCGTGTCTTCGGCGCCAAGGTGCTTCCGTACTACGGCTGCGGGGAAGTTCAATCGCTCGCCTACACCTGCCCCGATCGGCCGGACGTCTATCACACCTGCGACGAGCACGCGGTGATCGAGGTCGAGCAGGAGGACGGTCGTGCCGCTCTCACCGGGGAGGGTGCGTTCCTGATCACGGACCTCGACAACCAAGCCATGCCGCTCATCCGCTACCGGAACGGAGACGCCGGCGTGCTGGCCGGCCCCGGTTGCGAGTGCGGCCGAAGCCTCAGACGCATCACCCGGCTCGACGGCCGCGTGAACGATGTGCTCCTCACCACCGCGGGCAACGTCATCTCGGGCGTCATCGGCACGCATGCCTTCCGGCACGTGCCCGGAGTTGTCGAGTACCAGATCGTTCAGCACCGTCCGGGGCAGGCGGTCATCCGGATCGTGCGCACGCCCGGTTACGAGGTGGCGCGCGCGGAGCCCGCACTCCACGCCATCTTCCGCAAGCACCTGGGCGAAGGAGCGGACGTCTCGATCGAGTATCACGGCGCCCTGCCCCGGACCGCTGCGGGCAAGGCTCGGTTCGTGATCAACGAGTACCTGGCGTCCACGCCCGAGCGAGCCTTCACGGCCCGATGAGCGTCCCGACGCTCGGGGACACCTCGTGCTGAAACGGCTCGCGAGCCACCTGCCTCCGACGATCCAGAACGAAGCCCGCCGGTGGAAGATCTGGCTCGACATGAAGCGAGACCGGTTCACGCCGTCGGAGCCCGAGTTCGAGCTGTTGACTCGCTGGGTACACCCCGGAGACTGGGCACTGGACATCGGCGCCAACGTCGGCTACTACAGCATGCGCCTCGCGAAGCTGGTCGGCCCGGACGGCCGCGTCATCGCGTTGGAGCCGATCCACGCCACCTCGGAGCTACTGACGTTCTTCGCCCGAACCTCGGGGCACGACAACATCACCATCATGAACCTCGCGGCGTCGGATGGCTCGCGGCTCCTCAAGTTCTCGATCGACCGGAACGAGCACGGCCTGCCCGACTACTTCACGGCGCGCGTGACCGATGGCGGCACCATCTCCGTGCTCGCCATCACCATCGACTCTCTCGCCCTCCCCCATCGGATCGCGTTCGTGAAGATCGACACCGAGGGGGAGGAGCATGCAGTGGTCCGGGGCATGCGCGACCTCATCCAGCGCGACCACCCCGTGCTACTGATCGAGGGGGACGAGTCCCTGCTGCCGGTCCTGTCGCCCTACGGGTATCGCATGCCGCCACGACGGCACCGATCGCCGAACCTGCTCTTCCTACCGTCCGGCGCACCGGACCCCTGAACGTCGAGTCCGTCGCGGTCAGGGCCCCCGACCGCCCCGTCGAGTGGCTACGCGCCCGACCCGGCCTTCCGCCCGGCGCCCCTCGCGAAGCGGAATCGTCGAATCTGAGCGTCGACCACGGTGAGATTCCGTTCGCGCGAGAAGTGGTGGATCGACATGATGCGCCGATCCCACGTCGGCTTCACGGATGCCACAAGACTTTCGCGATATTCCCGCTCGTTCAGAACGGTGATCTCGCTGAGGTTCAGGCCCCGTCCGTAGTGACCCGAGCAATCCTGGGAGGGACGGTACAGGGCGCCCTTGTGGCGGAGGATGCGTCCGGCCGGCCGGGCTCTCTTCACGTCCGACACAATGGGGTTCCGGAGGTGAGGGATCCAGCCTCGGCTGAACAAGGTATCGGAATGGAACAGGAACAGCTCGTCCGAAGAGGACGCGCCAGGATACTCCACCATGCTGGCGAACAGCCACCACTTGCCTCCTTCATGGAGGACCGTGGTGTCGAAGGCGTCGATGTTGTCCATCAGGCTCATCTGGAGCTCCCACTGATCCGGAAACCGCGTGCACCTGTACAGCTCGATGGTCCGGTTCTCCGACGTCTCGGGAATCATGTACGTCTCGCCGTTCCACTCGAAGACGAACGGATACGAGAGGTGATAGGGCCGCTCGAGGACCCGGACAGGCGCCGTGGAGCGGCCCGTCTCGTCCATGACGATCACCGCGATGTGTCCCCGCCCCTCCGAAAGCACGTATTGCTCGATGAACACGAAGTATTGCCCATCTCTCCAAAGGATGTGGGGGTCCGCCCAGAACCTGTCCGCCGGAGGCACCAGGCGCTTGAACCGCCACAGCGATCCAGACAGCTCGGGACTGAGATCGAAGAGCAGACACCACTGATCGAAGTAGAGCCGCGACCGGATCCGTCGCCGCACCTTCTGGGCGAGCTTTCGCGCCAGCAGCCGCGTGTGCTCGGCGTTGCCAGGCCTCGAGAAGAGGCGATGCGGATAGAACACCGGATGGCGGTTTTCCTCTTCGACCTTGGCCAGAAACCGCTCGCCCCCGAGATCGCGCAGCTCCCGGAGCTTCCGGGGAACAAAGGCCACGCTCTTCCAGAAGTAGCCGTTCCGGTTGTAGGCGACCGAGACGTCCTCCGTGCAGGCGTAGGATCGGTAGAGCACCCGCCCGTTGTCCAGGTCCTCGGTGAGAATCTGCAGGATGGATCCGGTTTCGGGCCAGGACAGCATGGTCTCCCAGAATCCAGCCGGGCCCCCGCGGTTCACGGCGTTGTCACCATGGTGATACGACCAGATGCCGTAGCGGGCAGCACGCAAGATGTCTCCGCGAAGGATGCGGAATCCGAGGCGAAGGAAGACGTCGATGTCGTGCTCCCGTATCCGGGCGACATCCACGTCGGTCAAGCGGTCCGAAAACCGAGTCTGCACCGGGGAGACCTCGATCACCGGGACTCCACTCAGCATCGGACGGAGATCAGTCGAGGCGAAGGCGTCCGGCCGCCCCGGGACCCGGCCGACGAGCGTCTCCTCCGCGAGCATCAGCAGCTTACGAGTAACGGTGGAGGTCAGTCGCCCCCAGTTTCCACGCAGCTTGGCGCGGAGCGTTCTCCGCTCCAACGGCCCCACGGCGTTCAGCACGACGAGGACGATCCGAGCGTCGCCCCCATGCTGGATCGACTCCAACAGCGCGTGAACCCACGCCTCGGCTTCCCAGGCATCGAGCAGCAATCCGACCCTAAGCGTTTCCGCCACGCGCCCTCGTCCTTCCGAAGCCGTTGCTTGATAGTCCGTCGATGCGCACGTTACAATCCGCGCGCACAGGTGATTCACTCCACGGAGCGCCCGCCAGACGACCATCGGGACCCGCGGCCTTTGCGTCCCCTTCACGATACTATCTACTCGGGTAGTTCCCCTCGGTTCGGAACATGAGCCCTGAGACCGTACCCCCCAACTACCGGCGGGACGCACCGCCCACCCGGCACCAGCGGCGCCGCCACCGGGCGGTCCTGCGCTTGATGCGCGGCATCGGAGGCCGGGTCCTCGACTACGGGTGCGGCTACGGAGACCTCGCCTACGCGATCTCGCAGACAAACCCCGTCGTCGGCTGCGACGTAGACCCGCAGCGGGTCGCGTTCGCCTCCCGGGAATACGCGCCCATCGTCTTCACCAAGTGCGACGCATCGGGAGCGCCCTTCCCCGATCATGCCTTCGACGTGGTGCTGTCCGTGGTCGTGATTCACTTCGTCCCCGATCCGCCGCGCTATCTCACCGAGATACGGCGACTGTTGAAGCCCGACGGTACGCTCATCCTTTTCTGCCAGAACCGGCCCGTCTTCCGCGACGCGCTGCGCCGCCTGTTCGGTCGCGGTCCGTCCCCGGCGCCCATGTGGAAGCCATCGATGGCCGAGATGCGTGGCCTCGTCGCGCGAGCCGGATTCGAGATCGTGGACTCCACGTTCTTCTACGATCCGCCGATGGATGGATGGAAGAACCCCCGAGACTGGTGCATCGGGGCGCTCGAGCAGGCCTCGTCGCTGCTCCACCTGAGATGGGCCGCCGCATACTACGGCTATCGCGCCCGGATCGCCAAGTAGAACGGTCGGCCTCCGCTCCCACCGCCCGGGCCCGAGACGTCTCGCAACGGCTGTAGGGCCCGCCACGCCCGGAGCGAGCCCGACATGAGCGAGGTCGCTATCGAGCAGATCTCTCCAGGAACCACCGTCGGAAGCGAAGCCAGACACGTCCCCCAATGCGCTTCACCGGCTTCTTCGCGTTCCACAGCACCGCCTGTCGAGCCCGGGGCAGAACATCCCCGCGCGCCAGCGCCCGGGCGGTCTCGGGAGAGGTCTGGTGCCAGATTCCGTAGCGGCCCCGAACCGAGATGCCGTCGACGATCCGCTCCCTCGATGTCGGCTCCGAGTTGAACATGAGTGTGTAGCCGGCACGACGAGCCGACCGGGCAACCTGCCGTGAGTAGTACCCACCCGGCACCGACGCGCTGTAGACGCGCTCACCGACTATCTCCTCCAGGATCCTGCGGCTCTCCGACCATTCCCGCACCATCGCCTCCCAGGCCAGTGTCGAGAAGCTCGGCGGATGGGAATGGGAGTGCGATCCGATGTGGTGGCCGCGACGGTGCAGGCTGCGAACTTGCTCCCGCGACAGGAAGCCAGGCTGCCCCACGCGCTCCGTTACGATGAAGAAGCATCCTCGCCAGCCGTGCGCTTCCAGCATCCGCGAAATCGGCTCGTCCGCGCTGACACCGCCGTCGTCGAACGTGAGAACCACCCGATCGGCCCGCCCGCGATCGGTCATCAGCCAATCGACGCGCTCGGAACCCAGCTCGGCAATCCGTGCGAGATGGGCCGCGAAGTTCTCCTCGTCGAGCTTGTAGATGTCGGCGTCGGCCCCGGTAAAGCCGCTCGCGCGCCAAGAATGGCCCACCACGTCGTGGTAGAGGAGGGAGATCTGGCTCATCGTCCCAGGCGTCTCCGGGCCGCCACGCGCCAGCTCACGTACTTCGACAGCCACGGCTGGCCCCAGTTGGCCGACTTCCGCCCCCGAGTGTCGACGAACGGAGCCGCTCCCCGCTCGACCTTCAACAGCTTGTCCCGCACACGGTCCAGGTTCTCGAACACGGCTCGCCTCTGGATCGTGACGTGCGATTCTGCTGCTTCGTCGTACGGATACGAGAAGAAGCCGAGGATCGGCCCAGTGTCAATGCCCGCGTCCGCGCGGAGGAGCGTCATACCGACCTTGTCGACATCGTTGTGGGCAAGCGCCCAGAAGCAGCCGTGGGCATTGCGGTACTCGGGGCAGATCCCCGGATGCATGACGTAGGTGCCGAGTCGGGGCACGGTGAACACCTCGGGCTTCAGGATCACCTTGCAGCGAGCGATCATGAGGTCCGGCTGCACCGTCTCGAGAAACGCTCGCGTCTCGGGCGAATTGGGAGTCGCGGTCGTGAGCACCGGAGCGTTCGCGGGCGCCGTCGGGTACGCAGCGACGAGCCGGGTAAGCAGCCGCGTCTCGTCGACAGCGTCGGACGCCTGGACGAAGAGCCGGTGATATAGACGATAGGCGAGCACATCGAGAAGCCGGACGTAGCCCACCCGCTTGAGTTCGCGCCGCAGCCGGGCTCTCCTTTGCCCCGCGCCCTCCTCGACGGAGACAAGGCCGACGACATCGGAGAACGAGGCGAGCCACCGAGGCAAGACCTGCCGGTCGAGAGCGTCGTCGTGATGGTAGATGAGCGCCGTCTTCATCCGGAGATCGGCCAACTGAGCGTCGCCGCCACCGACGATGGGCGCGGGTCAGCGAGGCTTGCGGACCACCCCCGAGTCGGGCTCGACGAGCAAACTCGAGACGTCCACCGCCTCGAATGAGTCGCCCGTGACCTGGCGCAGGGAGGCGAGCCGATAGTCGCTCCACCTCGGGTCCGGCGACCCGCTGATGAACCAGCTGCTGCCGTTGTCCGCGAGGATCATGCCGTAACGCTGGAGCGCGATGAGAATGACCTGCACTTCCTTGGGATACCGCGAGACGTCGAATGACGCCTTCAGCCGGAACCGCTGCCCCATCGGAGGCACGTCGGGACTGGCGTTCTTAGATGCATGGTGGCGAGCGGGCCAGACGAGCTGCCGCTGGGTCACAGGCGCAGTAAATCGAAGTGCGTGGCGGATCTCTCCCGACTCCACTTCGTCGTATCGAACCAGACCCGGGAAGATGGGGAGGCCCGCCGCGTCCGCCGACGTCCAGCCCATCGGCCGGAGTTTGTTCGACCTCAGATCGAACACCGAGCCAGAATCGACGCGCCAGCTTCCGTCCGGTTGCGGATAGGCCGCGTAAAGCTCGTACAGCTTGCAGTTGTCACGGTCCACGACCAGCACGTGGCGGTCACCCGTACTTCCCGGGCCGCCCTCGACGGGGGCATCCGCGGGGATGGGGTACGGGCCGGGCTCGCTCTCAGCCGCGTACTGGATGGCGATCGGCACGCGGGGTTGCGTGCCCGGGACCGTGACGTACGGGATGCCGATCGGCTCGCCCTTCCACTTCTTCGACCCGAAGTCTGGGTGAAGTCCCTTGGAAGGTCCGATGCTCTTCACGTACTCCGCCGAGCGTGGATCGACGGGCAGCTGATCGACCCGGGCGTTCCAGACGTTGTCGGCCGGGAAGATCGGACAGCCCAAGCTGACCGGCGCGCCCGGCTGCGATCGAACCAGAGGCGCCGGCCAGCTCAGCCACACGCACGCCGTCACGAACGCGAGGAGCATCATCATCCCGCCCCGGCGAACCCAGCCGTAGCCCATCGTCAGATTCCCCTCCAGTTCATCCGTCGTCCCGGCACCGGTCCACCGCAGGTCCGCCAGTGCCTCTCAAGCCTCGTCCCTCTCGCCGAGGCCCACCTGGGAGACCACGGCCACCGTCAGGACCCAGCACGCCGTTGCGGTGCTCCCTGCCGTCACCGCGGTCCGCCCTCGCGGAGAACCATCATGCTACGGATGCACTTTCCCACCCGCGTCGCGGGGGGAATTCCGCTCTCGGTCAGCTTGCTGAGCAGCGTCTCTTAGAACACATCTTGCGGGACGGGGCACACATTGTCACGACCCGGGCCCCAGGCGAACCGTAAAGCCAGGTCCGGACGTGTCAGCGCCAGTCGTCGAGGACGAAGTCCTCTTCTCCCTCGTAGTCGTCGTGCTTGCCGCGCTTCATACGGAGCATCAGCATGTCGACGTGGTAGCCCGACGCCAGGATCGTCTGATAGGCACGCCAGTACCCGGTGTAGACCGGCGCGATGATGCGCTGGCACCCGGCGTTGACGCCGAAGTCCTCGCAGGCGGTGAGAAGCTGGACGAAGTGCTCCGGGCGCCGCTTCGCCGGGTCGATGGCGAGGTACTTCACGTAGAGGGCGCCCTGCGGCGCCTCCGACACGCCCGGCGTGTGGCAGATGGCGAACCCGAGCAGCCCGCCGTCCTTCTCGAGGATCAGCGTGTCGCCCAGGGCCAGACCGTCGACGATCTCGATCTCCTTTGTGAGGTCGAGCCCGCGGTAGATGCGCCCGGTCAGGAGGCGGAGCCGCGCGAGAAGGCCCTTCTTCTTGCTCTCCTCGTAGGTGGAGAAGCGCTTGATCTCCGGCGTCCCGCGCGCGGGCTTGACCGGCGGCGCGGGCTCCCGGCGCTCGAGCGACCGCGCGGTGATCGCCACGAGAGCGCGCGGCTTGAAGTCGAACTTCTGGTAGAGCACGAGGTGCTTGGGGCTGTACGGGAACGTCACGACGCCTTGGAGCGTCACCCGGTTTTCCTCGAAGAAGGCCTGAGCGGCCCGGACGAGCTGCTGGGCCACCTTCTGGTTCTGGTACGGCGTCAGCACGGCCACCGGGCCGAACAGCCCGAGGGTCCCCCAGCACACCGCGACCGAGACGCCGACGATCTTCCCCTCGTTCTCCTCGGCGACGAAGCACCCCCACGGCTCCATGAGCCAGCGGTGGTGCACGTACTGCGCCCCGCCGAACACCTGCCGCGGCCGGGTGCCGAGCTGGCGCTCGAAGAAGTCGCCGAAAGCCGATTCCACGACCTCGCGCATGCGCGAGAGGTCGCCCTTCTTGACCCGTCGGACCTTGATCATCGGCTCGCGGAGCTCCGCGCGAACCCGCGACACGCCGGGGCTGTCGCCGAGAACCCCGCCGCGCTGAGGCTCGGAGGCAGCGCGACTGACGCGAGACGCGTCGGGCGAGACTCATGTGCCGGAGCCGAGGCGCCTCCGGGGCGAACCGGCGACAGGACCCGCGGCGCGCCGACGACTTGACGGGTCATGCGGGCTTCTTCACCTGGACGCCGGCGAGATCCTCGAGCACCGTCAGGATGCCGGAGTGGTCGAGCTGACCGCGCCCCCGCGCGCGCGCCGCCTTGAAGAGCTCCTGCACCACGGCCGTGGTAGGGAGCGGGACGGCCAGCGCGCCGGCGGCGTCGGCGATCAGGCCCAG
>CAYXBJ010000072.1:0-21262 GCA_964463175.1 uncultured bacterium
CGCCCGTGGAGGCTCGGCATGCCCTTGCCACGGAGCCGGAGCACGTCGCCATTCTGGGCGCCGGCGGGCACCTTGAGCTGCGCGACGCCGTTCAGGACGGGCACGTCCACCTCCGCGCCGAGCGCGGCCTGGGGGAACGTGAGCGGGAGCGCGCAGTAGAGCTCGTTCCCCTGCCGGGTGAAGAAGGGGTGCTCGCGCACGTGGAGGACGACGTAGAGATCGCCCGGGGGGCCGCCGGCCAGGCCACCCTCCCCCTCGCCGGTGACGCGGAGCTGCGCGCCCTCGTCGACGCCGGGCGGGATCCGCACCTTGAGCGTGCGCTCCTGCGCGATGCGGCCCTCCCCCGAGCACACCTTGCACGGGTTCTTGATGATCTGGCCCTGGCCGCCGCACTGGCCGCACGTCCGGGCGACCGTGAGGAAGCCCTGCTGGTAGCGGAGCTGCCCCTGTCCCTTGCATGTCGGGCACTGGGTCCGCCCCGAGCCGGGCTCGGCACCGCTCCCCTTGCATGCCTCGCAGGTCTCGAGCCGCGGGATCTGGAGCCGCGTCTCGACGCCCTGCGCCGCCTCCTCGAGGGAGATCTCGAGATCGTAGCGGAGGTCGTCGCCGGCCCGCGCGCGGCCGCGCCGCCCGCCCCCGCGCCCGCCGCCGAAGAAGCCCTCGAACAGATCGCCGAACAGGTCCTCGATCCCGCCGAAGCCGCCGGGCGGCAGGTCGACGCGGCCAAAGCGATCGTACTGGGCGCGGCGATCGGCGTCTGACAGGACCGCGTACGCCTCGTTGATGACCTTGAAGCGCTCCTCGGCGTGGTCGTCGCCCGGGTTCCGGTCGGGGTGGTGCTTCAGCGCCAGCTGGCGGAACGCCTTCTTGATGTCGGCGTCGGTCGCGTCCCGCGAGACGCCGAGGATCTCGTAGTAGTCGCGCTGGGCCATGGCTAGAGGAGGCGCGTCGCGCCGGCCGGGCATCCCCGGTCCTGCGGGCTCAGGCCACGTCTCCGGCGGCGGCCGGATGGACGGCCACGACCACCTGCGCGGGACGGAGCACGCGGTCCTGATAGAGATAGCCGGGGAGCGCCTCCGCGACGACCGTCTCGTCCGCCACGTCCGTGCGCTCCACGCGGCTCACCGCCTCGTGACGCGTCGGATCGAAGGGCTGGCCGACCGTGACGAACGGCCGGACGCCCAGGCGCTCCAGCGCGGCCAGAAACTCCCGGTGGATCAGCTCGACGCCGGTCCGGAACGCAGGATCGCTGCCGCGCCCCGGCGGAACGGCCAGCGCCCGATCGAAGTTGTCCAGGGCGGGCAGGATCTCCTTGAGCAGCGCCTCCTGGCCCTGCCGGCGCCAGTCATCGCGCTCCCGATTGATCCGCCGGCGGAAGTTCTCGAACTCGGCGAGGGTCCGGAGATAGCGGTCCTGGGCCTCGCCCGCCTCGCGCGCGCGGGCGTCGCGCTCGCCACGAAGCGCCTCGAGGTCCTCGGCGGACCCCGGCGTCTCGGCGGCGGCATCGCGCTCCCCCCAGGCGGCGTCGCCCGGCCCCGGCCAGCGATCGTTCGGCATCGGTCTAGCCCAGCGGCGACACGCCGAGTCGCGTCAGGCGGCGGGACACGAGCCGCGCCGTGTACTCGACGAGCGGCACGATCTTGGCGTACGGCATGCGGCGCGGCCCCACGATGCCGAGCACGCCCAGCACCCGGTCGTGGAACCGATAGGAGGCCGCGACGAGGCTCGTCTCCTGCATCTCCTGGAACGGCATCTCCGAGCCGATCACGACCTGGACGGCGCCCGAGGTCTGCGCGCGCGTGGTGAGCAGCTCGATCAGCTGGCGCTTCTCCTCGAACGTCTTGAGGAGGGCCCGCATCGTGCCGATGCCGAACTCGGGCTGGTCCAGCATGTTCATCGCGCCACCGACGTAGAGGTTCCGGTCCCAGAGGGACTGGAACACCTTGCGCGCGACGTAGGCGGCGACGCGCAGCACGCGCTCCGCGGCCGGCGGAAGGCCGGCGTCCGCCACCTGGCTCCGGATCTCCTGGAACGTGAGGCCCGCGTACCGCTCGGTGAGGAGCCGCGCCACCTCGTGCACCTCGCTCCGCGGCACCGTCTCCTCGAACGCGAGGATGCGGCTCATCCCCCACCCCGTCTCGGTCGCCAGCACGACGATCGCCCGGTCGCCCTCGACCGGGATCAGATCGACCCGCTCGAGCCGGGTGTGCTGGAGCGGGGGCGCGAGGATCACTGCCGCGTAGTGGGACAGCTCGGACAGCTGGGCCGACGTCGCCTCCATGAGGTCGTCGATCTCGCTGCGGGTCCCTGTGACCTGGCGCTGCAGCCGGTGCGCGTCGCTCCGGCCGAGCTCGGTCTTCCCCATGAGGCTGTCGACATAGTAGCGGTACGCCTTGTCGGTGGGCACGCGCCCGGCCGAGGTATAGGGCTGGGCGAGGTAGCCCATCTCCTCGAGGTCGGCCATCGTGTTTCGGATCGTGGCGGGCGACAGGCCGAGCGCGTACTTCTTCGCCACCTGGCGCGAGCCGACAGGCTCCGCCGTGACGGTGTACTCGAACAGCAGCGCCTGCAGGACCTGCCGGGCGCGCTCGCTCAGCTCTCCGGAACTCATGATCTCCCTGGGTGCGTCAATGGATGGACGGTCGCCGCCACGCGGAGTCTGGTCGTCATGGCAAATATCGAGGCACGACGCGGGGTTGTCAAGGTTGCGGGCCAGGGCCGCGGGTCAGACGAGATCGGCAAAGATCGCGTCCGAGACGAGGACGCCGCGTTCCGTGAGCGCAATCCGCCCGTCCCGGAGAGCCATGAGGCCGGCCGCCAGGTAGCGCGCGAGGCCGGGTGTCTCCGGTCCCGCGTGGTCGGCATGATGCCGGTCGAGCCACTCGCGCGGGACGCCCTCCACGAGGCGCAGCCCCAGGACCAGTCGCTCGGCGGCGACCTGCCGCAAGGACAGCCGCTCCCAGCCCTCGATGGCCCAGTCCCCCCCGAGCACCGCGGCCCGCCAGCGCGGCTCGGAGCGCTGCGTCCAGTACCGGAGCGCGCCGAGACCGCCGTGAGCCCCCGGCCCGAGGCCGAGGTAGTCCCGGCGCCGCCAGTAGCCGAGGTTGTGACGCGAGCGTCGGCCGGGCCGGGCGAAGTTCGAGACCTCGTAGCGATCCAGGCCCGCGCGCGCGGTGCGCTCGACCAAGGCGTCGAACTGAGCGACCTGAGCGTCCTCGTCGGGCAGTCCCGCGGGCGGGCGGCGGCCGAACGGGGTCGCGCGCTCGAGGGTGAGCGCGTACGCGGACAGGTGCTCCGGCCCCCAGGCGAGCACGGTCTCCAGCGTGCGCAGCCAGGTCGCGAGATCCTGATCCGGGCACGCGTAGAGCAGGTCGACGCTGACGTCCTCGAAGCCGGCGGTGCGCGCCGCGCGATACGCAGCCTCCGCGTCGGCCGCGGAGTGCGTCCGGCCGAGGCGCCGGAGCACCGCGTCGTCGAGCGACTGGACGCCGAGCGAGAGCCGGGTCACGCCGGCGGCGCGGAACGCGCGCAGACGGGCCGCGTCGAGCCCCTCGGGGTTCGCCTCCAGCGTCACCTCGGCGTCCGGCTGGAGCGCGAGGCCCTGGCGCGCGTCGGACACGACGGCCGCGACCGCCTCGGGCGGCAGGAGGGATGGCGTGCCGCCGCCGAAGAACAGGGTGCCCGCCGGCGCGCGCCCGGCCCACGGGAGCGCCGCGTAGCGGGCCAGCTCGGCGCGGAGGCCGGCCACGAACGGCACGATCCGGTCCGCGCGGTGGATCGCGACGTTGAAGTCGCAGTAGGGGCACTTCGTCCGGCAGTACGGACAATGGACGTAGATGCCGAACGGCTCGCCGGCGGGACCCGATCGGAGCTCGGCCTCCGGGAAGGGGCCGGCCGCGAGGGGCGCTAGTAGATCAGCTTCCCGAGCCGGCTCCACCGGACGCGCTCCCAGAGCGTCTGCTCGGAGTCCCAGGACCAGTAGATCATGAAGGCGCGGCCCTTGAGCTTCTCGCGCTTGACGAAGCCCCAGTAGCGGCTGTCCTGGCTGTTGTTGCGGTTGTCGCCCATCACGAAGTAGGAGCCTGACGGCACGTGGACCGACGTGATCTCGCTGAGTCCCAGCCCTTCGCCCCACTTCCCCCACGGGTCGTCGATCGGCCTGCAGCTGTCGTCGGGCGGCTTGCAGTTGATGTAGATCTTCTGGTCCTTGATGTAGAGGTCCTCGCCCCCCACCGCGATGATCCGCTTGATGAAGTCGCGCGACTCGTCCACCGGGAACTTGAAGACGATGACGTCGCCCCGCTTCGGGTCGGTGAACTGGTAGATGAACTTGTTCACCAGGATGTGGTCGCCGACCAGGAGCGTCGGGATCATCGAGCCGGATGGGATCTTGAAGGCCTGGACGACGTAGGTCCGGATCAGCAGCGCGAGCAGCACCGCGACGAGGATTGCCTCGGTGTACTCGCGGAGGACGGACTTCTTCCGGACCTTGACGACCTCCCGCGGAACGTCCTCCGGCGCCGTGTGATTGATCGGCTGCGTCATCGCCGTGCCCCTCAGGACCGGAGGACCGTGAGGAAGGCCTCCTGGGGGATCTCCACCCGACCGATCTGCTTCATCCGTTTCTTGCCTTCCTTCTGGCGCTCGAGAAGCTTGCGTTTGCGAGTGATGTCACCGCCGTAGCACTTCGCCGTGACGTTCTTCCGGAGCGGCCGCACCGTCTCGCGGGCAATGACCCGGCTGCCGATCGCCGCCTGGATGACGACCTCGAACATCTGGCGCGGGATGACGCCCTTCAGCTTCTCGGCCAGCATCTTGCCGCGCTCGTACGCCTTGTCCCGATGGACGATGAGCGACAGCGCGTCGACCGGATCGCTGTTGAGCAGGATGTCCAGCTTGACGAGCTCCGACGGCCGGAACTCGAGGAAGTCGTAGTCGAACGACGCGTAGCCGCGCGAGAGCGACTTCAGGCGGTCGTAGAAGTCGACGATGATCTCGGCGAGCGGAAAGTCGAAGGTCAGGTGGACGCGCTTGCCGATGTGCTCCACCGAGCGGTGCTCGCCGCGCGCCTCCTGGGCGAGCTTGTAGATCGCGCCCATGAACTCCGTCGGGACGAAGATCGACCCCCGGACGTACGGCTCGGACATCGTCAGGACGTCGCCGACCGGCGGGAGCTTCGCCGGGTTGTCGATCTCGGTCGTCTCGCCCTGCACGGTGTCGATGCGGTAGCGGACCGACGGCGCGGTGGCGATCAGCGCGAGCCCGAACTCCCGCTCGAGCCGCTCCTGGATGATCTCCATGTGGAGGAGCCCGAGGAACCCGCACCGGAAGCCGAAGCCGAGCGCGATCGAGGCCTCCGGCTCGAAGGTGAACGCGTAGTCGTTGAGCCGGAGCTTCTCCAGCGCGTCGCGGAGGGCCTGGTACTCGGTGTCCTCCAGGGGATAGAGCCCGGAGAACACCATGGGCTTCGCCTCGCGGAAGCCGGGCAACGGCGCGGCCGTCGGGTTCTGCGCCTCCGTGATCGTCTCGCCGATGCGCGAATCGGCCACCCGCTTGATCCCCGCCGTCAGGAACCCGACCTGGCCGGTGGCGAGCTCGTCCACCTGGACCATCTGCGGCGAGAAGACCCCGACCTGCTGAACCTCGAAGACCCGCCCGTTCGACATCAGCAGGATCTTCATGCCCGGCGCGACGCGGCCGTCGATCACGCGCACGTACGTGACGACCCCCTGGTACGGATCGTAGAAGGAGTCGAACACGAGCGCCTTGAGCGGCGCGTTCGTGTCCCCCACCGGCGGGGGAATGCGCTGAACGATCGCTTCGAGCACGTCGGGCACGCCGGCGCCCGACTTGGCGCTGATGGAAATGGGCTCGTCGGGCCCGAACCCGAGCAGGTCGACGAGCTGCTGCGTCGCCCCATCGACGTCGGCCTGCGGGAGGTCGATCTTGTTGAGCACGGGCACCAGGGTGAGGTTCGCGTCGAACGCGAGGTAGAAGTTCGCGAGGGTCTGGGCCTCGACCCCCTGGGCGGCGTCGACGACGAGGATCGCGCCCTCGCACGCGGCGAGACTCCGCGACACCTCGTACGAGAAGTCGACGTGCCCCGGCGTGTCGATCAGGTTCAGCGTGTAGGTCTGGCCGTCCCGCGCCTGGTAGAGAAGGCGCACGGTGTGCGCCTTGATCGTGATCCCGCGCTCGCGCTCGAGGTCCATCGAGTCGAGCACCTGGTCCACCGCCTTCCGCGGGTCCAGGGTGCCGGTGAGCTCGAGGAGCCGGTCGGCGAGCGTGGACTTCCCGTGATCGATGTGGGCGATGATCGAGAAGTTGCGGATCCGCTGGAGGTCGCTCACGGCTGGCCGGTCCCGCGCCTCACGAGGTGAGCCGGCCCACTAACGCCTCGGCCGCCGCGTGCAGTTGGTCAACGTCCACCGCTGTTTCCGCCTCCACGTAGACGCGCAGCACCGGCTCCGTCCCCGACGGCCGGATCAGCACCCACGCCCCGTTCCCCAGCCAGTACTTTCGCCCGTCCAGCGTCTCGCACCGGGTCACCACCCGGTCGCCGAGGCGCGCCGGCGGCGCCGCGTCCAGCGCGGCGACGAGCGCCCGCCCGCGATCCGGGGAGATGGTGAAGTCACGGCGCCGGTAGGCCGCGGGCCCCGCCTCGGCTTCCAGGCCCCGCAGGAGGGCATCGAGAGTGCCGCCCGAGGCCACGACCGCTTCCAGGACGAGCAGCGCTGACAGGAGTCCATCTCGCTCGGGCAGGTGGTCTCGGAAGCCCATGCCGCCCGATTCCTCGCCACCGATCAGGATATCACGGCTCTGCATGAGACTCGCGATGTGCTTGAATCCGATGGGCGTGACGTGGAGCGTGAGCCCGAGCCGCGCGCACAGGCGGTCGACCTGCACGCCCATCGCGAAGCCCTTCGCCACCTCGCCGCGCCAGCCGCGACCCCGGACGAGATGCCAGACGAGAAGCGTCAGCACCTCGTGCGGCGTGACGTAGCGCCCCTCACCGGTCACCGCGCCGAGCCGGTCCCCGTCCCCGTCCATCGCGAGCCCGAGGTCCGCGCCGCTCGCCCGCACCTCGGCCACCAGCTGGTCAAGATGCGGCGGGATCGGCTCGGGGTGAAGCCCGCCGAAAAGCGGGTCGGGCGCCTCGTGGATCATCCGCACCTCGCCCCAGGCGGCAGGCACGAGCGCGCGGAGGAGCCCATTCGTCGCGCCGTGGAGCGCGTCCCCCACGATGCGGAGCGGGCGCGCCGGGCGCCGGTCGACGACGATGCGGCTCCGCAGGCGCTCGAGATAGACCGGGAGGAGATCGACCGTCTCGACGCGGCGGGCGCCCGCCGCCGGCAGCCGGCGGGGCGCCGCCTGGCCGAGCGCCGCCTCGACGCGCCCGGTGAACTCTGGCGTCGCGGAGCCGCCGAACGCGCCTTTGAGCTTGATGCCGTTGAAGCGCGCCGGATTGTGGCTCGCCGTCACCACGAGGCCCCCCGCCGCGCCGTGGACCGTCACCGAGTAGGAGACGACCGGAGTCGGGACCGGGCGATCCGCGAGGAGAACCCGCCAGCCGTTGGCAGCGAGAATGTCGGCAGCGAGGTGCGCGACGGCGCGCGAGTTGAACCGCGTGTCGTAGCCGACCACGAGCGGGCGCGCGTGGCCGCCCGCCTCGTCGGCCCACGCAGTCGCGGCGGCCTGGACGACCGCCGACGCGTTCGCCTCGGTGAAGTCGTCCGCGATGACGCCTCGCCAGCCGTCCGTCCCGAATCGGATGGGGGTCAGCCCGCGCCGCTCCGACATGTCAGCGGCGCGCCGCGCGCGCGAGACCGGCCGCTAGCCGCCTCCGGCTGCCGAGGTGCAGGGGCGCCGCGGGCACGGTCGGGCCTCGTCAGTCCGCCGCGAGACGGGAGTAGTCGCCGAGGCGCGTGCCGTCGCCGAGAATGGCGCCGGGCGTGACGCGCGCATAGGCGCCGATCGACACGCCGTGCCCGACCAGACATCCGGTGAGCCGCGCGGACGCCCCGACCTGGACCTCCTCCCACAGCACCGCGGTGTCGATCAGCGCGCCCTCTCCGATGCGGCACCCGGCGCCGAGGACGACTCCCGGGCCGACCGTGGCGGCGGACTCGACGCGGCAGCCGGGGCCGATCACCACCGGCCCCCGGACGCGCGCGCTCGTCGCGAGGGTCGCGGTCGGGTGAATCCAGCCCTCGGGGCTGTGGGGGCCGGCCGGAGCCACGGAGGCGCGGAAGCGCCCCGCCAGAATGTCCTGCTGTGCCTGGAGGTACTTCGCCGGCGTGCCGATGTCGAGCCAGTAGCCCGGCGAGACGTAGCCGTAGAAGGCGACGCCGCGCTCGAGGAGCAGCGGGAAGAACTCGCGCTCCATCGAGTACGCCTCCCCTCTCGGGATCCAGTCGAGGAGCTCGCGCTCGAGCACGTAGACGCCCGCGTTGACGGTGTTGGTCGTGACCTCCTCCCAGCCCGGCTTCTCCAGGAACCGGTGGACCCGGCCGTCCGGCTCGAGCTCGACGAGCCCGTAGGCGGTGGGGTTGTCGACGGGCGTGAGGTAGATGGTCGCCGCGGCACCTCGCGCCTCGTGCGCCCGGAGCATCGCGGTGAGGTCGAGGTCGGTGAGCACGTCGCCGTTCAGGACCACCACGCGCCCGTCGACGAGGTCGGCGGCGTTCCGGACGCCGCCCGCGGTGCCGAGCGGGTCCTTCTCGACCACGTCGCGGAGGCGCACGTCGCCGAGTCGCTCCCGGCCCATGATCGTCCGGATCGCCTCCGCGCGGTGCGACACGGAGAGAATGACGTCCTTCACGCCGTGGGCGCCCAGGAGCCCGAGCTGGTAGGACAGGAACGGCACGTTCAGCAGCGGGACGACGGGCTTCGGCCGCTCGAGCGTCAAGGGCCGCAGCCGCGTCCCGAGGCCCCCCGCCAGGATGACGGCCTGGACGGTCACCCGCGGGCCCCCGCGGTCAGGAGCGTCCCGGATTCGCCGACGGAGTCCAGTCCGCCGCCTCGCTCACCAGCATCACCGGGATGTCGTCCCGGATGGGATAGGCCTTCCGGCACGCCGGGCAGATGATGCGACTCTCCTCGAAGAGGAGGTCGCCCTTGCAGGCGGGACAGACCAGGATGGCTTTCAGCTCATCGTCGATCATCGCGATGCCTCCCGGGCGGGCGGCCGGGCCTTGCGGCTACCGGTCGGGCGCCTGGCGAAACCACTCGATCGTCTGGCGCAGCCCCTCGTCGACGTCGACCCGCGGCTCCCACCCGAGCAGCGTGCGGGCGCGGGTGATGTCGGGCTGCCGGATCTTGGGATCGTCGATCGGCAGGGGCTGGAACACGATGGCGCTCGCGCTCCCGGCCAGGCGGATGACCCGCTTCGCGAGCTCGAGCAGCGTCATCTCCTGCGGGTTGCCGAGGTTGACCGGATCGTGGACGTCGGAGTCCATCAGGCGCCAGATGCCCTCCACCAGGTCCGACACGTACTGAAAGGAGCGCGTCTGGGAGCCATCGCCGTACACGGTGATCGGCTCCCCGCGGAGCGCCTGACCAATGAAGTTCGGGATCGCCCGCCCGTCGTTCCTGCGCATCCGGGGGCCGAACGTGTTGAAGATCCGGACGATCCGGGTGTCGAGCCCGTGGTAGCGGTGGTAGGCCATCGTGATCGCCTCGGCGAAGCGCTTGGCCTCGTCGTAGACGCCGCGCGGCCCGACCGGGTTCACGTTGCCCCAGTAGTCCTCGCGCTGCGGATGCACGAGGGGATCGCCGTAGACCTCGGAGGTCGAGGCGAGCAGGAACCGCGCGCGCTTGGCCTTGGCGAGGCCGAGCGCCTTGTGGGTCCCGAGCGCGCCCACCTTCAAGGTCGGGATCGGCAGCTGCTGGTAGTCCACCGGGCTCGCCGGGCTCGCGAAGTGCAGCACGTAGTCGACCGGCCCCGCCACGTAGATGTAGTTGGTGACGTCGAGCTTGACGAAGGTGAACCGCTCGGACTTGAGCGGGTCGATGTTGTCGCTGGAGCCGGTCGAGAGATTGTCGAGGCAGAGAACCTCGGCGCCCCGGTCGAGCAGGAACTCGCAGAGATGGGAGCCGATGAAGCCCGCGCCCCCCGTCACTAGGACGCGCATGGGCTAGGGCTGCCGCCCGTCGTAGCCTTCGATGACGAGAAGGTCGGCGGTCGCGGCGTCCTTGCGCAGCGTGATCGCGCGCTGGTACTCGGGCGACTTCCAGCAGTCGAGCGCCGCCTGGTAGGACGGGAACTCGACCACCGCGGTGCGGCCGCGGTGCCCGCCCTCCACGGCGTCGAACGCTCCGCCGCGCACGAGGAACCGACCGCCGTGCTTCCGGAGGGGCTCGGCATTGGCCGCAACGTAAGCCTTGTACCGCTCCGGATCCGAGACGTCGATTCGCACGATCCAGTACCCCTTGGCCATGGATCCCGTTCCCTCAGGCCGGGAAGACCGGTTTCCGACCGATCGAGTGGTACTCGAACCCGAGGCGGCGCATCCGTTCGGGCTCGTAGATGTTCCGCCCGTCGAACACCAGCGGGCGCCGCATCACCTGGCGCAGCCGCTCGAGGTTCAGGAGCTTGAACTCGTTCCACTCCGTCACGATGACCGCCGCGTCCGCGCCCTCCGCCGCCTCGTAGGAGGACTGGCAGTACGCGACCGCCCCCGGCAGGGTGCGCCGGGCGTTGTCCATGGCGACCGGGTCGTACGTCCGCACTTGGGCCCCCGCCTCGACGAGCCGCGCGATCAGCTCGACGCTGCGCGCCTCGCGCATGTCGTCGGTCTTGGGCTTGAAGGCGAGACCCAGCACCGCGACGACCCGGCCGTCGAGCGGATCGAGCACCTTCCGGATCAGCGCGACGAGCCGCTGGATGCGCTCCCGGTTGACGTCCACCACCGCGCGGAGCGTCCGGAGCTCGTAGCCGAGGGACGCCGCCGTCTGGATGAGGGCGTCGGTATCCTTCGGGAAGCACGAGCCCCCGTACCCGAGGCCGGCGTTCAGGAACGCCCCGCCGATCCGCGGATCGAGCCCCATGCCCTTCATGACCTGGGTGACGTCGCCGCCGGCGAGCTCGCACACGTTGGCGATCTCGTTGATGAACGAGATCTTCGTGGCCAGGAAGGCGTTGGACGCGTACTTGATGATCTCGGCCGAGTAGACGTCGGTGATGATCATCGGCCGCTCGAGCGGCGCGTACAGCTCGAGCAGCGTCATCGCCACCTGCTGGCTGGGGGCGCCGATCACGATGCGGTCGGGGCGGAGGGTGTCCTCGATCGCCGAGCCCTCGCGCAGGAACTCCGGGTTGGACACGACGTCGAAGTTGACCGGGCGGCGCCGGTTCCGCTCGATGATGTTCCGCACCAGGTCCCCGGTGCCGACCGGAACCGTGGACTTGTTGACGATGACCTTGTAGCGGTCGAGCGACTCGGCGATCCCGCGAGCGACCTCCTCGACTGCCGTGAGATCGGACTCGCCGGTCGCCTTCGGCGGCGTGCCGACGGCGATGAAGATGAGGTCCGAGCGGTGCACGGCGGCGGCCAGATCGGTGGAGAACTCGAGCCGGCTGTCCGCCACGTTGCGGGCGACGAGCTCCTCGAGCCCGGGCTCGTAGATCGGCATGTGGCCGGCCCGGAGCCCCTCGATCTTGCTCGCATCCTTGTCGACGCAGACGACGTCGTTCCCGAGGTCGGCAAAGACCGCCCCCGTCACGAGCCCCACGTACCCGGTTCCCACCACCGCGACGTTCATGCTGGCCGCCTCACGCCGGGCATGGTGCCCGGGAGCTTCTTTGATCTCGTTATGTTACCGAACCCTCCCCGGGGCGGCAAGCGAGCGAGCCCGGGCGTTCCCCGATCGGGGGATCTAGCTCGCCAGGCGCAGCAGGGTCCCCAGCAGCACGTTGGCGCCGCGCTCGACCGCGGGCCAGTCGGTCCACTCGTCGGGGCGGTGGCTCCGGCCGCCCTGGCTCGGCACGAAGATCATGCCCGCGTCGGTGACGGCTGCCAGCACTTGCGCGTCGTGGCCGGCGCCGGAGGGCATGCGCCGCGTCGGGAGCCCGAGGTCGGCCGCGGTGGCCTCGATCACCGTCTGGATCCGCGGCGACATCCGGACGGGGTCGGCGCGCATGAGGTGCTCCGTCTCGAGGACGAGCCCCCGCCGCCGCGCGACGCGCCGGGCGGCCTGGAGGGTGCGGGTCGCCAGGCGCTCGAGCACGGCCGGCTCCGAGTCACGCAGCTCCTGCAGCAGGGCGGCGCGCTCGGGGACGATGTTCGACACGCCGGGCCGCACGTCCACGACGCCGATCGTGGTGACCGCGCGGCCTTCGCCGCCACGCACGACCAGCTCGCGGCTCTTCGTCGCGTACTCCGCGGCAGTGAGGAAGGCGTCCTTCCGCCGGTCCATCGGCGTGGTGCCGGCATGGTCGGGCTGACCGACGAACGTCAGCCGGAAGCGGCGGATCCCGACGATCCCCTCGACGACGCCGATCGGCACGTCCGCGGCCTCGAGCCACGGCCCCTGCTCGATGTGGAGCTCGACGTAGGCGGCGATCTCCGCCGGGTCGCGGCGCGCCTCGGGGGCTCGCGCGAGATCGAAGCCCGCCCGCCGCATCGCCTCGGGTAGCGCGAGCCCGGCCGGATCGGTGAGCCGCTCGGCCAGCATGCGATCGAGGCTCCCGGTCATCGCGCGGGAGCCGAAGAACCCGTAGAACCGGCCTTCCTCGTCGGTGAACGCCGCGACCTCGAGGGCCCGCGACGGACGCACGCCCGACGCCGCCACCGTGCGGAGGCACTCGAGCCCGGCCAGGACGCCGAGCGCGCCGTCGAGCGGACCGCCGCGCGGCACCGTGTCGATGTGAGAGCCGGTCATGACCACCGGCATCCCCTCGCCGAGCCGGCCGAGCACGTTGCCCGCGGGATCGACGCGCGCGCTGAGACCGGCCGCCCGGAGCTGGGCGAGAAGCCAGGCCCGCCCCTCCTCGTGAGCGGGGCTCCACGCGGGCCGCGAGATCCCGCCCGTGGGATCACGCCCGATCGCGGCCAGCGCCTCGACGTCGCGGCGCAGGCGGCCAAGGTCGATCCGGAGCTCGGGTGCGCTCATTGGGTCATCTCCGCCTGTCCGCGACCGCCGAGACTCGCGATCTCATCCCAGGGCCTCGCCGGGCGCGGCGGCCGTCGCGGACTCCGGGGTGCCGTCCGGCAGGAAGCACGTCGCAATCAGCGTCAGCACGGTCGCCCCGACACCGAGCCAGAACACGAAGCTGATGCCGCGGACCAAGGCCGGGACCAGGTCCGCCGGCAGCCGGTGCATCCCCGCTTCGAGTCCGCGCAGCCCCCCGAGGCGCGCGGTCAGCACCGCGCCCATCAGCGCCACGCCGAGCGTCGACCCGACGTTGCGGAAGAAGAGGACGCCCGAGGTCGCCACGCCCCGGCGCGCCGGCTCGATGGCGGTCTGCACCGCCACGAGGACGGTGATCGAGAGGAGCCCCATCCCGATTCCGGTCACCCCGCCGACGACCATGAGCCGCGCCCAGTCGACGTCCGGCTTGAAGGCGAGCGCGGTGTAGCCAATCGTCATGAGCGTGGCACCCGCGAGCGCCAGCGTGCGGAAGCCCAGCCGGTTCAGGAGCTGGCCCGCGAAGAGACCGCCCACCGACCAGCCGGTGCTCATCGTCATCAGCGAGAGCCCCGCCGTCGTCGCGTCCTTTCCCTCGCCCCACTGGACCAGGAGCGGGACGTGCACCAGCGCCCCGAACATCGCCGCGCCCGAGAAGAACGCGGCCACCGATCCCGCAGCGAACGGCATCTCGCGGAAGAGCGTGAACGGGAGCAGCGGATCCGCCGAGCGCCGCTCGGCCCAGACGAACCCCGCGAGGCCGAGGACGGCGACGGCGAGCGCGCCGAGCCGGACCGCATCGAGACTGCCCTCCCCGGGACCGACGGGTTTCAGCACGGCGAGCATGAGCCCGGTCACGCCGGCGAGGAACAGGAGCGCGCCGGCGAGGTCGAGCCGCCGCCCTCCGACGTGCGCCCCGGTCTCGGTCAGCCCGCCCACGACCAGGCCGACGACGAGCGCGCCGAGCGGCAGGTTCAGGAGGAAGACCCAGCGCCAGCTCCAGCTGTCGACGATGAGCCCCCCGAGGAGCGGTCCCACGATGCTGGCCAGCCCCCACACCGCGGTGATGAAGCCCTGCATCTGGCCCCGTCGCGGCCCGGTGAAGAGATCGCCGAAGATGATGAGGGAGAGCGAGAGGATCCCGCCCGCGCCGATCCCCTGGACGCCGCGGCCGACGATCAGCACCACCATGCTGGATGCGACGCCGGCCACCAGCGAGCCCGCGCAGAAGACGAGGATGGCCGCGACGAAGGGGCCGCGGCGGCCGAGCCGATCCGACAGCCCGCCGAACACCGGCATCACCACCGTGCACGTGAGCATGTAGATGGAGAAGACCCAGGGGTAGAGCTGGGCCCCGCCGAGCGCGGCGATCACCGTGGGCATCGCCGTTCCGACGATCGTCGCGTCGAGCGCCGCGAGGAGCACGCCCAGCTGGACGGCGAGGACGACGGGCCAGATGCGCCGGCGAGGCTCCACGGTCAGACGATCGGCCAGCGCGAGCGCGGTAGCGCCACGCCGGTGCGGGCCAGGAGCCGCTCGCCGATCTCCTGCACGCGCGCGAACAGGCGCTCCTCGTCCACGAAGGTCTGGCGGTAGCCGTCGATGACGACGCGGCCGTCCACGATCACCGTGTGCACGCTCCGCCCGTCCGCGTTGTAGACGAGGTTGTTGACGGGATTGAAGAGCGCTTGCCACTCGGGCCGGCGGGTGTCGAAGCAGACGAGGTCCGCGCACTTGCCGGGCTCGATGGACCCGAGCGCGTCGCCGAGCCCGAGCGCCTGCGCGCCGAGGAGCGTCGCCATCTCGAGCGCCTGCTCCGCGGGGATCTGGCGCATGTCCTGGCGGGCGTCCTTGTACTGGATGGCCGCCATGTTCATCGTCCGCACCATGTCGAGATGGTTCGAGTTGTTGGGCGAGTCCGAGCCGAGCGCCACCCGCACGCCGCGCTGGAGAAGCTCCGGCATCCGCCCGTGCTCGGGCACGCCCCGGGCGCCCTTGGCGGCGGTGACCGGGCACATCGTCACCGCGGCGCCGCTCCGGGCCAAGCACGCGAGCTCGGCCTCGTCGAGTCCGAGCGCGTGAGACAAGAGCACGTTCGGGCCGAGGACCGCGTTCGCCTCCAGGTACTCCGTCGGGCGGAGCCCGTGCCGCGCGAGCGATGCCCGGCGCGCCGCCTCGCCGCTGCCGTGATGGAGCGTGAGACCGGTCCCGAGCTCGTCGGCGACGCGCTTGGCGCCGCGCAGGAGCTCCGCGCTGCACGTCTCCGGCGAGAATGGCATCGCCCACGCCCGGATGCGGCCCCGGAGCCGGCCGTCCCACTGGCGGACGAAGGACGCCGTGCGGGCGAGGGCGTCCTCGGTGCCATAGCGCGGCAGCGGGAACGGCGCGTCCTGATCCGAGACGCACTCGCCGAGGATCACGCGGATGCCGGCGTCCTCGTACGCCTGGAGGCAGGCGTCCGGGAATTTCGTGCTGCCGGGATCGACGAAGCAGGACGTCCCGTTCCGGAGGAGCTCCACGAGGCCGAGCAAGGTCGTGTGGTACTCCTCGTCCTCCGTCATCGCCATCTGGAGCCGGAAGACGTAGGGCAGCGGGCTCCCGAGGTCGTCCAGGAAGATGCCCCGGACGGCGTGGGCGTAGCTGATGTGCATGTGGCCGTTCACGAAGCCGGGGATCACCACGAAGTGGCGAGCGTCGATCACGCGGCCGGCCGGGACGTCCGCCAGCTCGCCCGCCTTGCCGACCCGGCTGATCCGCGCGCCGTCGACGAGGATCGTGCCGTCCTGGATGATCCGCCGCCCGCCGTCCAAAGTGAGCACGTAGCGCGCGTGCTCGATCTTCAGAGTCTGGCTCTGCATGCGCTCGCCGGCTCCTTCCGGGTGAGACAATCGCGACACGTGGCCCGCGGCCGGCCGGCGGCGGCCGATCGTTGCCAACCGTTGCCAACCGTTGCCAACCGTTGGAGGATGGCATCCGCGCTGAGCCGGCGCAAGCTGGCGCTCGGCGCAGGGGCCCTTGGATGCGGTGGAGCGGCAGCCCGCAGGCCCCCGGCCCGCGTTCGTCGTGGCCGATGGGCCGGGTACTATATACTGGCGTCGCTCGATTTCCAGACCGCGGAGGCTCGATGGATTTCAGGCTCACTCCCGAGCAGGAGACGTTTCGTGCCGAGGTGCGAGCCTGGCTCTCGGCCAACCTCCCGCCGGACTGGGCCGCGCGGCCGGTCGTGAGCGAGGTCCCGCGGAGCGAGCTCTGGGACTTCGGCCGTCACTGGCAGCGGAAGCTCCACGAGGCCGGCCTCCTCGGCCTCACGTGGCCGAAGGAGTACGGGGGCCGCGGGCTCACCTGGATGGAGGAGCTCCTCCTCCACGAGGAGCTGATCCAGCACCGGGCGCCGCCGCCGCTCAACGTCCTCGGCCTCGGCATGGCCGGCCCGACGATCATCGCGTACGGCACCGACGCGCAGAAGCAGCGTCACCTCCAGAAGATCCTCACCTGCGAGGAGGTCTGGTGCCAGGGCTACTCGGAGCCGAACGCGGGCTCCGACCTGGCCTCGCTCCAGACGCGCGCCGTCCGCGACGGCGACCACTACGTGATCAACGGGCAGAAGGTCTGGACGAGCCTCGCGCAGATCTCCGACTGGATGATGCTGCTCGCGCGCACCGACCCGAGCGTCCCGAAGCACAAGGGGCTGACGTACTTCCTTCTCGACATGCACTCGCCGGGGATCACCGTGCGCCCGCTGCGCCAGATCACCGGGGACTCCGAGTTCAACGAGGTGTTCTTCGAGAACGTCCGGGTGCCGGCGGCGAACATCCTGGGCGCCGAGGGCCAGGGCTGGCAGGTCGGCATCACGACCCTCATGTACGAGCGCCTCGCGCTCGGGTTCGGGCTCCAGGCCCGGTTCTAGATCGCCACCGGCGCGACGCTCGAGCTGGCGCGCCGGATGTCCCGCGCGGGACAGCCGGCCGCGAAGGATCCGGTGCTGCGCCAGCGGCTCGCGCAGCTGGTCATCGACAACGCCGTGTTCAAGTACACCGCCAAGCGAGCGATCACCAAGCTCCTGCGGGGCGAGATGCCGGGCTCCGAGGCCTCCGCCGGGAAGATCTGGTGGTGCGACCGTCACCAGGCGCTCCAGGACCTCGCCCAGGACCTCCTCGGCTCATACGGCCAGCTCGCGAAGGGCTCGCCCTGGGCAGTCGACCACGGCAACTGGCACTACACGTTCCTCCGGTCCCGGGCCAACTCGATCGAGGGCGGCACCACGGAGATCCAGCGGAACATCCTGGCCGAGCGCGTTCTCGGCCTGCCGAAGGACTAGCCCGATGGATTTCGGATTCAGCCAGGAGCAAGACCTTCTCCGCCAGACCGCGCGCAGCTTTCTCGAGAAGGAATGCCCGTCCGGGTTCGTGCGCCGGATGATGGACGACCCCGCGGGCACGACCGACGAGTTCTGGGGCAAGCTCGCGGAGCTCGGCTGGCTCGGCCTCATCTATCCCGAGGCGCACGGCGGGATGGGCCTCGGGCTCGTCGACCTCACGGTCATTCTCGAGGAGATGGGGCGGACCGTGATGCCCGGGCCCTTCTTCCCGACCGTGCTCCTCGGCGGGCTCGCGATCCACGAGGCGGGCTCGGATGCCCAGAAGCAGGCGTGGCTCCCCCGGATCACCTCGGGCGAGGCCCGGACGACGCTCGCCCTCCTCGAGGAGAGCGCGCGCTGGGACGCCGCGGGCGTCGACGTCGCCGCCAAGCCCGGGAAGTCGGGCGGCTTCGTCCTCTCCGGCACGAAGCTCTTCGTGCTCGACGGGCACACGGCGGACCTCCTGGTCGTCGCGGCGCGGACCGCGCGCCCGACGAAGGACGATCCCGCCCACGGCGTGAGCCTCTTCCTGGTCCCCGCCGACCGGAAGGGCGTCACCACCGCGCTCCTCCCCACGATGGACCAGACGCGGAAGCTGGCGGAGGTCACGCTCGGGCGCGTCGAGGTCGGCGCCGACGCGCTCCTCGGACCGCTCCATCAGGGGTGGCCGATCGTGGTGCGGGTGCTCGACCGCGCGACCGTCGCCCTGTGCGCGGAGATGTGCGGCGGGGCGCAGAAGGTCCTCGAAATGGCCACCGAGTACGCGAAGATGCGCGTCGCCTTCGGCAAGCCCATCGGGACGTACCAGGCGGTGAAGCACAAGTGTGCGGACATGCTGGTGGCCGTCGAGAACGCGAAGTCGATCACCTACTACGCGGCGTGGGCGGCGGACCAGGGCGCGCCCGATGCGGCGCTCGCCGCCTCGATGGCCAAGGCCTTCGTCTCCGACGCCTACCGGAAGGTCGCCGGCGACGGGATCCAGGTCCACGGGGGCATCGGCTTCACGTGGGAGCACGACCTGCATCTCTACTTCAAGCGCGCCAAGGGCTCGGAGGTCGCGTTCGGTGACGCGACGCTGCACCGCGAGCGGGTGGCGCGGTTGCTGGAGCTCTAGCCCACCCGGCCGATGACGCCCGCCGACCGGCTCAAACGACGGGTCCTCCGGGGGGCCGTCCGGGAGAACGTCGACACGATTCGCGGCCTCCCGCCGCCGTCGCTCCGCGCCAGCACGCGGCTCCGCCGCGGCGCCGTCCAGGCCACGCTGCTCGTCGCCCTCCCGACCCTCGGCCTCCTCGCCTACAACCCCCTGTCGGGCAGCGCGCCCGACCGCGCGGCGGTGCTCGCGAGCGCGCCGGCGGTCCTGACCTTCCGGGCGCCGAAGGCGATCGGCCCCGTCACCGCGTCCCTGACCGTGAAGAAGGTCGTGCTGGACCCGGGGCACGGCGGCAACGACTCCGGCGCCCGGGCCCAGGGGGTCTGGGAGAAGGAGATCACTCTCGAGATCGCGCGGGATCTGCGCGGTCTTCTGAAGCGGGCGCAGTACGATGTCGCCATGACGCGGGACGCCGACACCTTCGTCTCGCTCCGGCAGCGGGCGCAGACCGCGAACGTCGAGCGGGCCGATCTCTTCGTGTCGATCCACGTGAACTCGGTCCCGTCGCGGGACTGCCACGCGGTCGAGACCTACTATCTGGGCTCGGCCGACGACCCGCGCGCCGAGCAGCTCGCCGGCAAGGAGAACCACGAGTCCGGATACCAGCTGGCCGACTTCCGCCGGCTCCTCGAGGGCGTGTACGCCAACGTCCGCCAGGCCGAGTCGCGGAAGCTCGCCCAGACCGTCCAGCAGGAGCTGGTTGCGGTCCTGGGCGACACGAATCCCGCCATCCGGGACAAGGGAGTGCGCAGCGCGCCGTTCCTGGTCCTCGTCGCCACGGATAGCCCCGGCATCCTCGCCGAGGTCTCCTGCCTCTCGAACGACGAGGAGGCCAGCCGGCTCGCCGATCCGGCCTATCGCCAGCGCATCGCGCGCGCGCTCTTCCACGGCATCCACGAGTACGCGGAGGCTCGTAACCGCGTCGCCACGCTGGGCCAGGGCCCAGGGAGCCAGTAGATGACGAAGAAGACCGATGTCCTCCATGTCGGCATCGATCTGGGCACGTCCCGCAGCTCGATCTCCGCCTCGAACGGCGGCCGTCACGTGATCGAGAGCTACGTCGGCTGGCCGGTCGACATGGTGGCCCGGCGGCTCGTGAAGAAGCCCATCCTCTTCGGTCGGGAGGCCCTCGACAGCCGGCCGATGCTGGACCTCCGCCGTCCCCTCGAGCGCGGCCTCATCAAGGAAGGCTCCGAGCGCGACGAGCTGGCGGTCCGCGAGCTCCTGCGGCACCTCATCTCGCTCGCCGGCGGGCGCGACGGTCAGCCGATCCGCGCGGTCGTCGGGGTGCCCGCCGAGGCGCTGCGCGTCAGCCGGCAGAACCTCCGCAGCGCGGTCAAGGGCGTGGCCGACGGCCTCATGATCGTGTCCGAGCCGTTCGCCGTCTCCTACGGGATGGACGCGCTTCTCCACACGATGATCGTCGACATCGGCGCGGGGACGACCGACTTCTGCGTCATGCGCGGCCGGTACCCGACCGAGGAGGACCAGCGAACCCTCACCAACGCGGGCGACTCGGTGGACGACCAGCTCATGAGCCTCGTCCGCGCCAAGCACCCCGACGCCCAGTTCTCCATCTACATGGTCCGCGAGTGGAAGGAGAAGTGGAGCTTCGTGGGCGAGCCGCCGGCGCCCGTCGTCGTCAGCGTCCAGAAGGCCGCCAAGGCGACGCCGGTCGACATCACGAGCGAGATGCGCCGCGCCTGCGAGAGCCTGATCGCGCCCATCACCGAGACGATGGCCGATCTCCTGGCGCGGGTCGAGCCCGAGTACCAGGAGCGCGTCCGCCACAACATCATCCTGGCGGGCGGCGGCTCGCAGATCCCCGGCCTGGCCGTCGCGATGGAGCGGGCGCTCGCCGACTACGGCGGCGGCGCGGTGCGCGTCGTGGAGGACCCGGTCTTCGCCGGCTCGAACGGCAGCCTCGCCATCGCGCTCGACGCCTCCGAGGGCGACTGGGAGTCCCTCGCCGGGTAGCTCGACCCTCTCGTCGCCTCGCCGTGAAGCCGTTCATGGTCCTTGCGATCCCGATGATCAAGTCGGGATCGGCGCTCGTCGTGCTCCGAGCGGGGCGGGCGCGGTGGTTCATCGGTGTCGTCGCGGCGGCGTGCCTCGTGATGTTCGCGAGCCGTGAGGCCGGCAGCCAGGCGCCTCCGGCCGCAACAGCGGCCGGACAGCTCCTCGTCGCCACCGAAGGGCTTCAGGATCCACGATTCTTCCATGCGGTCATCTACCTGCTCAGGCACGATGCAACCGGGACGATCGAGCTCGTCGTCAACCAACCCCTGGCCGAGATCTCGATGGCCGACCTGTTGCGGAGCGTCGGCGTGAACCGGCCCGCCGCGGCCGGCCAAGTCCGCGTCTACTCCGGCGGGCCGGTCGATCCACCACGCGGCTTCGTGCTTCATACGGCCGACTACATGGCGCCGGACACCCAGGTGGTCAAGAACGGGCTCGCGTTCAGCGTCCAGTCCGACGTCCTGACGGCGATCGCCGACGGCCAAGGCCCGCGCCGATGGCTGTTCGTCCTCGGCTATGCCGGCTGGGCGCCTGGGCAATTGGAAGCGGAGATCCAGCGGGGTGACTGGATCACGGTAGAACCCGACCAGGCGCTGCTGTTCGAC
>CAYXBJ010000073.1:0-15244 GCA_964463175.1 uncultured bacterium
GGAGATGGTGATGCCGGGGGACAACGTGGCGATGGCGGTGGAGTTGATCACGCCGATCGCGATGGAGAAGGAGTTGCGGTTCGCGATCCGGGAGGGCGGCCGGACGGTGGGGGCGGGCGTCGTGACGGAGATCGAGGCGTAGGCGAGAGGCGAGGACACCATGCCCCGAGAGATCATCAGCTTGGCGTGCGGCGATTGCCAGCGGCGGAACTACACGCAGACCAAGAATCGGCGGACGCACCCGGACCG
The DNA here is from genome assembly GCA_964463175.1 of uncultured bacterium. Classification (GTDB taxonomy): domain Bacteria; phylum Methylomirabilota; class Methylomirabilia; order Rokubacteriales; family DASRDR01; genus DASRDR01. Next base: position 250 of record CAYXBJ010000073.1, read on the forward strand.
GCTGGAGCTGAAGAAGTACTGCCGGTGGTGCCGGAAGCACACCGCTCACAAGGAAGCCAAGTAGGCCGAGCCAGGGCAGTAGCTCTAACGGCTAGAGCACCGGACTCCAAATCCGGGGGATGGGGGTTCGAATCCCTCCTGCCCTGCCACACTGACGAGGACGCGTAGACACGGATGGAGGCGCTGAGGAAGGTCCGAGAGTTTTTCCACGACGTGCTGGTCGAGTTCAAGCGCGTCTCGTGGCCGACCCGCCGCGAGGTGACGGGCTCGACGAGCGTCGTGATCGTCATGGTCGTGGTGCTGTCCGCGTTTCTCGCGGTTGTCGACCACGCCCTGACGTGGATCGTCCGATTGGTCCTCCGGTAGGGTGAGCATGTCAAGAGACTGGTACGTCGTGCACACGTACTCGGGGTTCGAGAACAAGGTGGCGGAAGCGATCCGCCAGCGGGCCAAGATCTTTGGTCAGGAAGAGGCGATCAGCCAGGTCGTCATCCCGACCGAGCCCGTCGTCGAGGTGCGCAAGGGACAGCGGCGCACGACGGAGCAGAAGTTCTTCCCGGGCTACGTGCTCGTGGAGATGGAGATGACCGACGACTCCTGGCACCTCGTGAAGTCGACGCCGAAGGTGACCGGCTTCGTCGGCTCGGGGACACGGCCCTCGCCCCTGCCCCGCGAGGAGGTCGACACGATCCTGCACCAGATGGAGCTCGGCGCCGAGAAGCCGAAGCCCAAGTCGGTCTTCCAGAAGGGCGACAAGGTGCGGGTGATCGAGGGGCCGTTCGTGAACTTCAACGGGGCGATCGAGGACATGAGCCCCGAGCGCGGCAAGCTGAAGGTCATGGTCCAGATCTTCGGGCGGCTGACGCCGGTGGAGCTCGAGTACTACCAGGTGGAGCGCGCCTAGATGTCGCGCGCGGCGCACGCGGGAACCGGGAGAGGCTAGCGCACCATGGCGAAGAAGGTTCAGGCGATCGTCAAGCTCCAGATCCCGGCGGGGAAGGCCAATCCGGCGCCGCCCGTCGGGCCGGCGCTCGGCCAGCACGGCGTCAACATCATGGAGTTCTGCAAGGGCTTCAACGCGCGGACGGGAAGCCAGGAAGGCCTCATCCTGCCGGTGGTCGTCACGATCTACGTGGACCGCTCGTTCACCTTCGAGGTGAAGACGCCCCCGGCGGCGGTGCTCCTGAAGCGCGCGGCCGGGATCGCGAAGGCGTCGGCGAACCCGCTCAAGATCAAGATCGCGAAGGTGACCCGGGCTCAGGTTCGCGAGATCGCCCAGACGAAGCTGGTCGACCTGAACACGGAGAACGTGGACTCGGCCATGCGCATCGTCGAGGGCACGGCGCGCAGCATGGGCATCGAAGTGGTGGGCTAGGAGGACGGCGATGCCAGTGGCGAAAGCGTACGCGAAGGCGAGCGCGCAGATCGAGGCGGACCGGGCCTACTCCGTGGAGGAGGCCGTGGACCTCGCCAAGCGCGTCGCTCACGCGAAGTTCGACGAGACGGTCGATCTCTCGGTGCGGCTGGGGGTGAACCCGAAGTATGCCGACCAGATGGTCCGGGGAGCGGTGCTCCTGCCGCACGGGACCGGGAAGTCGGTGCGCGTGATCGTGTTCGCGAAGGGCGAGAAGGAGCGCGAGGCGCGCGAGGCCGGGGCGGACGTGGTCGGCGCCGAGGATCTGGTGGAGAAGATCCAGGGCGGCTGGCTCGAGTTCGACACCGCGGTCGCGACGCCGGACCTCATGGGGCAGGTGGGACGACTCGGGAAGGTGCTGGGGCCGCGCGGCCTCATGCCGAACCCCAAGGTCGGCACCGTGACCTTCGACGTGGCCCGGGCCATCCGGGAGGTCAAGGCCGGCAAGGTCGAGTTCAAGGTGGACAAGGCCGGCAACGTCCACGTGCCCGTCGGCCGGCGGTCCTTCGCCGCCGCGGACCTCGCGGCGAACACGAGCGCGATCATCGAGGCGCTCGTGAAGGCGAAGCCGGCCGCGGCGAAGGGGCAGTACCTGCGCAGCATCACGGTGTCGACGACGATGGGACCGGGTGTCCACATCGACGTCCAGCGCATCGCGAGCCAGTACAAGCTGTAGGAGGCCAACGTGCCCACGTCAGAGAAGGCAGGGACGATCGAGGAGCTCCGGAAGCGGCTGGGCGGAGCCACGGCCGCGGTCTTGACCGAGTACCGCGGGCTCACGGTCCAGCAGATGTCGGACCTCCGGAAGCAGCTCCGGGCCGCCTCGGCGGAGTACCGCGTGGTCAAGAACCGGCTGGCTCGCGTTGCCATCGAGGGCTCGGCGCTGGCCTCGCTGCGGCCGCACCTCACCGGGCCGATCGGCGTCGTGATCGCGCGGAAGGACCCGGCGGCGGTGGCGAAGGCGCTGCAGAGCTTCGCCAAGACGAACCCCGCGCTCCAGGTCCGGGTGGGAGTGGTCGACGGGCAGCTCCTGGATCCCCAGGGCCTCAAGGCGGTGGCGGATCTGCCGTCGCGGGAAGCCCTCCGGTCGCAGCTGGTGGGCGCAATCCAGGGACCGCTGGCCCAGTTGGTGGGGCTCCTTCAGGCCCCGCAGCGCGAGCTCGCATTCATCCTGGCCGAGCGGGGCAAGCAGGCCCCGGCCGACTCGGCCGTAGAGGCGTGACGAACGGTATCGGACGACCTCGGACGGGGCCCGCGGGGCCTCGCCGATGACAAGGGGGACAGAGCATGACGAAGGTCGAGCAGGTGGCGGAGCAGCTGGACGAGTTGACGCTTCTGGAGGCGGCCCAGCTGTCGAAGCTCCTCCAGGAGAAGTGGGGCGTGTCGGCGGCGGCGCCGATGGCGGTGGCCGCGATGCCCGGGATGGCCGGGCCGGGCGGGGCCGCGCCGGCGGAGGAGGAGAAGACCGAGTTCGACCTGGTGCTCATGGCGGCCGGGGAGAAGAAGATCCAGGTCATCAAGGTCGTGCGCGAGTTGACGGGACTCGGGCTGAAGGAGGCCAAGGCCGTCGTCGACGAGGCGCCCAAGCCGGTCAAGGAAAAGGTGTCGAAGGCCGAGGCCGACGACATGAAGAAGAAGCTCGAGGAGGTCGGCGCCACCGTCGAGATCAAGTAACGCCGCGTGTCGGCGTCCGCGCGCCGGATCCGAGCCCGCCACGGGTATGGCGGGCTTGCGTCGCTCGGGGAGCGCCCCCGGGAACGGGCGTGGACCGTCGGGACCGGTCCTGGACGGAGTGTGCGCAGATTGACTCCGAGCACCCCGGAGCACCGGGGCTGAGGGGATAGATGGCGGGACAGATTCAGTGCGGCCGTCGCGTCCGTCGCGACTTCGGAAAGATTTCGTCGATCGTCGAGATCCCGAATCTCATCGAGATCCAGCGGAACTCGTACGAGGCGTTCCTGCAGAAGGACTACTCGCCGGAGCACCGCGAGGACATGGGCCTCCAGGCGGTGTTCAAGAGCGTCTTTCCGATCTCCGACTACAACGAGAACGCGTCGCTCGAGTTCGTCGGATACACCTTCGGCGATCCCAAGTACACGGTCGAGGAGTGTCACGCCCGGGGGATGACACACGCCATCCCGCTGAAGGTGACGCTCCGTCTCGTGGTGTACGAGCAGGACAAGAGCGCCAAGCACCGGGCCGTCAAGGACATCAAGGAGCAGGAGGTCTATCTCGGCGAGCTGCCGCTCATGACCGAGAAGGGGACCTTCATCATCAACGGCACCGAGCGCGTGGTCGTGAGCCAGCTTCAGCGCTCGGCCGGCGTGTTCTTCGACGACGACCGGGGCAAGACGCTCGCCTCCGGCAAGAAGATCTTCTCGGCCCGGATCATCCCGTACCGCGGGTCGTGGGTGGAGTTCGAGTTCGACGCCAACGACATCCTGCAGGTGCGCATCGACCGCCGGCGCAAGATGCTGGCGACCGCGTTCCTCCGGGCATTCTGCTTCCTGGAGAAGGGTACGGTGCTCTCCGACGAGGAGATCCTGGGCGCCTTCTACGACCTCGAGGACGTCGTCGGCTTCGAGGACGGCGCGGCGGTCGTCAAGCTCAACCCGGAGATCCACCGGCACGAGACGCCGGTGGCCGAGGACATCAAGCCGCCGCGGCATCGCGAGGCGATCGTTCCGGCCGGCCGGCGCCTGAACAAGGGCCGGGTGGAGCGCATGGTCGAGGCGGGGATCACCAAGTTCCCCGTCCCGATGGCGTGGCTCGAGAACCGGCGGACCGGCAGCCGCGTGGTCGACTCGAAGACGGGGGAGGTGCTGCTGGAGGCCAACCAGCTCCTGACCTCGAACGAGCTCGCGAAGATCACGGCCCGCCCGGTGGCGCCGTTCAAGGTCATCTTCGAGGATCCGGACAAGAACGACGCGTCGGTGCACGAGACGCTGACCCGGGACCCGCACCGGATCCCGGACGAGGCGCTCGTCGAGATCTACCGGCGCCTCCGGCCCGGTGATCCGCCGACCGTGGAGTCGGCCCGCGCGCTCTTCCGCGGCATGTTCCTCGACGCGCGGCGGTACGACCTGGCGCGGGTCGGGCGCTTCATGCTGAACAAGAAGCTGGGGACGGAGTCGCCGCTCAACTGGAAGACGCTCCGGACCGACGACATCGTGGCGGTGGTCCGGCGCCTCCTGGCGGTCAAGCAGGAGCGCTACGCGACGGACGACATCGACCACCTCGGGAACCGCCGCGTGCGGTCGGTGGGCGAGCTCCTGGAGAACCAGTTCCGCGTGGGCCTGACCCGCATGGAGCGGGCGATCAAGGAGCGGATGTCCATCGCCGACATCGAGAGCCTGATGCCGCACGACCTGGTGAACGCCAAGCCGGTGTCGGCGGTCGTGAAGGAGTTCTTCGGCTCCTCGCAGCTGTCCCAGTTCATGGACCAGACGAACCCGCTGGCCGAGCTGACCCACAAGCGGCGGCTCTCGGCCCTCGGGCCCCGCGGTCTGTCGCGGGAACGCGCGGGCTTCGAGGTGCGGGACGTCCACCCGACGCACTACGGGCGGATTTGCCCGATCGAGACGCCGGAAGGGCCGAACATCGGGCTGATCTCGTCCCTCTCGACGTACGCGCGGATCAACGAGTTCGGGTTCATCGAGACGCCGTACCGGCGCGTCGAGACCGGCGCCGTCTCCGACGACATCGTGTTCCTCACCGCCCTCGAGGAGGAGCAGGAGGTCATCGCCCAGGCGAACGCCGAGATCGACAAGCGGGGCAAGTTCGTGGCGGACCGCGTCGAGGCGCGGAAGAGCGGGGAGTTCAAGCTGGTGCCACCGGAGGAGGTCCAGTTCATGGACGTCTCTCCGAAGCAGCTGGTGTCGGTGGCGGCGAGCCTCATCCCGTTCCTCGAGAACGACGACGCGAACCGGGCCCTCATGGGCTCGAACATGCAGCGCCAGGCGGTGCCGCTGCTCCAGCCGGAGGCCCCGCTGGTCGGGACTGGCATGGAGCACGTGGTGGCCCGGGACTCCCAGGCGGTGAAGCTCGCCAAGCGGGGCGGCGTGGTCGAGTCGGTGAGCGCGAACCGCATCGTGATCCGGGCGGAGGCGCGCGGCAAGAAGGCCGACCCGGTGCACGACCGGACGCTCGAGATCTACAACCTGACCAAGTACCGGCGGTCGAACCAGAACACGTGCATCAACCAACGGCCCATCGTCAAGAAGGGGCAGCGGGTGGCCGCCGGCGAGGTGATTGCGGACGGGCCCGGCACCGATCAGGGCGAGCTGGCGCTGGGGCGGAACGTGCTCGTCGCCTTCATGCCGTGGGGCGGGTACAACTTCGAGGACGCGATCCTGGTCTCCGAGCGGCTCGTGAAGGACGATCGCTACACGTCGATCCACATCGAGGAGTTCGAGATCCAGGCGCGCGACACGAAGCTCGGCAAGGAAGACATCACGCGCGACATCCCGAACGTCGCCGAGGAGGCCCTGAAGGACCTCGACGAGTCGGGCATCGTGCGGATCGGCGCCAAGGTCAAGGCCGGCGACATCCTGGTCGGCAAGATCACGCCCAAGGGCGAGACGCAGCTCACGCCCGAGGAGAAGCTCCTCCGGGCGATCTTCGGGGAGAAGGCCGGCGACGTGCGGGACACCTCGCTCACGGTGCCGCCGGGCATCGAGGGCACGGTGGTCGACGTCAGCGTCTTCTCGCGGCGCGGCATCGACAAGGACGAGCGCGCCAAGTCAATCGAGCGCGAGGAAGTCGACCGCCTCGAGAAGGACCTGCAGGACGAGATCGTCGACATCGAGATGGAGCGGGACCAGAAGCTCAAGAACCTCCTGGTCGGCAAGACGCTGGCGAACGACCTGGTGGACGGGCGCGAGGAGACGCTGGGCCGCAAGGGCCAGAAGATCGAGCGCGCGTGGCTCGACGAGCTCGACTGGGACAAGCTGACGAAGGTCAAGGTCAAGGAAGACGACGGGCTCGCCTCGAACATCCGGCGGATCGCCGACGTGGCCGACGAGGCGGTCGACTTCCACCGCTCCGAACACCAGCTGAAGATCGAGCGCGTCCAGCGCGGGGACGACCTGCCGCCGGGCGTGATCAAGATGGTGAAGGTCTACGTCGCCGTGAAGCGCAAGCTCTCGGTCGGCGACAAGATGGCCGGCCGCCACGGCAACAAGGGGGTCGTCTCGCGCATCCTCCCCGAGGAGGACATGCCGTACCTGCCCGACGGGACGCCGGTGGAGTTGGTGCTGTATCCGCTCGGCGTGCCCTCGCGAATGAACGTCGGCCTGATCCTCGTGACGCACCTCGGGTGGGCGGCCCAGGAGCTCGGCCTCCACATCGCGAGCCCGGTGTTCGACGGCGCGACCGAGGACGAGATCAAGGACCTGCTCCGGGAGGCGAAGCTGCCGACCTCGGGCAAGACCAAGCTCTACGACGGGCGGTCGGGCAAGCCGTTCCACCAGGAGGTCACGGTCGGCTACATCTACATGCTGAAGCTGGCCCACCTGGTGGACGACAAGATGCACGCCCGCTCGATCGGGCCGTACTCCCTGGTGACCCAGCAGCCGCTCGGCGGCAAGGCCCAGTTCGGCGGTCAGCGGTTCGGAGAGATGGAGGTCTGGGCGCTGGAGGCCTACGGCGCGGCGCACACCCTCCAGGAGATGCTGACCGTGAAGTCGGACGATGTCGAGGGACGCAACCGAATCTACGAAGCGATCGTCAAGGGCGAGAACTTCCTGGAGCCCGGGACACCCGAGTCGTTCAACGTCCTGGTGAAGGAGCTCCAGAGCCTCGCGCTCGACGTCGAGCTCGTCCAGCGAGACGGGAAGGGGAAAGCCTGAGGTGCAGTTCGTGGCTACCTCGGCCCGTCGCCCCTAGCGCGCGGGTCGTTGGAAGGGCATCCCCGGCGTTCCCGCCGGGGCGGCGGCCGTCCCCGTTGGACGGCGCGGGGGGACCACCCCCCGATGAAGGAGGGAGCGAATGCTGACGGATCGGCCGTTCGGGAGCCTTCTCCGGGAGGAGCGCCCCACGAAGGACCTGTGGGGGATCCTGGACAACCGCTATGCGAAGCCCATCACGTTCGACGCGATCCGCATCCGGCTGGCGCCGCCCGAGAAGATCCGGAACATCTGGTCGAGCGGTGAGGTCAAGAAGCCGGAGACCATCAACTACCGGACCTTCAAGCCGGAGCGCGACGGGCTGTTCTGCGCCCGGATCTTCGGCCCGACGAAGGACTACGAGTGCGCGTGCGGCAAGTACAAGCGCATGAAGTTCGCCGGGGTCATCTGCGACAAGTGCGGGGTGGAAGTCACCCGGGCGCGGGTCCGCCGGGAGCGCATGGGGCACATCGAGCTCGCCTCGCCGGTGTCCCACGTCTGGTTCTTCAAGGGGCTGCCGAGCCGCATCGGCCAGCTGCTCGACATGTCGCTTCGCGACCTCGAGAAGATCCTCTACTTCGAGGAGTACGTGGTCCTGGACCCGGGCCCGTCGAACCTCAAGAAGAAGGACCTGGTCACCGTCGACAAGTACCGGAAGCTCGCCGAGGAGTACTCGGCTGAGCGCATCAAGGTCGGGATGGGCGCCGAGGCGATCCGGGTGCTCCTGCGGGACCTCGACCTCGAGACGCTCGAGCGCGAGCTGCGCGCCTCGATGCTGACCGAGACCTCCGCCCAGAAGCGGAAGAAGGTCGTCAAGCGGCTCAAGGTCGTCGACGCCTTCCTGAAGTCGCAGAACAAGGCCGAGTGGATGATCCTCGAGGCCATCCCGGTCATCCCGCCCGAGCTGCGTCCGCTGGTGCCACTCGACGGGGGTCGCTTCGCGACGTCGGACCTGAACGACCTCTACCGCCGGGTGATCAACCGGAACAACCGGCTGAAGCGCCTGATGGAGCTGCGCGCGCCGGAGATCATCATCCGGAACGAGAAGCGCATGCTCCAGGAGGCGGTGGACGCGCTGTTCGACAACGGCCGCCGGGGGCGCGTGATCACCGGTCCCAACAACCGGCCGCTGAAGTCGCTCTCCGACACCCTCAAGGGCAAGCAGGGGCGGTTCCGCCAGAACCTCCTCGGCAAGCGCGTGGACTACTCGGGCCGGTCGGTCATCGTGGTGGGGCCGCAGCTGAAGCTGCACCAGTGCGGCCTGCCGAAGAAGATGGCGCTCGAGCTGTTCAAGCCGTTCATCCTCCGGAAGCTCGAGGAGAAGGGCCTCGCCTCGTCGATCAAGGCCGCGAAGAAGATGGTGGAGAAGGAGCGGCCGGAGGTGTGGGACATCCTGGAGGACATCATCAAGGAGCATCCGGTGCTCCTGAACCGCGCGCCGACGCTCCACCGGCTCGGCATCCAGGCCTTCGAGCCGATCCTGGTCGAGGGCAAGGCCATCGAGATCCACCCGCTGGTCTGCACCGCGTTCAACGCGGACTTCGACGGGGACCAGATGGCGGTGCACGTGCCGCTGTCCCACGAGGCGCAGCTCGAGGCCCAGATCCTCATGCTGTCGTCCAACAACGTGCTGTCGCCGGCGAACGGCACACCGCTGGTGATCCCGACCCAGGACATGGTCCTCGGGATCTACTACCTGACCAAGGAGAAGAAGGACGCGCCGGGCGAGGGCCGCAGCTTCGCCGACATGGAAGAGGTCCGCATGGCGTACGACGCCGAAGACGTGGACCTCCAGGCGCGGGTGCGGGTGCGCGGTCTCGATCCACGGAACCCGGCGGAGCTGGTGGAGACCACCGTCGGGCGCGTGCTCTTCAACGAGGTCGTCCCGATGGAGCTCCGGCCGATCAACAAGGAGCTCAAGAAGAAGGAGATCACCAGCCTCGTCCAGGACTGCTACCACCGCCTGGGTAACGCCGAGACGGTGAAGTTCCTGGACGACCTGAAGGACATCGGGTTCCGCTACGCGGGCCTCTCCGGCCTGTCGATCGGGATCGACGACATGAAGACCCCGTCCTCCAAGGCGGGGCTGATCGACGGGGCCCGCCGCCAGGTGTTCGAGGTCGAGCAGCAGTACCAGGACGGCGTCATCACGAACGGTGAGCGCTACAACAAGATCGTCGACATTTGGGCCCACGTCACCGAGGAGATCGCGGACGCCATGTTCAGCGAGCTCGAGCGGGACGAGCAGCACGGGCACTTCAACCCGATCTTCATGATGGCGGACTCGGGCGCCCGAGGCTCGAAGCAGCAGATCCGGCAGCTGGCCGGCATGCGCGGCCTCATGGCGAAGCCGTCGGGCGAGATCATCGAGACCCCGATCACGTCGAACTTCCGCGAGGGGCTCACCGTGCTCGAGTACTTCACCTCGACGCACGGGGCGCGGAAGGGCCTGGCCGACACCGCGCTCAAGACGGCCGACTCGGGCTACCTGACGCGGCGCCTGGTCGACGTGGCGCAGGACGTGATCATCAGCGAGCAGGATTGCGGGACGGTCAAGTCGATCGAGACCGGACCCCTCATCGAGGGTGGCGAGATCATCCAGTCGCTCAAGGACCGCGTGCTGGGACGCGTCGCGGCGGAGGACATCCGCGATCCGTTCTCGGACGACGTCCTGGTGGGGGCCGGCATCGAGATCGACGAGGAGTTGGCGACCCGGATCGAGGACGCGGGCATCGAGCGCGTCAAGATCCGCTCGGTGCTCACGTGCGAGGCCAAGCGCGGGGTCTGCATCCGCTGCTACGGGCGGAATCTCGCCGCGGGGCGGCTGGTGGAGCTCGGCGAGGCGGTGGGGATCATCGCGGCCCAGTCGATCGGCGAGCCGGGTACCCAGCTGACGATGCGGACGTTCCACATCGGTGGCACCGCGCGCATCACGGTGCAGTCCAAGCACGAGACGAAGCAGGGCGGCATCGTCCGCTACCACAACGTCCGCACCGTCGTGAACCGGGAGGGCGACCTGGTCGCCATGAACCGGAACGGCGAGCTCGCGGTCGTCGACGACAAGGGCCGGGAGCGGGAGCGCTACCCGGTGGTCTACGGCGCCAAGATCAAGGTGCGGGACGGGAAGAAGGCGACCGCGGGCCAGGTCCTCGTCGAGTGGGATCCCTACACGACGCCGATCCTCACCGAGGTTGCCGGGAGGCTCGTGTACCGGGACATCGAGGAAGGCATCACGATCCACGACGAGATCGACGAGGTCACCGGCCTCGCCAGCAAGGTCATCATCGAGGACCAGGGCGGGCTGCGGCAGCCGCGGGTGTCGATCAAGGCCGTCGAGGGTGAGGGGGCCGACGCGGTCGACAGCGACCGGACGATCGGCAGCTACACCCTGCCGGTCAAGGCGCACGTCATGGTGGCCGACGGGGCGACGGTGTCCGCGGGCGACGTCATCGCGAAGATCCCCCGGGAGACGACCAAGACCAAGGACATCACCGGCGGTCTCCCGCGGGTCGCGGAGCTGTTCGAGGCCCGGAAGCCGAAGGAGCAGGCGACGATCACCGAGATCGACGGGATCGTGCGCTTCGCCGGCATCCAGAAGGGCATGCGGAAGATCGAGGTCCAGGCGGACGACGGCGAGCTGAAGGAGTACCTCGTCCCCCGCGGCAAGCACATCACGGTGCGGGAGGGCGACCACGTGAAGGCCGGCGAGCCGCTCATGGAGGGCTCGGCGAACCCGCACGACTACCTGGCCGTCCTGGGCGACAAGCGGCTCCAGGAGTACCTGGTGAACGAGGTGCAGGAGGTCTACCGCCTCCAGGGCGTCACGATCAACGACAAGCACATCGAGATCATCGTGCGCCAGATGCTGCGCCGGGTGCGGATCGAGGAGGTCGGGGACACCGACTTCGTGGTGGGGGAGCTGGTGGACCGCTTCGTGTTCAACGCGGAGAACGACAAGGCCGTGGAGGGGAGCGGCCGGCCGGCGACGGCCAAGCCGATCCTGCTCGGGATCACCAAGGCGTCCTTGTCCACCGACAGCTTCATCTCCGCGGCGTCGTTCCAGGAGACCACCCGGGTCCTGACCGAGGCGGCCATCAGCGGCAAGGTGGACGACCTCCGCGGGCTCAAGGAGAACGTGATCGTGGGCCGGCTCATCCCCGCGGGGACCGGGCTGTCCCTGTACGCGAAGAGCGAGCTCCAGCCCCTCGGGGACGAGCGGCGGAGCGAGGATGCCCAGCTGGCGGCGGTGACCGAGGAGCTCCAGGCCCCGATCCTGGCCCTCGGAATGCCCGTCGATCGCATCCCCGAGGACGACGGGTAGGCAGGCGGTGGTTGACACCAGGGCCGATCGTTGCTATAAAACTGGAGTTTTGGCCCTGGTGTCGGTCGTTCCCTGCGACGCCGTCCCCGGGAAACCCGTCAACGTCCGGTAACGGAAGGGGTTCGATGCCGACCATCAGTCAGCTTGTCCGGCAGGGCCGCGAGGCCATGCGCAAGAAGTCCAAGGCGCCGGCCATGGAAGGCTCGCCGCAGAAGCGCGGGGTGTGCATTCGCGTGTACACCACGACGCCGAAGAAGCCGAACTCCGCCCTCCGGAAGGTGGCGCGGGTGCGGCTGACCAATGCCATCGAGGTGACGGCATACATCCCGGGCGTGGGCCACAACCTGCAGGAGCACTCGATCGTCGTCATCCGCGGCGGCCGCGTGAAGGACCTTCCGGGCGTGCGGTACCACATCATCCGAGGGATTCTCGACGCGGCCGGGGTGGCGAATCGGCGGCAGTCGCGATCCAAGTACGGCGCGAAGACGCCCAAGGCCAGCGGCGCCGCGTAGCCAGGAGCCTCGAGTATGCCGCGACGAGCGATCATCCAGCGCCGAGACGTCAACCCGGACCCGAAGTACGGGAGCCGCCTGGTCGCGAAGTTCATCAACGTCATGATGCACGGCGGCAAGCGCAGTCTCTCCGAGGGCATCATGTACAACGCGCTCGACCTCATGGCCGATCGCGCCAAGCAGGATCCGCTCAAGCTGTTCAAGCAGGCGGTGGACAACGTCAAGCCTGCCCTCGAGGTGAAGTCGCGCCGGGTGGGCGGCTCGACGTACCAGGTGCCGGTCGAGGTGCGACCGGAGCGACGGACCTCGCTGTCGATGCGGTGGCTCGTGGGGTTCGCGCGGTCGCGGCCGGAGAAGACCATGCAGGAGCGACTGGCGGCGGAGCTCCTGGACGCGGCCAACAACCGCGGGACGGCCGTCAAGAAGCGTGAAGACACGCACCGCATGGCCGAGGCCAACAAGGCGTTCGCGCATTACCGCTGGTAGCTCGTAACGATCGGGCCCTCGCGCCCGCCTCCACCCTGTCCGCGTGACCGCGGCGCGGGTGTCGGCATTGGCCGGGGACCAGGAGAAGGGTCGGGAAGACGTCGATGGAACGGCAGTATCCCCTGGATCGGACGCGCAACATCGGCATCATGGCGCACATTGATGCCGGGAAGACCACGACCACCGAGCGGATCCTCTACTACACCGGCCGGTCGTACAAGATCGGCGAGGTGCACGAGGGGACCGCCACGATGGACTGGATGGTCCAGGAGCAGGAGCGCGGCATCACCATCACCTCCGCCGCGACGACGTGCTTCTGGCGCGACTGCCGCGTCAACATCATCGACACGCCGGGCCACGTGGACTTCACGATGGAGGTGGAGCGCTCGCTCCGCGTGCTGGACGGCGCGGTGGCGATCCTGGACGCGGTGGCCGGGGTCGAGCCCCAGACGGAGACGGTCTGGCGGCAGGCGGACAAGTACCGGGTGCCGCGCATCGTCTACATCAACAAGATGGACCGGACCGGCGCCGACTTCTTCCGCTCGCTGGACATGATCCGGAGCCGGCTCGGGGTGACCCCCGTCGTGCTCCAGCTGCCGATCGGGGCGGAGGACGGCTTCCGCGGTGTCATCGATCTCGTCGAGGAGACCGCGCTGATCTGGCCCGAGGCGGACGCCCGGCTCGGCCAGGAGTTCGAGCGGGGTCCGGTTCCCGCCGAGTACGCCGCCCAGGTGAAGGAGTATCGCGAGCACCTCGTGGAGGCGCTGTCCGAGCTCGACGAGTCGCTCATGGAGCACTACCTCGAGGACAAGCCGCTCGACCCCGCGGCCCTCCGGGCGGCGGTGCGGGCCGGCACGCTGGCCATGAAGCACGTGCCGGTGATCTGCGGCGCCTCCTTCAAGAACAAGGGCGTCCAGCCGCTCCTCGACGCCGTCGTGGACTACTTGCCGTCGCCGCTCGACATCCCGCCGATCCAGGGGATCAATCCCGAGACCATGGAGCCGGAGACGCGGGTGGCCGCCGACAGCGAGCCGTTCACGGCGCTGGCGTTCAAGCTGATGAACGATCCCTTCGTCGGTCAGCTGACGTTCGTCCGCGTCTACGGGGGGACGCTCGCGTCGGGAATGCACGTTTACAACTCGTCGCAGCAGAAGAAGGAGCGGATCGGGCGACTCCTCCGGATGCACGCGAACAAGCGCGAGGAGATCGAGGGCGTGGGCGCGGGGGACATCGCCGCGGTGGTCGGCCTCAAGTCGGCGCGCACGGGTGACACGCTGTGCGATGCCAACCGGCCGATCGTGCTCGAGGCGATGGACTTCCCCGAGCCGGTGATCTCGGTGGCGATCGAGCCGAAGACGAAGGCCGACGAGGAGAAGCTCGGCCTGTCCATGGGGCGCCTGGCGCTCGAGGATCCGACCTTCCGGGTGTCGTCGGACGCCGAGACCGGCCAGACGCTGATCTCGGGCATGGGCGAGCTGCACCTGGAGATCATCGTCGACCGGCTCCTGCGCGAGTTCAAGGTCGAGGCCAACGTCGGCCGGCCCGAGGTGGCCTACCGCGAGACGATTCGCCGGAAGGCCGAGGCGCGCGGGCGGTTCGTGCGCCAGACCGGCGGCCGCGGCCAGTACGGCGACGTCGAGATCGAGATCGAGCCGGCGCCGACCAAGGGATTCGTCTTCGAGAACAAGATCGTCGGCGGTTCGGTGCCCCGCGAGTACATCCCGGCCGTGGAGAAGGGGATCCGGGAGGCGCTGGAGACCGGGGTCCTCGCCGGCTACCCGATGGTCGACGTGCAGGTGTCGCTGTTGGACGGCTCCTACCACGACGTCGACTCCTCGGAGATGGCGTTCAAGATCGCGGGCTCGATGGCGTTCAAGGACGCCGCGAAGAAGGCGAGCCCGGTGCTGCTCGAGCCCATCATGCAGGTCGAGGTCGTGACGCCCGAGGAGTACATGGGCGCGGTCCACGGCGACCTCGCCTCGCGGCGCGGTCGGATCGTCTCGATGGAGGCCCGCGGCTCCTCGCAGGTGATCCGCGCCAACGTGCCGCTGGCCACGATGTTCGGATACGCGACGGATCTGCGCTCCGCGACGCAGGGGCGCGCCACGTACACCATGCAGTTCGCCCGCTACGAGGAGGTCCCGTCCAGCTTGGCCGAGGAAATCATGGCCAAGGTGGCCGGCCGATCGCCCGCCCGCGCGGGCTCCCGCTGAGCGAGAGGCTCGGGAGGACGGACAGATGGCCAAGGCGAAGTACGAGCGGACGAAGCCGCACGTGAACGTGGGGACGATTGGGCACATCGATCACGGGAAGACGACGCTGACGGCGGCGATCACGAAGGTGCTGCACACGAAGAACAAGGGCATCGCGGTGCGGG
>CAYXBJ010000074.1:0-31044 GCA_964463175.1 uncultured bacterium
CTCCACTGGATGCCGACCCTCATGTCGGACACCCAGATGGTGCTGCCGGTCGAAAAGGTGATGTACCAGGCTCAGGAGGTCGCGGCGGTGCTGGCGACCGAGCGCTACATCGCGGCCGACGGCGCCGACGCGGTCGAGGTCGAGTACGAGCCGCTCCCGGTGGTGGTCGACCCGATCAAGGCGCTGGCCCCCGGCGCTCCCGTCCTCCGCACCGACAAGAAGGACAAGAAGGACAACCACATCTGGCACTGGGAGTGGGGCGACAAGGCGGCGACGGAGCGCGCGTTCCGCGAGGCGGCGGTCACCGTCAAGGAGAACATCTATCTCCCGCGCATCCACGTCGCCTCCATCGAGACGTGCGGGTGCGTCGCCCAGTTCGACAAGGTGACCGGAAAGCTCACCGTCTGGATGACCACGCAAGCCCCCCACGCGATCCGGACGGTCTTCGCCTTGGTCGCCGGGCACGTCGGGCTCGAGGAGCACAAGATCCGGATCATCTCTCCCGACATCGGCGGCGGCTTCGGCGGGAAGGTGCCGGTCTATCCGGGCTACGTGATCGCGGTCGCCGCCTCGGTCCTCACCGGCAAGCCCGTGAAGTGGATCGAGGACCGGATGGAGAACCTCCAGGCCGACTCGTTCGCGCGGGATTACCACATCACCGCGGAGCTCGCGGCCACCAAGGAGGGGAAGCTCACCGCCCTCCGCATCAAGACCATCGCCGACCACGGCTACGCGGACGCCGCCGCGAACCCGTCGAAGTTCCCGGCGGGGCTCTTCCACGTCTGCACGGGGTCCTACGACCTCAAGGCCGCTCACGTCGAGGTCGACGGGGCGTACACGAACAAGCCGCCGGGCGGGATCGCCTACCGGTGCTCCTTCCGCGTCACCGAGGCCGTCCATACCATCGAGCGCATGGCCGATCTGATGGCGCATCAGCTCGGGATCGACCCGGCGGAGTTTCGCTTCAAGAACTTCATCAAGCCCGAGCAGTTTCCGTACAAGTCCGCGCTCGGCTGGGAGTACGACAGCGGCAACTACGGCGGCGCCCTCCAGAAGGCGATGGACACGATCGGCTACGCGGCGCTCCGGCGCGAGCAGACGGAGAAGCGCGCCCGCGGCGAGCTGATGGGGATCGGCATCTCGAGCTTCACCGAGATCGTGGGGGCGGGCCCGTCGAAGCACTTCGACATCCTCGGGCTCAAGATGTTCGACAGCTGCGAGATCCGGATCCACCCGACCGGCCGGGCCATTGCCCGCTTCGGCACCAAGTCCCAGGGCCAGGGCCACGAGACGACTTACGCGCAGATCCTCGCCGAGGAGCTCGGGATCCCGGCGGCGCACATCCAGGTGGAGGAGGGGGACACCGACACCGCTCCGTACGGCCTCGGCACGTACGCGAGCCGCTCGACGCCGGTCGCGGGCGCGGCGGCGGCCGTCGCGGCACGGAAGATCCAGGCCAAGGCGCGGAAGATCGCGGCACACCTCCTCGAGGTCGCGGAGGAGGATCTCGTCTGGGAGCCGGGGAAGTTCTCGGTCAAGGGCGCGCCCAGCCGGGCGAAGACGATCCAGGAGATCGCATTCGCCGCGTACACGAATCACCCCCAGGGCATGGAGGCCGGCCTCGAGGCGGTGTCCTACTACGATCCGCCGAACCTCACCTATCCCTTCGGGAGCTACATCTGCGTGGTGGACGTCGACAAGGGTACGGGCGAGGTCAAGATCCGCCGCTTCGTCGCCATCGACGACTGCGGCAACATCATCAACCCGATGATCGTCCAGGGTCAGGTCCACGGCGGGCTCACGATGGGACTCGCGCCCGCGCTCTTCGAGGAGATCTCCTACGACGAGGGCGGGAACATCCGAGGCGGGAGCTTCGTCGATTACCTCCTGCCGACGGCGGTGGAGACCCCGAAGTGGGAGACGGGCCACACCGTCACGCCGTCGCCGCACCACCCGATCGGGGCCAAGGGCATCGGGGAGTCGGCCACGGTCGGCGCGCCCGCGGCGATCGCCAACGCGGTGGTGGACGCCCTGTGGCATCTGGGCGTCCGGCACATCGACATCCCCATCACGCCGGCGAAGGTCTGGAAGCTCCTCCGCGAGCACGGCGTGACGGACTGACGCGGAGGGATCCGTCGGAGGGTGCGCCGTGCCCGGGCCGCTGACGAGCCGCGAGGATAGGGGACGGGGGTAGGCGCGTGTCCCTGGCAGACTGGCTGGCCGAGGCCGAGACGCTGGCGCGCCGCGGGGAGCCGTTCGTTGTCGCGACCGTGGTGCGCTGCGAGCGGCCGACGTCGGCCAAGCCCGGGGCGAAGGCGCTCATCCGCCGGGACGGTTCCGTCTCGGGCTGGATCGGCGGGAGCTGCGCCGAGCCGGTGGCGGTCAAGGAAGCAATGGGGGCGCTCGAGGATGGCCAGCCCCGGTTCCTGGTCCTGGTCGGCAAGGGCGGCGCCGCGCTCGGCCGCACCGAGGGCGTGCGGGAGTACACGATGACGTGTCACAGCGGCGGGACGCTGGAGATCTTCGTGGACCCGGTCCTGCCGAAGCCCGCCCTCGTCTTGGTCGGGAGCGGACCGGTGGTCGAGACCCTCGCGGGCCTCGCGAGCAAGGCGCGCTTCGCGGTGACCGTGGTGGAGCCCGAGTCCCCGCATCCGGTGGCCCTCGGCGACGCCCACGTCGTGGAGACGCTCGCGGCCGTGCCCGTGACGCCGCGGACGGCCATCGTCGTCGCCACCCACGGCCGGTTCGACGAGGACGCGCTCGAGCAGGCGCTCCGGAGCGACGCAGACTACGTGAGCCTCGTCGCGAGCCCGACCCGGGCGCGCGTGGTGCTCGAGTCGCTCCGGTCGCGGGCGATTCCCGAGGACCGGCTCCGTCGTCTGAAGGCGCCCGCCGGGCTCGACCTCGGGGCCGTCACCCCTGAGGAGATCGCGGTGAGCATCCTGGCGGAGATCGTCGCCTACCGGCGCCGCGCGCATCCGCCGGTCTCGAAGGGCGGCGGGCTCCCGATGGCGGCCTCGGCCGCCGCGCCGGCCACGGCGCGCGATCCCGTCTGCGGGATGGCCGTGACGGTCGCCACCGCGCGTCATCGCTCCGACGGGCCCGGCGGCCCGGTCTACTTCTGCTGCGGAGGCTGCAAGGCGCGCTACGATCGCGAGCCGGGCCGCTACGCGGCGGCCGGCCCCGCCTGACGCCCGGCGGCGCCGCCGCGCCGGTCAGATGAACCGGCGCCCGCGCGCCCGGAACCGCGCCACCGCGTCCGCGTCGGGATAGCCGAACACCCGGCCGGCCCCCGGCTCCATCGCGCGCGACGGGGCGGTGCCGTGGTCGATCCCCTCGAGCGCCTGGATCAGGAGCCTGGCGCCGATCTCCACCTTGGTCCGCTGGACGAGCGTGTGCACCGTGTCGTCCGCGCGGATCGGGACGCGCTCCTGCAGGATCACCGGCCCGTGGTCCACGCGCTCGGTCATGTAGTGGACCGTCGCCCCGGCGTGCGCCTCGCCGTTGGCCAGCACCCAGAAGCCGGGCAAGAGCCCGGCGTAGTCCGGCAGGAGCGCTCCGTGGAGGTTGATGGCGCCCTTCGCCGGGACCGCCAGGATCTCCGGGCCCAGGATCTGCGGGCACGCGAGGGAGACGAGCAGGTCGATGGCGCGGGCGCGCAGGCCGGCGACGAACGTCGGCGCGTTGACCGCGGGCACCCGCTCGAGCGGCACGTGATGGCGGCGGGCCGCGTCCGCGACGGAGTAGCTCCGGCCGAGCGGGACGAGGCGGCCGGCGATCCCGAGGGCGCGGTGCCCCGCGAGGTTCGCGAGCTGGAGCGCGAACGCGCGCAGCCCCATCCACTGGAGGTAGCGCCGCGCGTGGCCGACCCGGAGCTCGCCCGGCACAACGCCCAGCGCGACCACGTCGCGGCGCGCCGCGAGCAGCCGATCGAGCAGCCGCGGGATGTAGAAGGCGTCCTCCTGCGTGAGCACGTAGATGCGCACGCGGGAGCCTCAGGCGCGGGCCGCGGCGATCTCCGCAGCGTACGCCTCGCGGATGGGGACGAAGCGGAAGTCCGCGAGGAGCCGCCGGGTCCGCGCCGCCATCGCGTCGAGGTTGACGTAATGAGTGAACTGGGAGACCGGATGCGGGAGCCGGATGCGCGGGTGCGCCGGATCGTACTCCCAGGGATGCGCGTAGAAGATCAGCCGGTCGCCAGTGCGCTCGAGCCGCCGCACCAGCGCCCGGGTCAGCCCGTAGGGATACAGCCGGAAGTAGGCGCCGCCGCTCACCGGGACGTTCAGGCCCACCGGGACGCCGTCGGCCGGCAGCCGCACGGTCGACAGCGGGATCTCGAACAGCGCGTTGCCGGCCGGCGTGGTGAAGGGGCCGGGCCGCCGCGCGGCCCGCGGGATGCCATAGCGGTGGTTCCAGACCGGGAAGATGCTCGAGTCGTAGTGGAAGCCCTCCTCGACGAGCACGTCCAGCGCCCACAGCGCCTCCGCCGTGATCGAGAAGAACGGCGCGCGGAAGCCGACGACCGACTCGCCCACGAGGGACTCGAGGATCCCGCGGCTCCGCCGCACCTCCTCGCGGAACGTGGCTGGATCCAGGCGGTATACGAAGCGATGGGAGTACCCGTGGCAGGCGATTTCGTGACCCTGGCGCGCGATTTCCCGGACGAGGCCCGGGGTGCGGTCCGCTTGCCACCCGACGACGAAGAAGGTCGCCCGCGCCCCCGCGTCGTCGAGAAGCCCGAGGAGCCGCGAGAGTCCGGTCTCGAGCCGCGGCGCGAAGCGCGACCACTCACCCATGTCGAGATCGAGCCCCTGATACCAATCTTCGACGTCGACCGTGAAGACGTGGGGCGGCGCGCCCCCGATGGGGCGCGTCACGCCGGATGCTCCGCGAGGACGATGCCACGGCGCGCCAGGAGGCGCTGGTAGAGCGCGTGCTGCTCGTCCAGCATCCGGTGCGCGGAGAAGGGAAGGACGGCGGCGCGGCCGGCCGTGGCGCGCCGCGCGGCGGCCGCCGGATCCGCGAGGGTGGCAAGCACGGCGGCGGCCAGGGCCGCCGGATCCTCGGGCGGCACGAGGAGGCCGTTGGCGCCGTCCGCGATGGCGTCGGGCACGCCGCCCACGCGCGTGGCCACGACGGGCGTCCCGACCGCGAGCGCCTCGAGCACGACGCGGGGCAGGCCCTCCCGGAGCGAGCTGTGGACGGTCACGTCGGACGCGGAGACGAGATCCGGCACGTCCTTGCGGAGCCCGAGGAAGCGGACGCGCGCGCCGAGACCCGTCGCCGCGACGGCGGCGTCGGCGGCGGCGCGGAGCGGGCCGTCGCCCACGATCCACACCGCGGCGTCCGGGCGCTCGGCGAGGATGCGGGGGAGCGCGTGGACGAAGACCAGCGGGGTCTTGGGGGGACTCAGTCGCTGGACCAGGCTGATGACCGGCCGCGCGTCGAGCACGCCTTCGACGGCCCGGACCGCGCGGCGAGCCGCCGGGCCGAGCGGGGCGAGCGCCCCGAGGTCGATGCCCGAGCGGATCACGACCGCCTCGCCGCCCGCCACCCCGGCCGGCGAGAGCACGCCGAGTGACACGCCTTCGGTGAGGTCCTGCTGGGACACGAGCACGGTGGCGTCGCAGAGCTTGCGGGCCAGCCGCTCGAGCTGGATGAACAGCGGCCGGCGGCGGTCCACGGCGTTGTTGAACGACCAGCCATGCACGGTCTGGAGCGTGACCGGGACCCGCGCCAGCCGCGCCGCGAGCGGGGCGAGGAAGCGGGCCTTCGCCGATCGCGCGTGGACGAGCTGCGGGCGGAGCCGCCGGAAGAGCGCCACCAGCGCGCCCAGGGCGCGGATGTCCGTCGGCGGCGCGACCTCCCGAACCAAACTCCTCATCGGGTGGTGGGCCACGCCGCTCGTCGCGATCTCCCGGTGGTAGTCGCCCTCGCGCCCGGGTGCGGTCCCGAAGACGAGATGGAATTCGACCGGGGCGAAGCCCTGGTAGTACCGGGCCGTCAGGAGGGAGACCTGCTGCGGGCCGCCGACGATCATGCGGGTGATCACGTTGACGATGCGCACCG
The DNA here is from genome assembly GCA_964463175.1 of uncultured bacterium. GTDB lineage: Bacteria > Methylomirabilota > Methylomirabilia > Rokubacteriales > DASRDR01 > DASRDR01. The sequence continues at coordinate 6,070 of CAYXBJ010000074.1, forward strand.
GCATCTGATGCTTCGCGCCCCGAGTCTCGAGGGACTGCTCGCGTGGGTCGCCGACAAGAGACCATTTCGCTGGCCGCGCCGTCAAGCCCCGGCGCCGCCGCCGGGGCGGCCCGGCCATCGCCGTCTCGGCGTGAGGCGGCGAGGGCCGCGAGGATGCGCGACGATTGACAGCGCCGGGACCGCTTCGTACCATGGGACCTTCCGTACCCGGGGGCCGGGCCCAGGACGGTGAGCGTAGCTCAATTGGTTAGAGCACTGGACTGTGGCTCCAGGGGTTGAGGGTTCAAGTCCCTTCGCTCACCCCACGCTCCCCCGCCACCGCGGGATGGGGTTCTGGTGAGCGAGGATCCATCGGGGCGCCCGTAGCTCAGTTGGACAGAGCGACGGACTTCGAATCCGTAGGTCGCAGGTTCGATCCCTGCCGGGCGTACCACCCACCACGCCGCGCGCGGTCGATCCAGCGGACTCCTCGGCTGGATCGTCCGGGGGCATAGGACATCTCCCGACGATGCGACACACCCGGCGGACCGTCATCGCCCGCACCCGCAAGGAGTTCGCCAAGCTCGACCGGCTGGTGACCGGGCTGCGCCCGGCGGACTGGCGGCGCCGCGTCCCGCGGCCCGAGGCCCGCGACGCCTGGACCGTGAAGGACGCGCTCGCGCACATCGTGTACTGGAAGGCGCACACCGCCCGCGTGATCCGCGGCGAGCGGAGACTCCCGGAGATGCGCGGCCTCGGCGTGCACCAGATCAATCGACTCGTCTACCAGCGCTGGCGGCGCCGCCCGCCGCGCGAGGTGGTGGCGTGGCACCGCGAGGTGCATGCCGACGTCTTGCGCACGCTCGCGCGGACGCCCGCCGCCTGGTTCGGCCGGCGTGAGCGCTCGGCACAGTGGCCGGGCGACCTCGACGGGCACTCCGCGGCCCACCGGGTGAAGGATCTCGAGGCGGCGCTCGCCGTGCGCCGCGGCCGCTGACGTCCCGGCCGCCCGCGGGGCGGCGAACGGGGACGGCAATGTCGTGCATCCAGACCCTTGACCCTGCCTGGCCTGCATGGGAAAATTCGCTCCGCGTTCGAAGTGCCGGTCGTAACGACGCTTCTGGCGCGGCCTGGCCGACAGGGTTGGGCGCCCGTAGCTCAGCGGATAGAGCGTCGGACTCCGGATCCGAAGGTCAGAGGTTCAAATCCTCTCGGGCGTACCACTTGCTCGCTCGTGAGCCGTTAGCTCAATTGGTAGAGCAACTGACTCTTAATCAGTAGGTTGAAGGTTCGATTCCTTCACGGCTCACCACCAAATCCGCGTAGTTAGGGGGCGGCCTCGGGGCCGCCCCCGCCATTTTTGTCCGAGTTCTGTCCGAGTTTGAGGTCAGGGGCGGCCCATGCCCGGCAAAGGAATCACGGTGGGGCTCGGCGCCTGCTGGGCCACATAGTCTGCGTGTCGGAGCGCGGCTTGGCGGAGATCGCGAACGCGCGGGTCTCGAGCGCCAGCGTCTGGTTCGGCGTGGGGCCTACGCGCGGCCTGGCGCGACGAGCCGAATCACCCAGAGGAGGATTACCGTGCCGAGGAACGCGGTCACCACGCTCCCCACGAGCCCGCCTAGGACGACAGCCAAGACAGCAGCCAGGACCCAGCCACCGAGCAGCGCACCGATCACGCCGACCACGATGTCACCAAGCAGGCCGTACCCGTGTCCACTGACGACGCACCCGGCGAGTGCCCCAGCCGCGAGCGCAGTCAGGATGAGCAGGACAATGTGCATGACCCTCTCTCCCGTAACGCGCGTGCAGGGGTGACGAGCGGGATCGCGCCCACCGTATCCGGCCAGGCGGCGAGCGCCAAGACAGCGCACGGTTGGGGCCGAGAGTCGGGTCCCGGAGGCGCCAGTCGCCGGGTGAGTGGGGATGATCGGCCCGCCGGTCCGAGATCGGGCATGTCGTCCTCGTCGCTGCTCCGACCGCCGGAGTTGACACGGATCGCTCAAGTGCGTCAGCGTACTGATATGGAGTGTGCACGTGAGTCGTGTCGTCCGGGGGAGTGACCCCGCCAGCCGAGTAATCGGGATTGGCCAAGGGCCCTTGACAAAGGGTCCTCTCTAGAATGACTCTTGGCCGCCTGACTATTGGCCGGTCAGTGGAAAGGAGGTTGAAAAGAAAGAGGCCTCGGGAAGACGATCCTAACCTGGTGGGTCCACCCCACCGCATGGAAGTGAACGAATCCCAATTCGGCACCGAAAAGGAGCGTGCGCCCATGTTGAGCAAATCTAGCCTGAGGATCGTATTTCTCGTCGGGGCCTTGATGGCGATTCCTGCGGGAAATGCGAGCCCGGGTGCACTTCCTCAGATAATAGGTGTGTGGGACTGTCAGGTAATCAGGCCGGGGAGCTTGAGTGAGCGTCCACTGCTCTATACCTTTCATGCGGATGGCACGACAACGTTTTCCAGCCAATCGAACATATCGAACCTCGGGTTCACTAGCAGGGGCGGTGCGTTCGGGCAGTATGAGCGCTCCGGTCCCAGCGACTACCACTCTACGGCTGTAGAAAACCTATATAAGAATGGGAATGCGGGGGGAAGATTTCTGATTGATAACTTCCTTCACCTGGACAAGGGAGGGAATCGACTGTGTAGTGGTAGTGTGCCTGGCGATTCGTGCCCGGTCGATGGCAACGTCAGAGCTACCAAATTCCAGTTCCCTGATGCCAGTTCAGCCTGTGTCCTGGATGCTCCGCTCAACCTTGCCGACCCAATTTGTGGCGAGGTAGACCTTTTGAATCCTCCACCCGGTGGTAATGGGGTCGTCAACGCGGTGCTGAGGTGCGATCGCATCAATACTCTCACCACGTATGGATCCTCGACACCGGTATTCCCTATTCCCGACCCCGTGCCCTGAAGGGGAACGGTTCTTCCGCTCTCCATTGCCCGGCAGAACCGGAACCAACCCGAGGTGTCGGTTCTGCCGGGCGGGTGTCCTAACTTTGAACTCCGACGATTTGTCGGTAGAGCCCTTGGTAGTAGCCAGCGTCCCCACGCACGTGGGGATGACCAGATGCGAACACCAAATTGGTGAAGAAGTACAGGGTGTCCCCACGGGCAGCGGGCGCACGCGGTCATCGATTGGCTGGATGGATGTGGCTGACCACTGACCCTCCACCGACCCTTGAGCGACGAGGTAGGTGTTCCGCGATTACTGGAGAGGCCGCGATCGCTCCGTTGACCCGTTCCGGCGAGCCGATCGTGACCCTAACCGGGCCGACGCCAGCGGACTGGACGAGCCCGACGAGACGCACCACGGCATCCCGCGCGCGCTGACGACGTCCGAGATCCGGATGCTGGTCGACGGCTTCGCCCTGGCCGGGCGTCACGTCAAGGCCGGAGGCTACGACGGCGTGGACTTCTCGTGCTGGGGCGGCCATCTCGCCGAGCAGTTCCCTGTCGCCGCTCAGCAACCGGCGAACCGACGAGTACGGCGGCTCCCTCGACAACCGGTTACGCTTCTGCCTCGAGACGCTCGAGGAGAAGATCCGCATCGCGGCGCGTAAAACCGCGACGGCTATCGAATGATGGCACCGTACGCGTGGAGTTGACGCGCGAGGAGTCGGGACAACGGGTGGGGGAGCTGGGGGCATCCGCCAGAAGCGCCCTCTGGCTCCTGGGTGAGCCAAGAAAGGCCGGGATCGGATTGGGTCGGTGTCCGAGAACTGTCCGAGAACCTGCGCCATGCCTGCCCAACCAGGCCCAGAAGGTGGCGGGTGAAACCCGTGAGAAGACTTGGTCTCCGTTGGTCTGGACTGGCGTGGGTCACTCCCGTCGTCGGTCTCTTAATCAGTAGGTTGAAGGTTCGATTCCTTCACGGCTCACCATTCCTTCCAGGTAGTTCAGGGGCGGCCCTGGGGGCCGCCCCTGCAATTTTCTCCGAGTTCTGTCCGAGTTCGACATTGAGACCTAGCTAGACCCGGCAGCGGGACCACGGTATGAACTGGAGTCGGGTGAGCCACGTACTCGGCGTGCCGGATTGCTGCCTGGCGGAGATCAGCTTCCCGCTCACCTCAGCGGTCGAGGAAGCCCCGGTCATCCATCTCCCTGATGAACTGCATTTCGACGAGGTCCGAAGGCTTCATGGCGCGTATCCGGGCGTTGCCCCGCCCCAACTCGTCGAGCATCAGTTGCACGCCCTCGAGCGACACGTAGGGTTTGTCCTGGATCAAAGGGGCGAAGACCGCGTACGCTTCCGCGAGCGCCTCCCCGTCGTCGATCTTCAGATACTTGCGGATCACTGCGATGCCGTCGTCCCGCCGCGTCTTGAAGGCGCGGTTGCCCATCACAATCCCCGTCAAGAGCCGGCGCAGTACATCGGGACGCTCGCGGATGAACTGCCGCGTGCTCACCAGGGCCTCAAACGGATAGCGAAGGCCCAGACTCGCCACGGAGGTCAGCTCCCGAAACCCCAGCTTCCGCGCGATGACCGTGCCCGGAGGCGCGAAGAGCGCGGCCTGGATGGTCTGAGCCTTCAGCGCGGCGAGCCGGGTCGCCTGCTGACCGATCTGCACGAAGGTCACGTCGGCCCGGGGGTCGAGCCCCAGTCGACCCACCGTGAAGCGGGCCGCGAACTCGTCGGCGGTGCCGAACCGGTTGATGCCGAACCGCTTGCCTTTGAGGTCGGCGGCCTGTGTGATGTCGGGCGACACGACCAGAACGTAGGGGACCGTGTCGACCAACCCCGCGATCCACGCGAGCTCGACCCCGCCGGCGACCGCGTTGACGACTCCGGTACCCGAAGCCAGCGCAACCGATAGTCGCCCCCTCACCATCGTCTGCAGGGCCTCGATACTGTTGTCGAAGAACACGAAGTCGACGTCGAGGCCCTGCTGCTCGAACAGGCCGGTCTCCTTCGCGAGAAAGACCCCAGCCTTGCTGACGTCGGTGGCGGCGACCCCCAGTGTCACCTTCTCCCCGGCCCGGGCCTCCCCACTTGGAGGGCTGGTCGGCCATGTCCCGAGCACCCCCAGGATCGTCAACAGACCGAGGCAGCGACCAATCCACGATCGACCACACGGCGGGTTGCTGGCGCGTGTCATCTCCGTCCTCTCTCCACCTCGCGAGTCATAGTCACACCACGGCTGTCCACGCGGGACGGCTCGCCGTCAACCAGTCGCATGGTGACCCGGGCTTTGCCCGAGCGAGCCCGGGGGATCCGGTCAACGAACTCGAAGGTGATTTCGCACGGCTCACCCATCAGCTTCCGCAGATATGCGGCAATTCGCTCGAGGCCCTCGCGCCGGGCCACGAACGGGTCGAGATGGGGCTCGTGCTCGATGAGCTTCACGTGGACGTGATCGAGGCGATTCTGGATGACCTGGAATTGGCGGATCCACGGCTCGCGGTGATAAAAGCGTTTGATGCTGACGCCGTGCACCCAGGCGCCGTCCGGTCGGACGAAGGAGTCCAGCACTCGTCCGACGATGTCTTGGAGCACTGGAAAGGGACGCCCACACGGACACCCATCGCCCTCGGGCGACCACGCCGCGAGGTCCCCGATCCGGTAGCGGATGAGGGGCATCGAGTAGTTCGTCAGCAGGGTGATGACGACCTCGCCGATCTCGCCGGGTTCGCACGGACTGCCATCGGGACGGAGGATCTCGACGTAGTGGGTCAGCGCAGACACGTGGAGGCCCCGTCGGTACGCGCACTGACACGCGATGCCGCCGGCCTCGATCGCGCCGTAGCGGTTGAACAGGGGCGCCCGGAATGCGCGTTCGATGGTCTCGCGCATGTCAGCGGACAACGCGTCGGCCGATGTCATGACTACGCTGGGCGAGAAGACCGGCTGGCCGGTCGCCTCGATTCGGCGAGCGAACTGGTGCACCGCGCCCGCGAAGCCCAGAAACTGGACGGGCCGTCGGTGAGTGATCCGCTCCGCATATCGGTCGAGTACGACATCGGACAGGACCTCGACCGACAGGATGGTCTCGTTCTTGGCGAAGGCGCGCAGCGCGTCGAGTAGCCGGCGGCCAAACTGGCGCGGCTTGACCTCCCACAGGACGACCTTGGGCTGCCCCACCGCGTACCCTGACCACTCGTCGAACCAGAGGGTGACGGCGCCGGAGTGCTCATAGCTCACGCGGTCGTGGATGACCCAGACGGGGTCGGCGGTGGTGCCCCCCGAGCGGCGCCGGAAGCGGCGGTTCCGTCGCTCCGGGGGCCGACGATCCTCGAGGTCGCGTGCCCGCTCTCGAATGGTTCCCCGCGCCAGGAGCGGGAGGTCGGCGAACCGCCCGAGATCCACGCGCGGCGTCATCCCTCCGGTGACGACGCCGCTCTCGAGGAGGAGCGGTCGATAATAGGGGACGTGTTCGAAGGCGTGTTGGAGTAGCGCGCAGAGCCGCGCCCCCTGAGTCTGCCACAGCCGCTCCGGAGACCACCGCTCGGCGGCGCGCAGCTCCTTGAGGATGCCGTAGCGCCGATCGCCCTGAAGGCGCCGGCCCAGCCGATATGCAAACGCGCGCCAGTTCATCGCTGCGTTCTCTCGCAGGAAGTCAGCGGGCGGGTCTGTCTCACGCCTGGAGCCCGGCGGCGGTCACCAGCCGGTTGGGGTGCGTGAAGCCCATCCGCGCGTACGTGAAGGGGTAGCGACAGCGGGTCCTGCTCGGCCTCGACGACAAGCCAGCCCGAGTAGCCTGCGGTGTTGAGGATCGGCATTAGGGCGTCGAAGTCGCCGGCAATCAGCCGATCGGTCTCGGATTCCCTGGAGACGGAGATAATCCGCCACTTCGGTCACCCGACGATACGCGTTCGGGGCAGGCCCCGTCAACGCGGCACGGGGTCGGTCCTTCCTCCAGGCCGTTCTGTCGACATAATTGCCGCAAAGCATTCTCCAGCACAGCGCCGATCGCCATCGCAGCAGGTCCTATCTGCTTGGGCCACATCGTCTGCGTGCCGGAGCGCGGCTTGGCGTAGATCGCCCTCGTTGACGATGTTGTACCGAAGACGGAGCGCGTCTCGTGGCCGGTCATGGCCATGGCAACCCGCTCGGTCACTCCGGTCCTGACGAGGTTGCGAACGACCGTGCCCTATTCGGAGGTGACAGACCCCCGACTCCTGCCGTCTTCTCCCACCGGATTCACTCGAAGATCCAGTCCTGCAGCTCCACGCCCAGGCCGGGCCCCTGGGGCACTCGGATCACCCCGTCTTCAGCCACTAGCGGCTCCTTCAGGGTCGACTGATACACCGATGTGGGGAATGCCGGAGGGTCGTGCGGGAATTCAAAGTACGTGCTGTTGGGGATGGCCGCGGCCAGGTGCAGGTTGGCCACCATGCCGAGAGGATCGCCCCAGGTGTGCGGGGTCAGCAGCACGCCGGCCGCGTGGGCCATCGCCGCCAGGGCGCGCATGCGCAGCAGCCCTTCGGAAAGGACCACATCTGGCAGCAGGATGTCGTAGCACCCGTCCACGAGCAACCGCTGCAGCTCATCAAATCGTTGATTGCTGTTTCCTCCCGCAATCGGGATGGGTGAAGCCTCGTGCAGCCGTTGCAGGTCCGCGAAGGCGAATCGAGGGAGGGGTTCCTCCAACCAGTACACGCCGTGGTCGGCCAGAGCCTTCGCGGTCCCGAGGGCGCGATGATAGGTCCAGATGGGTCCCGGGTTCGGCTGGTCGACGGTGTCCGTCTGATTGGCATCGACCAGGATTGCCATGTCGTCGCCGACGGCCTTCCTCACCGCGGCGACCAGCGCGACATCCTCGGCCAGCGTATCGTTACGGAGCCGCAGTTTGATCGCGCGGAATCCCTCGTCCCGCCGCCGCCGGGCATCGTCGGCCCGTTGTGACGGCGTCCGGCTCTGCCCGGTGTCGGCGTAGGCCTCGACGGTGTCGCGCGCGTTCCCCAGCAACCGGTAGATCGGCATTCCCGCCGCTTTGCCCAGGATGTCCCACAGGGCCACCTCGACGAACCACACCGCGGCCCCGAAATAGGGCCAGAGGTAGCGCAGCGTGCCCGCATGCTTCTCGATCCGGAGGGGATCCTCGCCGATCAGGTAGGTCGCAATCCTCGCCACACACTGCTCCTCGCCACCGTAGAATCCGTGCCCGGCGATCCCATACAGGCCCGCGTCCGTGTCGATGCGGACGTAGGCGACGCGGATCTCGTTCTCCACCCGGCCCGGCGCCCAGGCGGGGTAGAAGGGTTCGGGGAGTGGGATGTCTACCTGCCGAGTCCGGACACTGGTGATCCGCATTGTTCGCCTCCTGGCGTCCGCCCGTAGTCGTGAGCCGTGTTCGATTGACGGCTGCACACCCTCACTGCACACGGTTGGGACTATCGTCCCTCACCGGAATCGCGATGAAGATCGGCCTGTAGGTTCCCAGTTTCAAGTGGCCCCGGCGCCTGGCCGGCCCTTCGTGTTTATCGCGTTCTCGAGCCCGGTGACGGGCCAGGTGCGCACCGGCATCCATGCGGGCCGGGGCTACCCGAGCATCACCTGATTGCCTGCCCCCGCGCCGGTTCCGTATCATGCACGTGTCCGATGGACAACGGCTCCGCTCCCCGATTCTCCGTGAACGAGGTGTCCGACGTGGCGAGGATTCCGCCACGTCGTCGGCGAGCGGTGCTCCTCTTCGGGCACGCGAGCTTCGCGTATGGTCACATCTCTCGGTGCCGCAAGATCGCGCGGCGCTTGGTCGAGCAGTTTCCGCTCGACGCCTACGTCGTGTCGTCATGCTCGGAGTACGAGCCGGGCGAGCCGCACGAGGCGATCCACGAAGTACTGATCCCTCCGTTCCGGATCGGCTCCCCCGACTTCCTCCCGGAGCGCTTTCCGATCCCAGATCGCGCCAGTTCTCTGGCCCACGTTCCCGCGGACGAGCTCTCAGCTCATCGCGGGCGCCTCTTGCTCGCTCTGGCCACCCACATCGAGCCGCACGCCGTCCTGTTGGAGGGATTTCCCTTCGTGCGGCCCCTCCAGGCTGTGGAGGAATGTGGCCCGACCCTCGCCCACCTGAGTCAGCACTCGCCGCAAACACTGCGCTGCGCCGGCTTCAACGGGGTGGCGACATCCTTGTGGATGGGAGAGCACGCGTCGGTGGTCGAGCGGGCGCTCCGAGAGCTCGATCGGCTCTTCGTTTACGTGGATCCAGTCGAACGGGCCGGCCTGCTCGAGCGGTCTCCGTGGCTCCAGCAGATTGAGGCCAGGGTCCAGGTCACGGGCTACGTCGTGGGTGCGCCCCCGGACAACGCGGACGCTCCGCGTCAGATCCTCGCCACATTCGGTGGTGGCGTGGACGCCTTTCGAAAGATCGTGCTCGTGGTCGAAGCGTTCTTCGAATTCTCGGCCAGCCACCCGGGCTTCTCGCTCCACGTCGTCACCGGCGGTCAGCTTCCGGAAAGGGGGTACCGGGAGATCCTCCGGTTGATCGACAGCCGGGGCGACGTCGTTCGCCTGAGCCGGATTGTGCCAGGATTGGCACGCCGGCTGAATCACTACCAGCTCGTCATCTCGATGGGGGGCTACAACGCCTGCACCGAGCTCTACCAGGCATCGACGCGCGGCGTCGTCTTGCCACGATTCGCGCCCGACTTCGGCGAACAGATGGAGCAAGCTCGAAAGTTCCAGCAGGTGGGGGCGATCGAGTGCATCGTGGACGCCGGGGCGGCTTCGCCAGGCTCGCTTGCGGAGGTGATGACGCGCACCCTGGCGACGCCTCCGTCACGCCGGCTTCCCATCGACATCGGAGGTGCCGATGTGGCGGCGGCAAGCCTCGCGAGGGGGAAGTCGCCTCGACCCGTGGCGTGACCGGCCCAACCTAGCCTGGTCGGTTGCTTCCGCCCGTGGCGCCGTCCGCCCTCGTCGCGCGAGGCGCCCAGACGTGGAGGATCTTTCCGAGCATTCCGGCTCGGGGGGGCTCCCGCTCCACGCGGAGCATGCGACCCTCACGCCACTGGTGCGCCATGATCCGCGCAGCCCCGGAGCCCGTCCCGATCGCGTCCAGGAAGGCCTCGGCAACGGCGCGAGTGTCGAGGGGTCCGACCCGAGGGTGAACGAACAGACTGAGCTGAGGCTGACCGTCCTCTGCCTCGCCCTCGACGAGCTGGTAGTCGACGGGACTCCCACCGAACCGGCCGGGCAGCACCTGCTCCAGGACCCGAGCGACGTCGGTGTCCACGAACGTCATGCCCCCGGCCGTCAGCTTCTCGAAGCTCCGGATCGTATGGAGGTGCGTTCGCCAGCCCAGGGTCTCCATGGGACACCCGCATCGGCGGTCGGTCACGATGGCGCGGTCGCCCATCGACACGTTGAGGAGAACGAACGGCACGGTCCGGCGCAGGGAGGAGACGAGTAACGCTCCGTCCGGGAAGGGCGACGCGTCCGCCTGGATGAGGGCGTTGAGGTCCTGGAAGAGGTGGACATCGTCGGGCGCCTCGGGATTGAGACACCCGTACGTGACCGACCCGCCGGAATCCGCACTCCCATAGTCGGGCACCGCTACGGCCCCGGCGCGCCGGATGACGGAGAGTCGCGCCGTCGTCACGGGTTCGCCGGTAATGGTGAACCGGGCCCCGGCGATCTCGATCCCTGCGTCTTCCGCAGCGCGACAAAGGGTGACGGCCGAGCTCGGGAACGCCCACAGGTGCGGGGTTTCGCCGGCCGCCAGGATCGCTCTCATCCAGCGCGCGATGGGAAGCGGTGCGTCGAGCGGGACGTGCTCGAATCGCGGCAGGGGGGCCTTGGTCAGTCTGCTGGCCCAGGAGATCGCGCGGATACTCCACCGGTAGCGGGGATGAAGACCCCGGAGCTCGGGGTCGACCTGCGAGAACCAGGCAGCGGCCGGCCCGCCGCAGATCGAATACCAGAGGAGCACGGTGACGCTCGGCGTACCCCACACCGCCTTCCGCCAGGCCGCACCGCCTTGAGCGTCGAGCGAGAGGTAGAGGTTGACGGCGCGGTCCCTCAGACAAGCCAGGTCCAGCGGGAATCGGGTGCTGGCGCCGCGACTCCCGCCCGTCAATCCCCAGAAGTGCCGGGTCGCCAGGGGATTCTGGAGCAGTAGCGGACCGGCTTCCAGCGTCGTGCTGCCTCGGACGACGGGACGTCTTCCCTTGAACTCGTCCACGGTGAGATAGACGCCCTCGCGCAGCAGGGTTCGGCACGCTCCCTCCACGCCTTCCCGATAGACCAGGCGCTCCAGGTCGCCGTACTCGCAGCCGGCGAGCCGAAGCAGAGCGCGGTACGGACTCCGTCGGTGGGCGAAGACCGCATCCTTGGCCAGCGCGAGGAAGTCGGCTTCCCGATTCTCGAACCGGTGGCGAAGGATCGTCCGGGCCCCCGGGAGCGTGAGGGGCGTCTGGAGATAGGTGCGAAGCCCTCCTACGAGGCGGGCTCCCATGACGGCATCGTCAAGCCAGTCGGCTACTTTGAACGCTGCCACGTCAGGGTTCTGGTCGGGGTCAGACTGAGGACGAGACGATCACCGATCAGTCGGACCGACCGGGTGTATTCGGCGCCGACCTCGGAGGGGCGCATGCTCCCCTGGACGCGGTGCACCACGGTCGCCTCCCCCTCATTCACCTCGTACCGGCCAAAGTACGCGTAGTACCCGCCCTGCGGGTCGGCCGGCGTCTGTGGGAGCGAGGGATCGCGCATGATCTGCACCGACACGTTACCGGCTCGATCATAGATCAGGAGACCGAGCGGCCTGGGCCCCATCCACTGGATGGTCTCGCCGCTCGGCTTCCGCTCCTCGACGGACACCAGCGTCCAGGTACCGACGAGCGCCCCGGACGCGACGGTGGCCGGCTGTTCGGCCCTGCTGCACCCGGACACTGTGATGGCCGCGAACGCCAGGACGGCTGCCAGAGCTCGTCGGTGCGCGGGCACGATTCTTCGAACACTTCGCACGGTATCCCTCCTGGGGGACGTCCGAGATCGATGGTGGTGACGCACGCCTCCCGCGGCCCCGGCGCGCCGGATGCGAAGCTAGCGCGGGCGCACGAAGATCTTACAAGGCGACGAGTCTTCGGTAACATGAGATCGGCACACTCCACGAACTCAGCGGCACCAAGACCATCAGTGACGATGCTTGCGCTGGAGTTACGCTTTATGATCGCCTCGGCCGTTGGCACGTTCGTCGAGGGTCGCGACACTGGTTCAGCGCCAATCTGGGCGGAAGGAGCACGGCGTTCGACATCGAGAGGCCCACGCGATGGGCGGGATGACGATCCGCTGCTAGGGGCCGGGGGGAATGCCCGCTGACTGGCGACAGAAGGACATGCGAGCACCCGAGGGATGAGAGTGGTCGCCCAAGTGCCGTTGCTCGATTGGCTGTTGGAGTATCGCAAGGAGTGGTTGAGACTCGATGTCGTGGCCGGGCTCACCACTGCCGCCGTCGTCATCCCGAAGGCCATGGCTTACGCAACGGTCGCCGGGCTGCCGGTTCAGGTGGGACTTTACACGGCCTTGGCGCCCGCGATCATCTACGCGGTGTTGGGCACCTCGCGGCCTCTCAGCGTCAGCACCACCACGACGCTCGCGATTCTGACGGGTGCAGAGCTGGGCGAGGTGGCCCTCGACGGACAGGCGGCAGTGCTGCAGGCCACCGCGCTCCTCACCCTGATGGTGGGCCTCATGCTGATCGCAGCGTCCGTCCTGCGCTTGGGTTTCGTCGCCAACTTCATCTCTGAGCCGGTGCTGGTCGGCTTCAAAGCGGGCATCGCCGTCGTCATCATCCTCGATCAGATCCCGAAGATCCTCGGTATCCACTTCGACAAGGGCTCGTTCCTGCACAACGCGGGAGCCATCGTAAGAGGACTTTCGGACGTGTCGATTCCGACCCTGGGGGTGGGCCTGCTCACGATCGCTGGTCTGGCCGCCATCGAGAGACTCAAGCCGCGCTGGCCGGCACCGTTGCTCGTGGTCGGGGCCGCCATCGCCGGAGTCGGATTGCTCGGGTGGCAGCGGCACGGCATCGAGCTGGTGGGCGCGATTCCCACGGGATTGCCGGCCCTCACGGTGCCCGACCTTGGGCTGGCCGGCCGGCTGTGGCCGGGCGCCCTCGGCATGGCGCTCATGAGCTTCACGGAAACCGCTGCCGCCGGGCGCGCGTTCGCCAGGACCGACGAGCCCTCACTGCGGCCCAACGCGGAGCTGCTGGCAACCGGGGTGGCGAATGCGGCGGGCGCGTTCTTTGGGTCGATGCCAGCCGGCGGCGGCACATCCCAGACGGCCGTCAACCGCATGACGGGCGCACGTAGCCAGATCGCCGGCCTGGTTACGGCGTCGATGGCCCTGATGACGATGGTGCTGCTGTCACCGCTCATCGGGCTCATGCCCCAGGCGGTTCTGGCCGGTGTCGTCATCGTCTACTCCATCGGGCTCTTCCTTCCAGCCGACTTCGGCCGCATCCTACGGATCCGCCGGACCGAGTTCATCTGGGCGATCGCGGCGCTGGTTGGCGTCATGCTGCTCGGCACCTTGAAGGGCATCCTCGGGGCCATCATCATCTCGCTCGTGGCGCTCGCCCAGCAGACCGCGAATCCGCCGGTGCACGTGCTGGGCCGCAAGGCAGGGACGAACGTCTTCCGGCCGCGATCGGCCGAGCACATGGACGACGAGTCGTTCCCGGGGCTCCTGCTGCTGCGGCTGGAGGGACGCGTGTTCTTCCTCAACGCCGAGCGAATCGCCGAGAAGCTGCGCCCGCTGATCGCCGAGGCGAGACCCAAGGTCGTCGTGCTCGATCTCAGCGGAGTCTTCGACCTCGAGTACTCGGCACTGAAGATGCTGACCGAGGGGGAGAAGCGGCAACGGGAAGCAGGCGTGATGCTCTGGCTCGCCGGGCTCAGCCCCCAAGTCTATGCCGTGGTTCGCCGGTCCCCCTTGGGAGAGGCTCTCGGTTCGGAGCGTCTATTCTTCAACCTCGAGATGGCGGTCGATCGGTACCGAGCGACCCGTAGCGGCTGACTCGAGGCAGAACTGATGAACGAAGCGCCGGATCGCTGTTGCGCGCGCGATCAACCCGGAATCCCGAACCGCGGGCGGGGGCTCCACGCCCGCCGCGGGAAGCCACGCGGGCACCGGCGTCCGTCGCCCAGACGCGTCAAACGCCACATCGGTGGTGCCCAGGGTAGAAGCGGGCCATGCTAGGGAGGGAAGTCGATTGGGCATCCTTGCCGACGGTCGCCCACGAGCCTGACGGCTGCATGAGACGGCGTGATGTCATAACGCGGCTCTGCGGCGCGATCATTGCCTGGCCGCTCGTTGTCCGCACGGCTGCCGGGTCGGTCGCCGGGGCGCCGCCCGGCATCGGTTGGCTCAAAATCCAGGGGCGGGGCCACTCGCCTGACCAGCTCAAGGCTTTCCGTGAGGGCATGCGCGCGCTCGGCCTCGTCGAGGGTCGCGACTTCCTGCTGGTCGAACGCTTCGCCGACGGCCACGAGTCTCGCCTGCCCGGTCTCGCCACCGAGCTGGTCAAGGCCGGAGTCCGCGTCATAGTGGCAACTAGCCAACCCGCGATCGCAGCGGCCGCCAGCGTGACTAAGACGGTGCCCGTGATCGGGCGCATGAACGACGACCCCGTCGCCAACGGTATGGCCAAATCGCTCGCCCGGCCAGGGGGTAACATCACTGGCATTTACACGCTGGCCGAGGAAATGAACCCGAAGCGGCTGTCACTGCTCAAGGAGGCCGTGCCGTCGCTCCGGCGCGTTGGCGTGCTACTGCGCGACGACTGGCCGAACGCCAAGCTGGACTGGCGGGCGGCGGAGGTAGCGGCGCACCAACTTGGCCTCGATCTCGTCGCCTTGAACGCCCGGACGCCCGCCGAGCTGACCGCGGTGCTCGACACCACGTCGACGAAGCATGTCGAAGGTATCATCACCTTCCGCAACCCAACCGTCGTGACCTATCTGACGCTGGTCACCAAGCTGTGCCGGAAGCACCGACTGCCGGCCGTGTTCGACGCCCGCGAATACGTCGAGGCCGGCGGCCTGATGTCCTACGGGCCCAACATCGACGCGGTCTATGGCCAGCTCGCCAGCTATGCGGCCAAGCTGCTCAGAGGCACCGCGGCCGGCGACATACCAATCGAGCAGCCGACCACGCTTGAGACGGTAATCAATCAGCGCACAGCCCACGCGATCGGCGTGTCACTTCCACCGAGTGTCCTGGCCCGCGCGGACCAGGTAATTGAGTAGAAGTCGCGGCAGTCCGTCGCTGAAAGCGTCCCGTCGAGGGGGACAAGTCCCCGGCTGCACCACGACGTCGACCACCGTGTCGTCGGGCTGGCCGGAGTGCCGTCTCAGAGCTCTCTGCATCGGCTCCGACCGCCCCGTGCGAGACTACGTCCCGACGGGTACCGCTCCCCTCAGCTGAGGCGATGCCCACCCCCGAAGGGGGAGGCCAGCCCAGGCGTACTCAAAAGGAACCGGGCAGGAAGTGCCGCGGATCTCGCGGGCGCGGACTCCCAACTACGAAGTGTCGCTCGGTCACCGAAGGGGCTACGCGTGTCCCGGGCGTGCGCTCATGGTCCGGATGTGCCGTCGAAGACCTCCAGGCTCTTCGCGAACTGATCCAGGTTCATGTCCGCGTAGATCTGGGCGCGATGCAGTTCGAGAGGAGCTGCAAAGATAGGATTTGCCTGACGACGCACGTCGAACGCCGCCTCGTATCCATGGGTCTTGACGGCGCGCTCTACTTCCTCGTCGTGTGCTCCATATGGGTAGGCGAGGGCCCGCGCCTCCGTTCCCAGGTATTGCTGGACCAATTTGAGCGGCTGGGTCAGTTCCTCGTCCAGCCGGCGCGCGTAATCATCGTCGGACTCACCCGATTTTTTCCGCAGGTCCCCGTGCGTCTTGGATTCGACCTCGATGTCGAAGCCTTCGGCGGCGAGGGCGCGGAGGTCGGCCCAGCTGAGCGCAGATCCTGCCCCGATGAAGTCAGTGTAGATGAAGACCGTCGCCGGGAAGCCCAGGCCTTTCAAGATGGGGGCTGCGTACTCGCGGAACGACTCCCATCCGTCGCTGAAGGTGAGGACGACGGCACGACGCGGCAGCTGTCGACCGAGTGTGCCCGCCGCGAGCAGGTCCCGGAGGCTCACGACGCGATACCCGTGTTCATTCAGGTAGCGCATCTGAGCCTCGAAGGTCGGAACGGCCATCACGAGCCGCCCCTTGGCCTGCGGGGCGAAGCTGTAGTACGTCAGGACCGGGACGACTTGATAGCCCGACGGATCCACCCCGGTCGGATTCCATGAATGCTTCGGGATCACGATCTCCTGGCCCACGGTGAACGTGTGGGTGTGGTTGTAGTCCTCTATCATCCAGGCTCGCCGGGGATCGCCAAGGAACTGAGTGGCCAAATGCTCTGCGGTCTCGCCGGGTCCGGCGAACGTCACCACGTACTCGTCTGACGTGAAAACCTGGGGCAACGGTACCGGCGCGGGCGTCTGGTCCGCGGGTGGCGGGGCAGTCGACGGGCTCGACGCAGCCGCCCGGGGTGCACGTGGCGTCGCGACCGAGACCGTTGGTGCAGCAGGTATGGGCTTGGGCGCCGTCACCGCGCAGCCCGCGAGAACACCGAGGCCAGCGAATGTTACCGCCCGGAGCCGTAGCCACGGCAGGAATCCCGCACACGGGCCCGGCCCTTTGCGCTCGTCCCGCACAACGCCATCCAATCCGTCGGATGGTGGCGAGTCCAGGTTGCGGCCTGCCCGCGGGTTCTCCCCGGGCCGCGTGATGGCTGTCCCGCAAGACTTGAACGCGGGTCGCCGCGACGGCCGCGATGGCCCGGAAGGAGCCCGATCCTCATCCATAGCGCGTTTCTCCGACTGGTCGCTTCGCGGGCGCAGGGATGGCCTGCATGCGGATCTATCTTAACGCGCGCCGACGGTCGCCGGCTGGGGTGGTTGAACAGGATCAGGGATCGGGACCGGAGCGGGTTCCGGGTCGGCATCGTTGCTCAGGAGTGTCCGACAGTTGCCCGAGAACCGAGGCTATGCCTGCCCGATCTCGCCCAGAAGGGGATGAGCAAGACCGTTGAAAACCTTGGTCTCGGTTCGGCAGGGTTGGCGGGCGTGACGTCCGCCGGCACTCTCCTAATCAATAGGTCGAAGGTACGATTCCTTCGGCCCTCTCCCGGGCCGCTCACGGCAGCGGCAGCACCTCGCACTGGTTCGCCCGGTGGGAGATGGTTCCGCTGACCGGATCGCGCGCCGTCGGGTCCACCGTCAGGTTGAGGTTCGACCCGTCGGGGCTGAACGGATCGTAGCCCGGCGCGCCCGCCTCCCGGCTCGCCTGCCACCAGCCGTGCTCGCCCACCACGACGCGCGGATCGAGCGCGGCGTTCAGGCGCACGCGGGCCCGCATCGCGCCCGTGGCGGTCTGCAGACGCACCCAGTCACCCGCGCCGATGCCGCGCGCCGCCGCCGCGTCGGGGTGGATCTCAATTTCTGGATCCATCGCCTTGCGCCGCAGGCTGGGGAGCGCACGGTGCTGGGTCTGGCAGAACACGGTCGGCTTCGCGCAGGTCAGCAGGAGCGGATAACGCGCTGCCAGATCCGACCCACTGGCCAGCCCCGGCGGCGCGACGAATCCGGGCAAAGGCGAATAGCCGCCTGCGCGCAGGGTCTCCGACCAGAGCTCGACGCGTCGGGAGGGCGTCGGGAACCCGCGCGGGCTGCCGTTCGCCGCGGTCTGCGCATGCTTCCGGTGGGTCGTGCTCAGCGGCACGCGGATGCCTTCCGGGTGCGCCCGGAGATCCTCCAGGGCGATCCCGCTCGGCTTGAGTTGATGGCGATAGGCCGCCTGCGCGTCGCCATCCCAGAACTGCGCCCCCAGTCCCAGTCGCACGGCGAGATCGAAGATGATGTCCGTATCCGATCGAGCTTGCCCGCGCGGCGGCACCACCGCCGGGCGCAGCTGCACCAGGGACTGTGCCTCCGGGCTGATCTCGAAGCCGAGCTTCAACGCCTCCCGCTCGAAGGCGGAGGCGACCGGCAGCACGATGTCCGCGACCTCCGCCGTCGGAGTCATGAACAGATCGACATGGGCGAAGAAGTCCAGCTTCGCCAGCGCCTGCCGCCCGCGCACCGGATCGGCGAACGCCATCAGCAGGTTGGACCCGAAGCCGAGCAGCCCGTGCATGCGATAGGGCGTGCCCTCGAGCACCGCAGTGTAGAAATCGACCGGGGCCACGTTGTTCCACTTTGCCGGCCCCAGCGGGCGCTGCTCCTTCCCGATCGCCGGCGCCATCGTCTTCGCCGCCGGCAGATCCTCGCCGGTGACCACGGGGCTCGGCACGGTGGGGAAGAGCACGTTGCCGCCCGGCGCATCGAAGCAGCCGGTCAGGGCATACAGGAGCGCCATGGCCCGCGCGGTCTCCGTGGTGTTGGCGTGATGCTCATGGCCGCTCCAGGCATAGTAGGCGGTCGGCCGCGCGTGCCAGATCGTGTGGGCCACGGCCTCCAGCTCGGCGCGCGGGATCCAGCAGAGCTCCTCCACCCGCTCGGGCGGGTACGACGCGCACAGGGCGGCATAGTGATCGAACATCGGCCGGCAGACGATCGCGCCTCCGCGCGCAGGCACCCGCACCGCCCCGTCGAGCACCAAGCTCTCCGCGACGCCGTCATAGCGGCCTTCGGCCGGATCGTACGCGACCGCCCGCCCGTTCCAGCCGACGAAGTGCGCCGCGTCGCCGCCGTCGAGCACCTCGCTTGCGCGCAGCGGCGCGCCGGTATCCTCGCGGACCAGATGAGGCCCGTTGGTCCAGTCGCGCACGAAGGCGCGATCGTACCACCCGTTGCGGATCAGGATGTGTGCCAAGCCCAGCGCCAGCGCGCCATCGGTGCCCGGCCGCACGCGCAGCCAGTGATCCGCCTTGTTGGCGAGCCCCGCCCGGCGCGGATCGATCACGATCACCTTCATGCCCCGCTTCTGCGCCGCCACCGCCGCCGTCGCGTGCGTCAGGCGGTTGGCGGCCGGGTTGTAGCCCCACAGGATCAGACAGCCGGCGTTGGCGATGTCCGCCATCCCGCCGCCGGCACTGCCGGTAGCGACGCTGCCATGCCCGAAGGCGTACCGGGTCGCGAACCCGCGCCCCCAGCCGCACATGTCCAGCGCCCAGACCATGTTCGGCGTGCCATAGGCGTTCATCAACCGGCGCACGAACGGCGCAGAATCGGCGATCGCGGTGGTGGAGGGCGAGGACTGGCTGAACGCCATCGCGTGCGGCCCGTGTTCCGCGGCGATCCGCTTCATGGCGCCGGCGATCGTGTCCAGAGCCTCGTCCCAGGTGATCGCCACCCAGCCTGGGTCCGCCTCGCCCTTGGGGCGCGTCCGCTTCAGCGGCACCGTCAGCCGGTCCGGGCTGTAGACGAGCTCGGGCGCCGCGCGGCCCTTCGCGCACAGCGCCTGCCCGGTCGGATGGGCGGGATCAGGATCGAGCCGCGTGAAGCGCCCGTCCTCGACGGTGGCGATGCAGCCGCACCGCGCGATGCACAGGCTGCAGTAGCCGTGGATCTTCTCCACATCGGCCGAACGATTCATGTCGCGGTCGCCCCCCTGGCCAGCCTACTCCATCGTCGCTCGCGGCGCAGGCGGCCGAGGGACGAGTCTGTCCGTCGGGTGACCGGGGCGGACGACGAGCTCAGGAATCGTTGGCAGGCCGGTGGCCTCGACCACCGTGACGCACCGAATCTCTGTCCGAGAAGTTACTTGTAGATGTTCAACGCCTTGAGGATGGCGAGCAGTACCACGGCGCCGATAATGCTGATGATCCAGGCGCCCACCGAGCCTACCGCCACGATCCCGAGCGCTCCTGCCAACCAAAACCCGAGCACGGCGCCGATGATCCCGACGACGATATTGGCGATGATGCCCATCTGAGCGCCAGTCTTCATGAGGAGCCCGGCGAGCCATCCGACCACTCCACCGATGATCAGGGTCACAATGATGCCCATGGTCCCTCCCTCTGGGGATTCGGGTCGTTCGAGCGAGGAGTCGACGCCCATGCTAGCTCAGTTTGCCCGGATATGGCGCCCGCCGTTCGCTCCTACGGTGCACTCGCTGTCGACCTGGCCCAAGACGGGAAGACGATGGCGTTCACGTCCTCCGTCGGCAGCAACGGCCGGCGGGCGGCGGCGCGGCACGGCCTGCAACCCTCCCTCGACCGCGGCGAACAGACGAGGACGGCGGGCCCGGGGCGGCCTCCAAGATCCGGCTGCCACCGCGACCGCCGTCGCCTGCCTCGAGACCTGCCGGGCGCCGGCCGGGGCTAGGCTCGATTGATGGCGCGCGGTCCAGAGCCATGAAGCTGGCCCTATGTCTCGACGGATTACCCCTGGGTGATCTCCCGGCCATCGCCGCGGAAGCCGAGCGCCGCGGGTTCCGGAAGGTCCTCGCCGCCGAGACGACGGGAGCGGAGCCCTTTGTCGCCTGTGCCGCGATGGCGGCGGCCACCCGCTCGATCCTGGTCGGTACGGGGATCGCCGGCATCCACGGGCGCAGCGCGGCCTCGACGGCCATGGCCGCCGCCTCGCTGGCGACCCTGTCCGGAGACCGGTTCGTTCTGGGGCTCGGACTCCAGTCGAAGGAACTCGTCGAGGGACTCCATGGGGCGACCTACGGCGGGCTCGGAGCCATGCGAGAGACGATCCACGTCGTCCGACGGCTGCTCGCGGGAGACGCGGTGACCTTCAACGGCCAGGCGGTGCGGATCGCGGGGCGTCGCCTCGCGTTCCCGCCCCGGTCCCCCGTGCCGATCCACATGGGGGCCCTCGGGCCCCGCATGCTCGAATTGTCCGGCGAGGTCGCCGACGGCCTGCTCGGCTGGTTCTGCTCGCAGCCCTTCCTCGACCGGGTTGTGAGGCCACGCCTCGACGCGGGCGCCCGTCAGATCGGTCGCTCCCTCGAAGGCTTCGACCTGACGTGGATGCTGCCGGCCCTCGTCTCGGATGGCCCAGGCGCCCGCGACCTTATGCGGCCGTACGTCGCGACATACCTGACGGTGGGCTGGCCGTCCTACGATCACGCCGTCGAGGTCTCGGGCTTCGGTCAGGCGGCGACCGACCTGCGTCGCCGGCTCCAGCACGCCCGGCACTTTGACGAGGTCGCGAGCGCGGTGAGCGACGACATGCTGGATGCGTTCAGCCTCTGTGGTCCGGCCGGCGAGGTGCGAGCGCAGATCGAACGCGTCCGGGAGACTGGCGTGACGACGCTGTGCCTGTTCCCGATTCCCCCGGGGCAGTACTACCCGCTCTTCCCGGGGCACTTTCCCCCCACGCTCCCGGTCCCGCCCACGGATCTGGACGGTCTTCGGCGGAACATCGCGGCGATCCTGGGCGGAGGGCTCGCGTAGACCCCACCGGGCCGTGGATTCACGGCGGCGCTTCGCGGGTTCGTTTCGCGCGGGACCGAACCGGTGAGAGCCGGACCCGAGAAGGCGCCTCCGTCGAGGCCGGGTCCAATCCACCCGAGAAGTGTTCACGGCGCGCTCGTGAATTCACGATGAGTCGTCGGACGCGTGAGGAGGTGGCAAGATGTCTCCTGGACGCGGTGGCCACGGGGTGGTGTCCCGACTTTGGTGGAAAAAGCAAACGGCGCATTCTTCCGGTGAGTTGGTGAACGTCAGACCGGCCGCCTGCCAGGCGGCCACCGGAGGAACGCGCCATGGACGAGCATACCAGGAAGGATGGATGGTTGACGGCCGCGCTCGGTGCCGTGCGCTACGCCCGCGACGTCGGCCGCGGTGGCTATCGAAACGGGCGTCGCGCGCGCATCCTGACTGGGCCCACCGGGCCGCTGGCCCTCACGCTTCCCCGCGCAATGCTGTTTGCCCCCTCGGGCGCTCGGGAGTGGACGTCGGCCCTCGTGCCCCGCTACCAGCGCCGACTGCGCGAGGTCAACGAGGCCGTGGTAGCCACCTACCTGGCCGGCGGGAACACCCGGCGGCTTCGTGGAGCGTTCGCGCCGCTGCTCAAGACGGCGCCGCTCTCCAAGAGTGCCGTTTCCCGGATCGTGGGCACGCTCAGAGCGGAGTTGGAAGCCTGGCGTATTCGGTCCCTGGCCGACCTGGACGTCTTCGGCCTCTACCTCGACGCCATCGCCCTGCGGGTCCGGAGTGCCGGGAAGGTCACCGGCGTCCCGGTCCTTGGCGTAGTCGCTATTCTCACCGACGGCCAGAAACAGCTCGTGGCGCTGGACCTCTGCGGGGGTGAGTCGTTCGAGGCGTGGAAGGGTTGCCTGGACGATCTCGTCGCCCGTGGCCTCGGAGCCCCGGTGGTCTGTGTCATCGATGGGCATCCGGGCTTGCGGAAGGCGATCGGGCTCGTCTGGCCCAGGGCCGGCGTCCAGCGGTGCGTCGTCCACAAGCTTCGCAATCTCGAGCGCAAGGCTCCGAAGCACGCCTTGACCGAGGTGAAGTTGGACTTCCACCGGATCGTCTACGCCGAGAGCGCCGCGGCGGCCCGCGGTGCCTACACGGCCTTCGAGCGCAAGTGGCGGACGCGCTCCCCCGGCGTGGTCCGCAGCCTTCAAGAAGGCGGCGAGGAGCTGCTCAGCTTCTTCCAGTTTCCGAAGAGCCAATGGAAGACGCTGAGGACCACGAACGTGATTGAGCGGCTCCACGAGGAGTTCCGGCGCCGGGTGAAGACTCAGGGCAGCTTGCCGACCGAGGACGCGGCGCTGGTCCTCCTCTTCGGTCTCATAGCCAGTGGCCAGATCCGGCTGCGTCGCCTCGACGGCTGGCGCCAGATCCCGTCAGTCCTGCGCGAGCGCCGCCGGGCCGCCGCATGACGCATCGCGCATTGGCTCCAGGATCGCGTTCGACCGGCCGACCCGCTATCTGGGTATGCTCAGAATCGAGCATTTGCGCAGTCCCACCCCGAGCTATGCTGACCCAGCCTGATTGCGATTGGAGACCAGTGTGACGGCTCCGCGGCTCGTCGTGATGCTCAGCCTCACCCTCGCCCTCCTAGCCGCGCCGCTTGCCGCCGAGGCGCAGCCGGCGGGGAAGGTCGCACGGGTAGGCCTCCTGACGACCGGTTCCCTTGAATCTCCCGAGCAGCGGGCGACGTCGATCGACGCCTTCCGGCAGGGACTGCGCGAACGCGGCTATGTGGAGGGGCAGAACATCGTGATCGAGGCCCGGGGGGCGGATTCGAAGATCGAGCGGTTTCCGGCGCTGGCGAAGGAACTGGCCCGTCTCAAGGTCGACGTCATCGTCGCATCGAATTCGCTCGCCGGCCGTGCCGTACAGCAAGCGACCACCACGATCCCCATTGTTGTGCCGGTTATGGGCGATCCTGTCGGAGACAGGCTCGTCGCCAGCCTCGCGCGGCCGGGCGGGAACGTCACGGGGTTAACCTTCATTGGACCGCAACTGCTCCCTAAGCGTCTGGCTCTGCTCAAGGAAGCGCTCCCCACGGTTTCCCGGGTGGCGGCCCTCTGGCACCCCAATGCTTATGGCGAGCGCACCATGAGTGACATGACGAAGGAGACAGAGGCCGCGGCACGGACTCTGGGAGTGCACCTTCGACTCGTTGCTGTGCAGGGCCCCGACGACTTCGACCGGGCATTCTCCACGATTGCCGGGGTGCGCGCCGATGCCCTTATCGTATTTCCGAGCCCAATGCTCTTCACTGAACGAAGACGCATTATCGAGCTCGCCGCAAAGCACCGGCTTCCCTCGATGTCCATGGGCAGAGAGTTTGTGGAACTCGGTGGGCTCATCTCCTATGGAGCGAGCATTCCTGACCTGTTCCGCCGCAGCGCCACCTACGTGGACAAGATCCTCAAGGGAGCGAAGCCTTCCGACCTTCCCATCGAGCAGCCGACCAAGTTCGAACTGGTGATCAACCTGAAGACCGCGAAGGCCCTCGGCCTGACGATCCCGCCCTCGGTGCTCGCGCGGGCGGACGAAGTCATTCAGTGATCGACCGTGGTACCCACCGGGAGATGCGTTCAGACAATTTCCACCAGAATCGGGACACCACCGGCCACGGCGGACCGTGGCGGATGAGGAGGAGATCAGATCATGGCCGGAGCCAAGCTCGCCCCGAATCTTCCCGACTGGATGGTGGAACACGCCAACCGCTATCTTTCGAGCGGCGGCACCGACGGGCACATGTACAAGATGACGCAGCCGGGCCGGCCGGAGATGACCGTTCCGTCGCTGCTGCTGACGACGAAGGGCCGGAAGTCAGGAGAGAGGTTCATCTTCCCGCTCTTCTATGGAGCGGCGGGTGACAGCTATTTCGTGATCGCCTCCAAAGGCGGGGCCCCGCAACATCCCGGGTGGTACCGAAACCTCCTGGCTGATCCGGTGGTCGAGGTGCAGGTCGGACCCAAGAAGATGTCGGCGCGGGCGAGGACCGCCACGGGCACGGAACGGGCGCGGCTCTGGACCGAGGCGCTGAAATTCTGGCCACCGTATGCCGACTATCAGCGGAAGACCGAGCGCGAGATCCCGGTGGTGGTGTTGGACCCCGTCCGCTAGGAGCCGGGACCGCAGGGACCCGGAATGCGCCTTGACGTCCCGTGCGCCGGCCGGCGAGCGGCCACGCCGAGATGACGACGCGCATGCGTTTCGGCGTGCTCGTGCCCGCCGGCAACCCGACCGTGGAGCCGGAGCTGTACCGGATGGCGCCGCCGTCCGTGACGATCCACTTCGCGCGGCTCGAGACCGTGGCCGGCGATCCCGGCGCCGCCGAGGGCATGGAGCAGCGCACGCTCGGCTACCTCGACTCCCTGCCCGCCGCGACGCATTCCCTGTCGGCGCTTCGCCCGGACGTCGTCGCGCTGGCCCACACGGGCGTCAGCTACCTGACGGGCCATGCGCGCGAGCCGGCGCTCGTCGAGCGCCTCCAGGCGCTGACCGGGACCCGCGCCTTCACCACCGCGCGTGCGATCATCGCAGCTCTGCATCATCTCGGCGTCCGCCGGCTGGGTCTCGGAACACCCTATCCGGACGCCATCAGCGTGGCGGGGCGCGCCTACTGG
>CAYXBJ010000075.1:0-5429 GCA_964463175.1 uncultured bacterium
TGAGCGTCGTCGTGCGCGTGGCCTCGTCGTAGGCGACCAGCCCCTCGGCCACGAAGCTCTCCATCATCTTGGAAAATCCCTGGTGCGCGATCAGGAACTTGCCGGAACTGTACTCGTGCATGTCGTGCAGGGTGGCGGCCGAGCCTTCCTGGGCCGCTAGCCAGGTGAGCACCCCCTTACGCGCCCTGTCGAAGTACGCCCGCTGCCGCTCCTCGGACACCGGCTCCGTCATAATCTCTCGCTCCTTTCGTGTCGACTATACGGCGCGCACGATCATCTCGTGGAACGGCTCATGGGAGCGAGTCTCAGGGGCGGGGCGGCGGTTGGGCAGCTTTCGAGCAGGCGATCATCCACAGGGCGTGGTGTCCCCGACGGGACACACCCCGAGCGCATTTCTCGCACGGGCGTAGGCTTACGAGACTCCAGGGCTTCGACCGCAAGGTACATGGAGGTCTCCAGCTCATGTGCAGGACTTCAAATCGGCGCAGCTGCGTCCAGTCGAGTCAGGATGAACGTCCTTTCCAAATGCCCGTGATCGGGGACGCCTTCGAGTCCCCCTGGCCCAGAGTGCCGAGGCCGAGAACCTCCTCGATCGTGCGGAGCAGACTATAGTGATCGTATCGGTCATCCGAGACCGAGCCCGGGATCACGCGCTCTCCGTGCAAGACGGTGTAGATGTGATTGCCGTGCTGCCAGCCTCGGCCCTCGTCGAACGTCACGATCAGCAGCATGTTTGCCGCGAAGCGTGGATCGTCGAGCAGCGGGCCAAAGGCTCCCGAGAGCCACCGATCGGCAGCGCTCACCCCAGTATCATGGCCGTCGTGCCTCACGTCGGGCACGTACATGGCATACGTCGGCAACGTCCCATGGCGGACGTCGGCGGTGAGCGCGGCGGCGTCGACGATCCGTTGGCAACGTTCAGGATCGCTTTGAACATTCTTGAAACTGAGAAATGGGATGTGCCGGCGCACATATGCGCCGGAACGTGACCCCAGAAAGCAACCGCCAGGATATCCCTCCGCATACACCTTCCAGGTATAGCCCTTGGCGTCTAGCAAGTCGCCAATGTGGCGGACGTCGAGGGTGACGGGCGCGTCGGAATCCACGCCATAGGTACTGCCGCCTGCCAGGGCCAGGTAGTTGGGCTGGGACGGACGGGCCACGGCGAACGATTGACGGAGTAGGCCACCTTCGCGGGCGAGTTTGGCCAGGAAGGGCTGCTCTCGCGCTGCATCGTAATCGGCGTTTTCGAGGACCACAAGCATGACCCGCTGAATACCCATCTGGTCCAGCGGTGTGGCGATGGCGGGCGGACCGCACACCAGTCCGAGCACAGCCGTCCACCCGACCCATCGCATGCGCCCTACCCGCGTCCGTGCTCTCAGAGCAGGAGCCGCCGGAGCACGCTCGCCTCGACACGCGGGCAAGATCCCGACCCAGTCCCGGCCTCTGTGGCGCCGAGGAGTCCCCTTCGCTTCCGCGTGACGGGCGCTCAGGCCGGCAGGCGCTCGTAGATCGCGTGTACGTCCGTGCCGTGGAACCGGGCGACGTGATTGGTCGGCGGCAGGGCCTCCTCGTAGAAGAACTGCGGCAGCTCGTCGTCGCGCGCCGTGAAACCGGCCTGCCGGTTGAACTCGTGCTCGAGGCGGAGCGTCTCCCGGCCCAGGGCCTCGAAGAAGTCCTTGGTGAGGGTGGTGCCGTGAGCCGCGTTGATGGTGGTCGCCAGGAACTCGGTGTTGGGGTTGGTCACGCTCTGGCCGAAGATGCAGAGCCCGAGCGAGTCGTTGGCCGCGACGCGCGTCTGCTGCAGGAGGCTCTGGCTCATGAGGGTGTCCAGGTCCATCTCGCGCGTCTTGAGGCGCGGCAGGTTGCCGGCCGTGTGATCGGCGCCCTGGGCCGTGACCATCATCGTGATGCCGGTGGCCTCCACGACCCGGGGGTCGTAGGCGCTGATGGCCTGGCGCTTGATCACGGGCGTCCGCCGCACGCCGTAGTGGGCCCCCACGCGCGCCGTGCCCTGGGCCCAGATGCGCCCCTTCTCCGTTCCGCGGGCGATCTCGCCGAGGGCGTCGGCCATGAACTTGGCATCCCCGAAGGCGCCGAGGCCGGCCTCCATCAGCACGGCCAGCGTCGCGCCCGTCTCGATCGTGTCGACCCCCAGGTCGTTGCAGATGAAGTTGAGCTGGGCGAGGTCGTCGGGCTCGGTGAGACCGCAGTTCGAGCCGAGGAGCCCCAGGGTCTCGTACTCGACCGGCGAGACGACCTCCTTGCCGCTCGCGTCGTGGTACACGTTGCTGCACTGGATGACGCAGCCGGGCATGCACGCGTGCGTCTGCTCGCCACCGCGGGACGTGTTGAGGGGGCCGATGTAGTCGGCGCCGAGCTTGAACTTCTCGCCAGCGCCGGTGTCCGCGAGCCGCCCGGCGCTGAAGTTGCGGACCGGTAGGCCGCCCATGTGGTTCTGGACGTCGGCCATGCCCATGGTTCCGAGCTTCGCGTAGAAGTTCTCCACGATGCTGTCCGCCTGCAGCATCTTGGCGTAGTCCTTGATCGCAGCGGTGACCTTCCGGCTGTCGTGGAAGGGCGGGATCCGATCGAGATCGAGCACGATGGCCTTGACCCGCTTGGCGCCCATCACCGCCCCGACGCCACCGCGCGCCGCGAGACGCGACGGACGGCGATCCTTGTCGCTGAACGAGATGCCGGCGATCAGGCCGCCGTACTCCCCCACCGGACCGCACAGCCCGAGGGCGACCTTCTTGCCGTAGCGGGCGTGCAGCATCTCGGCGGCCTGGAAGTTCCCTTTGCCGAGGTACGGCGCAGCGTCGTCGAAGTCGATACCGTCCTTCCGGAAGTGGAGGACCACCCAATCCGGCGCCGTCCCGGAGAGTGTGAAGCCAGAGACGCCGAGCTGACCCAGCCCGTAGCTGAAGGTCCCGCCGCCGTTCGCCTCCTTGATACCGCCCGTCAGGGGACTCTTGCAGCCGACGCTGGTCCGGTTTGCGTTGGAAAATGACGTCCCCGCGAAGGGACCCGCCGAGAAGATGAGCGGATTCATGGGTGACAGCGGGTCCATCGCCGCCACGCCCCGCTCGAGCAGGGTCCGCGCGATGAGGTAGCGGCCCGCTCTGACGATCTCCTCGCCCTGCAGCTCTTGCTTCGTGACGGTGCGACTGGTCAGATCGATCTCGTAGTGCGTGCGCATCGAGCCTCCCTCATCACTCTGGCCGGTGTGCGCCGGGTCGCTCGTTTACGGCCGGCCTGCGGCCGTCGCGGCCCGGGTTGGTGCCCACGGGTCAAGCCACTCCAGACATCCTACCAGGACGCGCGGCCCGGGAGCCCTACCGCCAGAAGTACCCTCTCCTCCGAGCACCGTCTCCTGGCAAGGGACGCCACGGCCGAATACCTGCCCGCAGTGCCTCTCTGGGTTGAGGTCGCCGCATCGGTCGGCGCCTTCCTGGGCGCGATCCTGCTCATCCGGGTCTACTCGGGATGCCGTGCGGCCCCCGCGCCCTGACACCGCGATCCGGGCCGGCCAGGCTCGCCGCAGAGGGCCGCGCCGCCGCATTGGCCTCGCGGCCTTGGCGTCAGGCTGCCCGCCGCGCCCCTTCACCGTCCAGTGGCGCCTCTAGTTCACCAGCTCCATCTCGGTCGGTCGCCAGCTCTTGTCGAAGAACGTCTCGAGCGGGCTGTAGAGCCGGAGAATCGTGAACCACCCCTTGCCGGGCATGGTCTGGATCCAGTTGCCGCGGTCGACTCCCGGGGGCTGACTCGGGCTGAAGTACACGGTCGTCGACCCGTCGGGACTGAGCGTGGCGGCCGGTGACGGATAGCTCTGGCTGCCCGCGCGCGGGAAGCGCTGCGGGGTGTCGAGCATCGAGCGCGTCTGGTTGTCGTACGCCGTGAACGACCAGAACGCCCGGGCCGGGATGTCCTTGGGCAGCGTGACCTTGTAGGTCTTACCGCCATCGTAGGGATTGCCGGCGGAATCGAGGAAGCCCATGAGGTACTGCGACCCGACGTCCGGAATACGCATGATCATGCCCGGCGAGTCGAGCGTGTAGCCGTAGTAGAAGGCCGTGCGCGAGTCGAGCGTGCGCGCGCCCGTCGGCGGGTACGGCTTGAACATGCCCTCGCGCGTGAACTGCGGCGGCGGGGTCTCGAAGTCGGCCCCACCCTGCCAGAGCATGCTGCCCCACTTCGATCCGGGATAGTAGGCCCAGTCGGGGTGCGCCACGGCGAACTGCCAGTTCAGCAGGCGGCCCGCGGCGTTGCCCACGGCGGCCGCGTCGGCCAGGATCCTTTTCATGCGCTCGTCGGGCGCGAACGGCTGGCCCTTCACGATGCCGATGGCCGCCAGCTGGCCCGTGAGCTCCACGTCGTAGCTCGTCGCCGGCTCGTCCTGGACGTTCGCGTTGATCATCTCGAAGAACGAGAGGTCGCTGGGCGGGATCGTGTTGAAGGCCCTGCCGCTCGCCTCGACGAACGCGGTGGCGGGCACCGGCGGATTCTGGGAGAGCCGCACGGTGCCCTCCAGCGCCGTCGCGATGCTCGTCCCGGTGCCGCCGGGCGTGTACGGGTAGATCTTGATCGACTTCCTGATCAGCTCGGCCGCGGGCTTGGGATCGTTGTGCACCAGGAACGACCGCGCCGCGTACAGCACCCGGTTGGTTTTCGAGCGAGCGACGTAGAAGGCGCCCTCCGGCAGCGGGCCCGAATACTCCGGCGGCACCAGGAGGTACTTGCCGCCCTCGCCGCGATCGGGGCCGGGAAAGCCGACGTCGATGATCCAGCTGAACCACATGTCGTTGATCGTGCCGAGCCCCAGCGGCGGCTGCTCGACCACCATCGGACCTCGGGTCAGATCCACCACCGCCAGGTAGTAGACGGTGTCCGCGTTGGCGGTGAGGAACAGCGACTTGGCGTCCATCAGGTCGGGGAAGATCACGACGGTGTTGTCCTGGGCGCCGATGCTCTGAAAGCCCTTCCGGATCGCATACGCAGAGGCGCCCCGGAAGCTGTTGTTGAACACGCTCACCGCGTTCACGAAGTCCAGCGCGTCGCGCACCTTCTCCGCGGTGGCCACCGTCGGCGCGCCATCCCTGAACTCGAGGGTGCCGATGCTGGTCTGGACTCGGTCCGGAGTCACCAGCGACGGAGGAATCGCGCCGGGCGCCTGCGCCGCGGCGAGGATGGGCAGCATCAGCACCCCGCAGACCACGAGACTCACCCAGTGTGTCGTCAATCGATGCATGGTCGTTTCGTCTCCATGTCCTGAATGGGAAACCCCAAGGTCAGCTGGCGTGTCGGTCTTCGGCGAGGTGCGACGCACTCCCCGCGCGTCGCCAGCGGGACGGAAGCAACGCCAGAGTACCACGCAAAGCGGTCGGACTGGCGAATCGACGGGCCGCCGAGCGGCCGCCCCTGAT
>CAYXBJ010000076.1:0-51797 GCA_964463175.1 uncultured bacterium
CGACGCGGTGACCCGGAGTGTCGAGCCCGCGAGGCTGATCCCCTCGACCCACGCCTTCATGCCGGCACCTGCGCGGGCATTCGGTCCCGCATGACCTGGAGCGTGCGATCCAGCACCTTGACGAGCCGGGGATCGAAGGTCCGGCCCGCCTCGTCCCGCACAAACGTCCGCACCTGATCCAGAGGGATCGCCTTCTTGTACGCGCGACGCGACGTCATCGCGTCGAACACGTCGGCCAGACACGCGAGGCGGCTCACCGGATGCTGCCGCCACCCCTCTCGCACGAACGGGTAACCCTTTCCGTCGTAGCGCATGTGGTGCTCGAACGCCACGATCAGCGGGAGCCGGTTCGAGCCCGGAAGCCGGGCCAGCAGGTCGGCGCCGAGAATCGGGTGGCGGCACATGATCCGCCATTCCTCCGCGTCGAGCAGGCCGGGCTTACGCAGCACCTCGAGCGGGATCGCGATCTTGCCGAGGTCGTGAAGCATGCCGGCCATCCCGAGCTCCCGCAAGAGCTCGTGGGGTAGGCCGAGTGCGAGACCGATTCCCATGGAGATCACGGCGACGTTGACGGAATGGTACAGCGTGTACTCGTCGTAGGACTTGATACTGGCCAGCCTGAGCACGAGTCCCGGTGCCTGCAGCATCTGTTCCAGCATCGTGGAAGTGTAGACGCGGAGCGTGCCAACCTGCTCCAGGGTGAGAGCCCGGCGGGCCCGGATTAGCGACTCGACGTCGCGCAACACCTCGATCGACCCGTAGTAGGCCCGGCGGGCCACCCCTTCCCCGCTCTGCCGATCCGGCTGGCTGGGGGGAGCCAGGTGGAGGTGGCTGAGCTGGCGCCGGGCGGCCCAGTCGCCGATCGACGGCCCTACCCCGTCGGTCAGCGCGTCCAGAAGGGCGTCGATCTCGCGCTCCTGGAGGCCGGCGGTGAAGCCGACGGCGCCGAGCCCCCGCTCGTGCTGGCACGTCTCCAGGAACCGCCGGTACAAGAGGCTTTCGCGCGGCAGGATGCGATCGTTGGCCACGAGGAGATCGCCCATGAACCGGTAGGTCAGCCGGCCCTGCACCGACAGGTACGCGGTCAATGCCTGGTAGAGCGTCTGCTTGATCCTGTGCGTCTGCGGATGCGTCGGGAGATAGAGCCCGGCGGCGCGGAGCATGCCGTGGAGATAGGTGAAAATGAGCTGCGGGTCCGGTCGCGGCGCGTCACTCATCGGGGGAATCCTCGAGAGCCGACTGCGCCGTCAGGGCGGTCGTCGCCACCTGCCGGAGCCGGCGCTCGGCGCGCTGCCACGGCCAGATGCGCCGGCGCGCCAGACTCGCCAGGGCCTCGCGGGCAGCGGGTGTCCCGATAGCAGCCAGCGCCTCGATCGCTTCCCGACGCAGCGGTGAGTCCGCGGGATCGCCCGCGCCACCCGCGGCGACGTCGCGGAGCACCGTGATGGCTTCCTCGCGTCGAAGGGCGCCGAGGGCGTGGACGGCCTCGAGCCGCACCTCGGGATCGACGTCTCTCGAGACCGTCACGAGGGGCGCCGCCGCGCGCGCCGGGGCGATCAGGGCGAGTGCGCGAACCGACTCGATCCGCACCCGGGCGTGCGGATGGCTCAGCAGCGTCACGACCGGACCGAACGCAGCCTCGTCTCCGATCTTGCCCAGCACGTGGACAAGATTGCGCACCAGGTACCAGCGAGGATCCTCGAGCCACTCGAGGAGAACCGGCACGATCGAGGGCCCGACCTTGGCCAGCACCTGGCACATCCGCGCCCGCACCTGACGGTCTCGCTCCTCGGCCAACAGCGCGGTGAACTCGCGAATCGCCTCGCGCGCGACGAGCCCGAGGTACTGAGCGATCAGGGTCAGCTGCTGCTCGTTCCCTCCATGCTGCCGGAGCAGGCCCCCGAGGAGCGCGATGTGCGTGCGTCCCGCGAGCCGCTGCTGGAGCAGGGTGAGGCGCTGGACTTGCTCACGGCTTCGGGCCCCGCCAGCCTGCACCGCATCGCCGATCGTCGAGAGCACGTGCGTCGCCAGCTCGAGTCGCCCGCGGGCCAGCGCCTCGCCCAGGATCTCCTCCAGCGCGTCCGGCGCAGTGGCCCCGTATTCCTCACCGTCGACGTTCACGGCCAGCGCGAGCAGAATCTCGCAGCTGCGCTCGAGCAGCACGTCGGGGTGGCACGACGCGAGGATCTCTTCGCGAAGCTCCACGACGAGGGGGTCGTCGGCCTCGAGCACGACGCTCTCGTCCGCCAGAAGACTTGGCGAGTCGTCGCGCTGGACGGCCGACGTGATCGCTTCGACCAGCCGCCGACGCTGGATCTCCTCCCACGGAAACTCGAGCAGCTCGGAGCTCAGCGCCAGGAGCGACTCTTGCGGAACGAGACGCGCCGCAATGTGACGAATCTCGTCCTCGGTCATCTGGCTGAGCAGGTTGAGCGCCAGGACCTCTCGCCCCGCCAGCGGAATGAGGTGCTCGCCGAAGAAAGGCCGAAGGATCTCCTCCGGGAGATCCAGCAAGGCCTCGACCAGGGTCCGGGTCCGGATCTCGCGATCCGGAGCGGGCTCGACCAGACCGTGAAGCATCCGGACCGCCTGGTACAGGCGATCGGGGCCCGCGGCCGCCGTGTCCTGGAGCCAGACGATCAGCGCGGTCCGATCGTACGTGAGATCTAGGAAGCGGGCTTCGACGAGCCCCATCACGGACTCGACGAACAGATCCACGGCGTCCCGGCCCGTCTGGAGCGCCCGCCGGGTGGCCTCGTGCCGATCTCCGCCGGGGTCTTCCCCGTCGCCGGGCGCGACGATCCGCACGCGCACGACGCCGCGAGCGGACAGAAAGCCCGCCGCCCCGCCGAGCTGTCGGAGCTCCTCCCCCGGCATGTTCAGGAGCTCGAGGAAGGCCTGGAGCTCCCATTCCTCGACCGAGCCGTCGATCTCGAGCTCTCGGACCCCCCGGCTCTCCAGGTCGAACCGGAAGGCCTCGAGCGCGGGCTCGACGGTACGGATGTCCGGCCCGGCCCAGACGAAGCGATCGGGCTCCACGCGCAGAGGGAAACAGAGCCCCTGCTGGAAGAAGTCGGCCAGTGACCGGTGCAGCCGGCGGACCCAGGTCGAGGCGATCTCGCTTCCCGCCGGGTAGAGACTCAGCGACTTCCGCGCCGCCATCAGGGCGTGCAGGAACAGTCCGGGCACCCGCTCGCCGCCCGCGCTCCCGGCCGCGGGCTGCACCGCGTCGATCGCACCGCGCGCCGTCACGGAATCCTCCCGCCGCCGGATCCATCGTGTCCGCCGGGCCCCATCGCCAGCACGTCCCCGGCCCGGACGGTCGACTCAGCGCGGCGCGCGGCCGCCGCCATCCGCTCGGCCGGCATGTCCTCGCGGGACTGCCGCGCCAGTCGGTCCAGCAGCGGCCGGTTGGCATCGCTCTCGCGGACGAAGACCGCGGCCTCGCGCTCGGTGAACACGAGGCGCCACCCGCCCTGAGCCCGGAGCGTCTCGGTGAGCGGTGACGCGCGCAACGCGAGGATCGTTTGCACCTGCCACTTGTCGAGCACCGCCTGCCACCGCGGGCTGACGTTGACGACGTCCAGGAAGTCCTTCAGGACGTCGTGTCCGTACACGTGCGTGCGGCCGTCCATGAACATCCGGTACTCGGGATACAGCTGCCAGAGCTCGTATCCGCCCCACGCGTAGACGCTGAAGAGCTGAGGGGGCAGTCGGTTGTCCCGGATGAAGGCCATGGTCTTGCCCGGGTACCGGTTTTCGTTGAGATCGAGCCGCAGCGGATTCGTGGGCACCTGCGCCATGCCCGCCCAGTGGGCCGACACCACGGTCACGAGGAGCACCGTGGCGGCCATGAGGGGCGTGCCGGGCGCGGTGAGCGCGGGCGCCAGCGAGGGTAGACGTCTCCGCACGGCGTCGCGGACACCGGCCCAGTCGATGCGCCGCCCGCTCGCCATCGTCGCCTCCAGCGCCGCCGCGAGCGGCGGCGCCGCGGCGATCGCGAATAGCGGGACGTGGCGCACCGACGTGAGCGCGAGGTTCGCGAAGACCAGGACGAGCCCCACGTCGGCGGCCCCGAGCCGCCCTCGGCCCCACGCGAACGCCGGGAACAGGAGCAGCAGCGTGATCTCCAGCGGCCGGAAGCTCGGGTGGTGGAAGTTCGGGGGGAACCACTCGATCGTGGAGGTCATGAACGGAACGTTGCGCACCACTTCGAGGGGGAAGAGGATGGCCCGCACCCCGAACGGGTTCAACAGGCTGGCGGCGGCCGCGGACAAGCCCAGGCCCGCCGTCAGTCCCACCACGCGCCAGCCGGCGGGGCGGCGGTTGGCGTCCAAGACCAGGGGAAGCGCGGTCCCGAGCCCGATGACCCCGATCATCAGAAACGCCATCACGAAGCCGGCGTGGAGATTCACCCAGAGCACGACCAGCGCCGGCACGAATACGAGCGTCAGCCCTCGCTGCTCCCAGCCCGCCCGCAGGAGCCAGGCGAACACCGCGACGAGGAGGTACGTGAACATCTGCGGCCGGGCGTGCCAGAAGGCGCCGCCGGTCCACGCGGCCAGGAGCGTCACCGCCGACGCGACCAGCGGACGCACACCCCGCGCCCGCATCGTGGCGAGGACCACCCAGAACGTCGCGACCACTGTCGCGGTCTTGAGCCCGATCAGCGCCAGGCGGCCCCAGCGCTCCCAGAGGAGCGTGAACAACACCT
Source organism: uncultured bacterium (assembly GCA_964463175.1). GTDB lineage: Bacteria > Methylomirabilota > Methylomirabilia > Rokubacteriales > DASRDR01 > DASRDR01. The sequence goes on from CAYXBJ010000076.1 coordinate 4,715, forward strand.
GGGTCGCCCACATGTGGTTGATCCAGGGCCGACCGGCGGCCGTGTAGGAGAACGGATCCGTCGTGGGGACGGAGCGCGTCTCGAGGATGCGCTGTCCTGAGGCGAGGTACCACCAGAAGTCGAAGACCGTGAGCGACGACAGGGCGATCGTCGCCACCGCCAGGAGCGTGGCGACGAGAAGCGCCCCGCGGGCCGCCCGTTCCAGGGTCATCCGTTCCGCCTCGGAGGATCGAGCACGGTGGCGACCGGATCCTCGTAGCGCACGACCCAGCCCGAGGCCCGGAGGGCCGACACCAAGGGCGACCCGCTCCGGACGACCGCCGCGTCCGCCTGCAGCCGAGCCAGGACGTCCTGCCACCCGGGCTCGAGCTCGCTCACCCTCAGGTGCTCCGCGAAGCGCTCCGGGCCGTAGACGGCCATTCGGCCGTCGATCGAGACCCGGAGCTCCGGATAGAGGTGCCAGATGAGATAGCCGCCCCAGACATACTCGTTCCAGAGCGTCCCGTGACGACCCTCTCGGCGAAGAAAGTCGACGGCGCCCGCCGGCAGCGTGCTCGCCACGCCAAACGTCGGCCGGAACGCCTTGAGCACGGCAACCGGCTGACGCGATCCGGCCACGAGGCTGCAGGCCGACAGGACCAGCGCCAGCGTCCCCGCGGAGACCGCCCGCCGGCCCAGGCCCGGCAGGCCCGCCCAGTGCGCTCCGGCCCACGAAGCGATCGCGCGGCCCAGAATCGGCGTCGCCACGATGACGAGGAGCGGCGTGTTGCGAGTCGCCTGGAGGCCGAGGTGCACGAGCGGCACCAGGACGACGAGGTCGCGCCACGGGACCGGGCGGGCCGTCCCCAGGGCGAGCACCAGCATGAGGCCCAGCATGATCTCGAGCACGAGCACCTGGGGATGTCCGAACGGCGGCGATGCCCACTCGATGATCCACGCCTGGGAGAGCTGCTCCCCCATCACCTGGAAGGGGAACAGAAGGACGTGATAGTGGAACGGGTTCGCCATCGAGGCCAGTACGCTGGCCCCGGCGAACATCGCGAGCGTGCGGGCGCGCCCCAGGCCGCCGTTCCGCCCGGTCTCGTCGCCGAGCGTCCATCCGACCAGCTCCCCGGCCGCGCACAGGACCACCAGCGCCGGCCCCGCCAGGAAGCCCCCGTGCAGGTTCGCCCACGCGGCCGTCAGGAGGGGGAGCCACCAGAGGCGGTTCTGCCGCCCGCTCTGAAAGTCGGCGAGGATGCGGACGAACAGGGCGAGGATGACGTAGGTGACGAGCTGGGGCCGCGGCGCCCAGAACCCCTGCGTCGCAAGCACGCCCAGGCTCAGCAGCGCGAAAGACCATCCCTGCCCGACGCCATCCCGCCGGAGGAGGCCGTACAGGACGCCGAACGTCGCCGCGGCAGCCACCCCCTGGAACAGGATCACGCCGGTCGTGCCGGCGAGCGCATAGAGGCCGTAGATGAACAGCTCGAAGCCCCACGCGTGGTTCAGCCACAGGGCCCCGGAGGCCGTCGCCGAGAACGGATCCGCGCGCAGGAAGCTGCCGGTCTCGACCATGTAGCGGCCGGCCCGGAGCAGCCACCAGAAGTCGGCGTCGTCGATCGGCCGCAGCGCGGTCAATCCCACCGCCGCCAGGAATACGGCCGGAAGCGCGCGCGACAGCCTGCTCATGCCCGCGCCGCCACCGGGAGCCGGTAGATCCGGATCGCCGGCCCCGGATGCTGGCGCTCGCGGAGGCGCGTGAGGGGCGAGTAGATGTCGCCGACGCGAAGGACGGTGTCGTCGACGCCGGACGACACGCTGAAGACGAGCTGCGCCCGCTGGTCGAGGTCCGCATAGAATCGGCACGCCGCCGGGTAGCGGTCGCAGGCCTGGCGATGCCGCTGGTAGACGAACCCGGACAGCACGACGTACTGGACGCCATCCTTCAGCAGGCGATCGAGATCGTAGGCGTCGAGCCGGACGATCCAGTAGCCGTCCTCTCGCCCCGGAGCTTCTGCAGGTAGGGCCGCGGGGACGTGCTGGAGCGCGGCGAGGGAACCGGGCGCCTCTTCCCGCTGGCGGCGCGCGACGGGGAGCGCCAGGCTGTACGGCTCCAGCGCAATGCGCGTGCTGGGTGGCACCTGACGCTCGATCCAGCTGGCGCCGAGAGCGCGAGTATCCGGCTGCGCGAGCAGGCGATGGTACGCGAGCACGCGCCCGAGCGCAGGGGCGATGAGGAGGGCCGCGACGGTCGCGATCATCACGGCCGCCATCCGCGGCCGGGACCCCGCGGCCCGGGATCCGCGCGCAGCCAACCAGCCGACCCCCCGCACCAACCCGGCCGCTGCGAACAGGACAAGGGTCGGCAGTAGCGGAATGACGTACCGCTCGAAGCGCGAGCTCCACGTGATGATCACGAGGAGGTACGGCACGGCAAACGCGAGGAGAACGGCCTCGCGGGCGCCGCGCACCGCCAGCGCCCATACGAGCCCCGCGACCGCCAGGAGATAGAGGGGCCAGCCCATGGCCTCGGGCAACGAGTAGGCGAGGTGGAACAGGTAACCGGGCGCGTCCGCCTCGTTCCCGAACTGCACCGTGTGGACCTCGCGGAGCTCGTCGAGCACGCCTCGAGCGAAGGTCACCGGCGTCAGCAGCGCGAACGGCGTCCCCAGGACGAAGCCTCCCGCGGCGAGGCCGGCGGCGGCCAGCGTGTCCCGACCGGCCACCCGGCGCCAGAGAGGCTGCTCCGCTCGGCGGGCGGCGTGCGCCAACACGAGCGCGAGGAACGCGAGCCCACCGGGATACTTCATGGATGCGGCCAGCCCGGTGACCAGGCCGGCGGCACCCGCGCTGGCGAGACGGCCGTCGGCCCAGTATCGAAGCGCGTAGTAGGTCGCCAGCGTGACCAGACAGGTCAGCGGCACGTCCGTCGTGACCCAGTGGGAGTCGCGGACGTGGAGGAGGTTGACGGCCATGAAACCGGCCGCCAGGATCCCGACCACGCGCCCGTACGCCCGCCGGCCGGTGAGGCCGAGGATCACGAGCGTGGCGGCGCCGAACAGCGCGGTCACGAGGCGGCCCACGAGATAGAAGAGCGAGGGATCGCGTCCAAAGGCCCCGGCCACGCCGTGAGGGGACCCGCCGAACACGATTCCGTAGACGCCGGCCAGCACGTACATGTACAGGCTGGGCCAGTTGAAGAACCGCGGGTTCAGGTCACCCTGGTGAAAGCGAACGGCCCGTTCGACGATCCTCGGCTCGTCGGGATGGTAGAGATCCGGCAGGCCGTAGGACGCGCTCCACACTCGGAGCGCCAGGCCCGCCACCAGGACGAGGAGCAGGACGAGGCGAAACGCTCGCTCAGACCGTCCCGTAAACGATGAGCCAGGGGAAGGCGCCGGTGCGGACCCGGACCGAGAGCTCGCCCTCGCAGAACGCGGCGAATCCTCGGGCCCCCCAGTGCTGGAGGTGGTCCGAGGGATCTCCAAGGCGGGCGAGGTTCTTCCCGCGGAGGACGTTCCCGAGCCGGAAGAACGGCTCATGGGGCACGCTCAGGAGACACCCGCCCCGCGCGACCCGACGGAGCTCGCGGAGGGCGCGACCCGGCTCGGGCAGATGCTCGAGGACCTCGAGACAGACCACGAGGTCGAAGCTCTTGCCCTCGAAGGGCAGCGCGCATGCGTCCCCTCTCACGAGCGACGCGCCAGGGCAACGCACGCGCGCGGCCTCCAGCGCGGACTCATCGAGCTCGATCCCGTCGATCTGTGACCCCGGCAGGCGAGCAGCCAGGGTTGCCAAGACGATGCCCTCACCGCAACCGACCTCCAGTATGCGGCGAGGGCGCTCGACAGCAGCCAATTCCGACACCCGGCGCAGGAACCGACCGACGAGGTGCCGGACGACCGGGTTCTTGGTCCGATACTTCCCCTCGTTGTCGCTGCGCTGGGCCCCGGCGATCAACCCAGTCGACGCCGGATGGAGACGTCGTCGGTCCGCGTCTGGTAGCTGAGCACCAGCTCGCTGAGGAGACCGACGGCGAAGAACTGTACGCCCACCAGCATGCAGAGCACGCCGAAGGCGAGAAGTGGCCGGTGCCCGATCGGCTGCGAACCTGACAGCCAGATGCCGGTGAGGTACGCGTTCACCACGAACCCGACGGTCCACGAGATCAGTCCGAGACCGCCGAACAGGTGAAGCGGCCGCCGCGTGTACCGGGTCAGGAACAGCACGGTGAGGAGGTCCAGGAAGCCCCTCCACAGCCGGGCCGAGCCGAACTTGGATCGCCCGTATTGCCGGGCTCGGTGGCGCACCGGGACCTCGGTCACCTCGAAGCCGCGCCACGCGGCGAGGACCGGAATGAAGCGGTGCAGCTCCCCATACAGCCGGATCTCCTGCACGGCCTCCCGCCGGTAGACCTTGAAGCCGGAATTGAAATCGTGGAGCCGCACCCCGGTGAGCCAGCCGGTGACCCAGTTGAAGAGGCGGGACGGCCAGGTCTTGGAGCGCGGGTCCTGGCGATCCTGCTTCCAGCCTGACACGAGATCGAACCCGTCCTCGAGTCGGGCGAGCAGCTTGGGAATCTCCGCCGGATCGTCCTGGAGGTCGGCGTCGAGAGTCACGACGATGTCGCCCTGCGCCTCGCGGAATCCGACGGCCAGCGCCGCCGCCTTGCCGAAGTTCCGGCGGAACTGGAAGCCTCGGACGTGGGGATCCTCGATGGTCAGCTTTTCGATCAGCTGGAAGGAACCGTCGCGGCTACCGTCGTCGATGAAGAGGATCTCATACGAACGACCGAGGCGTTCGAGCGCCTCGGTCAGCTCGCGGTGGAGGACGCCCAGGCTTTCCACCTCGTCGAGGACCGGCAGGATCACCGAGACCTCGATCTGCTTCACCCTGGGCATCCTCCCCCGCTCGCGCTGTGTCAACGCTTACGGGCAGTCGTCCACGGTCACAGTGAAGTCGAGCTTGCCGTTGGTGGCGGTGTACGTCGGGGACGTGTTGCACTGCCACGTCGGCTTCGGCGTGACCAGCGTCTCAACGTTGCCTTCGCTGGCCGGGAAGATGCCGTTGTTCTTGCCGTAGTAGATGGCGACGGCGGACCGCATCGCGGCCACGTTGCCCTGGTCGGCGGCAAGCTTGGCCTTCTTCTGGATGTCCTGGAACACGGTGATGGCGACGGCGGCGATGATGGCGATGATCGCCACGACCACCATGAGCTCGACGAGGGTCAAGCCCTTCTGACTCCGAAGCTGCCTGAACATCTGTCTACCTCCCTCTGCTTTGGGTTGGGGTGAACTGCCCTGGATCTCTGACTCGCGCATCCTGCTCACGCTCACGGGGCGCTATAGAGCAATTCCGGTGCCGACCCCTAGGGGGCCTTTGGGGGCCGATCTGAGGCCTGTCGGGGCCTCGCAGACGCCCCTTGGGGCCCTGGATGCGCGGGGGTTGGAGCATCTAACCCATTGCAGAGACTGCTGAATCCAATGACTGTCAAGATTGGCCACGGTCACTTCGCAAATTGTCACTGCGTGGGCTCGTCCGGGGCCCCGTCCGCCCCCGCGCCGCGCTCGATCATCCCGTACTTCTGGAGGCGGTAGCGGAAAGACCGGAAGCCCGTGCCGAGGAGCTGAGCGGCGCGGCTCTGGACGCCGTCCACTCGATCGAGCGCGCGCCGGATGAGATCCCGCTCGATCTGCTCCATCAGGCGGTCGAGGTCGATCCCCTCCGGCGGAAAGTCCACGTGGAAGGCGTCGGGCGGGCGCGGCTGCCGCAAGGAGTCGGGCAGGCTCTCGGGCCGGATGATCGGCCCGGGCTCGAGCGTCATCGCCCGCTCGATCACGTTCTCGAGCTCGCGGATGTTACCGGGCCACGCGTAGGCCTCGAGGCACGCGAGCGCCTCGGGGGACAGCATCTTCGTCGCCGCACCGGCCAGCTCGGTGAACTTCTGGAGGAAGTGGTTCGTCAGGAGTGGGATGTCCTCGCGGCGCTCGCGCAGGGAGGGCAGGGCGACCGAGATCACGTTCAGGCGGTAGAACAGGTCCTCCCGGAAGGCACCGCGCGCCATGGCCTGGGCGAGGTCCCGGTTGGTGGCCGCGACGATCCGCACCTCCACTCTCACTGGCTTCGTCCCGCCCACCGGCCGCACCTCGCGGTCCTCGAGGACGCGCAGGAGCTTGGCCTGGAGGTGGGTGGACATCTCGCTGATCTCGTCGAGCAGGAGGGTGCCGCCGTCGGCGGTCTCGAACAGGCCCTGCTTGTTGGCAATCGCGCCAGTGAAGGCGCCCCGCACGTGCCCGAAGAGCTCCGATTCCATCAGCTCGGTCGGGATGGCCGCGCAGTTGACCGCCACGAACGGCCCGTTCTTCCGGCTGGAGTTGAAGTGGATGGTCTTGGCCAGGAGGGTCTTCCCGGTACCGCTCTCCCCGGTGAGGAGCACGGTCGCCCGGGATTCCGCCAGCCGGCTGATGGTCGCGAACAGCTCCTGCACCTTGGAGCTCTTGCCGACCATGTTGCCGAGCGTGTAGCGGAGCTCGACTTCGCGCCGCAGGCGCTGGTTCTCCCAGCGGAGCCGACGCTCCTCGAGGGCCTTCCGCACGACGAGCTTCAGCTCGTCGATCTTGAACGGCTTGATCAGGTAGTCGTAGGCGCCCTCTTTCAGCGCCTGGATCGCCGTCTCGGTCGTGGCAAAAGCCGTGACGATCACAACCGCCACGGTCTCGCTGAGCTCTTTCAGTCGCCGGAGGGTCTCGAGCCCGTCCATGCCGGGCATCTTGAGATCCACCAGGGCGAGGTCCGCCGGCGCCTCGGCCATCGCCTTGAGCGCCTCCGGTCCGGATGCCGCCGCGACGACTTCGAATCCGTCGCGGCCGAGCGTGATCGTCAGGAACTCCCGGAGGCTCTGATCGTCGTCGACGACGAGGACTCGTTCGATCACGGGTCTAGGCCTCGCTCAGAGGGAGCAAGATGGTGAACCGGCTCCCCCTCCAAGGTTCGCTCTGCACCCGGATCTCGCCGCCGTGGTCCTCCACGATCCGGTGCGCAATGGCGAGCCCAAGCCCGGTTCCCTGGGGCTTGGTGGTGAAGAAGGGCTCGAAGACCTGGGTCAGCTCCGCTGCCGCGATGCCGACCCCGGTATCCTCGACGGTGATCTCCAACAGCGACCGGCCCGAGTCCGAGCTGGCGGTCCGGACTCCGACCCGCAACTCCCCGCCCTGTGGCATCGCTTCCACGGCGTTCAGGCACAGGTTCCACAACGCCTGACGCAGCTGCGCCGGGTCGACCTCGGCCTTGACCGTCGGCTCCGGGTTGTCGCGCCGGATCTGCACCGCCGGCGCCTCCGCCCCCTGGACCCGTCCGTGGTGCGAGAGCATGAGCAGGATCTCGTCGAGCATCGCCGAGACGTCCGTGGGCACCCGTACGAGGTGCGGCGGTCGAGAGAACTGGAGAAAATCGCGGATGATCGCATCGAGTCGGTCCGATTCGCGGAGCACGATGTCCATCAGCCGCCGGTCGTCGCCCTGGGGATTGAGGCTCTCCCGCAGGACCTCGACCGAGCCGCGGATGGATCCGATCGGGTTGCGGATCTCATGGGCGAGGCCCGCCGCCAGCCGACCGATCGCCGCCAGACGGTCCGCCTGGCGCACCTGCTCCTCCATCCGCTTGATTTCGGTGAGGTCCTGGAAGGAGCAGATCGCCCCGCGGCCGCGGCGGAGGAAGGACAGGCTCATCCCCACCGGGATGCGGGAGCCGTCGAACCGGGCCAGTTCCGCCTCGGAGCGCGCTCGCCCGGTGCCCCCGCCCTCCAGACCCTCCCACACGCTGGCGAAGGACGGCGCGCTGGGGAACAGCGCCTCCCAGCGCGCCCCCCGGAGCTCGACCTCCCGGCGCGCGCACAGGCCTTCCGCCGTCCGGTTCGCGGACGTGACGGTCCCACGGCGGTCAAAGGTGAGCAGGCCGCTCGCAACGCTGTGCACGATGTCCTCGTGGAGCGCCCGAAGCGCGGCCAGGCTCGCCTCGCTGCGATGGGCCTCGCCGCGCGCCTGTCGCAAGCGCGCGGCCAGGTACGTCGCGAGATACGCCATGAGGAAGCACGCACAGAAGTTGGCGCTGATGATCAGGATGGTGAGGCTGCCCTCCATCCCGACGTTGCGCGCGAGGGGATGCTCGACGACCGGCGGCAGCCACCGGTAGAACTGCGCGCCCAGCATGACCCCGTGAAGGAACACGGCCACCGTGGCGACCCCGAAGCTCTCGCGTGGCGCGACCACGATGCTGGCGGTCAGGATCGACACGAGGTAGAGGAACGGGAACACGCTGTACGGCCCGCCGGTCAGATAGATCAGGAACGTCTCGAGGACGACGTCGCCGTAGATCTGGACCTCGGCCAGCCAGACCGGATTCCGGACGCGCCCGAGCAGCGCGAGGTAGACGGCGGAGAGGAGGTAGGTCGCCGCCAGCAGCGTCAGGACGGGAGTGAGCGGGAACAGCGGCAGGCCGGTGAGATTCGCCCCGATCAGCGCCGCCGCGAGCAGGGAGACAAAGCCGGTCCGGCCATACACCAAGCCCCGGACCACCGACCCCTGGCCTTCGGGCGGCGTGCCCATCGCTCTCTCCTGCCGCGCTCGGCCGAGCCTACTTGACCAGTGTCACCACCTTGAAGATCGGGAGGTAGATCGCGACGACGATGCCGCCGATCACCACGCCGAGGAAGACGATCAGCAGCGGCTCGAGCAGGGACGTCAGCCCGGCGACCGCCACGTCGACCTCGTCCTCGTAGTAGTCGGCGACCTTCGCCAACATGTTGTCGAGGGCGCCGGTCTGCTCGCCGACGATGACCATCTGGACGACCATGGGCGGGAACACCCCGCTGTCCTTGAGGCGCTCCCCGAGGGTCTGCCCCGCCATGACGCGCTCGCGCGCCGCCATGACCGAGTTCTCCACGACGCGGTTACCCGCGGTCTTGGCCGTGATGCGCAGCGCGTCGATGATCGGCACGCCGCCGCCCAGGAGGGCGGACAGCGTCCGGGTGAAGCGGGCGATCGAGATCTTCCGCACGAGCGGGCCGAAGATCGGCGCCCGGAGGAAGAAGCGGTCGACCGCCAGGCGGCCGGCGTCGGTCCGATACCACATCCGGAAGCCGTACATGCCGCCGGCCCACACGAGCAGGATGATGTACCAGAACCTCACCACTCCGTTGCTCGCCGCGATGACGATCCGGGTCGGCAACGGCAGCGGCACACCGGCATTCTTGAAGAAGGCCGCGAAGATCGGAATGATGAAGATCATCAGAAACGCCACGACCAGCACCGCGATGGTCATGACCAGAATCGGATAGACGACGGCCATCTGCACCCGGTGCTTGAGGGCCTGGGCCTTCTCCAGGTACGTGGAGAGCCGCGACAGCATCGAGTCCAGCACACCGCCCGTCTCGCCGACGTGCACGAGGTTCACGTAGAGCTCGTCAAAGACTCGGGGGAAGCGTCCGAGCGCGTCGGACAGGGTCGAGCCCGACTCGACGTCGTACGCCACCTTCGCAATGATGTCCTGGAAGCCCTTCCGCTCCATCTGCATGCCGAGCGTCTGCAGGCACTGGACGAGCGGGAGGCCGGCCGCGATCATCGTGGCGAACTGACGGCTGAAGACGGAGATGTCCTTGCCCCGGACTCCGCCGATCAGGGCCTTCAGGCCCGGGAGATCCCCGAACGACACGCCGCTGCTGGCGCCCCGCTTGACCGCGATGTTCTGGACAACGATCCCCTGCGAGCGCAGCTGGCGCGCCGCCGCGCGCTCGTCCGGCGCGGTGATCTCCGCCCGCACCTGCCCGCCGCCCGCCGTGACGCCCCGGTACGTGAAATTCGGCATGGCTTCCCCCGTGTCGGACCTAGCGGGCGGCCGCGGCCACCGGCTGGTCCATCATGCGGAGCAGCTCCTCCGGATACGAGCTTCGGGACAGCGCTTCCGGCCGCGAGATCGCGCCGCGGAGGTACAGGTTCGCGAGCGACTGGTTCATCGTCTGCATCCCGAACTTCTGACCAGCCTGCATCGCCGAATAGATCTGGTGGACCTTCTCCTCGCGAATCATGTTCCGGATCGCCGGCGTCGCCACCAGGATTTCCATGGCTAGCGCCCGACCGCGCCCGTCGCGCTTCGGGATCAGCAGCTGGTTGAAGACCGCCTCGAGCACCAGCGCCAGCTGCGCCCGCACCTGGGACTGCTGGTGCGGCGGGAACACGTCGATGATCCGGTCGATCGACTGCGCGCACGAGTTGGTGTGCAGGGTCGCGAAGGTCAGGTGGCCCGTCTCCGCGATGGTCAGCGCTGCCTGGATCGTTTCCAAGTCCCGCATCTCGCCGATGAGCACGACGTCCGGATCCTGGCGCAGCACGTATTTCAGGGCCGCGGGAAAGGAGTGGGTGTCGCTGCCCACCTCGCGCTGGTTCACCAGCGCCTTCTGATGCTGGAAGAGATACTCGAGCGGATCCTCGACGGTGACGATGTGGACGTCTCGCTCGCGGTTGATGCGGTCGAGCATGGCCGCCATCGACGTCGTCTTCCCGTGGCCGGTCGGTCCGGTCACGAGGATGAGACCCTTGTGACGCTGGATCAGCTGCGTGCAGATCTCGACCGGCAGCCCGAGCTCTTGGAAGGTCTTTGGCTGGTGGGGAATCGAGCGGAGGGCGACGCCCACGACGCCCCGCTGCCGGTAGACGTTCACGCGATACCGCGAGAGCCCGCTGACGCCGTAGGAGAAATCGAGCTCGTGGTTCGACTCGAACCGCTCCCGCTGCTCGGCGTTGATCAGGCTGTAGGCCAGCGCCTTCGTCTGCTCGCCATCGAGGGGCGGGTAGTCCAGGCCCACCAGGTGGCCGTGGACGCGAAGCGTGGGGGGCGCCCCGGCGGTGATATGGAGATCCGACGCGCCCCTCTCCGCCATCGCGACGAGGAGATCTCGCATCGACACGTTCTGGTTCACGGCTGTGTTTCCCCCTTTGGCGCTCAGTCGGCGAACGTCACGCGGAGAACCTCGTCGATCGTGGTCAGCCCGTTCGCGACCTTCCGGAGGCCGGTCTGGCGCAGGGTCCGCATCCCGGCCTTGACCGCGATGTCCTTGAGCTCGTTGGCGGGCCGCTGCCGCACGATCGCCTCCTGAAGCTCCGGGATCATCCACATGATTTCGTGAACGGAGATTCGACCCTTGTACCCGGTGTTCGCGCAGGCTGCGCACCCCTTGCCGGCGTAGACACGGACGCCTTCGGCCTCCTCGGGACGGAAGCCGACGTCGATCAGGGCCGACACCGGCACCTGCACGGCCTCCCGGCACTCCAGGCAGATGCGGCGCACGAGGCGCTGCGCGATCACCAGGAGCAGGGACGAGGAGATCAGGAAGGGCGGGATGCCCATGTCCTGCAGTCGCGTGACCGTGCTGGGGGCGTCATTGGTGTGCAGAGTCGAGAAGACGAGATGGCCGGTGAGGGCGGCGCGAATGGCGATCTGCGCGGTCTCGAGATCGCGCATCTCACCGACCAGGACCACGTCGGGATCCTGCCGCAGGAACGCCCGCAAGGCCGCCGAGAACGTGTAGCCAATGTCCTCGCGCACCAGCACCTGATTGACCCCGGCAATACTGAACTCGACGGGATCTTCAGCGGTGATGATGTTGATGTCGGTGCTGTTGATGGTCGCGATGGCCGCGTAGAGCGTCGTGCTCTTGCCGCTGCCGGTCGGCCCCGTCACCAGGATCATGCCGTACGGCGTCGTGATCACCTTCTTGAACCGCGCGAGGTCGTCCTCCTCGAACCCGAGGCGGGTGAGATCGAGGACGACGGCCCCTTTGTCCAGGACGCGCATGACGATCTTCTCGCCGAAGGTCGTGGGCAGCGACGAGACGCGCAGGTCGATCTCGCGGTTCTGGAACTTCACGGAGAGCCGGCCGTCCTGCGGCAGGCGTCGTTCCGCGATGTCCAGGTTCGACATGATCTTGACGCGGGACAGGATGGCCGCCTCCATCTGCTTGGGCGGGTTCATCATGTCGTGGAGCACGCCGTCGATCCGGTACCGGACCCGGAAGACCTTCTCGTAGGGCTCCAGGTGGATGTCCGAAGCCCGCTTCCGGATGGCGTCGGCGATGATCAGGTTGACGAAGCGGATCGTGGGGGCTTCCTCGGCCTCCCGTCCCAGCTCCGCGATGTCGACCTTGGCGCCCTTGTCGACCAGCTCGAGGTTGGTGTCGAGCCCGGTGGCTTCCTGGTCGATGAGCTTCTTGATGTCCTCGACGCCCGAGCTGTAGTTGTGATCGATCGCCGCGCGGATGGCGCTCTCCGCCGCCAGCACCGGGATCACGTGAAGCCCCGTGGCGAACTGGACGTCGTCGATCGCGAGCACCACGGTCGGGTCCGACAGGGCCAGCGTCAGCGTGTTCCCGACCTTTCGGACGGGGAACACCTGGTACTTCTGGACGATCTCCTTGCGCACGAGGCGCAGGATGTCGGGATCGACCTCCACCCGGCCGAGATTGATCACCGGGATGCCGTACTTCCGGCTGAGGAAGTCGAGGAGCTCATCCTCGGCGATGAACGCCAGCCGGGTCAGGACCGTCGCAAGCCGCTCACCCGACCGACGCTGGTCGGCGATGGCCTTCGAGGCCTGGTCCTGGGTGAGGAGGTTCTCCTTGACCAGCAGCTCGAGCAGGCGGGGGTTCACAGCCGGACGTCCTCCCAGTCAGTCACGCTTACGCCCGCGCCTTCGGCGATGCGCCCAGCGTCTCGTTCACAAGCTCAACGAAGCGGTCGAGGCCCGAGCCCTTCTCGAAGAAGGAGACCCCCCGGTGGTGGGCAACCTTCTTGGCCAGGGAATCTCCGACGAGGCCCGTGATGAGGATCACGGGCAGGTCGGGGCGCGTGCGACGGATAGCGTCGAGCACGACCAAGCCGTCCATGTCGGGCATCATGATGTCAATCACCGCCAACTCCGGTGGGGACTCCTCGAAGCGCCGGAGCGCCTCCTGCCCGGAGGTCGCCCGGCTCACCTGATGGCCCTCGAGTGTCAGGATGTCATCCAGGACATCCAGAACAGCCGGGGCGTCGTCCGCAACGAGGATGCGTGCCATGTCAGACTCGACTTGGTGAATTCTGGCAGTCTCTCGACCAGAACAGGCAAATGTTTGTCATCGCTAGAGGGAGTAAAGCAAACCCTATACCATCAGACAACTGCCCGTCTACATGTCAACTCGCCCGTCTAGCACCAGCGACACCCAGCAGCGAGCCAAACGCTTGATAAGCGTCCTCTTGAAACAGTACGAGGTGAATGCGCCGGAGGCTCGAGTCCGTCACCGCTGCGAAGTGCGCGCGGAGCGCCCCCACCATCGCGTCGGCGGCCTCCTTGGGCTCCAGCCGCCCCACCCCCGTGCCGAACGCCGGGAAGGCGACGCTGTGCAGGCGGAGCTCCTCGGCCCGGCGTAGAGCGCTCAGGGTCGCCTGCCGACACAGGTCGGTGCTCGACCTGAGGTCCGGACCCATCACCGCGGCGTGGATCACGTAGTTCGCGGGTAGGTTCCCGGCCGTGGTCACGACCGCCTCCCCACCCTCGACGGGACCCTGACGGGCCGCCTCTTCCTCGACGATCGTGCCACCCTTCCGCTTGATCGCCGACGCGACGCCCGCACCCATCGAGAGATCGCTGTTGGCGGCGTTGACGATGGCATCGACCTCGTACTCGGTGATGTCACCGCGCTCAAGGTAGATGTCGGCGGGCCCCACCCGAACCTTCATCGCAGTCTCCCTCACTCCTTGTCAGGCTGGTCGTTCCAGCGACTTCGCCTGCGACCACAGCCGTTCCCACTCATCGAGCGACAGGGCCGTCAGGTCCCGGCCCTCGTTCCGAGCCGCTTCCTCCATCGACGCGAAGCGCCGAGCGAATCGATCGACGGTCGCCTGGAGCGCGCCCTCCGGGTCGACGTCCGCGAGGCGGGCCACGTTGACGACCGAAAAGAGGAGGTCTCCGACCTCGTCCTGGACTGCGTCGCGATCACCGCGGTGCAGGGCGTCGACCACCTCGCCCAGTTCTTCCCGGACCTTCTCCAGCGCCCCCGCGGGATCGGGCCAGTCGAAGCCCACGCGCCCCGCCTTGTGCTGCACCCGCTGAGCGCGCAGGAGCCCGGGGAGCGCGCGCGGTACACCGCCCAGGATCGATCGTGGCGCCCCGTGGCTCTCGGAATCCTTGATGGCTTCCCACTGCGCCAGAGCCTCGGCGGCCGAGCCGACCGGACGATCGCCGAACACGTGCGGATGCCGGCGCGTCATCTTGGTGACGAGCCCCTCGATCAGGTCGCCCATCGAGAACTCGTCTCGTTCCTGGGCAATCTCCGCGTGAAAGACAACCTGGAAGAGCAGATCGCCCAGCTCTTCGCGGATCCGACCCGGATCGCCGGTGTCGAGAGCGTCCAGGACCTCGTAGGTTTCCTCGACGAGGAACGGACGGAGGGAGTCGCGGGTCTGCTCTCGGTCCCAGGGGCACCCGCCGGGACCACGCAGGCGTGCCATGATCGTCAGCAGATCAAGGAAACGCTGACCGGCGTCCGGGCTCGACATCGAGGGCCCCATCGTGGGCATTCTGCGGCATCGCTCGGCTGCAACCGCCGCAAGGCGCGGCCAGTATAGCATGGGGGCATATTTCGGCCGTCGGCGGCTTGTTCGAGGTCTCTCGCTGTGCTAGCGTCAAATCGCTTCCGCGAGCTCGGCCCCGAGCTCGCACCGAGGAGGAGCCCGTGTCCGAGCGCGAACCCGATCCCGGCTTCAGTGTGGTGGACCGTCGGCGCCGAGGCGACGCGGACGACGAGCCTGTCCCGTCCCGACCGATGGCGACACCAGTCCTCGAGCCCGCTCGACCGGCCGCGCCGCCACCCCAGGCGATCGTTGGCGGACCCGGGCCCGCCCCCGGTGGGCCAGCGGGAGCCCCGAAGGCTGACCTGACGTCCCTGCTGGTCATGCTCTACGGCGACGCCATGGCCAACCTCGGCCAGGCACCGGACCCGACGAGCGGCCGACCGCACATCGATCTCGAGCAAGCGCGCTTCGCGATCGACCTCCTGGCCATGCTGCAGGATAAGACTCGCGGCAACCGGACTCCGGATGAGAGCGCCGTGCTCGAGGAGATGTTGACGACCCTGCGGATGGGGTACGTGCGGCTCAGCCAGGCACGGCGCGGGGACCGCTAGGCCCGCCGCCCCCCGGCCCGGAGTGCCCGCGGCCGGTCCCGGGGCGCCGGGTATGGATGACGAGTCGTCCCGGCTGGATCTCGACCTGTTCGACCACCCGCGGCATCCGCCACACTAGGGCCCGAGGACGGCCCCCCACCACTCTCCAGAACAACGCCAGCGGAATCCCCTGACGCCCGATCGTCGCGGCGTGGGCCGCGAACTCGGCGGTGCCGTCCGACATCAGCACAACCGTACCCCTCGTCGCGACCCAGACGGACCGCTCGGCAATAGTCCCGGGCAGGAGGCGCCCCAAACGCTCCCCAATTGAGGCCACGGCCAGCCGCCCGAGCGTTGTCGGGCCGCCGAGCTCCACCTCCGCTGGGTAGATCTGAACGCGGACCGGCCAGACGGGGGAGTCGCGCACCTGGACCTGGCGGGCCAGGAAGGCGTTCACCTCCTCGGCCCCGAGGACGAGAGGATCCTGGCGGGTACTCAGACCGGCCTCTCGGAGGAGCAGCTGGGCGAGCACGCCCTCCACGCGGGTACCGGCATCCGGTGGGGGCTGGGCGGGCTCCGGTTGACTGGGCCAGGCAAGGACCCGGGCCAGAACCGTTACGCCTCCAGCTCCAAGGACCAGGGCGGCCAGGACCAGGAAGAGCCCCCAGCGGCCTCCGCCAGACCGACCCATGTCCGCCACCTTACGGCCTCCCCGGAAAGGGGGCAAGCTTGACAGCTTCATTGTCAGCTTGTATATGAACTACCGACTCAATCACCGCAGGGCTGGAGGCGACCCTTCATGGATCGATGGCGGATTCAGCGGTTCGACCCGTTCCGCGAGCTGACGGACATGCAGACAGAGATCAACCGGGCCTTCGACACCTACTTCGGGGGGCGGCCCCGGATGGCCGCGCCGGAGCGGGCGTGGGCCCCGCCGATCGACGTCTACGAGACCCGGGACCAGCTGGTCGTGACGGTCGAGATCCCCGGGGTGCGCGAGAAGGACATCCACCTCTCCATGACCGGCGACGTCCTGAGTCTGCGTGGGCAGCGCGGCATCGCCGCCGAGGTCCCGCAGGAGAACTATCACCGGATCGAGCGATGGTCGGGCACCTTCGAGCGCCACGTCCAGCTCCCGATCCCAGTCCAGGCGGAGAAGATCCGGGCCAGCTATCGCGACGGCGTCCTCGAGATCCGGCTGCCCAAGCTGGACGAGGTCAAGCCCCGCGAGATCAAGATCGAGGTCGGCTAGAAGGAATCCCGGGCGCCCGAGCGGGCAGACCCGAACTCTAAGGAGACAGCACGCAATGGCCAAAGTCATCGGAATCGATCTCGGAACCACCAACTCGGTCGTCGCCGTCGTCGAGGGAGGCGACCCGGTCGTCATCCCCAACACGGAGGGCCACCGCCTCACGCCGTCCGTGGTGGGCTTCGCCAAGGAAGGCGAGATCCTGGTCGGCCAGGTCGCCAAGCGGCAGGCCATCACGAACCCCGAGAACACCGTGTTCTCGATCAAACGCTTCATGGGCCGCCGGTACGACGAGGTCCTCCACGAGATCAAGCTCGTCCCGTACAAGGTCGTGAAGGCCGGGAACGGGGACGCCCGCGTCGAGATCCGCGGCAAGCAGTACGCGCCACCGGAGGTCTCGGCCATGATCCTGCGGAAGCTGAAGGAGTCGGCAGAGGCCTATCTCGGCGAGAAGGTGACCAAGGCGGTCATCACCGTCCCCGCCTACTTCAACGACAGCCAGCGGCAGGCCACGAAGGACGCCGGCACGGTCGCCGGCCTCGAGGTTCTTCGCATCGTGAACGAGCCGACTGCGGCTGCGCTCGCGTACGGCCTCGACAAGAAGAAGGACGAGACGATCGCGGTGTACGACCTGGGCGGCGGCACCTTCGACGTCTCGATCCTGGAGATCGGCGAGGGCGTTTTCGAGGTGAAGGCGACCAACGGCGACACCCATCTCGGCGGTGACGACTTCGACCAGAAGATCATCGAATGGATCGCCGACGAGTACCGCAAGGACCACGGTATCGACCTCCGCAAGGACCGGATGGCGCTCCAGCGGCTCAAGGAAGCGGCCGAGAAGGCCAAGATGGAGCTGTCGAGCACGCTCACGACCGAGATCAACCTGCCGTTCATCACCGCCGACGCGAGCGGGCCCAAGCATCTCGTGATGACGCTGACGCGCGCAAAGCTCGAGTCTCTGGTCATGGACCTCATCGAGCGGACGGCCGAGCCCTGCCGCCAGGCCATGAAGGACGCCGGGGTGACCGCCAAGCAGATCGACGAAGTCATCCTGGTCGGCGGCCAGACCCGGATGCCCAAGGTGCAGGAGCTCGTGCGGGACCTCTTCGGCAGGGAGCCCCACAAGGGGGTCAATCCGGACGAGGTGGTCGCGGTCGGCGCGGCCGTGCAGGCCGCGGTGCTCGCCGGCGAGGTCAAGGACGTCGTCCTGCTGGACGTGACGCCCTTGTCCCTCGGTATCGAGACGCTCGGCGGCGTGATGACGCATCTGATCGAGCGCAACACGACGATCCCGACCAAGAAGTCGGAGGTCTTCTCCACCGCCGCCGACAGCCAGACGTCGGTCGAGGTGCACGTGATGCAGGGCGAGCGGCCCATGGCGCGGGACAACCGCACGCTCGGCAAGTTCCATCTGGTGGGGATCCCCCCGGCCCCGCGCGGGGTGCCGCAGATCGAGGTCACCTTCGACATCGACGCCAACGGCATCCTCAACGTGTCGGCCAAGGACCGAGCCACCGGCAAGGAGCAGGCGATCACCATCACCGCGTCCTCAGGCCTCTCGAAGGACGACATCGACAAGATGGTGCGCGACTCCGAGACCAACGCGGAGGAGGACAAGCTGCGCCGCGAGGAGATCGAGGTCACGAACCAGGCGGACTCGATGGCATACAGCATCGAGCGGCAGCTCGCCGAGCACGGCGACAAGGTGGCAGCCGCCGACAAGAGCGCGATCGAGGACGCCATCAAGGAGGTCCGCGCAGCGCTCGAGGCCAAGGACCTGCCGCGCGTCAAGCGGGCCAGCGAGGCGCTGACTAAGGCGTCGCACAAGATGGCGGAGGCGCTGTACCGGGACGCGCAGGCCAAGGGCCAGGGCCCGAGCGCGGGCGCGGGGGCCGAGACCGGCCACGGCGGGAACGGACGGACGAAGACGGCGGAGGGCGAGGTCGTGGACGCGGAGTTCGAGGACCTCGGGCCGAAGAACTAGGGAACCCTGCCCGAGCGTGACCGCGAGGAGCGGCGGATGAGAAAGCGCGACTATTACGAGGTCCTGGGGGTCTCGCGAGAGGCCCCGGCGCTGGAGATCCGCCGCGCCTACCGCCGCCTCGCGCGGCGCTACTCCCCGGACGTGAACCTGTGGGACGTGCGGGCCCAGGGGCTGTTCGAGGAGATCCAGGAGGCGTACCGGGTGGTCGGGGATCCCGGTGCGCGGTCCTTCTACGACCGGCTCGGACACCAGGCCTTCCACGCGGCGGGCGACGCAGCGGCCGGCGGGCCGGGGGCGCGAGGCGACGACATTCACTACGGAATGGAGCTGGATCTGGAGGAGGCGCTGAGGGGCGTGCGAGCCGAGATCGAGGTCACTCGCCTCGAGCCTTGCGAGGCGTGCCGGGCGTCGGGCGGGGCGGGCAGCCAGACGGCCTCGCCGTGCGGGGCGTGCCAGGGACGC
Source organism: uncultured bacterium (assembly GCA_964463175.1). GTDB lineage: Bacteria > Methylomirabilota > Methylomirabilia > Rokubacteriales > DASRDR01 > DASRDR01. Next base: position 23,582 of record CAYXBJ010000076.1, read on the forward strand.
CCGGTTCGCGTCACCCTCCACCGGGACCGCCCGGTGGCGGCCCGGTGCGCCGCGTGCGGCGGGACGGGCTGGCGGCTTCCACCGCCCTGCCCGGCATGCGGCGGGCGGGGCACGCGGTCCCGGCCGTGCCGGATCGAGGTCGCGATCCCGCCCGGGGTGGACACCGGCGCGCAGGTGCGCGTGCCCGGAGAGGGCCACGCGGCGCCGGCCCCGGGGGGGCGGGGCGACCTGATCGTCATCACCCGGGTCCGCCCGCACCCGCTGTTCAGCCGGAAGGGAGACCATCTCCACTGCGAGGTGCCTCTCACCGTGCCCGAAGCCGCCCTCGGCACCCGGATCCAGATCCCGACGCCCGACGGAGCGGTCGTGGTCACCATCCCGGCCGGAACGCAGACTGGTCAGACGCTCCGGATGCGGGGCAAGGGATGCCCGCGGCGGGACCGCGACGGGCGCGGCGATCTCCTCGTGCAGGTGCGCGTGGTGATCCCGCGGAACACCGATCCGGCGCTGGAAGAGGTGCTCCAGGCGCTGAAGCGGCTGCTGCCCGAGGACCCGCGGGCGGGACTGTGGTCGCCGCCGGACCGGCGGGCCGCGCGCCCGGAGGGCGGACGGTGAGCGATCGCGGGCGACCGCTGTACCGCATCAGCGTGGTGGCGGAGATGTTGGCCCTCCACCCGCAGACCCTCAGGCTCTACGAGCGCAAGGGCCTCATCCGGCCCAGCCGGACGACCGGGCGGACACGGCTGTACTCGGCCGAGGACGTGGAGGAGATCCGCCTGATCCTGAGGCTGGGGCGAGAGCTCGGCGTGAATCTTGCCGGGATCGAAATCATCTTAAAGATGCGTCGTCAGATGCAGGCGATGCAGGAGGAGTTGGAAGCGGCGACCTCCCACGCTCGCCGCGAGCCCGGGAGCCCCGTCGCCGACGGAGCGGCCGTGCCGCGGGGCGGCCTGGTCCGGGTCGCGGATCGGCAACTCCGCAAACTCGATGTCTGCTAAGACGGGAGCCAGAATGGCACGTACACGACCGAGCAAGCGACCCGCCACCGTCCAGGCGGAGCTGAAGGCGCTGCTCCTCCAGAAGCGCGCCGAGCTCGTGGCCAAGCTGAGAGAAGAGCGAGAGGGACGGATCGAGGCGACGGCGCGCCGCGAGAAGATCGAGGGCATGCCGTTTGGCGATCGGCCGGCGCTGTCGCCGGACGACGAAATGGGATTCGCGGTGGCCGATCGGCGGGCGGGCATGCTCGCCCAGATCGATCTGGCCCTGAAGAAGATGGACGAGGGGAGCTACGGACGCTGCGAGGCGTGCGAGGAGGAGATTGCTCCCGCCCGCCTCCGCGCCCATCACTTCGCGGTCCGCTGCACGCGCTGCCAGGAGATCTGGGAGCGCGATCAGTCCCGCGCGGAGGCGGGCGGCGCCCGGACTCGAGGGCTTCCCGAGGAGAACTCATGAGCGAGATGGACATCCGAATCCAGACGAGCCCGGCGGCTCCGGGCCCGGCCCACACCCCGCGGCCCGACGCGGGCAAGCCGGATGAGGTCGCGATCCTGCCGCTCCGGGAAGCCGTGCTGTTCCCGCAGGCGGTCATTCCGCTGGCAGTCGCGCGGCCGTCCTCCGTTCGCGCGGTCGACGAGGCCGTCCTCGGCAACCGCACGATGGGCGTCCTGACGCAGCTCGACGCCACGCTGGAGGCGCCGGCGCCCCAGGACCTTCACCGGACCGGGACGATCGCGACCATCCACCGGATGCTCAAGCAGTCCGACGGGACGATCCGCCTGGTCGTCCAGGGGCTCGAGCGGTTCCGCGTGGTGGAGTTCACCCAGACCTCGCCGCACCTGCGGGCGCGGATCGAGCGGGTCCCAGACATCATGCCGTCGGCCAGTGACGTCGAGGCCCAGGCGCTGGGACGCCAGGCGCAGCAGCTCTTCGAGCGCATCGTCGAGCTGTCGCCGGCGCTGTCCGACGATCTCTTGCCCCTGGTCTCGGGGGCGGGCGACGTGGGGCGGATGATCGACCTCATCGCCGCCACCCTGCCCTCCTTGACGACCGTGGAGCGCCAGACGCTCCTCGAGACGCCCGACGTCAAGGCGCGCCTCAAGACGCTGGTGGAATCGCTCACGAAGGAAGTCGAGGTCCTCGAGCTCGGGTCGAAGATCCACTCGCAGATCCAGAGCGAGATGACCAAGACGCAGCGCGAGTACTACCTGCGGGAGCAGCTCAAGGCGATCCAGAAGGAGCTCGGCGAGGGCGACGAGCGTGGCCAGGAGCTGACCGAGCTGCGCGAGAAGATCGAGTCGGTTGGCATGTCGGAGGAGGCGCACAAGGAGGCGATGCGCGAGCTGGACCGGCTCGCGAAGATGCCGCCCGCAGCGGCGGAGTACTCGGTCGCTCGGACGTATCTCGAGTGGCTCACGGCGCTGCCGTGGCGCAAGGAGACGCCGGACGACATCGATCTGGTCCGCGCCCGCGCGGTGCTGGACGAGGATCACTGGGGGCTCGGCAAGATCAAGGAGCGACTGCTGGAGCACCTCGCGGTGCGCAAGATCCGCCCCGAGGGCAAGTCGCCGATCCTCTGCTTCGTGGGCCCCCCGGGCGTCGGCAAGACGTCGCTCGGTCGGTCGATCGCGCGCGCGCTCGGGCGGAAGTTCCATCGGATCGCGCTCGGCGGCATCCGGGACGAGGCCGAGATCCGCGGCCACCGCCGGACCTACATCGGCGCGCTCCCCGGGCAGTTCGTCCAGGGTCTGCGGCGCGCGGAGTCCAAGAACCCGGTGTTCATGCTCGACGAGGTCGACAAGCTCGGCTACGACTTCCGGGGCGATCCGGCGTCGGCGCTCCTCGAGGTCCTCGACCCGGAACAGAACTCGACGTTCCGGGACCACTACCTCGACGTGCCGTTCGACCTCTCGCGGGTCTTGTTCATCACGACCGCGAACATGCTGGATCCGATCCCGGCGCCGCTCCGTGACCGGATGGAGATCATCGAGCTTCCGGGCTACACCGAGGACGAGAAGGTCGAGATCGCGCGGCGCCACCTCACCCCGAAGCAGGCGGCGGAGCACGGTCTCGGGCTCGGTACGGACATCACGTTCACGGAGCCCGCGCTCCGGCTCCTCGTCCGGAGCTACACCCGGGAGTCGGGCGTGCGGAGTCTCGAGCGAGAGGTCGCGGCGCTCTGCCGGAAGGTGGCCCGGCGGCGGGCCGAGGGCGACCTCGCGCCGGTGACCGTCGATCCGGAGCTGGTGATGGCTCTCCTCGGGTCGCCGCGCTTCCTCCTCGAGGAGGAGATCGCCGAGCGGACCCGGACGCCGGGCGTAGCGGTGGGGCTCGCCTGGACTCCGGTCGGCGGCGACGTCCTGTTCGTGGAGGCCTCGCGCATGACCGGCGGCAAGTCGCTGACGCTCACGGGGCAGCTCGGCGACGTGATGAAGGAGTCCGCGCAGGCCGCGGTCTCGTGGGTGCGCGCCCACGCGGCGGAGCTCGGGATTGCGCCGGACTTCTGGATGCGTTCGGACCTTCACCTCCACGTGCCGGCCGGCGGCATCCCGAAGGATGGCCCCTCGGCGGGGGTGACCATGGCCACGGCCCTGGTCTCTCTGCTCCGCGGTCAGCCGATCCGGCCAGGGCTCGCCATGACGGGCGAGATCACGCTCTCGGGGCGGGTCCTGCCCGTGGGCGGCATCAAGGAGAAGGTGCTGGCCGCCCACCGGTCCGGGCTCACGACGCTGATCCTGCCCAAGCAAAACCAGCGTCAGCTCCTGGAGGACGTCCCGGCGGAGGTGCGGGCCCAGCTGGAGGTCCACCTGGTCAGGGACGTGGCTGAGGTTTTGCACGTTGCTCTGCCCGATGCGTCGCGGTGGAGCCCCCTCGACGGGGAACTGGAGCTCGCGCTGGCCGGAAAAGGCACGTCCTGACGGCCAGATCGACGTCGGATTGACAGGGTCCGGGGGCCTCCGTAGACTGGCCCCCGGTCAATCCGCCATGGTGCGAATCCTGTCAGTCTGCGTCGGTCTTCTGTCACTGGTCGTCGTCGCCACGCCCGTCCGGGCGGGGTCGATGTACCAGTTCGAGGACGAGCAGGGCGTCATCCACTACACGAACGTGCCGGGTGACCCGCGGTACAACTTCGTCCGGAAGGACCCGGAGCCGGCGGTGGCCAGGCCCGCCATGGAGCGTGGCGGCCCGTCCTCCGGGATCCGCGCCTTCGCCCAGATCATTCGCACGACCGCCGAGCGCTATGGCGTCGATACGCGCCTCGTCGAGGCCATGGTGCAGACGGAGTCGGCGGGGAATCCGATGGCGGTGTCGCCGAAGGGCGCCCGCGGCCTGATGCAGCTCATGCCCGAGCGCGCCGCGCTCCTCGGCGTGCGCGACTCCTTCGACCCCAGCCAGAACATCGACGGCGGAGTGCGCCACATGCGCGACCTGCTGCAGGGCTTCGGCGGGGACGTCACGCTGGCCCTGGCGGCGTACAACGCGGGCGAAGCCGCGGTCCGGAGCTACGGCGGCGTGCCGCCCTTCGCCGAGACGCGCGAATACGTCCGGCGCGTGCGCGTGCTGTATGACGGCGCCGGGTCCTTGACGCCGCGCGCGCTCGCGCTGGCGACCGCGCCCCAGCGCGTCTACCGCACCGTCGGCGAGGACGGCACGCTCACGTTCACGAACGTGCCGCCGCGAGCGGGCGGGATCTCGCCGAACCGCTTCTAGGGTCGACGGGCTCGGCCCGTCCCCCTCGCGTTACTCGAAGGGCTGCCCGAACCGCTCCCGGTGCGCGATCGCGCCCAGCGCCTTGCGGTCCTTCCGACCCTTCCCGACGGCGCCGACGGGATAACCGAGCGGGAGGATCGCCAGGAGGTCGAGGCGCGCCGGCACCCCGAGGAGCGTCTTCACCTCCTCCAGCCCCCCGAAGCCCACCCAGTTCGAGCCCACGCCGTCCGCCCAGGCCGCGAGCAGCATGGATTGGATCGCCCGGCTCGCATCCGAGACGGCGAACGGCGTCCTCTCCATCGCGACGACGACGGCCGCCGCGGCCTGGGCGACGTGCGCGCCGGTTCGCGCGAGCGCCCCCAGCTTCTGGAGCGTCTTCCGATCCTGTACGACGATGAAGTTCCACGGTTGAAGGTTCTTCGCGCTGCCCGTCAGGCGCCCCGCCTCGACCACTCGCCGGAGCGTCGCCTCGGGGATCGGCTTGTCCTGGTAGCGCCGGACGGCCAGCATCGTGCGGATCGCGTCGAACGTGTCCATCACGGCTCCTCTCGGCGCCTCGCGCCCTATAGGTCCCGGACCATCTCGAGCTCAGTCTCGGTCGGCGTGTGCTCGAGCGGCTCCCGCTGGCCGGTCGGTCTGAACCGGCAGCGGCGGTACAAGCGAATCGCCGCATGGTTCGTCGCGGTCACCCCGAGATAGAGGTGGGTGGCGCCTCGCTCGCGGGCCCAGCCGGTCACGGCCTCCACGAGCGCGGCCCCGACTCCCCGCCCCCGGGCGGCCGGTTCGACGAACATGCCCACGAGCGTGAGCCTGGATCCCTTCTCTTCGTCGGCGATGCCGGTGACGAGACCCACCCAGCGCTCGCCCTCCTCGGCCACGTACGTGACACGATCCACGCCCGCCGCTCCACGGCGCGCGCGCTCGTGCCACACCGCGTCGTCAAACGCCTGCTCCTGCGCGAGCGTCGAGCCGTATGCGAGTGGCGTATCGGCCAGGGCCTGAAGACGCAGCGCGCGCACGCGCAGGCCCTCGTCCGGCCGGACCCGACGGATCTCGATAGTCATCCCGGGCTGGCGGAAGTGGAGGCCCGGCGGTCTCTACCGAATCCGACGCGCGAACGCGTCACCACTCAACGTCGGCGGCACGTCCGCTTGAGGTACGCGCGCCAGGGATTCCAGTAGTACGTCCGCCAGCCCTTGGTGACCCCTCGCACGTCACGGTCCGCCACGTTGACGTGCACCAGCTGGATGCGGCTCGAACGGCCCCGGGGCCAGAACGTGAGGATCAGCGTCGAGTCGATGTCCCTGGCGCCGAACCCCGTGGAGCGCCACGTCTGGACGATCATCCGACCGGGTCGCGTATAGAGCATCTTGCCGGAAAGGGCGCCGTGGAAGGCGCGAAACGGGGCGCCCGCCCTCGCGCCGATCGTGACCGGCGCGCCGGTGATCGCCGCATGCCGCTTCGGGTCGAGATACATGCGGTAGAGCCGGGCGGCGGAGGCCGGGAGCGTGACGCTCTGCTGGATCGTCTTGGGCATCGTGGACCCCTCCAGTGGTGTCAGTTCGGCTCGAGGGTGACGACACTCGCCCGCGCGTCGATCGCCACCGAGAAGAGTGACAGGAAGTCTCGCCCCAGCAGACCGTCCGCCTCGGGCAGGTCCGCATCGTGCGCGACGATGGCCAGCGGCCCTGCCCGAGCGCCGCCCACCCCAAGAGAGTCCACCCAGACGACGTCCGCCTCGGTCGTGCCCGTCACGCCCCGGATCTCCGCGCGGTACGCGCTCGATGCGGGGATGCCGATGCGGGCGAGCGCGGCCGGCGCCACCATCGTCCGATCGGCGCCGGTGTCAAGGACCAGCATGACCGGCCCCGCGCCGTTGACCTGCGCGGCCACGATGATCGGCCGACCCGCGACGAACGGGATGGTGGCGCTGCCGGTGCGGCCGCGCGCTGGCGTCTCGGGCGTCGGCCCATCGACCGGGGAGCTCGCCATGACGCGCGCGGCATCACGGTAGCGCTCGGGGACGCTCTCGATCCCGGTCGTGTAGTGGACGACGCCTTGGTCGTCGACCCAGTGATACACCTGCGCGCCCACGCTCGTGGCGAGAGCGCCGATCACCAGCACCGCGGACAGGAACCGCAGAGTCGCGCGGGAGCGGCGAGGCGAAGATCGCGGCGAGCGTCGACGGGACTGCGCGGGAATCACCTCGATCAGCCCGCACCGGCGGGCTCCGCTACTATACCCTCGGCGACACCGATCGATCCGTCGAGTGATGGCGGGCCGACGGTCTCGTCACCTCTCCAGAATCCCCAGGAATGCGCGCCACGGGCCGACTGCCGCGCCATGCTGACGCGCGAGGACATCCGTGATCTGGCCGAGATGGTTGAGGTCATGGACGGCCCAGGTGGCGACGAGCTGGCCGAGGGTGACCGAGCCGAACTCCGGATGACGCCCCCGCCGCGCGAGGTCGCGGGGCGCGAGCCGCAACTCGTCGAGCGCCGCGAGACTCCGGGCACGCGCCGCCCGGAGCGTGTCCAGCAGCTCCGCCATGCTCTTCCCTTGCGACTTGTCCACGAACCCGAAGCGATCGAACGGAGGGAACACCACCGACTCGCCGTGCGCGACGAGGTGGCGTATGCGGGGAATCCAGTTGGTCGCCTCCGCCTCCACGAGGTGGCCGACGACGTCGAAACTCGACCAGGTGTCCGGGCCCTCGTTCTCGCGGACCCACGGATCCGGCAGTGTTCGAAGCAGGGCATCGAGCACGTCCGGCGTGCGTCGGAGAATGGTCCGGGCGCCGACCAGGTCCAGGGTCATGAGCGGTCGCGTCGCCCGGCGTCGCCGGTCGTCGGCGTCACGATCGGTCGATCCGGAACACCGGATGATCCGCCGGCCGCGGCAGCGCGTCGAAGTAGCGCTTCACCTGGTAGCCCCAGCGCGCGAGATAGGCCTCGATGACGCGAGGCTTCTCCTCGTCGCGGAGCTCGGTCGCCCGAAACGGCTCGGCGCGTGCGCGTCGGCGCAGCTCGCCTCGGCCCGTGACGCGGAGGTTGCGGACCCATTCGGTATCTCCCCGCGGCGCCACCAGATAGCGCTTTCCGTCGAGCTCGAGCACGTTGACGGGCACGGTGCGCCACTGACCACTCACCCGCCCGCGCACCGCCAGCGTCGGCACGAGGCCGAGTCGCATGAGCAGCGGGTTCACGACGCGGCTGAGAAGCCATCCGGGCCGGAGGTATCGGCCTTCCGCCGCCATGTCACATCACCACGGTCGGCGCACCGAGCAATGGTGGGCGCCCCTGGGAGACCATTCGGCTCATCCGAATCGGGGCAGATGCCGGCGGACGAACGGGCGGATCACTCGCCGATCGAGGGACAAGAGGAAGTTCTGCTCGACCAGGCACGGTGAGTAGCAGGCGACGCAGCCGTGACCGTGGAGCCGCTGCCAGGCGGCCGCCACCCCGTCGGCAACCACGTTGCCGCCGGTGATTCGGCCCGCCGTCACCACGCAGGGGTAAGCCGCGCCGTCCGGATCGATCGACAGGTAGAACCGCCCCGCCTGGCAGCGAGGGCCCTCGCGGAGACGTGGGTCGTCCGCGGGTAGCTCGTGCGCCTCGAACCGGTCGCGACCGTAGTCGCCCCAGATCTTCGCGTACCGGTACGTGGCCTCGGAGAACAGCACCCGCGGGTTGTCGCGAGCGGCGGCGGCAAGGCGATCGAGGAGCTGACGGATCGCGTCGTCCTCGGGCTTGATCGTCGCCGCGCGATGGCACAGGTCCGGCGCCCCGCTCCGCATGACGTTGACCGTCACGTGGAGGTCGTGCGCCTCGCAGAACGCCAGCAGGGCGTCGAGGTAAGGCGCCGTCAGGGCCGACATGACCGCGTTCAGCTTGACGGGAATCTCCGCAGCCCGGGCCGCGGCGAGCGCCCGCCGCACCGCGGCGAACACGCCCGTCCCTCGCTGCGCGTCGTTCGCGGGTCCCGGCGCATCGAGGCTCAGCACGAGCGTGCTCAGGCCCCGCAGATCGTCGAGGCGCCGGGGCACCAGGAGGCCGTTGGAGGTGAGCACGCAGGCCATGCCGCGGGTCCGCACGTGGTGGATGACCTGGCCGACGTCGGGACGCAGGAGGGGCTCGCCGCCGAGGATGGCGATCCGGCGGCACCCGAGGTCGGCGAGCTGATCGATCACCGTCCGCCACTGGGCGGTGGCCAGCTCCGGAACGTTCCGGTACGGCGAGCTGCAGTAGAGACATCGGAGGTTGCAGCGGTGCGTGAGATAGAGGTTCGCCGACAGGAGTGTCGGCGTCGCGCGCCAGTGGGCGGCCAGGAGACGCGCCGCCGCCGTCAGCGTGCCGGTCACCGCCGCGCGCGCTCTGGCGACCTTGGAGAGGCCTCGCCGGTCGGCGACTCAGCCGGCCCGGGAACCGGCGGCCGCGCCAGGTATCCGCGCCAGAAGTTGGCGAGGACGGCCGGGCGCAGATCGAAGATGGCCCGGTTCTCGTTGAGCCACGTGTTGTAGCAGTCGAAGCAGGAATGGCGCTGGGCGTGGCGCCACGCCACTTCGACCCCGTCACGGAGGGCGTTCTTCGGCGTGAACCGCCCGACGTGGAGGACGCACGGGTAGATGTCGCCGTTCGGCTCCATCTGGAGGAAGTATCGGCCGGCCGTGCACGGGGAGAGCTCGCCCGGCCGCTCGACCCGCTCGGTGCGATAGTCGTCCCAGGCGAGCGTGTGGCGATAGGAGCGCGTGGTGAAGAGCACGGGCTCCCCCGCCTCCTTGGCCGCGATGATCTTCGCGAGGATGGCCCGGATCTCCGCGGGCTCGGGCAGGTGCGCGGCCGCCGCCGCGCCGTACATCTCCTCGTTCGACTGCAGGATCTGGAAGTTCACGGAGACGCCGAAGCGCCGGGCAGTGGCCAGCAGCCAGTCGATCTCGCCGGCGCTTTCCCGCGTGACCACCGCGCTGAGGAAGAAGTCGAGCCCCTCGCGGGCGCACAGCTCGATGGCCCGCATCACCCGACGCCAGGAGCCCGGGCCCCGCTGGCCGTCGTGGGCATGCTCCCGGCCGTCGATCGAGATCACCAGCTCGTCGAGCTGCCGGACCGTGTCGATCCGCTGCGGGACGAGAAAGCCGTTGGTCACCATCGCGCTCCGCATCCCGAGCCGCCGGACCTCGTCCACGAGCTCGCCGAGGTCGGGGCGCAGGAGCGGCTCGCCGCCGAGGAACTTGACGCGCACCGTCCCGAGCCGGGCGAACTCGGCGAGGACCCGCCGGTGCTCCGCCGTGGACAGCTGCGGGTCCTCCCGGTTGGGGCAATTGCAGTAGACGCACCGGGCATTGCAGCCGTTCAGCAGGGAGTACTGGACGAAGAATGGCCGTACCGCGCCGGTCAACCGCGCGGCGAGGATCTGGGCGCCGATGCCGAGCTTCTGGGTCGGCGTCACCGGATGGCCTCGCCCGCGGGCCGGCGGGCTGCGGCGACCTTGGGGAACGCCGCGCGCTGCCGCCAGACCGGCAGGGCCACGAGGGCGAGCACGAGCGTCGGCGCGATGACTGCTCCCAGCGCGAGGACCGCGGCGGCCTGCCGCGCGCGGCGCGAAATCCAGCCGGCCCCAACCGCTGCCACCGTCACCGCGAGGACGGCGAGCCGGCCGCCCGGTGACGCCATCGCGTGGCCGAGACCATCGAGCCCGAAGCCCGCGGTGACGAGGAGCAGGAACGGCAGAATCGTGAGATGGGCGGCGCGCCAGAGAAAGACCTCCCGCGCGGGCGACGGCATGGCGGCCGCGCGCGGCAAGAAGCGGAACACCTCGAGCAGATACGCGTGCGCCCGGCGGAACTTGTGCCGGAACAGCTCGGCGAGGCGCCGAGGGGAGCGCAGCTCCGTCACCGCGAGGTCGACGTGCGCCACCCGACGACCGGCGGCCATGGCGGCGAATGCCACGTACATGTCGTCGGCCACCGCGGCGGCCGGCCAGGCGCTCAAGAGCTCGCGTCGGAAGAGGTAGCACGGCCCCGCGACGAGCGAGGCGCAGCCGCGACGGCTCTCTCGATCGCGCAGCTCGTTGCCGAGTCGCCAGTGGAGGGCCTCCAGAGGATGCGGGTCGGCGGGAATGACCGGCGCGCCGACCACCGCCACCGCGCGGTCGCCCTCCCCGACCGTCAGGAACCTCTCGAGGATATCGACGGGTAGGCGCGCATCCGCGTCGGTCACCAGGACCCAGTCGGCGTCACCGCGGCGCAGGCCGGCGTTCAACTGGGCCGTCTTGTCGGCCACCGGGAACCTGATGAGGGAAACGCGCGCGTCTCGGGCGACATGAGCCGCGGCGATGTCCGGAGTCGCGTCCGTGGAGGCGCCGTCCACGACGAACACGCGGAGCGAGTCGGCCGGATATCGGAGCGCCTCCAGGTTGCGGAGCTTCCCATCGATCCACGCCGCCTCGTTGCGGACCGGCACGATGACGTCGATCCGGGGCCACGCAGGGAGCGGGGGTGGCGTCGCGCCGGCGGGCGTTGCGGCGCGCGCCAGCCAGCACAGGTATCCAGCGACGAGGGTGACCTCTGCCGCGACCACCAGGACGGCCAGCCACGCCCACTGGGACGCGATCAGGAGCACCCTCGCCTCACCCGCACCTCCGCCGTCACTCGAGACGACTCTCCGGCGGCGCCACATCCCAACCCACGAAGCCAATGGCGCTCGGGTGCAGACGGCAGGAGAGCGCTCGACAGATCCGTCCGCGCCGGGACCACCGACTCCGCATTCTCAGAGCGCATTGCGACAGTGACTCAAGCGCAGTGTAACGCGGGCCGTCGGAGCCCGGCAACACACGGAGCGAGATGCGGGCACTCACGCAGAGCGATTCCGAACGTGCGCGCCCGCACCCTGATGCGAAGACTCATCTCAAGACTGGATGGACGACGACATCGGTTCGACGACGTCCCGATGCGCAACCGGGTGATGCCGCGCGACGGCATCGCGACCACAAGCCGCGGACGTTCCCCCTAGTCGAGATAGAGGCCGATGAGAGCTTCGGGGCAAGTCGGGGTCGATCACCCGGGCTGCGGGCGTCAGGTGAAGCGGTGCCCGGCCTTCAGAGGCTCGCGCGATCGAGGGCCCGGTACACAAGCGCCTCGGCGAGATGCTCGGCTGTGATCGTCTCGGCGCCCGCCAGGTCGGCGATGGTGCGGGCGACCTTGAGGACGCGGTCGTGGCCGCGCGTCGAGAGACCGAGTCGCGCGGTCGCGCGCGTGAGCAGCTCGCGGCCAGTGGACGGTAGCGCGCAGTGTCGGGCCAGCTGACGTGGCGTCATGCGCGCGTTGAGGCGAACTGATCCCCGGCCGAGTCGCGCCTTCTGCCGTTCCCGTGCCTCGGTGACCCGGTCGCGGACCGCCGGGGACTCGAGCGGCCCGCCGTCGTGCGGCAGCGACACCGCCGCGGTCGACGGTCCGACCTCGACGTGGAGATCGATGCGGTCCAGCAACGGCGCCGACAGCCGGCCCACGTAGCGCGCCCGCTCGCCCGGCGTGCAGGCGCAGGCGTCCAGGGTGGCGCAGCCGCGCCGGCAAGGATTCATCGCGCCGACGAGCTGGATCTCCGCCGGCAGCCGCACTGAGCCACTGACGCGCGCCACGGTCACGATGCCATCCTCCAGCGGCTGCCGGAGCGTGTCGAGCGCGTACGGGGCGAACTCCGGCAGCTCGTCCAGAAAGAGCACGCCCATGTGGGCCAGGCTCACCTCGCCGGGATGGGGCGGCCGGCCGCCGCCGACGAGCCCCGCCGGCGACACGGTGTGGTGCGGCGCCCGGAAGGGTCGCCGGGTGACCAGACCCTCGGCCGGAAGCAGTCCGGCCACGCTCCAGACGCGGCTCACCTCGATCGCCTCGGCGAGCGTGAGGGGCGGCAGGATCGTGGGCAGCCGGCGCGCGAGGAGCGTCTTGCCGGTACCCGGCGGGCCGATCAAGGCGACGTGGTGACCCCCGGCGGCGGCGATCTCGAGCGCCCGCTTCGCGTGCGCCTGCCCGCGGACGTCCCCGAGATCGATGTCGTCGAGCGGCGCGCCGGACAGGAGCTGCCCGGGATCGGCGCGGACCGCGGCGATCGGGCATTCGGCGTTGAGGAACGCCGCCGCCTCAGCGAGGGAGCGCACCGGGTAGACGCTCAGCGCCTCGAGCACCGACGCCTCGGACGTGTTGCCGGCCGAAAGCAGGCAACCGTCCAGGCCGGCGCGGCTCGCCCCGAGTGCCATGGGCAGCACGCCCCGTACCGGGTGGATCGTTCCGTCGAGCGCGAGCTCCCCCACGACCAGGAGCCGGGCGAGCCGATCCGGCTTCACCGCGCCCGTCGCGGCCAGCAGCCCGAGGGCGATTGGGAGATCGAAGCTGACACCCTCTTTCCGCACGTCCGCCGGCGCGAGGTTGACCGTGACCCGATCCGGAGGAAACGTGAAGCCGGAGTTCCGGATCGCTGTGCGCACGCGCTCCCGGCTCTCCCGGACGGCGGGATCCGGCAGGCCGACGGTCGCGAACACGGGCAGTCCCTGGCTCACGTCGATCTCGACGCGGACCAGCGCAGCCTCGATCCCGGTGAGGCACGCGGAGAACACGCGCGCGAGCATCAGCCGTCTCGCCTAGGCGGACTCGGCGACGCCCGGCGCGCTGCGCTCGCCAGGTCTGTACTACCCACGGCCGTAAGGCTTTGCAAAACGTGATCCGGAAGAGCCGCCGCTCGGTGGTCCGCGGACTTGCGTGATCTTCAGCCTGCGCGAAGTCCTCCCGATGGCGTCGGAGTCATACGCGTGTATCCGACTGGCTACCACGACGGCGGCGCCGCGCAGCCGGCTTCGTCGCCGACGTTCTAGGGGGTGACTCGGTGCTTCAAACGCCGGGCCCCGCTCGCGACCCGCGCGGAGGGAGTCGCGGCATCGGCTCGGCGACGACTTCGGGGCTGGAGTGTCTGCGCGCGACGCGTTCGGCGGCGCGGCGATCGGTGAGACTGACGCGACCGGGTGCTATCGCGCGTGGGCCTCCCGCGGCGCAGGCAGCGGCGGTGTCGGCACGCGCCCCGGGAAGAGCCGGTTGCGCGCCCTCAACGACGGCATCTCGATCGCCCACGCCAATGCGATGCCGACAATGGTGCACAAGACCACGTAGAGTACGAACCGCCTGTTGGCATGACGGGCGAGATGCAGGGGGCCCCCCAGCCGGGCGATTACCCAGTACAGGACCGGCACGTGCCACAGATAGATCGAATACGAGTGCCGGCCGGCGTATGCCAGCGCTGTGGTGACTCCGCGGGTGACGCGCCAGCCGCCGAGGGCCACGAGTGGGGCGTGCAGCGCCAGCACGAGCACGCCGCCGAAGCCCAGGTAGAGCAGCGTGAGGCCGATCGTCGACATGAACGGACCCTCGACCAGCCAGAGGAAGCAGGGCACGAGACACGCGGCACTCGCCACCGCAATGCCCAGCTGCCGCCAGCCCGACCCCACGAGACGCGGCAGCACATCCGGACGGAAGTGGTGCAGGTAGCCGATCACGGCCGAAGTAGAGCCCGTCCAAACGGAGATGGGTGGGAAATAGATGCGTGAAGTAGTCGTAGGGCAGCGTGTACGTCGTGATGATGCGCAGCACCAGCGATCCGAGCGCGACCGGCACCCAAAGGACCGGGATCGCGCGAAACGGGTCGGGGCTGCCGGGTGAGCGTCGACAGAGGATCAGCAGGGTGAGCGGAAGCAGGATGTAGAAGTGCTCCTCCACCGCCAGCGACCAGGTATGTGCCCACAAGCCAGGCACGTAGTTCTGATAGAAGAACACCTCGGGCTTCCACGCGGCGGTGACCGATGGGGCCCCGAGAGGCGCGCGCCACAGGAGGGTCGCGGTGATCATGACGTAGAACGCCGGGTAGATCTTGAAGCCGCGACGGATGAAGAAGCGGCGGACGTCGAGCGCACCGCGTGCCTTGTACTCGGCAAAGAGCAAGCCCGAAACGAGAAAGCCGCTCAGCACGAAGAAGAGGTCGACGCCGGTCCACCCCATCTGCACGAGCATGTCGTAAGAGTGCAGGTGCCGTCCCATGACAAGGACGACCGCGATCGCACGCAGGACGTCGAGACGTTGAAGGCGTCCTGCGGGCGGGCCGGTCTCTGCCGGCTGGGCGCTCACGTGCGCCCGCATCTCAGCGGTGGTCGTTGACGTAGGCGTGTGGAGGCCCAGGCCCGGCCCCGTTCAGCCATCGCAGGAGAACGCCGGGAACAATCAGCTCAGGACCGCCGGTCCCGACGCGGCTCCCGGCGTCGTCACGGGTGAGACCGATGCCTACGATGTCGGCGCCGGCCCCCGCGGCGGCGAGGTCGCGTCCCTCGCGCTGGTCGCTCAGGGCGAGCACCTGCGCGCCTCCCGAGGTGGTCGTCTCACGCCGCGCGCTCCCCTCTCGCCATCCGCTGCCCCCATCTCCGCCCCTGGCGGCCGATGGTAGCGTGCCGATCAGCCGGCGGGCAAGAAGCGGCCGCGGGTGTGGCGAAATGCACGCGCCGTCCGCCCATTCGAGAGGCGGTCCACCCGGGTTGCCCCGCCGGGTACGAGGCGCGCCGACGCCGTGGACCCCGAGACGGCAGGAGGCTCGAGGGAGACCCCGCCTTTCGCCCGCCGTCCACCTGTGGGAACATGACCCCGACGTCACCCTGAGCCCTGAGCGCCAACACCGGAGGATCACAGCCATGAGCGCCGGAGAAACCCCCCGCCTTCAGAACCGCACCGCCGTCGTTCAGCAGGATCTCAAGAGCGTGCTCCACCCGATCCTGCCGCACCGCCAGCTGGAGGAGAAGCAGCTGGTGATCGTGAGCGCGAAGGACTCGACGGTGGTCGACGCGAACGGGACCGAGTACCTGGATGCGATGGCCGGCCTCTGGTGCGTCAACATCGGGTACGGCCGGACCGAGCTGGCCGAGGTGGCCGCCGATCAGATGCGGGACCTCGCGTACTACCCGCACACGGCGATGAACGTGCCTGCGGCCGCGCTCGGCGAGAAGATCACCGGGATCCTCGGCGGCGGGTACCACGTGTACTTCGTCAACTCCGGGTCGGAGGCGAACGAGGCCGGCTTCAAGTTCGCCCGCCAGTACGCGAAGCAGGAGTTCCCCGGCGGGTTCCGCTACAAGACGATCACCCGCTACTTCAGCTACCATGGCACCACGCTCTCGACACTGGCCGCGGGCGGCATGGGCGACCGCAAGATGAAGTTCGAGCCCCTGGGTGGCAACGACTTCGTGCACGTGGCGCCGCCGTACTGCTACCGCTGCCCGTTCGGGCTGACCTATCCGTCGTGCGAGCTGGCGTGCGTCAAGAACATCGAGACCACGATCCAGGGCGAGGGATCCGACACCGTCGCGGAGGTCCTCGTCGAGCCGATCATGAGCGGCGTGGGCGTGGCGGTGCCGCCGGACGAGTACCTGCCGGCGGTGGCGGCGGTGGCCAAGAAGTACGGGGCCCTGCTCCACGTGGACGAGGTGATCAACGGCTTCGGGCGCACCGGCAAGATGTTCGCCCACCAGCACTACGGCGTGCGGCCGGACATCCTCGCCGTGGCCAAGGGCATCTCCAGCGCGTACCTCCCGATCGCCGCGACCATCGTGTCCGACGATGTCTTCCGCTCGTTCTACGGCGACCCCGCCGCGAACCGCCATGTGATGCAGGTGAACACTTACGGCGGCCATCCGGCCGCCGCCGCGGTCGCTCTCCGAAACATCGAGATCATGCTGAACGAGCGGCTGGCGGACCGGGCCGCCGAGACCGGCGGCTATCTCCTCGACGCGCTCCATACCCTCAGCCGGCACCCGTGGGTGGGTGACGTCCGCGGCAAGGGTCTGCTCGCCGGCGTCGAATTGGTGCGGGATCGGAAGACGAAGGAGATCATGCCCGCGCCCCAGATGCAGGCGCTGGTCGACTACTGCCTCGCCCACGGCGTCATCGTCGGGCGCTCGGCGGGTGGACGCTACCTCGGCAACACCATCACGCTCGCCCCGCCGCTCGTCCTCACCCGGCGGGAGGTGGACCGGATCGTGAGCGTGCTCGATCAGGGGATCGGGGAGGTCGGCCGGACGCTCTCCGCGGCCTGATCGCTCGGCTCCTCGGCTGCGTCACACGCGAGGAGCGTCCTGGCGCGCACCGTCGCCAGGGCGCTCCTCGATTCGTTTCGGCCGGCGGACGAACCGCGCGGCGGACGGTGGACCGGCGCCGGGATCCGCCGCCGGGACGACGCGGCCCTCAGGTCAGCGGGTAGAAGGCCGGGTTGTACCGTCGCGCGAGGAACCCGGTGGCCCGCGCCAGATCAAGATCGTGGACCAGGAGCTGCTCCTGGCCGTAGGGCACGTGGGCCACGCACTCCCCTTCCGGGCCGATCAGCGTGGTCGCGGACTCCTGGTAGCGCATCGCGTAGTTGACGCTGGCGAAGTAGATCGCGTTCTCGACGCTGCGCGCGATCATCGCCTTCTCGTAGTAAGGCGACGCGGGGTCCCCCCAGCGCTCGATCGTCACCCCCGCGCGGTCGCTGCCGGTGAGCTGCGGGTGGAACACGATCCGTGCCCCGCGGATGGCCGCCCAGCGGACGGCCTCGGGATAGCGCCATCCCTCGTGGCAGATGGTGATCCCGAACGGCACGCCGTCGACCTCGAAGAGCCGGCGGCGGCCCTCGGCGACGTAGTACGGCTCCTCCTCCACCGGGATCTGGTTCTTCGCCTGGTAGCCCTCGACCACCCCGTCCTTCGAGACGACGAACGCCACGTTGTGGAGGCGGCCGGCGACCTCCCACTCCATCCCCATCACCACGGCCACGCCGTGCCGTCCGGCCATCGCCCGCACGGCCTCGAGCGCCGCGTCCTGGCGAGCCTGGTCGTGAGGCGGAACGGGAAAATCCAGGCCGCGCAGGCCGGGGAGATACGTCTCCGGGAAGCACACGATGGCCACGCCCTGCGCCGCGGCCTCTCCCAGGAACCGATCCACGGCCTTGAGACGCTCCTCGACGGACGGCGCGTTCCGGGCGGCTGCCAGCCCGATGCGCAGGTGCGACGTCGCGCTGTTCCGTGACATAGGACTCCGCCTCCCCTCCGGCGACGGGGTGTACGTGGGACGTCCCGATGCCGATTCTCGCACGGCGCGGCTCACGGCGGGAGGGCAAGCCGGCCCGGCGGCGCTCCATCGATCGAGCGCGCCGCGCCGCGACCGGCGCCCCGCGCATGCGCGCGGCTTCGATGGTAGGGTATTTCGCATGCATAACACCCAGCGGATCGCCGGCGTCCTGTCCCCCGTCGTCACGCCCTTCACGGCTGATCTGGCGCCGGATCCCGAGCGCTTCGTGCGCCAGTGCCGGTGGCTGCTCTCGCAGAACGTCGGGCTGGCGGTCTTCGGGACGAACTCGGAGGCCAACTCCCTGTCGGTCGACGAGAAGATCGAGCTGCTCGACCGCCTGGCCGGGAGCGGTCTCGACCCCGCGCGCATGATGCCGGGAACCGGGCACTGCGCCCTGCCGGATTCCGTTCGGCTGACGGCCCACGCCGTCAAGCTCGGCTGCGGGGGAGTCCTCATGCTGCCGCCCTTCTACTACAAGGGCGTGAGCGACGACGGCCTGTTCCGGAGCTTCGCCGAGGTGATCCAGCGCGTGGGCGAGTCGCGCCTCCGCGTGTACCTCTATCACATTCCGCCGGTGGCCCAGGTCCCGATCACGCTCGGGCTGGTCGAGCGACTCCGAAAGGCCTATCCGCAGCAGGTCGCCGGCATGAAGGACAGCGGCGGCGACTGGAAGAACACGCAGGCCTTCCTCGACGCGTTCGCCAAGGATGGCTTCGACGTGTTCCCGGGCGCGGAGACGTTCCTGCTCCAGGGCATGCGCCACGGAGCCGTCGGCTGCATCAGCGCCACCGCCAACGTCAACCCGGCGGCCATCGCCGGGCTCCACGCGACCTGGCGCGCCGGCGACGCCGACGCCCAGCAGGCGCGGCTCGACCAGATCCGCGGCATCTTCGCGAAGTTCCCGATGATCCCCGCGCTCAAGGCGGCCGTCGCCCACTGGAGCGGGACGCCCGAGTGGGCGACCGTCCGCCCGCCGCTCGTCGCGCTCACGCGCGAGCAGAGCACGACGCTGGTGACGCAGCTCGAGCAGGCCCGGTTCGCGATGCCCGGCCTGCGAGGATGAGCGCCCGTCCCGTCGTGCTCGAGTTCGGCATGGGCGTCGACGTGCACGGGCTGGACGGGACGAAGGCCGCGTGCCGCGCGGTGTCGGACGCCATCCGCCACTCGAGCCTCCCCCTATTGGCGCAGGTCCGGGCGCGCGGCGGCCGGATGCTGGTCGCGGTGACCGTCGGCGTGCCCGATCCGGCATCGGTCGACGTCACGCGGGTGCGCCAGGAGCTGCCACACGGGGAGGTCACGGTGACCCCGGTTGCCGGTGGCTTACGGGTGCCGGACTCCGACACGCTCATCGCGTGCGCGTCCATCACGGTGAGCATCGAGTATCCCGGTGGCGGGAGCTGAATCGCCGCGCCGGTCGACCGGCGGCACCCGTGACGCCAGCCGACGGGAGCCGCGAGAGCCCAACGCCCCAGCAGCGACCCGCTGACGTCGACGTCATACGGCGCGTATCCGTCAGGACACCCAGCCGTCGAGGTCGAAGGCGTTCCGGATGTGCCGCGCGGCGATGACCCCGCCCGTCTCGTCCAGCGACACGCCGACCACGTCGAAGCGGCAGGATCGCTCCCCGAGCCGCCGCGCCGCGAGATAGCCGAGGGCAAGCCGGCTCAGCCGCGCGCGCTTGCGGGCATTCACGGCGGCCTCCGGCGGGTCGCCGGGCGATCCCCGGCGGGCCTTGACCTCGACGAACACGAGCGTCGGCCCGTCACGGGCCAGGAGATCGATCTCGCCCAGCCGCGACCTGAGGTTGCGCTCGAGGATCACCAGGCCGCGTCGCTCGAGGAGGCGCGCGGCCGCAACCTCACCCGCCCGGCCGAGGTCCCCCTTCGACGGCCGGCCCGGATCGTGTCGGATCGCCATGCCATCCACGCGTGCAAGGCGGCGGCCACTCCGGGCGGGCGCTGCACAGGGCGAGCAGCGAACCCGCGCTCGTGACACGTCGCCCGGCGCCGCGGCACGCCTGCTGACCGAGCGCGATCGGCGCGCGCGGTCCGGATCGCCGCGGCCTCCGGACGACGTCGCGACTCGGGAGCGACGCCAGATCCTCCCGACCCGCGACGCTGCGTGCCCACCGCCGGTCGTAGAGACCCCAGGCGACCATCGCCGTCACGGCCACCGCCGCGACGCCCATCATCTGGGCGAGGTCGGCTACGAACGCCGTCCAGCGTGCGGTCTCGCTGACGAACAGGTGCCGGATCGTATCGACCGGCAGCCACCAGAGCCCCCAGAGGGCAATCGTCAGGCAGCGATCGCGCCACCGGAATGCCCATGGCAGCCGACGGCGATCCTCGATCAGCACGTCGAGCGGCGTCGTCATGCCGGCTGCGCCATCCCGCGATCCGGGCTGACCCACACGCCCGCCCGGCCCCGCGCGCGCAGCATCGCCCGGGGCAGGCCCACGATCACGGTCAGCAGGATGATGAGCCAGAAGACGACCGGATACCCGATGACCGAGGGAAGGTAACGTCCGATCCCGGGCTCGTAGCGCCGATCGAGCGCCATCCCCAGCGCGACCTGGAGCAGGAACATCAGGGCGAGCGTCACGCCCCAGGTGCCGGGCACGAGTCCGCCGACGGTGACCGGGAGCGAGACACCGGGCATCAAGCCTACGAGCCACCACACCGACAGCGCGAACGTCACCACCGCCCAGACCACGCTGAGGGCGTAGTCCCCCGCGATCACCCACATCCCGCGCGACCGCCACCGCACGAGCTCGGGCAGGCTGCGGACGAAGACCTGGGCCGCGCCGGTGGCCCAGCGCAGGCGCTGACGCCAGAGCCCGCGGAGCGTTTCGGGCATGAGGACCCAGCAGAGCGCGCGCGGCTCGAACCGGATCTGCCAGCCGCGGAGCTGCAGACGCCAGCTGATCTCCACGTCGTCGGTGAGCACGTCCGGGCTCCAGTACCCCACCTCCGCCAACGCGCTCTTGCGGAACCCGCAGACGACGCCGGAGACGGTGAAGAGCCGACCCCACACCATCTGCGCCCGCTTGATCAGGCCGACCAGCGAGGAGAACTCCCCGAGCTGAAGCCGGCCGAGCGCGGTCGAGCGGGTGCGGATGCGCGGGTTCCCGGTCACGCCGCCGACCCGCGGTCCACGCGTGAGCGCCCGGACCATCCACGTCAGGGCGTGCTCGTCCAGGAGCGCGTCGCCGTCCACGCAGATCACGAGCTCGGCGCTCGTCGACTCGGCGCCCATCCGGAGCGCCGTGGGCTTGCCCCGGTTCGTCGGGAAGCGCAGAACGCGCAGCCGGGGCTCCGCGGAAGCCAGCGATTCCAGGATCCGTCCCGTACCATCCGTGCTGCCGTCGTCGACGGCGACGATCTCGTAGTCCGGATAGGACAGACGCCGGAGCGCGCCGATGGTCTCCGCGATATGCCGCGCCTCGTTGTGGCAGGGCACGATCACCGCGGCCCGCGGGTACCGTGGCAAGCGCGGCGGCCGCGTGTGATCCGGGCCCGGCCGCTCCTCGAACCACCAGAAGAAGATCCCGCCGGCGATCCAGACGGCCGCCATGACGAACGGGTACCCGAACTCGAATCGCTGGAGCGCGTCGACGAGAGCCTGGGCGTGGACGAGCATCGCTCAGCGCCGGAACGGGTTCGTCGAGGCGCCGAGCACCTCGCTGAGGGCAGTCAGCGTCTTTGGCTGGTCGAGGAGGCGCTCGGGGCAGTAGAGTCCGTTGACGAGCCCGGCCTGTTGCAGGCGACGCCATTCGCGCGGATCCGATTGGGCGCTCATCGGCACAACCCGCGGCCGGTACGCTGGATCGAGCCATCCCAGCTGCCCCAGCGTGCGGACGACCTCATCCGCGCGGCCGTTCCAGCGGACGGCCAAGTACTCGACCGAATTCGCGGCGACCTGGGCGGGTGACCGAAGCCGGTCGAGCGGGACGACATCGAGCACGTCCACGCTGGGCCGATAGCGGGACACGCCCTCGATCGCGTCGAGGCCGAGGCGGGCGGCCGCCGGCAGCCGAGCCGGATCCTGCGCCGCGCGTACGCGCCGGGGGATCCGCGGATCCCACCGGTTGAGTCCGCTGTCGACCGGCACCGGCGCGAGGTCGCCGGCGAGGAACCGTGCGCCGAACCCGAACCCGGCGAAGGGCATGGACTTCGCCAGTTCGGAATACACGGCCCGGATCGTGGCGGGGTCCGAGCCGACCTTGTCGAGCGGGAGCCAGGCATGGACGTCCGTGCCCACGCGGGTGCGGATCTGCCACGCGGCGCGATTGAACATGTCGGCGCGGACCTTGGCCCCCTCCGAGGGGAAGTACACGGCCAGGGGGCCCTCCTCCGACGACGCCGCGGAGAGGAGAACCACGTTCGGCTTGAAGTCGAGGAGCACGTCCAGCATCTGGCCGAGGCGGTCCTCGCGCGCGTCCACCGTCGGCGCGTAGATCTCGTCGAGGTTCGCGCAGATCCCTCGGAAGAATGGGGCGTCCGGCGGCAGCGTCAGGACCCGGGGGACAAGGGCCAGATCGGGGTTGTCCGTCGCGTAGAAGCGGCCGATCCGATGTATCTCCCGCGTGTCGGCACGCTCGGGCTCCAGGGTGAGGGCCACCGGCATGCCCACCTGGCGCGCCGCCTCCAGGGTCACCTGATTCCATCGTCCGTACGGCCAGGTCATGACTCGCGGCCGCCGGCCCAGCCGGCTTTCGAGGAGCGCCGAGTTTCGCTCGAGATCGCGACGGATCCGTCGCATGTACTCCGCGTCCGTCTCGTAGCGGCCCGTGCCGGGATCGTAGGCATAGTCGATGGCCGCCTGGGTCAGACGGCTCGCCAGCGCGAGAAAGGGGGTGGCGGGGGAGCGCAGCAACCACCCGATGTCGCCGAGGCGGGGTTCGCCGACGAGCGCCTGGTACGCGCTAGCCATCTGAGTTCCGGGTGTCCGGCGGATGAAGGTGCGTCCGACGGCGGCGGGAACTTCCCCGCCCTGGGGGTTGGCGTAGACGGTCGTGTGGAGACCGTACGAATGCGACCCGATCTCGACGAGCCCGGAGCTCTGCATCTCGCGGAGCTGCGCCCAGCTGACGAAGTCCTCGCGCGAGACCAGCTCCCCGCCATAGCGAATCTGGGCGCGCGGCGGCGCCTCGAGAAAGCTGCCGACGACCGAGAGCACCGCGGGATAGTCGAAGGCGAGCAGAAGCGGGAACGCGCGTGTGTAGAAACTCCGGTACCCGTCGTCGAAGGTCAGCAGGACGGGCCTCGGCGGGAGCGGACGCTCTTCCCGCTCGGCAGCGAGAATGTCGTCGATCGAAATGACGTGATACCCGTGGGCGCGGAGCCAGTCGAAGTGCGTGGCGAGGACGCGAGTCGTGATGCCGTCGTACGTCAGGGCGCCCGGGTCGTCGACGACGTCATGGTAGGCCAGCACCGTGAAATCGGCCGCCGACGCCGTGGCGCCTCCGACCGCGAGGAGGACGACGGCGAGGATCCCGAGAAGCCGCATCGCTAGAACCTCACGTTCAGCTGGACGAAGCCGTCCCAGTCTTGTTCCCGGTCGCCGTCGAAGACCCGGCTGGCGAAGAGGATGCCGTACGTCAGCTCCCACTGGAGCCCGAACTGCCATCGATGCTCGTACGCGATGGACCCGATCGGCGCCCCGTCGAAGCCCTTCTGCCAAGTCCCGCCCACGCCGAGCGTCAGCGCCTGCACGAAGGATCGCTGGTACCGTCGCCAGGTGACGTGCTCGGCGAGAAGGCTGACGGTCGGGGTGAAGATGCGCTCCGGGCTGAAGTACGGGACGTCAGTCTTAGAGTTCGTGGAGGCGTATAGCTCCACGATGGCGGTCACGGTGAACAGTGGCCGGTCGATCACGCGCTGCGAGAAGCGCGGGAAGAACTCGTTCCGGGTGTTCCCGTCATCGAAGTCCATGAGCCGCCAGGCGAGCCCCAGTGAGGTGCTCTCGTGGAATGTGTATCCGATGCCCAGGTCGACCGCGTTCGCGGTGACCCCGTTCTTGAGCGCGCGGAGCGGCGTCTCCTGCGAAAAGATCTCGCCGGCCGCGGTCAGGCTCAGCTCGTCCGTCGGCGTCCATTCGAGCTCAAGTCGCCCTCCCACGCGGTCCTCGGTGCTCTCGTTGTACGTGACCTCGCCGAAGGCCCGCAGGGATGGCCCCCGGTACTCGAGGCCGGCCGCCGTCCGGTGATACGTCTCCCGCCCCTCCTCGAAATCCTGGCTGGCATAGCGATACGCGGCCGTGACGCGCCAGTAGTCCGCGATGGGCGGAGTCCAGATCCGGGTCCAGGCCACCAACCCGAAATTCTCCGCGTTCGGCTCAGCGCCGTAGCTCGGCTCGACCCGCGTGATCCACTCCCACATCCGATGAACGTCCCATTCGCGCTGGAGATTCTGGACGGCCTTGTTCTCCGGATACAGATCGTAGAGGCTCGCGATCTCCTTCCCGGCCTCCGGATAACGCCGGAGCGCGAATAGACTTGACGCGTAGTTCAAGCGGAGCTCCGGGTCCTCTGGCGAAACGCTCAACCAGGGGGTGACCATCTCCAGGGATCGACGGGGCCAGCCGCGCGCGCGGGCCACCGTGGCGGTGTCGGACTGGAGCGAGCTCGCGGCGGGTGCCCGAGACGCCATCGGCGAGAGCCGGTCCCAGGCCTCCGCGACCTGGCCAGCGTAGAAGCGGGCAAGCGCCGCCGTCACCACGGTCGTGAGCTTCGAACCGTTGGGGACAGTCTCTCTGCTGTCGAGATACCCGACGTAAAGCGCCTGCTCCTTGTCGAGCGCGTCGATCACCGCGAAGGCGTCCCGGTAGCGCTCCAGCTCGACCAGGGAGTAGAAGAGCCCGATGTGGGCTTCGAAGCGCAGCTCGGTGTACCGCGGCCGCTCGTCCACGATCGACTGGTAGAGATCCCGCGCGGTTTCGGGCTGCTCGAGGTAGAGGTAGGCCGCTGCCGCGGACAGCCGGGCGTACGTCGGAACCGCGATCTCCTCCCGCCGGAGCGCCTCGTACACCGCGACCGCGTCCGTCATCCGGGACCGGTCGCGGTACGCCACGAGGAGATCGAAGCGCGCGCGCCGGAGCGCGGCCGCGTCGAGAGGCGTCTCCTCGGTGATCCGCGCGATCTGCCCCTCCAAAGCCGCGATGGCCTGATCCGTCTCATCGAAGCGCCGGCGGGGGTCGGCGACCGGCAGGCGGCCCCAGAGGAGCCGACTCGCAGACTGGGACCCCGCGATCCGCGTGCGCTCCGCCCGGTTGAGCACGTCCGGATCCGCCTGAGCGAGCTCCTCGGCGCGGAACGGTCCGCCCAACGCCTCGAGGGCCAGGAGGCGGCCCGCGCGCGCCTCGCGATTCCCCGGCCGGAGCCGAACCGCTTCGGTGTAGAAGCGGAGGGCGTCGGAGAGCTCGCGCGCCTGGGCCGCCAGGTAGGCTCGCGCCAGGAGGCCGTCGACGTCGACGGGATACTCGCCGTAGAGCTCGACCAGCAGGCGTCGAGCTTCCGCGAACCGTCCGCCGTCCACATAGACGAGCGCCCGCAGGAGATCCCAGGGCGCGCTGTCAGGAAAGCGTTCGGCACCGCGCAGGAGGTACCGCTCGGCCCGGCCGAGATCCCCCGTCGAGCGCGCCGCCCGCGCGGCGGCGACAAGCGCATAGTCTGGGGCCGCCTCGGGGCCGAGCGCGTCGAAGATCTCGAGCGCCTCGCGGTCGCGCCCCGCCCACTGCAGGATCGTCGCGAGGTCCGCGGTGATCGGCGCGTCGTCCGGATACGTCGAGTGAAGCTCCCGGAGGCGAGTGATCGCGCGGTCGTAGTCGCCGTCGCGTGCCCACTGCACCGCCTCCACGCGCTCGGCGTTCTGCGCCCGCACGGCGGGCGGGGTAAGCAACCCGCTGAGCGCGAGGATCAGGACCGTGGTGCCGAGGCCGGCGGCGCGCGGGGCGCGCCAGAGCATCCGGCTACACAGAGACAGGCGCGGCGTCATCGGGACAGCGTTCGAGCGTGTGAGGGCACCCATCGGGAGAAGCTCAGGCCGCGATCGATTCGCTACTAGCGCAGCACCCTCAGCACGCACGGGCTGAGGCGCGGGTCCGCCAGGAGAGCATTCCGGTCCGGTTGGATCTCTTTCCACTTCGCGTGCCCGAATCGGCGGAGCCAGTCGAGGTTGTCGCCGGCGAGCCGGACGAGCTGTCCGATGGCCTCGCACTCCGGGCTGTCGGGCGGAACGCCAGCCGTGATCACGACGCTCCGGACCTTCACGGTTTCCACCGCGTGGTCCAGCCACGGGTACGTGTGGGCCGGAATCGTGCTCGGTAGGTAGTGCTGCGCGAGGGGCACCTCGTCCGGACGCGGGCTCAGCCGGATCGGGATCAGATTAGTACGCGGAGTAAGGATCTCGGTCAGGAGGTCCGACGGAGTCCCGACGACGTAGAAGGCGGCGTCAATCTGTCCGCGACGGTACGCCATGATCGCGTCTTCGACGTCGAGGCTCACCAGCTCGCGCGGCTCCACCCCGGCTAGGTGCAGGAGGACGAGAGCGGTCACGGTGGTTCCGCTTCCCGCCGCACCGATCGAGATCCGCTTGCCGCTGAGATCGCCGATCTCCTTGATCCCAGGCCGCGCGAAGAGATACACGTCCTCGTCGTACAGCGGGGTCACGATCTGGAGGCCACCGAGAATCCGGCGCGCGTCCGGATCGTTCTGCGCGTAGATCTCAAGGTAGGACAGGATGTCCAGCTGGGTGACCCCGAGCTGGATCGAGGGGTGACGAAAGACGTCGAGCACGTTCTGGACCGCCCCCTGGGACGGCACGACGGCGAGGTGGATCCCGAGATCGGAGCCTTTCTCATCGAGGAGGCGTCGGAGGTCGCGCCCCATCTGGAAATACGTTGCGGACTCGGAGCCGGTGAGCACGATCAGCTCGGTGCGCGGCGCCGGGCGCGGCGGGGCCTGCGCGCGAGACACCGTCGACATGGGCAGACAGACGGCCAGGACCAGAAGCAGGTTCCGAACGACCCTCACCAGGACCCCCTCGTCATACACGGTGGATTCATCTGAGGCAGAGCTAGCACGGTAGCATCGGTCGCTCGGCCCCGCCACCGGGGGGTCCGGGCCTACTCGGCTGTCGGGGACATAGTTGGGGCGGTCGCCGGCCAGTCAGCCGGACAGGGGGGAGGAGAGCTCGACACCTTCGAGCGGATCCGACTCCGGGTGGTAGTACATCCACTCCACCGCCCCCTCGGCGACGGTGCGGTTCAGCGCGCGCGCCTGTCGCGGACCGAGGTCCCGCACGATCTCGCCGGCGGCCGCGTGGCGCGCGACGATCAGCGCGTGACGCGCGTCGAGCGGAACGCGCACCTCGTGGGCGGAGCCGAGACCGACCTGGTAACGCTTGCTCGCGCTCGACGGCGCCCACAGCACAACCGGTGTGTCACTCGTGAGGAGCGCCGGGTCGGGAAAGCGGACGAGCTGCCACGTGCGGGCCGCGAGCTGGTGCGCCAGCGTGGGCATCGCGGCCAGCGAGCGCCCGACCGGCGGCTGGCCGGGGAGCAGCACGTCCGGCGCCCTCGCGGCAGGGACCTCCGCCTGCGGGGAATCGTCCGGGGAGTCCAGCTCCGGCTCGTCGCCGGTGCTCTCCGGCGCGTCGTCCTCCGCGTCGTCGAGCTCCTCGTCCGCGGTCTCGGCCCCTTCGATGGTCGACACGATGAGCTGACCGACGAGGGTCGCGGCGCGTCCGGCCTCGGCCCGGTGATACCGGCCGAGCAGCAGCTGTCCCGCGAGGACGAGGGCCAAGCCGGCCCGGTCCTCCGCCTGCGGCGGGAAGGCGCCGCTCCTGATCCGCTGCACGGCGGCACTCGCGCGCGCCTCCACCTCGGCCAGGAGGCGCGCCAGCGCCGGACCATCGGCATGGTCGGGTGGCACCGCGTACCGCCCGAGCTCGGTCACGGCGGCGTCCACCTGCACCAGCCGCCGCCGGGTGCGGTCGCGGCGCTCCGCCATGAGCTGTCCCGTCGCGTCGGCGAAGCCCGCGAGGAGAAAGCGCGGGACGAGCGGGCGCTCGAGCCCGAGCGCGCTCATCTCACAGCGGGAGCTCGAGGGAGGAAGAGTCGAGCGCGTCGCCGTCGAGGCCCGTGCCGGGGCCCACGCCGTGGCCAACGCCGTGGCCAACGCCGTGGAAGGACCGGCGGTGGAGCGGGCACGGTCCGAGCCGCGCCAGCGCGTCGAGGTGCGCGGCGGTACCGTAACCCTTGTGCTGCCGGAATCCGTACTCGGGGTAGCGCCGGTCGGCGCGCAGCATGAACGTATCGCGCGTGACCTTCGCGAGGATTGACGCGGCCGCCACCGAGGCCGAGCGGCGATCGCCCGCCACGATGGCGCGC
>CAYXBJ010000077.1:0-26473 GCA_964463175.1 uncultured bacterium
GGCCAGGACCGCGGCGGCGAGCCCACGCCCGTAAAGGCGGCCCACCCAGGAAAGGTGTCCCCACGCGTTGTACCGCTCGGGCCACTTCTGCTCCAGCAGGGCTTCGGCGCGGCCGTAGCCGACCTGCTGCCGCCAGTACGCGGCCACGGAGTTCCGTCGGTGGTGCCACACCACCGCCGCCGGGTTGAACCCGAGCTTCCATCCTCGATCCTGGAGACGCCAGCAGAGGTCCACGTCGTCACCCGCCGTCCGGTACCGCGGGTCGAACCCGCCGATGACCTCGAGCGCCGACTTCCGGAACGCCATGTTGCAACCCGGGATGTGCTCTGCCTCCGTGTCGGTGACGAGCACGTGGATCGGCCCACCCGGCGCGTGCGCCACGCATTCCGCGATGGGGCCGTCGCCCGGCGGCGGGATGTTGGGCCCGCCGACCCCGACATAGTCCGTCTGAAGGAAGGAGGACGCCAGGTAGCGCAGCCAGTGGGGGTCGGGGTACGCATCGTCGTCGATGTAGGCGACGATCTCACCGGTTGCCGCCGCCAAGCCCGTGTTCCGCGCGCTGCTCAGCCCTCGGTTCTCGGTGGTGATCACCCGGAAGCCGTACTCGTGGGCGATGTCCCCAGACTGGTCGCTCGACCCGTCGTTGACGACGATGACCTCGAAGTTGGGGTAGTCCAGGCGCAGCAAACCCTCGAAGCAGTCGCGGATCGTGCGGGCGCCGTTGAACGTGCAGACGACCACGGAGATCCGTGGCCACGCCCAGCTCTTGGGAACGGGGACCTCGCCGAATGCCTCGGAGACGGCCGCGAGGGCGACCTTCGGCCGGCGTCGGCGGTCGATGAGCCCGAAATCCCAGTCCTCGATGTCGCGCCCGCCACGATGCCATTCGTCGGTCCAGGCGAACACGAACGCCCCCGCGCAGCCCGTGGCGAACGCCGTCCGCACCTGCCAGTCGAGGACCTGCGCCTGGGCACCCTCGCCGTGCCGCCTGCTGTCCAGCCCGATCTCGGCCATGAGGAGCGGCTTGTCCCCGACGAGGTTGTGGAGGCGCGCGAGGTAGGCCGCAAGGCGATCCTGCGACTCGAGGTAGACGTTGAAGCAGGCCAGGTCGAGGAAGGGGAGCTCCAGATACTCCGTCGTCGGGTAGTTGACGTACGTCACCAGCCCGCCCGCGTCCTCTTCCTTGGCAGCGCGATACAGCCGATGGATGAATCTCTCGATGCGGCGGCGGCCGTACCACCGAACGATGGAGGCCGGGATCTCGTTGCCGACGGCGTAGCACAGGACGGCCGGGTGGCCGGCGCAGGCGCGTACGCCGGCCCGAACCCGATCCTCGATGCTCCGGGCCCGCGCCTCATCGTCGAGAAACGCAATGTGCTGCTCCCACGGGAACCCGACCATGGCCCGGAGCCCGTGTCGCCCGGCGAGGTCCAGCAGCCATCGAGGCGGGATGGTGTAGGTCCGCACGGCGTTGATTCCCGCCGCTGCCATCGCCCGGAAGTCCCGCTCGACGCGGGCCGGATCGCTGAACTCGTTCCCATCGCCGTCGGGGCGGAAGGTGCCGTACGTGACACCGCGCACCCAGAGCTTTTCGTCCCCGGCGAAGAGGAACTTGCCCGCGGCGCGCAGTCCTCCCGCGGTCTCGATACCCCCTGGGGCGCGCGAAGACTGGGTCTGATCAGCAACGTTCGGTCCCGGGACCGGGTCCGGCCAGGCGCGGGACTGATCGCGACGGCGCTGCCCTTGGCGCCGCTCGAGCGGTACGAAAACCCCCTGGTCCACCCACCGCCGGTCACCATTCCGGCGGTCGTGTGGTGGTCCGGGGTTCCGTGCCTCGCGGTGTGCCATCAGGCCGATCTCCTCGGGACTGCAGAAACGACTCGCCGCGACGTCTCGCCCGGCTCGCCGGAGCAGCCGCATCGCGACGTCGATTTTGATGTCAGCAGCCAGTCGGGCTCACTGGCGTAGTCGGATATCTGGGCACGCTGGAGGCTAGCGAGACGGTGTTGCGCCGCGGTGGCCCGCTCGTCACGTTTAAGCGACGGGCGTGGCGCATGACACTCCGAGCCCTCGCGCTTCGCTGGGAACATATTGTTGCTGGCGGGGGTCCGTGTCTTTTGTCGCGCTCCGGCCGCCGTATTGTGCCTAGGGACCACGGACACGCGCAATGGGACCAAAGTCCTAGGTCGATGCATGTGGGAGTGCCGAGCGGTGGCTATCTGTCCGGGGAACCTGGGGAAGAGGAGCGGCGCGCCAGGCGCTCGAGCACCCGGGAGACCATCCGCCGTGGAACCCACGCTTCGCCCTCATGGAGGGCACGCACGGCCTTGGCCAGGAAGGCCGCCAGGTCAAGCGGCCGGAGGTAGCCACGCGCGCCCTGTGCGAGCAGATCGAGCGGATCCAGCGCGGAGCGGGTCACGACGAGGATCCGGGTCTGGGGGCTTTGCCTCCGAAACGTGCGGATGAGCTTCGTCCCCTCGCGCAAGCAGAGGACGCCGTCGAGGAGGAGTACGCGCGGGTGGAGGCCGGCGGATTCCAGCACCTCCACCCTGCTACGCGCCTCGCCCAGGAGGCGCACGCGTGGGGCCTGTGCCAGGAGCTGCGCCCAGCGGCGGCGGCTGGATCCCGCGGGACTTGCGAGGATGACGGTGGGGGTCACGCGGGCGAGTCAGCCGGCAAGGTGGGATCGGCGGGCGAGGATGGCGAGCTGGAGCCGGCTCGTCACACCCACCTTGCGGAAGACCGACGTGAGGTGTGACTTCACCGTCTTCTCTGCGAGACCGAGCTCACTGGCGATAGTGCGGTTGCTTCGACCGGCGGCGACGAGGCGAACCACGTCCGCTTCGCGCCGCGACAGCGGCAGCGGGTTACGGGAGAGACTCTCGCCCGACGACTCCTCGAGCCCCAGCTGGCGGGCTTCCGTGAGGTTGGCCAGGTCGTCCACCAGGGAGGAGATGACCCGACGGCTGGCCCATACCTCCCCCTGGAGCAACAGGCGGACGGCCCGACGCAGTAGCGCAGCCGGCGCGTCAGCAGGACACGAGCCGCTCGCGCCGGCACGCAAGGCCTCGATGGCTCGACGCGGGTTGGAGTCGGCGTCGACAAGCAGGATTCGCGTGCCCGGGCTCCGGCGTCGGATTTGCGTGATGGTGGAAACGCCGGGTCTCCCGAGCAGGCGATCGTCCAGGAGCACGACCGAGGGGCGCAGCTTTCCAATCCGCTGATCTAACCGTCCGCCACCCGCCACCTCGTGGACTACGTAGACGCTTCCGAAAGCCTGACGCCACTGGTCGCGGCGGCGCGACGATGCGCTGACCAGAGCGATGGCTTTCAATGGGCGCGGGAGATTTGCGGGCTGCCGTGGATGCAACAAGCAGAACGTTCGCACGGCTGAGAACGGACCGCAACGCCGAACCACACGCCACTATCGGTTACACCGAATCTGATAACGGTCTACTCCGATGCCTCCTTTGGCGACCGGGGCGGGAGCTGACGATGTCGATCAGCTGAGGCCCCCTAGTTGACCGGTCCCGCGACAGTTCGTCGCCAGCTCGGCTCTCGTAGGCGGCGGGCTACTTGTCCTTGATTGCCGCCTGCACCTTCTTCGCGACGTCCGGCGGGATCGTGCTCATCCCGTGGGCGGTCTTGGCGTGCTCGGCGCCCTTCTTCATGACCTCCGCGACGTCGTGGCCCTCGATCACGGCCTTGCAGCCCGGCATCAGGTCTCCGCAGTGCAGCACCTTCGACATCACAGACCCCCTTGGTGATGACGGCGTGACCGTCGCGCCGTCGAGCCTCATCGACCTCTCGCGCGGGCGATGTTCTGTCTCGCGCGCACGCCTTCGACGCTAGACCCTGCGCGACAGCGCGTCAACTCGGGGGCATTTCAGGACACGCTCGCCGATCTCCCCGACGCCATCGCGCGCGAGCGCGGGGTCGATGCGCCGCCATCCTGCAGCGTCCGGCGAGCCGAGGGCCGACGGCGCGTCGGCTCAGCTGACGGCGGGGATGACCTCGCGGGCGATGAGGTCGATCGTGGCGAGGTCGTCGATGTCGAGGCACTGGAGCATGACGCCCTGCACCCCGAGCGACTGCCACCGCCGGAGGTCACGCACCACCTCGTCGACCGACCCGAAGAGGAAGCTCTGGGCCCGCCATTCGGCCTCGTGCTCGGGGACGCGCGGAAACCACTCGCGGCCGCGGGCGAGGCGGGCGGCGACCTCGGCCCGGGTGCGCCCGATCACGATGGGGGCCATCAGCGACAGGCGGATGGTGGCCGGATCCCGGCCGACGGCGCGGCAGTGGCCGGCGAGGATCTCGAGCTTGCGCGGATACTCGTCGAACGTCACCCGCGTGACATTCCACTCGTCGGCAAGCTCGGCGGCGATCCGCATCGTCCGCTTCTGGCCGCGCCCTCCGACGATCAGGCGCACGCCGGTCGGGAGCGGAAAGCTCTGCGCCTCGTGGAGCGCGACGTGCGGCTGGTCCAGCGTGACCGGCGTTCCCCGCCAGAGCGCGCGGATCGCCCGCGCCCCGAACTCGAAGCGGTCCATCCGCTCGCGAAGGGGAGGGAACGGGATGCCGAACATCCGGTGCTCCATCTCGTTCCAGCCGGCGCCGATGCCGAGGTCGAAGCGCCCGCCCGCCAGCTGATCGATGGCCGCCGCACGCTTGGCCAGGAGCGCCGGGTGGTAGAACGTCAGGGGCGAGACGATCGGGCCGAAGCGGATCCGCCTGGTGGCGGTCGCGACCCACGGGAGCGATGCCCACGTCTCGAGCGAGGGACGACTCGAGTCGCCGAACAGCCCGGTCAGGTGGTCCGATCGATAGAGCCCGGCGAAGCCGCCGTCCTCCGCGGCGCGCGCGAGGCGCTCCCAGCGCTCCCAGGTGAGGCCTTCCTGGCCCTCGATCATGACGTTCAGCTCGAGCCGCTTCATGCGTCCTCCCTAGGCTGACGTACGGGGATGCGGCACACGACGGGCCAGCGGCCTGACCCGGATGTCACGCGTCCGGCAGGACGGCGCGCGTGGCGGCGAGGGCCTCGCGGGCGACGGTGACCGGATCGCGCGCCCAGGCGTCGGGATTCGGCGCTTCGTAGGAGCAGTGGCCGGTGTAGCCGGACTCGTCGATGAGCCGGAAGAAGTCCCGGAACGGAACGATGCCCCGGCCCGGCGGAAGGCGGTCGAGAGTCTGGCCCGGCTGGAGCCCGGATGCCGCCACGTCGCTGTACTGGACGTAGGCGATCTCCCCCGGCGCGAGGTCCTCGACGGCGCGGAGGCCGCCTCCACCGCGATGGAGATGGTAGGCGTCGACGAGCAGGCCGCACGTCGGGTGGCCCGCGCGGGCGATCACCTCGCGAAGCCGCGCGAGGGTGTTGAGCTGCTTGGCCTGAGACGGCGCCTCGAGCGCGATGCGGACGCCGTGGGCGGCGCCGATGTCGCCCATCTCGCGGACTGCCGCCGCGGCGCGGGTCAGGTCGCCCTCGCCCATGTCGGCCGGGCTCATCACAACGGGCGCGCCGAGCGATCGAGCCCACCGGCAGGACTCGGTCATCGCGTCGAAGATCCGCGCCCGTTCCGGGCCGTCGGCAAACATCCAGCCGAACTGGCCGCCGACGCACGCGACGGGGAGCCCGCTCCCGCGGACGAGATCGAGGACCGCCTCAGCCGGCTGGCCGGCCTCCGCGGCCCGCGCGAAGTCGATCCGCCGGAGCTCGACCGCCGGCCATCCCGCCGCTTTCGCCGCGCGGAGCGCGTCCGGCAACGGCGTCGTGTCGAGCGTCCACGTGTGGAGCGCGAGGCGCTCGCCGAGTGGCGCGGGGCGCGGGCACACCGGGCTCAGTGTCCGCTCCGGTGCTTGAACGCGTCCGGGTTGACGACGTGGAGCCGCTCGCCCTTGAGGTGCGCGGCGATGGTCGCGATGGCGATGTTCAGCATGTTGAGGCTCGCCTCGTGGGTGTTGTAGCCGATGTGCGGCGTGATCAGCGCGTTCGGCAGGTCACGGAACACGTGGGGCCCGGGGGGCACGGGCTCCTGGTCGTAGACGTCGAACGCGGCACCCGCAATGCGTTTTGCGCGGAGGAGGTCGGCCAGGGCCGCGTTGTCCACGATCTTCGCGCGCGCCGTGTTCACGAAGTAGGCCTCGGGCTTCATCCGCGCCAGGAGCGCCCGCGACACCAGGTGCTCGGTCTCCGGCCGGAGCGAGAGGTGGATCGAGACGACGTCGGAGCGGCTGAAGACCTCCTCTAGCGGGACCAGGGTCAGGCCGTGCTTGGCGCGATCCGGCGTCGCGTTTCGGGTCCAGCCGATGAGCTTCATCCCGATACCGGCCCCGAGCCGGCCCATCTCCTGGCCGATCGGCCCGAGCCCGACCAGCCCGAGCGTCTTGCCGCGGAGCTCGGTGCCCTGGAAGATGCCGGGCTCCCAGCGCCCTTCCTTCAAGGACACGTAGGCGGTCGCGATGTGGCGGGTCAGCGCGAGGATCATTCCCAGGCAGTGCTCGGCGACGGACGTCGCCCCGTAGTCCGGCGTGTTGCTGACGACGATCCCGCGACGAGTCGCGGCGTCGATGTCGACGCAGCTGGCGTAGCCGATCCCGAGGAAGGCGATGAACTTGAGGTGGGGGCAGCGCGCCAGGACTTCCTCGTCCATGAGCGTGTAGTCCAGGACCACCACGTCCGCGTCCTTCACCCGGCTGATGAAGTCGGCCTTGTCCTTCGGATGCCCCGGCGAGACGACCAGCTCACCGAGTCGGCGGAGAGGGTCGAGGTGCTCGGGCTTCTGGACGAACTCCGCTCCCTCGGGGATGACGATGCGCACGGTTAGGCTCCTCTTGGGTGACGGGGTGGCGATGGCGCGTCTGGCGGCGTCCGCTCAGTCGGGGCGGGGCGCGCCGGGCATGGCCGAGCGCGCGGTCACGACTCGGGCCGGGAGAAGCGCCGGGCGTTGCCCATGTGCGGCCAGACGTAGGCCTGGACGTTCGCGAGGATCTGCCGCTGGTGATTGCGATCGTGGTGGACCCACTCGGCCAGGAGATCCGCGATGGAGAGCCGCCCCACGCTGGGGTGCCGGCCGGCCCGCGCCAGGTCCCCGGGATGGAGCCCGTCGACCAGCGCGGCGCTCGCCTCCCGGAGGCGCGTCCATTCGGCCAGGAGGCTGGCGGGATCCCGCTCGCAGTCCCGGCGAGCGCGCGCGACGGCGGTCTGGTCCCAGGTTCGGAACTCGGGGTCGGACTCGGCGAGGAGTGTCCGGACGCGCCCCGCGAACCCGCGCTCCTCCGCCTCGATCAGGTGACCGATGACCTCGAGGACGCACCACTCGCCCGCGGCAGGATGCCACCGCAAGAGGGCCGGCGGCAGGCCCGTGCACTCCACCCGCACCGCGAGCAGGGCGGTGCGCAAGGCGTTGGCCACTTCACGCGGGCCGAGCGGTGGCGTGGCCTCGGCGTGTGTCATCGGCAAAGTCTGACCCCGGACCGCGGGTCGCGTCAACCGCGCAGCAGGGACGTCAGGAACTCGACGGCCCGGCGCTCGGCCCAGGAGCTCGCGCTCCAGGGCCAGCGGCCCTCGAGGAACCCGGCGTGGCCGCCCCGCGCGGTGAACTCGGTCCGCACGTCCGGAGGCAGGTCGCGGGGATCCGGCAAGGTGCGGCCGGGGACGATCGGATCGTCGCGGGACGCGAGGAGGAGCGTCGGCCGCCGGATCCGCGCGAGGTAGGGGCCGCTCGACGCCCGCGTCCAGTAGTCCACCTCGTCCCGGAAGCCGTTGAGCGGCGCGGTGACGACCCGGTCGTAGCGGGCGAAGGTCCGCGCCCGGCGCATCGCCTCCACGTCGACGAAGCCGGGATACCGACGCTCCTTGGCGATCACCTTCGACCGCATCGTCTTCAGGAAGTTCGCGGCGTAGACGAGCCGGTGCAGACCGCGGTCGAGGACGCGCGCCGAGGCCGCGACGTCGAGGGGGACCGAGATCCCGACCGCCCCGCGCACTTCCGCGGGCGCCTCGCGTCCGACCTCCCCCAGCCACTTGAGCAGGACGTTTCCGCCGAGCGACACGCCCACGGCGCCGATCGGCACGCCGGGCGCGCGCCCGACGAGCGTCTCGATTACCCATGCGAGGTCGCCGGTCTCGCCGGAATGGTAGAAGCGCGGGAGGTGATTCAGCTCGCCGCTGCACGACCGGAAGTTGAACGCGACGCCGTGCCACCCGGCGGCCCGCCCGAGCCGGAGCAGCCCGGAGACGTAGTGGGACCGCGACGAGCCCTCGAGGCCGTGGAGGACCAGGAGCCGCGGGGCGCCGGCAGCCAGCCGGTCGTCGTCGAGCCAGTCGAGATCGACGAAGTCTCCGTCCGGGGTCCCGAGCCGCTCGCGGCGGAGCCGGAGGTGATTCCGCCGGAAGAGCGGTCCCCAGATCGTCTGGATGTGGCCGTTCGTGCCCCACCAGGGCGGATGGAACGGGCGAGTGCCCTCCGCCGTCCGGCCCGGCGGGGCCGGTGAGGACGCGGGCGGGGTCACGAGCGACTTGGGCGTCACGGTCGAGCCTTCGTCAGAAGCCGATGCGCGCGGGGCTTTCGATGAGGAGCACCGACTCCTGCTGGAAGAGGCGGCGGTAGACGTCGCGGATCTCCTGGATCGCGGCGCGGGGCCGGGCCTCCGTCCCGTGAATGATCAGCAGGATCTTCGACGGCTCGGCGATGATACGGCCGTCGCGGCCGCGATACTGGCCGAGCACGTCCTGCACGGTGAAGCCGTCGGGGAAGCGGGGCGTGACCTGCTCCTCGACGAAGGCTCGCCACTCGGCGTCGGTCACGACGCTGCCGTCGGGCTTGAGGCGCCCGAAGAGCAGCTCGCTCCGGACCACCGCCTGGGTGCCCGCCGGGGCGTCGAGAGTCGCCGCGCCCCCGGCGCAGCCCGCGGCCATGAGGAGCAGCAGCGCCGCGGCCGCCCCGCGCGAGCGGGCCAGCCGGTGACGCGGAGGGACATCAGTCATCGCGTGTAGCGAGCGATCGCGTCCCGGTTGAGCCGCACGCCGAGACCGGGGCCGGTGGGCACCCGGAGCATGCCCTCGGCGTCCAGCCGGAACGGCGGGTCGATGATCTCCTCGATGTACGGCACGCCGGTCTGGTATTCGACCCAGCGCGCGACCGGCATCGCGGCGCTGATCGCGAGGTCGGCGGCCACCCCGATCCCGGTGTTCCAGCCATGCGGCACCATGAGAACGCCGTGGTCGTGAGCCATCCAGCCGATGCGGCGCACCTCCGACAGCCCGCCGCACTTGGTGGCATCCGGCTGGATCACGTCCACCGCGCGCTCCACCAGGAAGGGCTGGAACGCCTGGCGCCGGGTGAGGACCTCGCCGGTGGCGACCAGGACGGGCGAGGTCTGCCGGAGCTCCTTGAAGCCGGTCACGTCGTCGGGGCGAAGCGCCTCCTCGAACCAGACGATGCCGTAGTCACCCAGCATCTTGGCGGTCTCGCGCGCCCAGGAGACGCCGTGGGGCCAGAACTGCTCGCTGCCGCCCGCGTCGACCATGAGCTCCACGTCGTCGCCCACGGTCTCGCGCGCGGCTTTGATCAGCTGCTCGTCGAGCTTGCGGCTGACCCGGCCGAACGGGCGCCAGCCCATCTTGATCGCCCGGAACCCACGCGAGGTCTGGACCAGGAGCCTGTCGCGCAGAACCGGCGGGTCGTCGAAGAGGATCGAGGCGTAGGGCTTGATGCGATCGCGGTAGTTCCCGCCGAGGAGCCGCGAGACCGGCTGGCCGAGCGCCTGACCCTGGAGATCCCACAGCGCGATGTCGATGCCGCTGATGGTGTGCTCGACGGCGCCACCGCGCCCCTGCCAGAAGGTCATCTGGCGGAGCTTCTCGGCGACGCGCTCGGCCTCGAGGCCCGTTTCCCCGATCAGCATCGGGTGGAGAAGCTCGAGCGAGCCCTCCACCAGCGCCCGGCTCGTGTAGCAGCTTCCGATTCCGGTGAGACCCTCGTCGGTTTTCACCTCGATGAGCGTGTTTCGCTGCTCGTCGGGGTCGGTGCCGCCGGGCCATCCGTGGTCGTGAGTGGCGCCCGAGAGGGGGATCGTGCGGACCTCGGTGATCTTCATCGGCCTCCTCGTATCGTGCTCGCGTCGCGGGTGGCGTCGAGGGCGGAGCGGCATCCCGACCTTCGAGATGTTGCCACAGGCCGCGCTCCGTCGCCACGCGCGTCGAGGTCCCGCCGGCGATCGGGCGTGCTACGCTGCCTGCCACGACGGCGGGCGGGTGGCCGCCGCGCGACACCACGATCGTGGAGCGGAGGGACGAGCATGCCTGACGCGAGACAGCTGCGCCGGTTGATCGACTACAACCAGTGGGCGGACGAGCGCATCCTGGCGGCGGTCGACGGCCTGTCGGCCGCGGACCTCACGGGCCCGCGGGAGGCGTACTTCGGGACGCTCGCCCAGAATCTCCGCCACACCGTCGGCGCCCAGCGGAACTGGCTTGCGCGCTGGAAGGGCGTGCCACCGCCGTCCGGGGAGGAACCCTCACGGCCGTGGCGTGAGATCTACGCCGAGACCCACGCCGCGCTGCGGGCGTTCGTCGGCGGCCTGTCGGATCACACCGCCGGGGAGACGCTGCGATACACCGACGCCCGGGGGACGACCCACGAGATGCCGCTCGACCAGACCATCGTCCACGTGGTCAATCACGGCACGGCGCATCGCGCCGAGACCGGTCTCCTGCTCGAGCGTCTCGGCCGGTCGCCGGGCGACCTCGACTACGTCCTCTTCTGTCGCCTGCACCCGTGACCCTCGCCGGAGGAATCGAGCTCACCCGTCGGTGAGCTGGAGCAGGGTGAAGCCCGGCCCTTCGGCGACGACCCGATACAACGCGCGCTCGGCGATCACCTCGGGCAACCGCTGTCGGGTCACCAGCAACAGGTGCCCGGGGTGCGCCCGCGCGTCCTTGACCGCCTGGTCGGCCGTCTGGCTCGAGGCCGCGAGGTGGCGCTCCGCGTAATAGAGCAGCGGATTGGCCGACGCCCAGTAGTGGTTGCCGAGGTACGGCACCGACTCGCCCGCGGGCACCAGCTCACGGATCGTGGCCGCGTTTCGCTTGAACGCAGCGTTCGGGTCGCGCGTGAGAAGGGACGGCTTCGACCAGAGCACCAGCGCGATGAGGACCGCCAGCGCGGGAACCACGGCCGCGGGGAGGACGGCCGCGACGCGGGGGACGATGGCCACCAGTGCGTAGCCGGCGCAGAGCGCCAGCGCGGGCAGGATCGGAAAGATGAACCGCGGGGTCCGGAAGGACGACAGGCTGTAGAGCACCACCGGCACGATGACCCAGGCCGCCAGGATGGCGGCGCGGGTCCGGAGCCTGCCGGGCCGGCGGAGGACGAGCCAGATCCCGACGAAGCCGGGCAGGATGATCGGCTGGTAGAACTTCAGCAGGATCAGAGGGTAGGCGTAGAAGGCTCGCAGCCGGAACGGCCGCGTCGACCGCCCGATCACGTGCGAGAGCAGGTGCGAGGCCACGGCGCCCCAGCCCTGCGTCCACCACTGGTGGACCAGCCACGACGCGCCGAGCGCGAGGCCGAGGCCGACGCCGATCCATACCGAGGGCCGGCGGAGCGGGGCGCGCCACTCGGGGCTGACGGCCGCGCCGGCGATCGCCAGGAGCGGCATCAGGCCCAGTACGCTCTTGGTCAGGATGGCGGCGCCGAGGGGCAGCGCGAGCGCCAGGTGCCACCGGGGGTGTCTACGCGCCTCCAGGTAGACCCACAGCGTGGCGGCGATCCAGAACGTGAGCGGGACCTCCATCATCAGACGGCGCGCGTTGTCCACGAAGATCGGCGTCGCGAGGAGGCTCGCCGTTCCGGCGGTGGCCGCCGCCCGTCCCACGGTGAGCGCTCCGATCCGCCAGGTGAGGAGGAGCGTGCCCAGCGCGAGGATCACCGTCGGTAGCCGCGCCGCGAGGTCACGCTCCCCCAGG
Source organism: uncultured bacterium (assembly GCA_964463175.1). Classification (GTDB taxonomy): domain Bacteria; phylum Methylomirabilota; class Methylomirabilia; order Rokubacteriales; family DASRDR01; genus DASRDR01. The sequence continues at coordinate 11,969 of CAYXBJ010000077.1, forward strand.
GCGTCGAAAGTCCGGGCCACGAGCCAGAGATGGAGCGGCGGATGCTGGTGCGTCGGCACCTCGTTCCAGGTGACCGTGTAGACGCGGCCGCTGCGTGCCATCTCGACTGCCTCGCGCCCGTAGAAGGCGTCCTCGAGCGAGGCGAGGCTCAGGTCCCCGATGCGGGCGGTGAAGAGGACCAGCGCGGCGAGGAGGAGTATGGCGAGGGTCCGGGGCTGCTCCAGCCGGGCGATCGCCGCCGCCGACACGCGCGTCGTCTCGGCCTGGCGCGCGCTCAGGCCGTCCCGCTGTCGAGCACGCGCAGCGCGGTGTCGAGCGCGGCCTGGTTACTCGTGACCACGGGCACGCCGAGCGCGGCAGCGATCGCCTCCCGGGCGTCGAAGGCCCGGAACGTGCAGCAGGCCACGAAGACCGCTTCGGCGGGTCCCCTTCGGAACGTCTCGACCGCGAAGCGGACGATCTCGTCCGGCGTGACGGCGGCGATGTCGAGGCTGTCGGTTAGCCCGAGGCCGGCGGCAGCGGGCACCGCCAGGCCATCGGCCTCCAGGCTCGCGCGAACGGGCCCGGTCAGGGTCTCCGGGTACGGGGTTACGACGGTGACCGACCGGGCACCGAGACGGGCGAGCTCGCCGCGCACGGCATCCATCGTGCTGACGACCGGGGCGCGCGTGGCGGCGGCGACCTCCCGGCAGAGCTGTGTCTCGTACACCCGGCCGCGGAGCGCGCCCGCCGACGTGCACGAGAACACGACCACGTCGGGCCGGATCGTCGCGAGGTCGGCGGCCGCGGGCAGGGTATGCGCGTCGAGCATGCGGATCTCATCCGCCTCGGTCGTCGCCGGGAGGCGCATCCGCGCCGAGTGGACGGTCACGTGCGGGGGGAGGCGCCGGTAGAAGTCCACCTCCTGGACCGTGCCCGAGGAGGGGAGGAGCAGGCCGAGCCGGCGCGCCGTCACGGCGGCGGCGACAGCGCCCGCGCGTACTCCGGCGGGCGAGAGCGCAGGAGCGCCCGGCAGCGACAGCCCGCGGGCTCGTCGAGGCGGTCCAGCAGGGCGAGCTCCAGCGCGGCCGCGACCCGGGGGAGGGTCTCGAGATACAGCCGGTCGAGCGTGATGGTGGGGTCCTCGGCCTCCAGGCCGGTTCCCCAGTTGGCGACCACGTGGTAGTAGCCGAGGTGGATCCCGCAGACGCGGGCCAGCACCGGGCTCACGCAATCACCGGTGATGACCGGCATGCCGGTGAGCCGCCCGTAGGCCTCGAGCTCGCGGCAGCTCGCCAGCGACTCGAATCCGTTCCCGGCGAGCCAGCGATTGAGAACGATACCGGCCTCGGGACCGTGGACTCGACGGAAGCGGCTCCCGGGGAGGCGTCGAGCCTCGGCGCGGATCTCTCCGGCGAGCGCGGGGCAGAACGGGTCGTCCATGATCGCGACCTGGCGGGGGAGGCAGAACTCGAGCTCGGTCCCCGGAAGGCCGGTCGGCATGGTGTCTCGCGGCAGATAGCTGCGCGGCAGGACGAAGTCGCCCGGCCGCACCGCGTCCTCGTCGGTCGCGCTCCGCCGCCAGTCGCAGCTGCCGCTCGTGCCGCCAACGAGCAGGACCCGCACGCCCGCCTGCCAGAGGATCCAGAACGTCTTCCACTCGCTCGCGCGGAGCAGGGGATCCTCGTCGACGACCTGGCCGTACGTCGGGATCCGGAGGAACGTGCGACCTCGCGGCGTGCGGTAGTGCTCGACCTGGGGCCCGAGCCCGTAGGGTGTGCGCGGCCGGTGAACGGCGACGCGCGCGTGCCCCTGCGCGGCGGCCATCTCGTGAAAGCGATCCCCGAGGCCCCACGTGGGGCTGCCGCCGAGCGTCGCGATCGCAGCGCGCGGCCCCTCGTACGGGACGCTCGGATCCAGCCCGCACAGGCAGCCGCTGTGGCTGGGGGTCACTGGTCTCGTCGATCCCGGCGGATGTGCGTCATGAGCGTCACGCGTTAGAGCGTGGTGGCCGTGCCCGGAGAAGTCAACCCCGGCGCCGCTCGCGCCGGGGGGACGGCGTACGCGGAATCCGCGCTTGACGCGCCGGGTCACCCTCCCTGCCGAACTTTGGCAGGACAGGGCGCCCGTCAGCCTGGACCCGGCCGTTCATCTCCACATCCCACGCGGTTTGCGCGCCGCTTCTCAGGGCGTCAGCCGTGGCATGCGCTTCGCATTGAGCTCCTGCGGACACGAGCGATGAGCACTCTGCTGCTGGTCAGCGGGACGACGGCGTCCGAGCCGGCTTCCAAGTCGGACCGAGCCGCTCCGCGCAAAGTCCCGACGTTGAAGGGAGCGCTGGAGCGGGTCGGCTACGAGGTCGTCGAGGTCGGCGACGGCGCGGGGGCACTCGCGCGCCTGGGCGTGGGCCCGCCCGATTTGATCGTCCTGGCCGGCGCGGTCCCCGACATGGAGCTGCTCGACCTCTGCGCGGCCGTGCGTCGCGAGCCCACGGCTGACAAGGTCCCGTTCGTGCTCGTGGCGGAAGCCGCGGCGCAGACCGGGCGCTCGGCGTCGCGGGCGGGCGCGGATCTCGTCTTCCCGGCCAGCGTCGGCCCCGCGGAGATCGCCGACCGGCTGCGACGCCTCTTCTAGGCGCAGCGCCGGCGCCGCGCGATTCCGATCAGGCCCGTCAGCCGGGCCCGGGCTGGTCGCCGCGCGGGCACGACGCCCAGGCGACCCACTCCGCCAGGACGATGAGCGTCCAGAGCGCGCGCGCGTGATCGCCGTGGCGCCTCCGGTGCTCCTCGAGGAGAGCCACCGCGGCGCCCGGGTCGACTCCGGCCGTGCGAAGACGCTCGTCTCCCAGACGAGACGCTGCCCAGCCGTGGAGCGGCCCGCGAAGCCAGCGGGCGAGCGGCACCGACAGTCCGCGCTTCCGGCGGTACACGATGCGGGACGGCAGGTACCGGAGCGCGAAGCGCTTGAGAAAGACCTTCGTCGTGACGCCGGCCACGCGCTCCGTGGTCGGGAGCGACGCCGCGAACTCCATCACCGTCTGATCGAGGAAGGGCGCCCGTAGCTCGAGCGCGGAGCTCATGCTCGCGCGGTCCGCTTTCGTGAGGAGGCCCTCCGCGAGGGACGTTTCGAGATCGATCCGCTGGAGGAGGTCGAGGACCGCGCCCTTGACCACCTCGGAGGCGTCGGGCGCGGTGTGCTCGAGACCGAGTCGTCGGAGGAGCTGGGGGGAGACGCTCGACGTCCAGTGGCGATGCCGGTCCACCGGCTCGAGGTCGGCGCCCGCCACGAACCGCTTGAGCAGGTAGGAGACGGTCACCTTCCGGTCGCTGGGCGGCCACCACTCGACCAGCTTCCGGACGACACCGCGCGTCGCTCCGGGGAGAGTCCTGTACCGCTCGGCCAGCGTGGCGCCGATGTACGTGGGATAGCCCCCGAACAGCTCGTCGGCGCCCTCGCCGACCAGCGCCAGCTTCACGTCACGCGCCGCGCGCCTCGCGAGGAGGGCCGTGGGCACCCACGCCGGGTCCGCGAGCGGCTCGCCCACGAGGCGGATGAGCTCCGGGATGCCCTCCTGGATCGCCTCAGGCGTCACGGGCACCGGTGTCCAGGGGAGCGCGAGATGCCGGGCGACGTCCGCGGCGACGTCGCCCTCGTCGTAGGAGGCCTCCGCGAAGCGGAGCGTGTAGGCGCGGAGGTCCCGGGCGGGGGCGATGCCCTTCGCGACGGCCGCGACGAGAGAGGAATCCAGCCCGCCGCTCAGGAACACCCCGCACTCGACCTCGGCGTCCGACTGGCGGCGGACGGCCTCCCGCAGCACCCCGTCGAACGCGGCGACGGTCGGCGTCTCCTTCGAGGCGGTCGCGATGTTCCAGCGCCAGTATCGGCGTCGGGTCACCCGCTCCCGCTCGATCACGACCACCTCGCCCGGCGCGACCTTGCGCACCTCGACGAACGGGGTCTCGGGGGCCGTGAAGTATCCGAAGCGGACGTAGCGTCCGAGCGCGGCGAGGTCCGGCGTGAGCCGCAGCGCGGGATCCACTCGCAGCGCCGAGATCTCAGTCGCGAAGCGGACCATGCGGTTCTCGCGGTAGTAGAAGAGCGGGCGCTCGCCGGCGCGGTCACGGGCCAGGACCAGACGGCCGTCCCGCGGATCCCAGATGGCGATGGCGAAGACGCCGGAGAGCCGCTCGACGAAGCTCTCGCCGAGCTCCAGGTAGAGCCCCGGGATGACCGCGACGTCCGTGGCGGACCCGACGGCGCGCCCCCGAGCCTCCAGCCAGGATCGGAGGCTCGCGTGATTGTCGATCTCGCCGTTGCAGACGACCACGACGCCGCTCCGGGCGTCGACCATCGGCTGCCGGCCGTCCGCCAGGCCCCGGATCGCGAGCCGCGTGGCGCCGATGACGGCGGCGCTCTCCCGGTGGACGCCCGAGTCGTCCGGCCCGCGGTGCGCGAGCGCGTCGACCATGGCGCGCACGTGGTGCCCGGCCCAGGCGCCGTCGAGCCCGCCGCCCGGGGCCGCGATCCCGCAAACGCCGCACATGTCAGGGGCGGGCCGGCGGTGGCACGAGGGCGCCCCACCACCCCGGACGGAGCGCGGCCACCGGCACGCCGCGGGACCCCGCGATGTCGTCGAGCAGTGGACGCGAGTGATCCTTGGCCAGGACGTAGACCGGCACGGTCTGGCTCTCCAGCCACCGCGCGCGATCGTTCAGGTGGACGAGGACCGGCGGCCAGTTGGCGTCCCGCTCGAGCCGGTAGCGAACGTAGTTGCTCGTCAGCCCGCCGCGTCCGCGCTCGGTGATGTAGACCACCGGTTGTCCGACGTAGAAGGGCAGGCCGACCGCGAAGCACTCGAGGCAGGCGACGCGGGAGCCCGGGGGCAGGGGCGACATCGCCCGCGCGAGCCCGCGCGACGAGCTCGCCTCCGCGTAACGCGCGGCGGTGCCGAACCCGACCGACAGGAAGAGGATCGCGGGGAGGACGAACACCGCCAGCGCGAGCCGGAGGTCGCGCAGCAGCCGGGCACCCACGGCCGCGATCGCCACCCCCGCGAGGGACGCCACGAGCACCGCCACGTCGGGCTGCAGTCGGCTGAACTCGTTGCTCTCGAAATCGAGCAGCGCCTGCAAGCGGTCCGGTCCGGCGAGATTCAGCGAGAGAGCGCACGCGGCGGCGGCGCTGAGGATCGCGACGCCCACCGTCCCGCGCAGGATGAGACGGGCCGCCCGCCCCTCCGGCCGCGCGAGCGCGCAGTCGAAGAGCCGCGCGACCAGCACCGCGAGCGCGATGACGCCCGGCAGGATGTACCCCGGGCGCTTGGACTGGGAGCTCGAGAAGAAGACGACCACCATCGCGGCCCACACGATGAAGAAGCGATCGGCCCGTGTCCACCGGGCTCGGCTCCGCCAGGCCGCCACCACCGACTCGGGGAGGAGCGCGCTCCACGGATAGAGAGCGGCGAGCAGGATCGGGGCGTAGTAGTAGATGGGCTCGGTCCGGCGGAGTCTCGTGGTGAGGTAGCGGCGCAGGGTTTCCTCGACCAGCCCGTAGTGGACGAAATCCGGATGCTGGTACGCCAGGGCCGCGAACCACGGCAGCGCGATGGCGAGGAACACCAGGAGGTTCAGCGGGGCCAGCATGCGCAGGATCGCCCGCGGGCGCCGCTCCACGAGGCTGAGGGCGGCCAGGACCGCGCCCGGGACCAGGAATCCGACCGGCCCCTTGAGCAAGGTGGCCACGGCGCTCGCGGCAGCGCCGACCAGGAGCCAGCGCCGGCGCGCGACCCCCTCGGCGCTCTCGGCGAGGTAGCCGGCCAGGATGGCTCCCGACATGAACAGCGCGAGCGGCATGTCGAAGATGACGAGTCGCCCGAAGCCGACCACGAGCGGCGTCGTCGCGAGGACGGCCACCGCCAGCGCGGCGGCACGCTCGCCGTACTCGCGCCGACAGAACGCGAACATCATGACCGCCAGCGCGGCGGCGCTCAGCGCGGACGGCAGCCGGGCAGTGGCTTCGCTGCGCCCGAAGGCGCTGAAGGACAGGGCGACCGCGCGAAAGTAGAGCGCCGGCTTGTCGAGGTAGGGAATCGCGTTGTAGATCGGCACCACCCACGCGCCCGACTCCGCCATCTCACGCGCGACCTCGGCGTTGCGTCCCTCGTCGGGGTCGATGAGCGGCAGCTCGCCGAGGCGGGCGAAGAACATCAGCGCGGCCAGGAGGAACGCCGCCCCGGTGAGTGCCCGGGGTCGCCATGCCTGCATCCTGACCTCGCCTTCATCCGCTGAGAGCCCGCCGGCAGGGGCCGGCCGATGGGCCAGGGGCCGCGCACCGGCGCCTGGCCCGGGAGGTGCGCTCCGCCCGGCTGCGCGAGCGAGCGGGCGGCTCACTTCACCGAGGATCGTCGACGGCCGCTAGGCGGGCGGGGCCCGAGAGCCGAAGGGGTCGCGGGTGATGCGGCGAGGTCCGAGTGGGTTGCCGGGCACCACGGACTCGGCCGGCGCCGGGAAGATCAACGTCAGCTGGCTCGCGGCGACCGGGACGTCGGCGGCCTGGGGCAGCGTCTTCCAGATCAGACCTACGTCGTCCTCGTCTCCGTCGTAGTGGCCGGGGGGTCCGAACTCGGAGCCGAGCGCCACGCTGGAGAGGGCGATCCCGAGGGCGAGGAGCAGCATCATCGAGATGACGCGCCCCTCGAGGCGACGCATGGCCCATCCTAGCACGGGTCCCCGACGCGTCTGGCACCGCCGGCCATCGTCGGCGACGGCCCTACGGCTCGGGCCGGCGAAGGAGCCGCTCGCGGCGGCCCATGCGTGCGAGCCGCAGCCACTCCCGGAAGCCGGCGGCGTCGCGGCGGACCACGAGGAAGTACCAGGCGAACATCACGCAGTCGAGCGGCCATCGGAGGCGCCGTCCCGGCAGCGTCGACAGGTAGCCACGGTTCCGGAACGTGTAGTAGCGCTTGCCGGGGTCCGGCGGATCCGGAATCTGGTAGCGCCCGCGCAGGATGGGCTGAAAGTCGGCGCGGCCACTCGGATGGAGCACCGTCGTGGTCAGGCAGGTGCCAAACGGAATGCCGGAGCGCAGCGCGCGGCGGTAGATGTCGACCTCCTCGCCGCGCACGAACAGCCGGGAATCCGGCACGCCGAGGACCTCGAGCGCCGTCGCGCTGAAGAGGGCGCCGTTGAAGAGGCCGGCGTATCGCGGCAGGAACGCCCGCTCCCGGAGAGCCCCGGGCTCGTGGACCCAGGTGAACCCCTTCCGCAGGGGGAAGGAGAGTCGCGTCGGGTCGTCGACGTCCACCACGATGGGCGCGACCATCTGGAGGCGGCGCTCGGTCGCGCAGGCCAGAAGCTCCCGCAGGCACTCGTCCGTCGCGGGCCGGGCATCGTCGTCAAAGAACCAGACCCACGCGGCTCCGCGGGTCAGCGCGGTGAGCGCCCCGAGGGCCAAGCCGCCGGCGCTGCCGAGTTGGCGCCAGGACGGCAGGTACGTGGACGTTCCGGGAAACCGGGCGACGAGATCGGCCACCGAGCACTCGGGGCTGTTGTCCACCACGATCACGTGATCGATGGGCCGGCTCTGGCGGGCCAGGGCCGCCAGCAAGGCGGCGAGTATCTGCGGTCGCCGCCAGGTGACGGAGACGACGGCGACCGAGTCCGGCCCGAGCCGCCGGGCCTCCGCGGCCTCGGTCTCTCCGCTCGCGGCGGTCGGGGCGGGCCCGGGCACGGAGGTCACGCCCGGTCGCCGAGCGGCCGGCGATACCGGTACCCGCGTCGGGTCGGGGGAGCGGGGAGCAGGCGGAGCACGAAGCCCGCCACGGTCCACGCGATGTTGCCCGGGGTGATCATGCAGAGCTCCCTCATCGTCCGGACGCGCGCGCTGAGCTCCGCCGTGGCGGTGGTCCACGGGGATCGCCGGCGACACTCCGCGCTCGAGATCTGGTGAGTGACGAGGGGCTCGGGCAGGTTCGCGAATGCCCAGCCGTACCGCGCGAGGTCTACCCAGAGGTGCCTGTCCTCCGCTGGTCCGGAGCGGTAGCGAGTGCCTCCGGCGAATACCGCCGACCGGAAGACGACCGACGAGTCCACGAACGGCGTCCGCTTGACGAGGTCACGCTTCAGGGTCCGGTCATCCGCCGGGAGGATCGTGACGAGCCGCTGGCCGGTATCCTCGTCGATCTCCAGGCGGCCGGTGCCCAGCACCGCGATCTCCGGACGGCGTTGCAGGCAGGCGAGCTGCTTCGCCAGGCGCTCCGGATGGGACGTGTCAGCGGCGTTCATGCGCGCGATGAAGCGGGCACCCTCGTGAAGCGAGTCGTCGATGAGCCCGTTCAGACTCGCGGCGAGTCCCTGGCTCGTTCTCGAGAAGCGAACCTGCACCCGCCCGTCGTTCGGCCCCTCGAGGTATGCGCGGACGTCGGCCGCCACCGGGCCATCGGCGAGGATTCGGAGGACGACGTCCCGGTGAGTCTGCGCGAGGACGCTCGACACGGCCTCGCGGAGCGGTCCCAGTTGGTCGGCGTGGTAGACGCACAGGATGACCGAGACCGACCCGGCGGGATGCCCGCCCCCGTCCGCGCTGACATCCCGGGCCTGACCGACGATTCGGTGCGCGCCCGGCGGGGCCGGGTCGAGGCGCACCGGCGCTGCGGGCACCGCCGTTCCCGATTGCATCACCGCGCCCGCTCCCCTCCGAGTCCCACTTACCCGAAGAAGTGCCGGTCCTGCTCGGCGCGGAGTTCGTCACAGAGACGCCCCGCCGGCACCTCGACGTCCCGGTAGGTCAGGACCGCGTCGCGCGGGACGTCGCGGCGGAGCCAGCAGCCCTCGGCCAGGCCCATCGCCAGGAGCCGCGCACCGACGGCCACGTCGGCATTCTCGCATTGACCGTAGGTCATGTACCCGCCGATGCCGTCGAGCTGCTGGCCGGCCCGGAGGTCAGTCTTCGCGGTGGCCACCACGTCGACCTTCGCCCCGAACTCCGCGGCGGTCACGGTGTCGTTGAAGAGCACGGCCCGGGCGATCGAGGTCGGCGCTTCCAGGTGGCAGAGATGATAGGGCGTGTAGAAGGCGTAGAGAGGACCCTCGCCCAGCTTGTAGAGCGACAGGTAGTGCCGTTGCCGGGGGTCGTCGTGGGTGGCGAGCACGAAGACGCCGGGGCCCGGCCGGGCCTTGACCACGTAGTCGACCACACCACCCAGCTTGCGGAGACGGTCCGGGTCGTACCGGCCGGCGCGGCAGAGATCGTCGACGTGGCCGTCGAAGTCGCCGCCCCGCATGCCGCGCTGCTCCACGCACATGCCGGTGGCGTTGGCGACGACGGCCTGCTCGAACGACACCTTGGTCCCGTCGGCGAAGCTGGTCACCATCCGAGGATTCTGGCCCCACTTCCGCGCGAACTCTTCCTGGGTCGTCGGCGTCCGGTAGGGGTCCTGCAGGCCCTTGATGTTGCCGCAGACCAGCGGGACGAGACCGATGCCCTTGACGAAGCGGTGGAGGTTCAGCTGGGCCCCGGGCTGGTCGCCGTCACATCCGCTGACGATGCATCCGGCCTTGTCCGCGCGCACCTTGAGGATGGGCCCGAGGGTGCCTTCGACCTCGGCGTTCATGAGCACCAGGGGCTTCCGGTGCCGGATCGCCTCCATCGCGATGTGCGCGCCGAGCTCGACCGCGCCGGTCGCGTCGAGGAGCGCCTCGATCCCGTCGGCCCGGCAGAGCGCGAGCGCCTCCTCGGTGACGACCGGAATGCCCCGCTGGATGGCGTCCTCGAGGTCAGCCGGCCGCGAGACCGATCGGACAGAATCCACTCCGGCTTCCCGGTAAGCGCGCAGGGCGTCCTCGGCGCAGCGGCTCGCGATCGCGCAGAGTCTCATGCCGGGCACCGCGCTCACGATCTGACGGGCGACGGCTCGCCCCATGAAGCCGGCCCCGACGATCGCGACGCGGATTGGGTTTCCGGCCGCCGCGCGCGCTCGAAGGGCGGCATCCACGATGATCATGCAAGCGCGCGCATTGAAGCACCCGGCGCGGGCGCTCGTCAAGGCGCGTGGTGTCGGAAGGCGGCCGGCGGCTATTCGGGAACGGCCGGCGGATGCGACGCGTCCCACCACGCGGCCGCCGCGGCGCCCGCGGCGCCCAGCGCGAATCCGGCGACCACGTCGAGGGGCCAGTGGGCGTCGAGGACGATGCGGGAGATGCCGATGAGGAAGGTCAGCGTCACGGCCGTGACCGTGATGACCGCCCGGAGCGGGCGCGGGATGGGAGATCGTCCGAGGAGGTAGATGACCGCGATCGCGAACGCCGCGGTCGCGGTGGCGTGCCCGCTGGGGAAGCCAAAGGCCGGCCCGGTGGGGCGGAGCCGGCCGACGAACTCTTGCAGCGCCTCGCCGGCCAGCGGCGCGAGGATCAGAGCGAGGCTCCAGAGCCACCATCGGCGGCGCGCGTGACGGGACACCGCGAGGAGCAGCAGCACCCCCGGCGCGATGCCCCACCACGTGCCCAGCGGGCGGATCGTGCGGGAAAGCGCCCGCATCCGGACGGACGACACGCTAAGGACCGCGTCGCGCACCGCCGTCTCCCCGGGCAGGATGCCGTTGGCCGCCAGGATGGCGCAGATGGCGACCAGACCGGTTGCCACCACCGCGACCATCCCCCACGCGCGCGCGAGGTCGTGCGTCAGGTCCCGGGACACGGTCGGCTCCGCGCCGCGCCCGGCGAAGGAGCGCCCGCCGGACGGCGCGTCGTTGGACGGCGATTCATTGGCGCTCATGCGCGGTCCCGCGCGGCTCCCTGCCAGTCGAGGCGCCGCCCGATGACGTGGACCGCGGAGTACACGAGGAACGAGAGGAGGGCTGCCAGGAGGGCCACCGCGTACACCTGGTCGCCGCGGTACTGCTGCATGGCCCGGTTGATGACGTAGCCGAGCCCCGAGCCCGAGATCATCCACTCGGCGGCGATCGCCACGATGATGCTGCCGCTTCCGGTGATCTCCTGCGCCGAGACGATGTAGGGCAGCGCGTAGGGCAGGCGAACGTGGAGGAAGATCTCCAGGGCGCTCGCGCTCAGGACGCGCATCCGGTCGAGCACGACGGGGTCCGCGGCGAGAAAGCCGCGGTACGTGTTGACCATGACCGGGAAGAAGCCCGCCAGCACGACGATCGCCACCTTCGAGCCGAGCGTGTCGCCGAGCGCGAGCGACAGGACTGTCACCAGGGCGACGTAGGGGACGTTCCGGAGCGTGATCGCCGCCGGCATGACCAGCTGGCGCGACACGGGGAGCGCGACCAGCAGGGCCGCGAGCCCGATCCCTACGACGTTGGCGAGGACGTACCCGACCGTCGCCGCCTTGAGGGTCTCGATCAGGTGGTGCGTGATGAGCGCGCGGTCGGCCACCAGGGCCTGGAAGACGCGCTCGGGACGCGGGATCACGAAGGCGGGGAGGCCGGTCGTGAAAATCGCGAGATACCAGAGCGCCAGGATCGAGACGATCGGCATGAGGATCTGGAGCAGCGTTCGAACGACCGTGCGCGCCATCAGGATACCGGAGCGGTGACCCCGGCCGGGCGAAAGAGCAGGCGCCGGATGTGAGCGGTGGTCTCCACGAATTCTGGAAGCTGCCGGAACTCGGGGCGGCGGGGCCGCGCCGCCGGGACCCGGACCAGCTCGAGGACCCGCCCCGGCGCGGCGGAGAAGACCAGCACCCGGTCCGCCAGCACGACCGCCTCGTCGATGTGGTGGGTGACGAACAGCACCGTCTTCGGCCGCCGCGAGAGCTCTTCGCCGAGCCACTCGCCGAGCTCCTCCCGCTTCATTTCGTCGAGGGCCGAGAAGGGCTCGTCCATCAGGAGCACCGGCGGATCGTGAGCGAGCGCGCTTGCGATGTTGACCCGCTGGAGCATGCCGCCCGAGAGGTGATGCGGCCGCTTGTCCTCGTGCCCGGCGAGCCCGAACTCCCGCAGGAGCTCGCCGGCCGGGAAGCCCGCGCGGCGCGCGATGCGCTGGGTGAAGAGCACGTCGTCGATCGCGCGCTTCCAGGGCAGGACGGCGGGACGCTGCGACACGAGTCCCAGCAGGCGCTGGCTGCGGGCGGCGCTCGCCGGCTGGGGGCCGATCCGGACCTCTCCGCTCGACGGGGACTCGAGATCGGCGACGATGCGGAGGAGGGTTGTCTTGCCGCAGCCGGACGGGCCGACCAGCGCCACGAACTCCCCGGCGCCGACCTCGAGGTCCATCCGGTCCAGGGCGAGCGTGTCGCCGAATCGGCGGGAGACACCCCGGACGGAAATCGGCAGCACGGGATCAGGCGCCGCCCGACGGACCACGGTGTCGGACTGCGCGCCAGGACGCCCGGGCAGACGTCTTCGCGGCTCGCCCCCGGGTCAGTGCTTGACGCCGGGGTTGAACGCGTTCGTCATCATCTCGTCGGCGGGTACGACGCGCGGGATCTGGTCGTATTCCTTGTAGAAGGCCATCATCTCGTCCCAGACCGTCGGGTTCATCCAGAGGAGGCCGTTCTTCTTGGTGTCCTCGCTCGTGAACAGGGGGTTCTGCATCTTCCAGCGCCAGGCGAGCTTGTCGGCCTTCTCGACCTGCTCCGGGAACGCCGCCACCATCTGCACCGTTTCCTCGGGGTTGTCGAGGATGTACTGCAGGCCGCGGGCGACCGCACGCATGTAGCGCTTGACGAGGTCGGGGTTCTCGCGGACCGTCTTGCCGGTCGCGAAGACGACATCGGAGTAACTCCGGATCCCCCAGTCCGCGTACCGCATGGCCTTCCACGTCTTGCCCTTGAGGCGCGGCATGGCGTCGGGCTTGGCGATCTCCTGCTCGATCAGGTAGGGCTGGTTCGTCACCCATCCCGTGAAGAAGTCGACCCGGCCGACGAGGAGCGGCTCGGCGTTCGCCTGGACGACCTCGACCTTCACCTTGGACAGGTCCACCCCGTGCTTCTTGGCGAACGCCTTCAGGAAGATCTCCCCGTCGGACTGCATCCCGACGACTTTGCCCTCGAGATCCTTCGGCTTCGGCTCCGCATCGTTGGGATTGGCGAGCGTGATGTAGCTGTAGGGCCCACGCTGGAGGAGGGTCCCCACCGCGACGACGTCGACCGGATCCTTGGCGAGCCGGGCCTGGAACACGTTGTTGCCGCCGGCGGTGATCCCGAAGGTCGCCTGGCCGGCTCCCACGATGGGCACCGGGTTCTTGCCGGGTCCACCGTCCATGATGCGGTGCCGGATGCCCTCCTCGGTGAAGAAGCCCTTGGCCTCGGCGACCATCACCGGGGCGAACTCCCCGTTGCGCAGCCATCCGAGCTGGGTCCTGACCTCGGTCTGGGCGGCGGCCGGCGCTGGCGCGGCCCAGGCGATGGCGATGGCGAGCGCGAGCGGCAGCAGGGCGCGGCGGCTAGCCATGACGGCGGTCTCCTCCATAGCGGGCGTGAGGGGAGAATTCGCGGAAGAACGAACCGCTCCGGTCGTCGCCGCAGTGACACCCGCCGGCCGCGTCGGGCTCGGCGGCGGCCTCGGCCAGCGCCTCGATCACCATCCGCGCCATGGCCGGTCCGCAGCGACGGTAGATCGACCCGAGGTCGGCGTGCTCGAACTCGCCGAGTCCCTCCGCGGGGTTCACCACGATCGAGAGGATGCCGAGGCACATGCCGTACATGCGGGCGAGGCGGAACTCGGGGCCCGCGGTCTTGCCGACGAGATCGAGGCCGAGACGGCGGTAGAGGCGATCCTCGGTCGGCGTCTCGAACCACGGCCCCGGCGTGTGCACGTAGAGGGCACCCGGCCTGACCTTGGGATCCGCGCCCGGTCCGGCCAGCGCCGCCAGGCGCGGCCGGCCATGCTTCGCGGCATCCTCCAGCCTGCGGCTGAGCCGGGGGCACAGCGGGTCGCGGAACCGTATGAGCCCGGGGGTGACCGGGCGCGGGACCACGCCGGAGAGATCGAGGACGTCGCCCACCACCGCAAGATCCCACGGTCGGAGATCCTCGGCGACGCCGCCGGTACTGTTGTCGATGATCACGCGGCGGACGCCGGCGCGCTTCAGGACGTCGAAGACGCGCTCGCTGGCGCGGACGCTCATGCCGGGCGCGTCCGATCGGCTCTCGGGGTCGATCCCGTGCATCCAGACGTAGAGATAGTCCGTCGACCGGGCGGTGCGGCGATCGGTCAGCCGGCAGAGACGGAACGATGGCGACGGACCGTACGGAGTCGCGACCTGGATGTCCGGCTGCGCCACGTCGACCGACAGATACGGGTGCCCGTCCAGCGCACCGTCGGGGTAAGGGAACGCCCAGGTGCCTGACCCGCCGATGTGGGCGAGCCGTGCCGGGGGCGGTTCTGATATCACGTGGGCGTCCGTGGCCCGTCACGCGAGGCCCCGCGCGTGGCGCAGCAGGGATCCTCTCGTCCGGGCGCGCTCAGGATAGTCGAGGACTCACGCCATCCACAAGGGGCGGGGCCACGCGCTCGCGTGCCCCGGCCGTCGCGGGCGCGGTGACACCGCCCGCCGCGCCGATCAG